>CAWDBH010000022.1:0-36110 GCA_963800555.1 uncultured Microcaldota archaeon | reverse complement strand
AATACCCCGTCGCCATGGACGCCCGCGGTATGCTTCAATGCCGTTTTCCCCACATATGGCGCGTTCTCTGCCGGTCCGACACCGAAGCGTTCGGTTATGAAACCGGATACCTCGTTCAGTTGGCTCATGTCGACGTACTCGATGCCATAGTTGAGTTGCATGTACATGGCCACCTGCTCCATCGCAGCATTCCCGGTCCTCTCGCCCACACCGTGCATCGTGACCTGCGCCACGGAGACTCCGGCGAGCATGGCCGCTATCGTGTTCTGGAACGCCATGTTCATGTCATTGTGGCAATGCGCCTGGAGCGGCAGTTGGGGCACTTTCGAGCGGATATACGATATGAGGCCGTACATGTACGCTGGGTCGCAAACGCCGATAGTGTCCGGGATGTTGTATTGGATGCCATGGCCTCCGGCGGCTTCGTAGATCATCTCCCCGACCCTCACGAGATGGTCTGGGTCCGCCCTCGCCGAGTCCTCGAGCGACACTATGATTTTTTCGAAGCCTTTCTGTCTCGCGTATCTCACGCATTCCTCGATATGGTCCACGAGCTGCTCCGGCATCCTGTCGAATTTCACCCACGCGTGAGGGATGGATCCGGAGGTGTAGATATGCATCGTCTCCGCGTCCGCCTCTGCCGCGGCGTCGATGTCCCTGTGCACCATGCGGCCGAGGCTGACTATCTCGGTGTTCAGGCTGCGTTCCCTCACCATCCTCCTGACAGTCTTTATGGCCTCGATTTCGCCGGGGTTGCTCACAGCGTTGCCGACCTCTATGATCGGGATTCCCCATTCCGCCAGCCTCATGCAGATGGCGACCTTGTTCTCTACGACCGACTTCCCGCTATGCTCGGTGACGAATGCCGCGGTCTCCGGCGTCTGCATGCCGTCCCTCGCCGTGGTGTCGAATATCTTGATAGCGCCTAGCCTCGCTACTGTCCTCTCGTCTCTCGCAATCATGGCGCGGCCGTACCCTTCGGCGTATTCCCCTATTCTCTCGAGATACTTGTTCTTTCTCTCGCCCCACCACCTGAATTCACTTACCTCGCGAGGCATCATTCTTTTTGCTGCCGGACGCGCCGGCATTTCTTTGGTTACCATGCATCTCACCTCCTTGTTTTTTACGGGGAGAAAAAGTAAGACTGAGGATAATTTTTATTAGTCCAAAAATTCTATGTGTGATGTGGCCGGCTAGGCCAGGAGGAGCAAGCTGAGCACTATGGAATTAGAAGATATTTCGCTCCGTGCTTGCATGATTTTATCTGTGGGTGCAATAATTTTTAAATCCGGGTAACAGAAACATCATCTCTTTATGACCTGCACGATGTCCCCTTCTTCAAGCATATGATAGAGGCCCACGCGCTGGGGCTGGTGCTTCACGCTTTTCCCCCAGACGAGAGCATACCGGAACTCCTTGCGCAGATCCCGGTGCAGTCGTTCGCACATCTCCCCCACGGTAATGCCACTGCGAACAACCATGGGGTCGTTCATGTCCGCGACCTCTCCTTTGCGCTTGGTGAATATGTGGATCAAGTCGAGCCTGTCGTATATCTGTTTTTTGAGCTCCTCTATGCCGCCTCCTCGCTCCGCAGCTACTGGCACGTACTCGAATGGAAGCTTGGGCGGCGTTTTCACGAGGTCTGATTTGCTCAGCACGTAGACAGCGGGAATGTAAGCGCGGTTCCCTTCGACTGCATCGATGAACTCGTCCACGGTTATGTCCTGGTGGAGGATGACATCCGCATTGAACATGCCGTACGTGTTCAGCGTCGCCTGGATGCTTCTTTCGCTTATCTTGGTTATGGGGACGGTGTGATTGATCGTTATCCCGCCTTTCATCGCCTTCCCTATGGATACGTGCGGAGGCGAGGCATTGATCCTGATGCCGAATCCGTAGAGTTCGGTCTCGATTATGCGCCGCTGGTCCGGGTGGTTGGCCTCTATCATGATGAGAATGAGATCCGCATTCCTTGCGACCGCGATGACTTCCCTCCCTCGTCCTTTCCCGTCTTTCGCGCCTTCGATTATCCCAGGGAGATCGAGTATCTGTATTTTTGTATTCTTGTAATCCATCGTGCCCGGGATGCACTTCAGCGTCGTGAATGCGTACGCCGCTGTTTTGGATTCAGCATTCGTGAGCTTGTTAAGCAGAGTAGATTTTCCGACGCTGGGAAGCCCTATCAGCGCTACTGTCGCGTCGCCGCTTTTCTTGACATCGAATCCGCCCCCGCTCGCTCCGTGCTTCCTGGGCGCGAGCAGCTCGCGGCGTATCTGCGCGATCTTGGACTTGACGATCCCGATATGGTACTCCGTAGCCTTGTTCTTCTGGGTACGAGCCATCTCGTCCTCTAGTTCCTTGAGCTTTTCCTGGAGTCCCATCTGAGTATGAATTGACCGCTCAGCTTTTCAAATATAGGGCTTGGAGATTCAGTCCAGTTTCTTCAACCCTTTCCACCAGGAATCGGAATCCATCCTGCCCATCTGCGAATGCAGCTTCTTCGCGCTTTTTGTTTTTAGCTTCTCACCTATGCTTGCTATCCAAGTCTTCGCGCCAACATATCCTGAATCGGCGTATTCCTTGGCCTGGAAAGCGCACTCGAGATAATCCGCATCCTTCAATATCGTATGCTCCTTATCGGAAAGCTCGAGCGTGCCGAGCACAGAGCGTTTCAGTTCCGGAGGCAGATCCGCTGCCTGCTCTTTCTCTATTTTTCTTCCCAGTTCATCGCTTACACGGATGTATCTCGCGGCAATCTTATGCAGGTCTCCTATCCGGCACTCCTGCATGTCATGGAAGACCGCCGCTGTGCAGAGCCGGTTTTCATCAGCACCTTCCATTTTTGCCAATATGAAAGCGAGTATGGCGGTCCGGAACGAATGGTCCCCGACGCTCTCCGGGGTCTCTATCTTCTCGGCCCACCACCCGCTTCTTTTCACTCGCTTGAGCATGCCTGCCTCGAATACGTATCTCGCGATGGATTCCATGCGCTGAACTCCCGCGCATCTTTTTTAACTCCTCCAGCTGATTACAATGTGAATGGTACACGAGTTGAAGGCAGCACTGAGAAAGGAAATGCTTCTCAAAAGGGATTCTCTCCAGTCGCACGAAGCGGATACGATGAGCCACGCAATCGCGGAGCGCATAGCGTCGCATCCTCGTTTCAAGGAAGCGAAAGTCGTGGCCTTCTACATCGCCAAAGGCAGCGAGGTCAGCACCCGCGCGATCATTATGAAAGCGCTCGAACTGAAGAAAGAGGTTCTTTTGCCTGTAACCGGGGACCAGCATATCGAATTCTTCCGTTTCCATTCCTTCGAGGAGCTCGTTCCCGGGAAGTTCGGGATCCCGGAGCCGAAAACGCATAATCCGGAGCTCAAATTAGACCCGGACATCGTCATAGTCCCGGGAATCTCGTTCGGGCTGTGCATGCACCGCCTCGGCTATGGCAAAGGATACTATGACCGGTACCTCTCCAAATCGCCGGCGTACCGCATAGGAGTGTGCTTCGATTTCCAGATCATGGAGCGCCTCCCGACGCACGAGAACGACGAGAGGATGGACGAGATAATAACCGAGAAGCGTATAATAACCTTATAAAACAAGCCTGAGATTCAGGTGCAGAGGTGTCCAGATGGAGTTTCATAGGACCGTGAAATGCTCAAACTGCGGTGGAGAAGCGAATTTCAACGTCACCAGCGACCTCGAACTCAAGGAACTGGTATTATCAGGCAAATGCAGGTGCGGAAGCACGATCCAGGCGACCTATAACATAGTGTCCCCTGCCGGTTCGCCTCCGTACGAGCCTCCGAAGACTCCGGAACCGCCTTCGCCCATGCCGGACATCAATATCGATGAGAGCCTGTTCGGCTCCGAGATGCCTAGCGACACGCTCAAAGACATCATGGAAGATTGAGGTCCGCGACCGAAGGCAATACCATCTCGGGCTTGAATGCCGCGCCTTCCAGGTCCTCTTTTTTGGCGTTCCCCGTCAATACCATGCAGGATTTGATTCCGCATGCCTTGGCGAACGCCAGATCTGTATCCAGCCTGTCCCCCACGAACAGCACCTCGTCTTCCTTTAGGTGGGTCTCCTTCTTGATTATCTCGAATGCGAGCGTGTTCGGTTTCCCGACGACGTACGGCCGCCGGTCTGCCGCGAAGACTATCGCCTCCACTATGGATCCGGCACCCGGCAGATCTCCGGTCTCGGTCGGGAAGACATGATCAAGGTTCGATGCGAGGAATACCGCGCCTTTTTTCAGGTTGAGATACGCTTTCGCGAGCTTGTCGTATGTGAAGTCCCGGTCCAGTCCCACCGCGACGATATCAGCATCTTCCGAGATGGGTATGCCGGCAGCAGCGAACTCTTCGCCGATGCCCCGCTCTCCCACGACATATACCTTCTTGCCCTTGTAATTCGTGGAGATATACCTCGCGAGAAGGTAGGCCCCTCCTATGACCTCCTCTTTCCTGGCGGAAAAGCCCATCTTCTCCAGCTTCGCGGCGATGCCGGCCCTGCTCCGTGTGGCCGCGTTCGTAAGGAAAAAGATCCTCTTTCCGGACCTGCGCAGCCTTTCCAGGGCTTCCTTCGCTCCGGGAATGGGCGTTTTGCCAAGATAAATGGTGCCGTCCAGATCGAATATTACTGCCTTGAAATCCACCATGATTGCCTATTTCTCACGCCCTCTTTTAAGCTCACCAGCTGGCCGCTATAATATTAGTATGCGCATAACGAAAACCGGACCCTCCGCATAGAATATAAATAATCGCTTCGGAAATGGTTTCATGAAGGGAGACATCGTATACGCAGTAGCCTTACTGTTAATCCTCCTTCTCCCTACCATATCTTTCGCTATAGACGTGTCGAGCTGCCAGAACATCACCTCTCCAGGCTACTACCAACTGACGACAGATCTGGTAGGCGAGCCTCTCAACACTTCCGATGTCCCGGCTTTTGGCGGTGGCGATTCTTATGCATGCCTCAGGCTGAATTCATCCGACATCACGCTTGATTGCAATGGTCATTCCCTCACCAGCGATAATCCGAGTCTATTCTCCCAAGGCATCATCGCAGATGATTCATCAGGAACGGTGTTCAACAACATAACGGTCGAGAATTGCCCGATGATATCGGACTACTCCGACGGGATATATATCGGTGGGGTCGAGAACAGCACGGTCACCAGCAATTCGGTCTCCGCTCCTTCCGGATATGGTTATTATGGCTTATATTTCGATGGAAGCCTGACAGACGTCTTCAATATGACCGTGACCAACAACACCGCCGAAGGCATGAATGACGGTGGCTTCGAATTCAGCGGGACCGTATCATATGTCAATCTAACCAACAACACTGCGGCATCCAACCCCGCCGGAAACGGTTTCGGCCTCTCGCTTCCCATCAATATGACCACCAACGATAGCATAACCAACAATATCGCCATCGGAAACATGAATGGGTTTTCGGTCAGCGGAGGCGCCTCTGACTTCATGGGCGACAACACCGCGATCAACAATAGCAACGATGGAATGGATGCCTCGGCTGTGAACATGACTTTCGTGAACAATACGGCCATCAATAGCGGAGGTTACGACCAATATGATGTCTATTATTTCGGCAACGGTTTCACTCTGAGCGGTGATGGCTTCAATGCAACCAATAATCACGATATCAACGGCTCCCAGGGCTTCTATATCTCAGTTTCCGATAGTATCATCGATAACAATACCGCCATAGAAAATATCAACGGGGGATTCAACCTAGAGATCTGCTATCAATCGAACTTCACGAACAATAGCGCCTTCAACGATTCGGGGCCCGGTTTCGCTGTATTCGATGATGATGAATCCGCCTACTCTGGAAATAACCTTATTATGAACAATAATGCCACTTCCGCCAGCGAAGGTTTCCTGCTGTATTTTTCCGATAGCGACAATTTCACTGGAGACAACGCGCTGAACGATTCCGATGACGGTTTTCTGATGAGTGATCGCGGATATGGCTATCCTATCAGCTATAATGACACGTTCACCGGCAACAATGCCGGAAACAACACGAATGAAGGATTCCTAATGGATATGTCTTCCGGTGTATTTTTGAACAACACCGCGTTGAACAACTCGATAGGCCTTTCGGTAACCGGAACCAACAACGATATCGAGAACAACACCCTTTCGGAAAACGGCATATATGACCTCTGGGTCGGAGCGGACTCATGCGCGAACAATATCACGAACAACACCGGTTCCGGGAACAGGCCGATACTGTTCTCCAACCAGAGCGTCAACTGGTCATCCGTAACCGCTTCGGAGATCATACTCTGCCATGCGGACGATTCGACTCTGAACAATGTATCTGCCGACGGATCGGATACACTCAGCAACAACGGTATTTTCCTCTTGGATACGTATTACGCCGATGTCGAAAATTCCTCTTCGAACGGCAATGGCTACGGGATAGACCTGCTCTCCGACACCGGCATAAATATCAAGAACGACACTTTCAACGGCAACCAAATCGACGGCATCTCGCTCCAAGATTCTGGCGGCATCACAATTGATAACAATACCGTGCAGGAGAACGGCCAGTACGATGTTTTCGTGAACGAATCAACGCCATACAACTGCTGGAACTTCATAAACAACACCATCGCTTCGGGGAACAAGCCGATCGCATACTACGACAGCCCGGTGTCGTTGAGCGGGGACAACAGCCATGCCGAGATAATACTTTGCAATGCGAGCTACTCATCCATCAACAACGCGGTCGTGCACGGATCCAACACGATCAACAACGACGGCATGCTGATAGACCAGACGGATTTCTCGAACATAACGAATTCCGTGTCATCAGGCAATTACGTGGGCATGTCGTTCATGTATTCCAGCAACAATAATATCAGCGGAGACACAACGGATAATAATGCCGCAGACGGCATCCTGCTCTATCGCAGCAACCAGAATATACTCAGCGGAGATACCGAGACAGGCAATGGCGGCCTCCCAATCGACATCATAGACTCCTTCGGCAACGTCTTCGGCCCGAGCATCGTCTTGTCGGAATGCGCCAATATCACCGATTCCGGATATTATTACCTGACCAACGATGTGACCCTTGATCGGTCCTACTACGATGATCCGACCACGTGCATCGATGTGAATGCTTCGAATGTCGTACTCGACTGCACGGGGCACAGCATACGACAGACCGGGGCGCAGGACTCGGGTGTTTATTCTGAGGCAGGCATCCTGAGCAATGATATCACCGGTTTGAGCGTCATGAACTGCAACATCTCAGGATTCCCCAGCGGCATCGAAGCGTATGATACGAATTACAGCTCATTCGAAAACACCAACGTCAGCGTCGCCAACGAATATGGATCCGGAATACTTGTCGAAGGAGACGGATCCGTACTCTACAACGATATCGCGTACACTATCTACGAATCCGATGGATTCGATGTCCAAGGCGGCGACGCGCTCGTAGGCAATAACACCGTATACGGTTCTGGTGGTTTCAGTACCGACTTTGCCTTGAACGGCAACGGCGATACTATCGAGAATAACACCGCAGACGGTGGCGAGACCGGATTCAATGTTTTTGGCAACGGCGAATCGATCATAAACAACAGCATGTTTGGCGCCTTCTTCAATGACATAGACGGAGCTGATGACATATTCGATAACAATACCATTGATCACAACGCGCACGGCGCCACCATGGCAGGATCGGGTTTCGATGTATCCGGCAATCTCCTGATCAACAACGTTTATGCCGGATTGAATTGCAGCTTATATAACAGCCAAGTGTATGACAACCGGGGTTCGGGTAACCAGTTCGGCATTGCGATGTCCGGCGGCAACAATGGCGTGACGAACAACGCCTTGGATAGCAACACCGAGTTCGGCATGTATGTCACGTCAGAGACCGACAGCATGTTCGACAACAATAACCTGACCAACAACGGGTGGTATGACCTTTTCGTGGATTCGGATTCATGCTCCAACTTCTACCCGTTCAACCGCGGCACCGGGCATCTTCCCATCGTCTTCACGAACACGACCGTGTCATGGAGCTCTATGAGCAATTTCTCAGAGATCATACTCTGCGACGCCAACAATTCGGTGCTCAACCACATCACCGTAGGGGGGAATGGCAATGACGGAATACTCCTCCAGGGCACCAGCAACGCCACGATCAGCTCCTCGGTCTCTTCCAGCAATTTCAACGGGGTCTACATACATCTCGGCGGGAACAACACCGTGGTCAACAGCATCTTCGACAGCGACAGCAACGGCATCTCCCTGAGCGACACGGTTTCGAACTTGATAGTGAACGACACCTCAGACAACAATAAAAACGGCATCATGCTCACGAACACCTTCGGTAATACGATCACCGGAAATGCCCAGGAGAACAACCAATACGATCTCTTCGTGCATCCAGGCACCGATAGAACCGGGTCATCATGCGACAATACGATATCCGGGCTCGTAGGCTCAGGCTCGAAGCCGATCCTGTTCAGGAATTCGGCCATAACCTTGACGAACAACAACTCCTATTCCGAGATCCTACTCTGCGATGCCGACGGCTCTGTGCTGAACAACGATATCGTCAGCGGATCCACATCGCTCAATAATGGCGGGATCGTGCTTGTGAACACCGACAATTCCGTGATCAGCCAGTCTAACTCGTCCAACAACTATAACGGCATCTACCTCCTCTATTCGAATGGGAACAACATCACGGGCAATATCCTGAATGGTGACGTGGAGGGTATCCGTTTCGAGGCATCGGACGACAATCTGATCTATAATAATGCGGTGAGATCCAGCACCGACACCGGGATATTATCCGCAGGGCCAAATCAGCTCAACTATTACCCTTTCGCTTATAGCAACCTCTATAGCGGCGACTACCCCCAGGCTTCGACAGCATCGAACGACTACGTCACCGGTAACACGGTCAGCTCGAGCGTCAACAGCGGTATATCCCTCAGCAACACCTACGGGTGCAACATCAGCTCGAACTCCGTCTCTAATAACGGCGGGGCAGGCATCGTCGCGATCGGCTTCCAGCCATCCATATACCAGGTCTTCAACGACACGACGTTCGAATACGATCTTATCTCCGCCAATTTCACTTATATCTCCCACAACACTGTCACGAACAATGGATTGGACGGCATAGACTTCAATGCCCAAGATGGCAGTTGCTATGATGCTTATGGGGATTATTGCAGCGATTCGAACATCAGCTACAATGTGGTGAACCACAACAACTACGGCATCTACCAGTCCGATGCCTCCCAGAACAATTATTCGCTCAACCTTGTCACCTCGAACCGCTACGACGGCATCCGCATCGATGCCGGGGGACATGGCAATCAGCTGGTACTCAACACAGTCAGCGGCAACTCCTGGGACGGGATCGTGCTAACATCGAACACCCGCCTGAACTATCTGGCCAACAACACCGCCCTGAGCAATTCAAACGGTTTCGTGATTTATAGCGAGGCCTATGACAACATCCTCGTGAACAATACCGGCGCCTACAACTCGCAGAACGGATTCAAGATGGACCAGTATTCGGACAACAACAATCTGAGCTACAATAACGGCTCGTACAACAGCAACGACGGATTCGGGATCTTCGGCGGCTCGAGCGGCAACATCATCGACCATGACCAGGCTTCCTATGACCGCAATAACGGCTATGAGCTGATCAATGCAGGGAATTCGAACACGGTCTCGAACAGCAATGCTACGAACTGCTCCAGCAACGGGATCTGGCTATGGGAGACGGAAAACGCCAATATCATCAACAACAACGCGACCCGCAACCCCATCGGAATCGGGATGTACGGGTCCGGCCTGAATGTCATCGCCAACAACTACGTCTTCAACAGCACCGGCCAATACGGGGTGTACCTCACCCACAGCGACAATAACAGCCTCTTCAACAACACCGCGCTGAAAAGCAGGCTCGGGTCCGGGTTCTATGTCGATAATTCGAACAATGAGATCCTGGTCGGAAACAACGCGAGCAACAACGCGTTCGGCTATGACGAGAACGGCTTCTTCCTCTCATCGAACAACTCCATCCTGCTCAACAACAGCGGATATCTGGATGGCAGCACCGAATACGATATAATTGGGGACAACAACACCCTCATCGGGAACAACGCGACCAGCGTCATCGTTATCAGCGACACGTCCGGCGGCTACGGCATCGAGGGCGATCTCAACGTGGTGGACAATAACACGGCGACCGATGTGCAGGTCGGCTTCGATTTGGCCGGCTCCAACAACACATTCACCAACAACAACGCGTACGGGAACCTGTCGATTGATGAACCGGCATATAGCGGATACGAACTTGAGTCGGGCAGCTATAACATATTCGCGAACGACACCGCATGGGGGTTCAAATCCGGTTTCAATCTCTATGCTTTCTCCTCCCCGATCACGTACAACAACTTCACCGGGAACTCCGTCACCTCGGCGACTGACGTCGCCTACACCTGCGGCTATCCAGCAACGGTGGATGCGGAATACAATTACTTCTCCAACAACACCGCCTCTTCCGTGGCGGTGGGTTTCATAGACAGCTCCAACAACTTCTTCTACTACAACAACGTCTCGAACGCCACGGAAGGATTCGACCTCAACACGAACGACACGGTGATCGGCAATATCCTGACGAACTGCACTTACGGCATTTTCACCTCCTACGGGGGCGGGGTAATGGCAGCCAACAACACCATGTTCAATGACAGCTACGGCATATATCTGTCCTCATCCTACGTCTTCAATGATTCCGATTTCATCAACAACAGCGTCTTCAACAACACATACGGCGTCTTCCTGGGCACGAACACGTGGGATATCAATTTCAGCCAGAACACGTTCGACAACAACCTGAGGTACGGGGTTTCCATAAACCAGTCCTATAACGACACGATGGCAGGGGACCACTATTTCAACAACACCTACGATTTGCGGGCGGTCAACTGCAGCGGCCTGAACCTGACAGACGCGGTGTTCGACAGCCCGCAGGGTGATTACCAGAACTACACCAACCTGTCCCTGTTGCAGGGCGAGAACGACACGGGCTTCTTCATCAATTGGACGGCCAACGAGAGCGTCCCTCCGCTCCCGTCCTTCAGGCAGAAGTTCGTGAACATAAGCTCGATCGCTCTTCCCGTGACTATCCATAGCGTTGTCTGGAGCTGGCTGGATTCCGAGCTCCCCGGATACAACGAGAGCATGTTCGAGCTCTGGGGATATGACCAAGGTGGATGGCATCTGCTCAACGACACGCCGGATATCGCCGGGAATACGCTCTCGTTCACGAACCTGAACCCAGAAAGCGATTACGGCATCCTGCAAGGCATCCTGCCCGAGGCGCCCGATATCGCCTTCGTGCCTCCGACCCCTGACAACGCGACGACCACGATAGATTCGAGCATCCTGGTGAACATCACCATAAACGAGACCGCGTACCCGCTGGGGAAGTTCATATTCGACTGGAACGGGAGCTCGGCTCCGAGATTAGCGGCCGTCAATCTCACGCAAAGCGGAGGAGAAGGGGACACATTGACCCTGTACTGCCCTGCCGGTTCCGCGATATCCTCGTATTCCTCAAGATGGGGGTACGGATGCTCCGGGTGCGACGGAGGCGCGGGCGTGCCCTGCGGATCCTGCAACCCCGGGGACGCGTCGTGCTCGATCACCTACGGGGTCAGCTACTGCGGCGGAGACTGCAATGTCGGCTGCACGAAGCCGAGCCAATTGAACATGACATGCACCGGGCTGACCCTGAACGACACGTTCTATGGCACGGACCTGGTCGCGATGTACAATTTCGACAATTTCTCCATCATCCCGAGCAGCAACACAGTAGCCGATAAGAGCGGGAACGGGCACGACGCCACATGCCCCCTGGGTAGATGCCCGGCATGGATCTCTGGTGGCGTATACGGCGGCGCGTACTCATTCGATGGGGTCAACGATTATTTCGATACGAACACCAATTTCGGCAACTATCCGCTCACATTCAGCGCTTGGATCCAGAGGGCAAGCCTAACCGGAGGCACCCAGGTCCTATTCGCGAGCGAAGGAATGAACGGCTGGGGCGTGTTCGTAGCCGATGACGGCGAGGTGCACTTCACGGATGTCCTCGTCAACAATGTCGCTTCGACCGGCACGATCACGGACACTACCACTTGGCATCTTGTCACAGTGACATACGACGGCTCTGACGTGGACTTCTATATAGATGGGGTCCCATCAGGATCCGTGCCTTATACCGACAGCTTCGGCTCCACCACCAGTTATACGCTCGGCGGATGGAGCACTTTCGAGCTGTTCAATGGCTCCATCGACGATGTCCGCGTATACGACACCGCGCTCTCGCCTGGCAACGTGAGCGACATATTCAATGCCAATCCGCCGTCCAGCGGACTCGTCGCGCACTACGATTTCGACAACTCCACAGCCGTGTCCTTGAACGGGACGAAGGATGTGAGCTTATACAGCAACGACGCCACATGCACGGACCCTAACTGCCCGACATGGACGTCGGACGGGAAATACGGGGGCGCGTACTCGTTCGACGGCTCAAGCGAATATTATTCAAGCTCCAATAATGTCGGGATAACCAGTTCCAGCCCAAGAACCCTCGCGCTCTGGGTGAAGACCACCGGCACGACTCGGCAGAGTATGGCTGGTTGGGGCGGCGTAGGTGTAGGCAACGCATTCAACATAGAACATTCAGTCGCGGGTTGGTGCCCCGTTGGTGATCTTTATCTCGATGGATATTTCTCCGATCTATGCTCATCCTTCAGGGTGAACGATGGCCTATGGCACTATGTTGTGGCCGAGTACAACGGAACAGACGAGATCCCTGTATGGCGATGGCGTCTTCCTCGCATCTATGCCATACGCGCTCACGACCTCGGATTCCCAATTATTCATAGGGCGGCAGTCATATCCGGATGGGTCCGACTTCCGCTACTTCGACGGTTCAATAGACGAGCTCCGCGTCTACAATCGCTCACTCCTGCCATCGGAGATCAAGCAGCTCTATATCTCCAATCTAGATAAATACGATGCGGGCAAATGGGACTTCGTAACGAACCAGACCTTCGGATTGTTCCCGGCAGGCGACTACAATTTCACATACATGGGCTGCGCCCTTGACACCAACGGCAACGAGAACTGCACCGAGTCGAGGATGATAACATACCACGTCATCCCGCCGGAAATAGCATTCACGCCACCGACACCCGTCAACAACACGATCACATCTAATCAGAGCATCCCCATCAACTTCAGCATCAACGAGACCAGCTACCCCCTCGGCGATTTCGTCTTCGACTGGAACGGGAGCTCGGCTCCAGAACCTGCGCCCGTTAACGTCTCCAATCAGACGCCTGGCGAAGGAGGCATCCTCACCGTGAGCTGCCCGGCCGGGACCTCGATCTCATCTTATAACTCAACGTACGGGTTCGGATGCGGCGGATGCAACGGCGGGCTAGGCGTGCCCTGCGGGATCTGCACCCCGGGAAACACATCATGCCAGGTCTACTATCAGGATTACCTCTGCGGCGGCGATTGCGACTACGGCTGCGTGAAGCCCGGCATATTGAACCTGACCTGCAGCCCGACTCCGAACGACACGTTCTACGGCCCGGATTTGGTCGCGATGTACAGCTTCGACAACATCTCCTCGTTGGGAGATGACAACAGCCACGTCATTGACCTGGGCACGTACGGCAACAACGCCACATGCACGGATCCCGAACTGTCCGGCCTGGGTCTCGGACGGCAGATACGGGGGCGCATACTCGTTCAACGGAGCCACCTACCTTTCCACAAGCATCGATGTCCAGCCATCCGCGATGCCTTATGCGACTTTCGTGGCATGGGTCTATCCGACATCCGATAACATTGGGTCGCGGCAGACCGTGTTGAGCGACGATGACGGGAACAACGACCGCGAGATCCTGATAGAGCAGTGGACATCGAATTGGGCGGTGTTCACAGGGGATACCGCTCCGAATTCGCAGCAGACTGCTCCGGTGGATCTGGGCCAGTGGCAGCAGGTCGCGGCGGTCTACACTCCGCTCAGCGTGACGTTCTACAAGAATGGCGTGTTCTTCGGCACCTACCCTGTGAGCGGGCAGGGCACCACGGCCAATTTCACTATCGGAAGGAACCCTGGCTATTATTTTGCGGAATACTTCAACGGCAAGATAGACGAGGTGCGGCTCTACAACCGCAGCCTCTCGCCATCCGAGATCCAGCAGCTGTATGTCTCGAACCTGGAGAAGTACGATTCAGGCAAGTGGCAGTTCACCACCCGCCAGACCTTCGGATTGTTCCCGGCTGGCGACTACAATTTCACGTATTTCGGCTGCGCTTCGGACATCGCCGGCAACCAGAACTGCACCGATACGAGGCAATTGACATACCACGTGGAGAACCCGCAGATCGCCTTCGTGCCTCCGACGCCCGATAACGCCACGATAACCATGGACCCGAGCATCCTGATCAACATCAGCTTGAACCAGACCACCTATCCTTTCAATTCATTCGTCTTCGACTGGAACGGGAGCTCGACAGCGGTCCCGGTGACCGTGGACGTAGCTAAAACCGGCAATGAGGAGGACACCATATCCCTGAGCTGCCCAATCGGCACCACTATATCCTCCTACACCTCGACATGGGGAGTCGGCACCGCATGCGGCGGAGGGGCTGGCGTGCCCTGCGGGAGCTGCGGTTTGGGCACTCGCTCATGCACCATCAATTACGCGCAGCAATACTGCGGCGGCACGGATTGCGCCCCCAACGTGAACAAGCCGAGCAACATGGATCTCACATGCTCCGGTTTCGCGCCGAATGACACTATATACAGCCCGGAACTCGTGCTGATGTACAATTTCGATAACTACTCCATCATCAACTCCAGCAACACCGTTGTAGATTCGAGCGGCAACGGGGACGACGCCACATGCGGCAGCCCGAACTGCCCGGTCTGGACCCCCAACGGAGTCTATGGCGGCGCGTACAACATGAGCGGAGGCGCGTACCTCCAGTTCGATGTCACCCCCCAGATACCGGTCGGCAGCGACCCGATCACCATGTGCACATGGGCCAACCATGCGAATGTGGATGATAACGGGATGGAGGTCCTGGACTCGCTCGGTCCGATCACGGATTGGAACGGCGTCGACAGCTTCAGCTCGATGTACATCGGCAGGTACTTTGGCACCGGCGACCTCTCCGGTGGTCTCAACGGGGATGCCCTGCGTGTGCCTGGTTACTGGGACACCCTGGGAACCAACTCGTGGGTGCAGATCTGCCTGACATACGACGGAACGAACGCAGAATTATATGCAGACGGCCAGAACGTCACTCCTCCAACCCCTAAGAGCTGGAGCACCATCGCCCCGCTGGGGTCGCCCGGTTTCGTGGGATCGTCCGGCGACCTGGTCTGGCACTGGAACGGCACGGAGGACGATCTCCGCATCTACAACTATTCGCTTTCACCGGCCGACATCCACAATCTCTACATCTCCAACTTCTCGGACACCTCCAACCTCGTCCTGCACTACGATTTCGACAACTCCTCCGCGGTGAGGCTGAACGGGACGGCTGATGCCAGCATGTACAGCGACAATGCCACGTGCACGGACCCGGACTGCCCTTCATGGACACCGGACGGCAAATACGGCGGAGCGTATCATTTCGACGGCGTCAACGACAACTTCACCCTGGGCAACCTGGACCACACTCCAGTGACCGTCTCGACCTGGATAAAGAGGGACCGCACCAGCGTCCCTGGAGGCGAGGCCATCATATATACCCAAAACATCGGCGGCTGGGGCCTTGGCATAGCCGCTGATAATACTGTGTTCTTCGATTGGGCCGGTAACATCGTCCTCGGCGATTCGACAGGCACGGTCGCGGACAACAACTGGCACCAGCTCACCGTGACATATGATGGCACCACCGCTACCTTCTACATAGATGGCGTGGCGTCCGGAAGCGCTTCGTCGTACAATCCCGTCTTCGATTCCGGCGGCGGGAACTACATTGTCGGCGGCATGGCTTTCCCCGGCTTCTCCCAGAACTTCCAGGGCACGATAGATGAGATCCGCGTCTACAACCGCACCCTCGCCCCATCCGAGATCCAGCAGCTCTACGTCTCGAATTTGAACAATTACGATAATGACAAATGGGACTTCGTCACGAACCAGACCTTCGGGCATTTCCCTGCGGGCGACTACAATTTCTCATATTTCGGCTGCGTCACGGACCTGGCCGGAAACCAGAACTGCACCGAGAACAGGACCATAACATACCATGTCCTCGGGCCTCAGATAGCCTTCGCACCACCGACCCCGGACAATGGTTCGACCATACTATTCGCTCCAATCGATGACACGAACGACGGGCAGATACCGATAAACGTCAGCGTGAACATGACCACCTACCCTATCGCGCTCGGGGTCTTCGACTGGAACGGCACCAACTACACGATGCCTGGGGACGGCTCATTCATCTCATACCAGTTCGATGTGAACGATCCGAGCAACACCCCGGATACGAGCCCGTTCGGCAACAACGCCACGTGCAGCGGCGCCTGCCCGACCTGGGTCCCGAGCGGCGAGTTCAACGGAGGATATCATTTCGATGGCGGCGACCTCCTGGACGTGCCCAACAATCCCACGCTGAACCCGAACGTGATAACCATGTCAGTATGGGTGAATCCGGACACAATCACCGGCGGCAACGAGTACCTGGTTTCCAAGCCTCTATACAACCACTGGTACGGCTATCCATACGCCGAATACGCGTTGAGGATCAATCCCGATGGCACAATCGGATGCTGGGTTAGCAACTACGACAACATCCTGGACTCCAACACCGCGATAAGCTCGGGAAGCTGGTCCCTCATCACATGCACCTATGATGGCAGCGAGGAGAAGGTCTATATCGACGGAGTTTTGGACAATTCGCTCTCTATATCTGAGCCCATACAGGCTTCGACGCAAGACCTGGCAATAGGCTCCCGCAGCACGACCAACCCTGGCGAGTCTTTCCAGGGCACTATGGACGATGTAGAAATCTACAACCGTGTCCTCTCGGATTCCGATGTCGCGGACCTCTACACCTCTACCCCCAGTTCCCTCCCGTACTCCCCCAGCTTCTATTATGAGACGAACATCTCGCCAGACCTGCCTTATGGTGTGTACAACTTCACTTACTATGCATGCGCATACGATCAGGTCGGCAGCGAGAACTGCACCGAGACGAGGACCCTCACATACGATGACCGGGACTGCCCACTGATAACGGATAGCGGCACATTCACCATGGAGAACAATTTCGTCGGCCAGCCCAACGACGCTTCCGAGTTCGAGGGCGGATCTACGGCATGCGTGAAGATAGCGGCATCCAACGTGGTATTCGACTGCAACGGCTACAACATCACAGCTACATCAGGCGGTTACGGCAGCCTCGGCATATTCATAAACGGCTCCGCCACCAACGTTACAGTGCAGAACTGCCCGAGCGTATCCGGCTATGGAAACGGAGTCATGGTATACCAATCCAACAACGACACGCTCGCTAATATAAGCGTCAAAAACACCTCATTCGAGGCCTTCCAATTGTACCAAAGCTCTTCAGATAATCTCACGAACGATTCGGTAGACGGATTGACGGATTCCTCCATAACTTATTCGTGCTTCTACGTGAGCGCCGAATCGACAGACAACTCGCTCCAGGATGACAATGGCTACAGCTGCAACACTGGTTTCCAGTTGAATTCCGATTGCACAGGCAACAACATTACCGACAGCCTCGCTTATAACAATTCAGAAGGTTTCTACATTCCCTCATTCGGCGACCTGTTAATTGACGACGTCGCTATCGCCCCTAGTAGCGGCGGGGGTGACGGTTTCGGCATGTACGGCATCAACAACACGTTCATCAACGACACCGCATCCGGGTATCGCGTGGACTTCGGATTGTCGCAAGGGACTGGCAATATCCTCGTGAACAACACGGCCTATGGCGCCATCCAGAACTATGGCAATGGCGGAGATGGATTCGCGATATCAAACAGCGGCAACACATTGATCGGCAACATCGCATACAACAACAGCTACGACGGGTTCGATATCACCCCGACCGGCTTCTTCGGCTGGAGCAACACCGAGAACAACGTCCTGATCAACAACACGGCATATGGCAATTCGAACGCAGGCTTGGAGTTCCGCAATCCGTACAATTACGGCTATCTGTTCGACGACAACAGCATCCAGGGCATGCACCTCTACAACAACACGTTCGATGCCGAGATATCGAATGCGGCCGGGAACCCGTCCTATGCGGTGCAGCTCTTGGACATGGCATTCGACAATCCGATCGGAGGGTACGCAAACTACACCACGCTCTCCATCAACGACATGGTGATAGGCAATGAGAACTACACGATGACCTGGCTCCAGGACCCCGGCGCTCTGCCGGACCGCTCGTTCAACGAGAAGTTCGTCAACATCGTGGACCAGAGCGGCAACTCATCCATAGACAGCATCTCCTGGAGCTGGCTGGATTCCGAGCTGGCCGGCTATGACGAGCCCTACCTGCGGCTATTCAACTACAACAGCTCGTGGGGCAACCTGAACGCCACGCTCGATACGACCGACCACACGCTCTCCCTCGCCAACCTCGCCCCAGCCGGGCAATACGCCATATTCCAGCTCGTGAACTGCCCCGTGATAAGCCAGAGCGGCACCTACTACCAGGACGCGGACTACACGGGCGCGCCCCGCGACGCATCCGAGATGCCGGAACCTGGCATGGCATGCGTGAAGATAGACGCGTCTGACGTGGTGTTCGATTGCGGCGTGTACACGACGACGAACAACGGCACGGCCGGGACCACGTACGGCATGCTGATCAACGATTCGGTGACGGACGTCACATTGAGGCACTGCAACGTCTCGCAATACTCCAACGGCATCTACGACTACAAATCCACGGACAGCGTCTTCACCAACAACACGCTGTACAACAACAGCGAAGCGGGCATGGAGGTCCATGATTCGGACAACCCCCTCGTGGACTCCTCTCACCTCTACGACAACGGGTACGACCTGGTGGTCTCAGATGATTCCGGGTCCCCGATGCCGATCAGCCTCGCATACGTCATTTTCGACAACCCGGCCGGGAATTACAACTCGTTCACCAACCTCTCGATAAACGACAGCGTGGATGACGGCCAATCGTACTTCATCAACTGGTCCGCCATGCCAGGCGAGCCGGTTCCTCTCGACCACGTGTCGTTCCAGTCGAAGTTCGTGAACATAACCCCGATAACCGGTCCGCTCTCCATAGACACCGTGGTGTGGAGCTGGCTGGAGAACGAGACCAGCGGCTACAACGAATCCAACTTCCAGATATGGAGCTACACCTCAGGATGGTCGAACGTCAGCTCCATCGTGGACGCGGTCGGCCACACGCTCACTGTCATCGGCCTGGATGCGCCTGGCGGCTACGGGCCTCTGGAATCCGCGGAGAACATCCAGCTCACCCCCGTGAACATCGCCAACCAGACCAACCTCCCGCGCTGGAACGGCACGGAACCGGGGAACCTGCAGCTCAATCCGGGCAACATCACTCCGCTCAACCTCTCGGCCACACTGCTCACGAACCACTGGGCCGGGATCTACGGGAACATCACGTCCGAGGTCGTGCTGAGGAGCAACCTTTCGGTGGTCTACTCGTGGACATGGACCCCGCAGCAGGGCGGCATCATCTGCGCATCCACCAACTCCTCACTGCTGCAGCCGATACTGATCGGAGCCAACGGCACGGACATAGACACCGCATGGGAAATGACCGGTGACTCGGACAGCGGCAACAACACCTTCGTCGCAGCGAACTGCACCATGACGTTCGGGTCGCTCCAGATCGCGAACGCATCCTACGCGACCACAGGGAACGGAGACGGGTTCTACACCTGCCTGTTCAAGGAGAAGCCATCCCAGGTCCCGGTCAAGGCCAACATGGTCTTCTGCTCCAACATAATCAATGACGGCACGCTCTGGGACGGGCAGACCGGGAACTTCGAGATGATGGTCCCGACCTCCGGCATGGGCGCGACCGAAGTGTACTACATGTACGCGTCAATCCAGTGATGCTATGCGAGCGGTCATACTCTTCTCGGGCGGCAAAGACAGCACATACGCGGTCTGCTGGTCCCTGTCGCAGGGGTTCGAGCCGACGCTCCTGACCGTGCGTCCCCCCGAATACTCGATGATGTTCCACCATCCCAACATAGAAGTTACCAAGCTGCAGGCAGAGGCCCTCGGCCTACCCCAGAAGTTCGTGGAGACGACCGAGGAGGACTGGCGGGGCAAGCTGGTCGAGGCATTGAAATCCCTTCATGCGCAATCAATAGTCACAGGCGCGGTCGCCAGCACTTACCAGAAAAACAGGATAGATGGTATAGCCAAGGAACTGGGGATACCCGCTTATGCTCCGCTCTGGAATGCCGGGGAGGAGAAGATGGAGGAGATGCTCAAGACCATGGAGATCTTTGTCTCAGCAGTGGCGGCAGAAGGATTAGGCCCCGAGTTCCTGGGCGAGCCGCTCGAGAAGCTGGTGAGGGCCAAAAAACCGAACGTCCATCTGTTCCTGGAAGGCGGAGAAGGCGAGACATTCGTCACGGACGCGCCATGCTTCAAGAAAAGGATCGTGATAAAGAAATGGAAGAAATCATGGGACGGCGTGCGCGGCGTTGCCGAGATAGAGGACGCCGTGCTCGAAGAAAAAGATAAATAATAAAAAAAAGATACTCGGGGCTTCACTGGCCCCCATAGCATTCGTAGGACGTATTTCTCCATCCGCCTGCCGCGCAGTTATCGGTGCTCGAGGCATCCGCGCATTTAGTGCCTTCCTGGCACCATTTGCATCCTGAGCCGCTCAGGCAGTCCGCGCAATTCGTCTTGGACACGCATGAGTTTCCGCCCACAGGCCCCGTGCATTCAGTCGGGGTGGTCGCCCAGTCGACTGCCGGGCATGTGTTCCCCGATGGTCCTGAGGCATCCCCTTGCAGGCAGCTGTTGAGGCTCTTGCACCATCCGCATCCCGGTTTCGCTATGCAGGCGCCGCATTCCGGCGTCAATGAGGAGCAGTCCACCGGAACCGTGTTGGTCGGTTGGGTATTGGCCGTGGTATTTACCGCCGGAGTGTTGTTCACCGGAGGGGTGCTGTTCACCACCGGAGGCGGCGGTGTAACATTCACGGGTACATTCTGCGTTACGTTCGGCGCCACATACGCGGGAGGCGCGGTTCCATTGTTTATCGGAGCAGGCGCCTGCGGGCTTGTGCATCCCAAAAGCAAAGCTGCTGCGAATAATGCGATCAATATAGATAACTTCATTCCATCACCCAAAGCTGATATCCAGCTCTTTATCTCCATCCTTAATCCAGACTCCCTTTTTATCTGTTACCTTTCCGATTATGCTGGCTTCCACACCGTGCTTCTTCGATATGTTCATCACGGTGCCGGCGCGGTCCTCGGGCAGTATTATGGCCATCCCAATGCCCATATTGAACGTCCTGTGCATCTCGGAGACGTCCTTCACTTTCTCCGCGAGAGCCTTGAATATCGGTTTCGGCTCAGGCAGGCGGTCGAGCCTGTAGCCGACGTCCTTGTTGAGCCGAGTGAGCTTGGAGAATCCGCCTCCTGTGATATGGGCGATCCCGTGGGCATCGCAGGCGTCTATGACCTCCAGCACCGTGCTGGCGTATATCCTAGTCGGAACGAGCATCTCATCACCCCATTCCTTGAAGTCGAGCGCCTTCCTCGCGAGCGTGAATCCGTTGGAATGCAGGCCAGAGCTCTCCAGGCCGATTATCACGTCCCCCTTGACTATCTCGTTCCCGAGGACGAGTTTCTTGACCCTGCCTACCACGGTGAATGTCAGGTCGAACGGCTTTTTCCCGCCTTTTATGATGTCCGGGATGAGGGCGGTCTCGCCGCCTATGATGGCGCAGTTGCTCTCTTCCGCCCCTTTGACCAGCCCGTCCATTATCTGGGAGACTAGCTCGTCATCCTCTTCAGCCAGGGCGATGTAATCCACTCCGACGAGGGGCTCCGCGCCCATGCAGAGTATGTCGTTCACGGACATGGCGACCGCGTCGATTCCGACCGTGTCGTATCTGCCCACGTCCTGCGCGGTGAGTATCTTGGTCCCGACCCCGTCCGTGTGTATGACCAGCCTGTCGTTGTTGCACTGGAAGACGCCGCCGTAATGTCCGAAGATGGGCAATGGCTCGCCATAGCCTTTCCTGAAGGAGAAAGTGGATTTTATCCTGTCCCAGATGCTGCCTTGCATCTTCTTGACATGGCCCACGTTGACCTGGTATTTCATATGAATTCCTATCTGTCTAAGATTTTATAAGGGGTTTGGTGTTGATGCTTAGCAATCGGACCAGGCTCATGCATAAATGTTATGGAAAGAGTAAAAAAGAGAATATTTAAATGGTTTGGATAGGTAATGATATCATGGCGACAGCTATACTCACGCTTCAGGATACTTGCCACACAGACTTCAGGCACGCGAGGCTGACACCGTATAATCTGCGCACGGATCAATTGCATTCGCTGGTATCGAGATTCGACAAGTCCGTCATGGCTGGAAAACGGCTCATAGATTCATGCGTGAGGGACGACCAGGCTTTGGGGCGGATAGATGTTTTGCATGAGACATTATCCAAAAGTCTGAGGTCCAGGATCTCGAATCCAGCCGAGGGCGATATGGTCGTACTGGTCCGTGGCATCGAAGTATGCCCATTCGAGGAATGCGATGCCCATCTGCAATCCACCGCGATAACGCTCGCAAGACCTGAATTGGATATCTCATTATGGTTCTCGCACGTGCTGGTCCACCTCGCGCTGGAGCACGCTTTCTTCGGATATTCCCCGGATGGTTTGCCGGGCATGTCCCGCATGGCGCCCTTGGACCTCGCCGTGATACTGGGCCTGACCGATAGGACGTCGCATATGGCCACGACCCGCGAGATCTACGGGAATGAGATGGCATGGAAAAACGGATTCAAGCCGATCAAGATACCTGATTTTCCCCCCATCATCCATGGCCCTGGCCAGGGATCCGGCTAATCCTCGAAAGAGCAGTAACGCGCAGACTCGACGTGAGCGATATATTATAAACTTCTCCGGCTTATGCCTCTTGTATGGAGTTCATAGGCGGGTTCTTCAAGTTCGCGAGGCGCGTTATCGCGGCAGCCAAGGCCGGCGGTCTCAGCGACACAGACATAAAGAAGCTCGATAGCCTGCTGGAGCGGACCGGGAAGCGGAACACCGTTGTAGCCAAAGGCCTCCTCAGCGCGCTCAGCGCGGGAGGCGCGAGCGACAAGGATATCGCGCGCTTCGGCGAGCTCCTCTCCGGTGCGGAAGTGCGGATAACCAACGACAGGGATCCGTTCACCAAGACCGAAAAGGACGAGCTCAGGGGATATTCAAGCGCGCCTACATATCTGACAAGACGACGAGATGGTTCTCGGGCCAGGTGGACGCGCTCCTCGCTGAGGAGATAGGTGAATTCATATCCGGCTCCAAGCGCGTGGAGATCGGCGTGCCTGCCAAGAAGACGGTGCGCTTCGAGAGTGATGAGGAAGAGAAGAAGAAAAAGGTCAAATCATAGCACGGCGTTTCGCCTTGCGGTGTGTTGCATGAAGATAAAGCTGACGCCCGAGCTCTCATACATCATCGGATTGTGGAGGAAGGCCCGGTGCACGGAAGGGATCGGGGTGTTCGGAGACAAGAACGTCCTCGAGGTCTTCATGCAGGAGGTGCTGGACAAGCAGCTCACCACATCGGATAAGTTCCTCACCGGGGACGAGAAGATCTTCTTCTACCATACCGCTTACAGGAAATTCTTCCAGCAGGTGGAGGGCGAGGAGCTCGACCGCTTCAAGTACATAAACGAGTACGCGGCCAACTACCTCGCGGGCATGTTCGACGCGAGCGGCGAGATAGACGAGCGCGGCGTCGTCTCTATCACGAAAGCCACCCGCCAGGACGAGATGATGCTCCTGCGCCTGGGCTTCATGACTAGGAGGCGCGGCGACCGGCTCGTCATCGAGAGGCCCCTCATCTTCCTGGCGTTCATCAAGAATTATGTGAAGATCAAGAAGAGCCACCGAGCCTTCAGCCTGATAAAAGCGCAGGAGCTGAAGAGAGTGGAACCGCCCCGGAAAGAACCGGAGGTCAAGAAAGAGAAGCAACAGCCGGCCGAAGCGGAGCCGATTGAAGCGCGCTGAAACATATATTTATAACATATTTTCGCGAATTCGGAGTTATCAAAGGAGGTTTTTCCCGTGAGAATTCTTGCCGTACATGCCGATTACATAGAGGTAGAACCCAAGAAGCAGGCCATCAAGGACGCCGAAGAGCTGAAAGTCAAGGGGCCGGAGCGCTACGATGAGGTGCTCGTCGTCTTCACAGCCGTAGAAGATGGGGACGAGGAGGTCATGTCCGAGAGGCTTGCAGATGAAGCGATAAAGGTGGCGGAGCAGGTGAAGGCGAAGAACATCCTGCTTTATCCTCTTGTCCATCTCACATCCAAACCCTCGAAGCCTGGCATCGCGCGTGCCGTCATAGCGAAGGCGGAGACGATACTCAAGGAGAAAGGATACTCCGCGTTCCACTCTCCGTTCGGATGGTATAAGGGGTATACGCTAAAATGCAAAGGCCACCCATTATCCGAGCTCTCGCGCGAGATGCACGGAGCCGGAGCGGCGACCGTCTCCCCGAAACCGGGCGAGGTGGAAGTGGTGTCAAAAAGCCTCCAGCAGGAGAACGCGCTGAAATCCCGCTTCTGCATCCTAGACCTGGACGGCACCCTCTATGACGTGGACAAATTCAATTACAGCAACCTGGATAGTCTGCGGAAACTCGCGACCTACGAGACCAAGAAAGTGCGCGCTTACGAGAAAGAGCCGCCGCACATCAAGATAATGAAGGAGCACTCATTGATAGACTATGAGCCCGGCTCGGACTCGGGCAATTTCCGCATCCTGCCCAAAGGGAGGCTGATGAAGAAGATACTCGAGCGCATGATAACCGACTGGTGCATCAAGGCCGGCGCGTTCGAGGTCGAGACCCCGATAATGTACGATTACGAGCACCCGTCGCTGAAGAAATACCTCAACCGCTTCCCCGCGAGGCAGTACGTCGTATTGAGCGACGAGAAGAAGCTGTTCCTCCGTTTCGCGGCGTGCTTCGGCCAGTTCCTGATCGCGCACGACATGGTGTTCTCGTACAAGCACCTGCCGCTCAAGATGTTCGAGCTGACGAGATACAGCTTCCGCAGGGAGCAATCCGGGGAGCTCGCGGGACTGAAAAGACTCCGCGCGTTCACCATGCCGGATATGCACACGCTCGCAGCAGACATGGACATGGCGAAAGCCGAGTTCGAGAAGCAATACGATCTGGGCCTTGAATGGAACAAGATGATGGGCCTCGAGACCGAGGTGGCGTTCCGCATCCAGGATGATTTTTTCAACGAGAACAAGAAATGGTACATGGGCATGGTGAAGCGGGGCGGCAAGCCCATCTTAGTCGAGCTCTTCAAGGAGCGCTACGCCTATTTCATCACCAAATTCGAGTTCAATTTCATAGACAGCATGGACAAGGCGAGCGCGCTGACAACCGTCCAGATAGACGTGGAGAACGCGGACACATACGACATAAACTTCGTGGCGGCTGACGGCTCGAAGGTGCGGCCATTGATATTGCACGCCTCCATAAGCGGAAGCCTGGAGCGTGTGATCTACGCCATGCTGGAAGCCGAGGCCATGAAGATGGCGATGGGCAAGAAGGCCATGTTCCCGATCTGGCTCTCCCCGACGCAAATGCGCATCATCCCGGTGGGCGACAAGCACAAGGCGTTCGCCATGGAGACGCTGAAATCATTGGATTCCCGCTCCGTGCGCGTGGACATAGACGACCGCGACGAGCCGCTGGGCAAGAAAATCCGCGACGCGCAGATGGAGTGGGTGCCTTTCATAGCCGTGGTGGGCGACCGCGAGGTCGAATCCGGGAAGCTCTCGGTGAATGTCCGGGGGCGGGACGGCGAATCCAAGAAGGACATGGGCACGGAAGAGCTCGCAGAATTGGTCGAGAAGGAGAACTCCGGCAAGCCGTTCGAGAAGCTTTCCCTCCCAATGGAGCTCTCCAGAAGGCCGATAATCTAAGGGAAAGCGGTTCATATGGCTGGTCCAAGGTTCAAGGATATCGAAATGGCCGTTTCAGATGGCTCAAAGATAGTCGAGCGCCACCAGGTATCTTTGGAGGTGTTCAAGAAGTTCAGGAATCCCCTTAGCATCACGGAGCATGTTTTCGGTTCGGACAACGTCAAAGGCTACCATTATGATGGCTCGACGCCCTCGAAGGTAGTCGGCACGGAAATAACCAGAATCAAGGGTCTGGATAAGCAGAAATTGGCCGAGAAGGGGATTCAAGCCGGGCTCCAACTCTATTTAGTGGTACTGGAAAATGGAAAAGCTGAAGCCGGGCTTCCATCATTCATTGATGATAAAACTGGGAAGGCAAAACTTATAGATTTGAATAAATTCGATTTAGGGCAGATCGAGGTTCTACTAAAGAAACTTCCACCGGGTGCAAAGGTCGGTCTGATTTGGCAAATGGATGCCAATAGGACGAATGACGTCGATATGGACGCCTCCAGAGTAGATCCGCTGTCCGCTAGCGATAACCGGGTTCGTCGACCGGATGCAACGCCTTTTTCTCCTCCTAAAGCAGTCGGCGATGGTGCGTTTTCGGATCAAGAAGCCGAACAGCCAGATGACCAGGTCCATATCGAACGATCGGAAGAGAAAGTCGTCAGCGTGCTGGAAACGCTAATTTTCAAGGGCACAGCAGAGGATCCGGTCGATCTGAGGGCGATCACATCACAGCTGGTCCAGGGCAGCACATCATTCGACGGTTCTCCAGTATCCCTCGCAGACCTGCAATACGTCCTTTTTATCGCACCTAATGGAAAACCGCCCGCCTTTGATGGCGGAAACATGACCATCCCCTCCACTGTCAGTGTATCATTGCTCGAGATCGTCAGCAGGCAGCAGATGGAGCGGGCTCTTCTGGATTACAATCAGGACCCTCTCCCGCAGGTGTTCGCGCAGACTGCATCACAGCCTTTGAATTCAGGCGGTTCGGAAAATCTCAATATGACGCAATTCCCATCTAATATGGCAACCCATATCCATTCCTCGCGAAATCTTGGAAAAAATCAGGATTCGCAAACCCATCAGCTTCCAATTTCAAAACTGAAATACCATCAACCAGTTAAATTGGCAAGGCAGCAGAACGGATTTAGATCGGTACTTCCGAAAACCGAAGGAATTCCCAAACCATTGTATCCGAGTATAGTAAATGGCATCCTAGGGGATAATGAAATAACGAGAAAAAAAACTCCACCTGATCCGAAACAAAAAATCGCGGTAAAACCAATCAGTACCAAGAAAGACGAACGAAAAAAGCAAAAAAAGCTAAGTTTGCCAATGAAAAAACCAGGTATGACTAAGAAACAAATGATCGATAAGAAACCCAAAAAGCATAATCTGGTAAATGCAAAAAAACCGCGAAAACGGCAGTGGATTGATGAAGTGACAAGAGAAAAGAAGCCGAGAAAAGCAGAAACAAGGCAGGAACCGAAAAATCAAGTCCCGAAGGTTAACCTGGCCGAGAGAACCCGTAACGTCAAAGATAACGTCCAAACCCGGAATGCGCCGAAGTCCCGCATCCGGAAAATCCCCAAAGATGCATCGCCGAAAGCCCATCATGCATCGAAGCCACGCGAACTCCCGAAAGGCATTAAGAAGAACCCGAAGCCCCGCGCCAGGAAAACATCGCCTCTAATCGCGCCAAAACCAGCGAAGCGTGAAAGGGAAATCACCCATTTCAGGGCCCAGAGATCAAAAAGAAAAGAGATTCCCGCCCCGAAGCTTATGGAGTCCAGGAGAACTCGCAGGCAGATGCCCTCCTATCTCCTCAACCGGATGCTCGGCCTATATCAGTGGAAGAGCAGAGGCAAGAAATTGATCAGCAGGAAGAAAAGCGTCAGGTAGCTTATCGCGTTCACCATCATCTTGTTCTTCACGTTTATCTCTATCAGCCTTCCTCCGTCGAACAGCGGGACCGGCAGTATGTTCACGGCGCCGACGACGAAATTCAGCGCGAGCGTGAGCCCCAGGAGCATGTAGATGAAATCGAATCCGGGGACCTTGAACCTCGCGAGCAGCGAATCCTGCGTCAGCGGGAAGTACGTTATGCCCATCTTCCCGGTCGCGTTGGTGCTCTTGAATATCGTGCCGAAGTTCGTGTCCAGCGTGAGGTTGGCGTTATTGGGCAGGACCATGCTGCTGTTCAGGTCCACGGGTACTCCGTTGACCGAATAAATTATCGTCCCCGGAGCCATGCCGCTGTATACGAGATAGCCTGTCTCGCGCAATCCCTGCGTCGCGAACGAGAACGCGAAGAACAGGACGAAGAACGCGATGGCGGCCAGCATGTTAGCAGTCGGGCCCGCGACAAGCACCCTGGTCTGCTTCCCCTGCTCCGTTCGGGCGAGCCTCTTCTCGTCAGGCTCCACGAACGCGCCGATCGGTATCACTCCGAAGAGCACGAGCCCGGATGAGAGGAGCGGCACCTTGGCTATCCGCGTCAGAATCGCATGCGATCCTTCGTGCACGATCATGACTATCGCGAGGGCGAGGATGCCTTCGAAGAGAGGGAGGTTGATTCCGGGAAGGAGGAACGTCCCCCCGGCGGTCGTGGTCGCGATCGCGTTTGTCCCGAAGAACAATGTCTTGCCTACCGCGCTCAACACAACGAAACCGTACATGACTATCCCGGCGAGAATGAAGAGGAAGAAACCGCCAACGACCAGCATGGCGAGCAGGAGCGTCCCTATGGTCGTGTTCTGGCTTATGCTTGTGCTCGAGGAGCTGATCGGGCCTATCCTGACCACCTGGAACAGGAACACGAGCGCGAACGGGGCCACGAACATGGAGAGCGCCGCGAGGCAGACGAAGCCCAGGATGGCGCTTTTCCAGGAGAAATTCTTCTTCATCAATACGAAGCTCAGCAGGCCGTAAGAGATGGTGGTGCCGACGTCCGCCATGAAATTGAACACGCGCTCGTTGCGCGCTATCCTGTCGATCAACTCTATCCCGTGCTTGCTTTTCAGCAGTATCAGGCCGAGCTCTGTCTGGAGCTTGTACCTCCTTATGAAATACTGGCTCACGAGGAGCATCTCAACGACCACGAGGATGAATTTCATGAGGCCGCTGACATCCAATTGCAGGATGAGGTAGAATAGCGCGAACGCCACCACGACCAGGGCGACGGCTAGCACTGAGTCTGTTTTAGCCATGGGTGGCTTTGGGTGTCGCATCTTTTTATTCTTATCATAGGAGATAACTATCATGGCTGATCTTTATTGCGACATATGCGGCAAGACTCCTGTCCGCGCGCAGATACTCGTGGAAGGGGCGAAGCTCCTGGCATGCCCGTCATGCATGCGGAGCGGCAAGGTGCTCCACCGCTTCGATGATGATGAACGCGCTCCGGCTGCTGGCGGCAACGTGATGGTCCTGGAGGCCACCGAGGAGATAATCGAAGATTTCCCCCGCATAGCCAAAATAGCCAGGGAGCGCATCGGGCTCCCGCTTTCTGTCGTGGCAGAGCGAATCCGCGAGAAAGAGAGCTACCTCCACGCGCTGGAAGGGGGGAGGCTCACCCCGACGCTGGAAGTCGCCCGTAAGCTCGAGAAAGAGCTCGGCGTCAAGCTCGTGGACAAGGTTTCCGCGACCGTAGCGGCGACGAGCACAGGGTCCCGTGCGTACACCCCGCCGACCCTTGCCGACATGGTGGATGTGAAAAAGAAGAAGAAATGAGAGCCGGGCCGGAAGGTTTTCACTTCAGCATCTGCAATCGCGCTCGGATCGTCTCCATATCGGCCGGAGTCAGGGGCACGTTCTCCAATTGCTTCCTGAGCGCCTCGAACTCCTTCGGCTCCACCATCGCCATGCTCATCAGTCGCAGCCGGACGTCATCTAATTGATCCGAGGCTACCTCATCGAGCTTGTCCAGCCGCATCAGCATGGTTTCGAGCCCTTCGGGGCTTATCTCCGCCCGCCTCTCAAGGCCGAATCGCTGGGTCTGCTCCTCGATCGCAGATAAGAACGAGCAGCCATTCCTCAGCCTCATGGTACCGTTATCCATCACGTAGTTGACCGGCTCCCCGATATCCCCGCTTCTCTGCGCGGGCGCTTTGTCCGACTCCACGATGACTCCGAGATTATCGAAGCTCCTGAAATTCAGGCAGACGCGCTTGATGTAGGGTTCGCCGTCCAAGAAGCTGCCGATGCCGCGGGCGGCGAGGCTCACCAGCTTCCTCTCCCTCATGAGATACCTGGCGGCGCCGCTCGCCGGGTTGATTTTTTCCGCCGTAGGGAGGTCGAATCTCGCTTCGGAGCGATACCATCCATCCGAAGATGGGAAATCGACGACCCCGACAAAGCGCGCCATCACGACCATATCCTTCCCGTCCTTCACGAGCTGCAGGTCCGGATGCTCCGCCACAAGCGCGATATCGCTCTTCCCGCGGTGCTCGGGGGGGACCGGGAACATGTACCGTATCCCCATCTCCGTGTTCATGTATTCGATGAAATTCCCGAGCTTCTTACCCGGCTCGTCATAGCCGACCATGGTCCCGCTCCAGCAGGCGAAAGCGGCCATCAGTCCACGGAACTCCTCGCTGCCGACAAGCGCCGAGCCCAGCCTCCGATTCGAGGCCATGACCCATCCGGCATCATCAGCCCTCAAGAGCGCCTCTTCCATAGGCACTCCGCTATCTTTCCTGCGGTTCACAAGAATAGCCAGATGAGGCCCTCTCTTCATCTCCATAGCAAAACCTCGCGTTCTTCCAGTTTTTTCCCGAACAATTCAAGGAACCCCGCAAAAACTTCGATAAGTGCCGGCACACCGCTGACGATCAATCCGCAGCGCCCCTCTCTCGTCACATCCAGGGGATTGGCTCTGATCATGGCATCCACGAGACGCATCACGGCCGATTCACTCTCGTCGAGCCTCACGCCCACATTTTCGATCGCGGCAAGCAAGCCTAAGAAGCTCATAGCCATCCGATCGATCATCGGCGCAGGGCCCCTGACGTTGAATCCGCCATCCTGCCTCGTCACGGATACCGGGTTGGCGCCGAATTCCACGACAGCACCACGTTCTTCGCTGCTGGTGCTGCAGAGATTGACGTTGATCCAGTATCCGCCATCGACGTTGAATGGTCTGCCCCCGATGCTGGCGAGCCCCACCCACCTGTCTATCCTGAAAAAGTTTCTGGTGAAGTCGCTGTGGTCCCCGCCATTCCTGGTCGGCAAGCCGTATTTCGGATCAGCCTCGTACACGCCTGCAGACTCCGCGAACGGCTCCACGACGCCGACCTCCTCCGCCTGGACGATCCGATCCTTGCCATCAGCCACTAAAACGAAATCCGGATGCTCTGCGACCAGGGCGATGTCGCTCTTCCCCCTGCGCTCCTCCGGGACCGGGAAAACGAACCGTATCCCTGTCACGGGGTGAGCGTGCACGATCTCCGACCCGAGCTTCTTGCCGGGCTCTTCATAAGCCACCATGGTCCCTGTCCAGGAGGGGAAGGCTTCATGCATGCCGATCCATTTCCTGTCGTCTTTCCCCGGAATAAGCGCTTCGTCCAATCTCCTGCACGAAACGAGCGTCAGGCCTTCGGCATCCGCGCTCCGGAGAGCCTCTTCCATAGGAACGCCTCTCCTATTTTTCACGAAGAGTTCGTTTCTAGGACCCCTAATCCTCTGTTGAGAAACAGCCATATGCCCACCTTCTGGGTGAATATGTCATGTATAAACATTTTTAATCATACTTAAAGAGCCGCCCGAAGCCAAGGACCAGACCGGTGTCTATCAGCGTCTTCGCGGAGAGCATGGCTATCGTCGCCGCAGGAAAAACCCCAATGGATACCGCCGCGGCAGCGCCTCCGTTCTTGAACATCGAATATAGAGTCGCGTCCGGGTCCTTGGTGAGCCTGTAGGCCGCGTATCCCACTATCGCATTCAGGATTGCCAATGGGATCGCATAGACCGCGAGCTCGGCCCAGTTGGCGATTATCCATGGCTGGCTCTCCGCGATCATGATATATATCAGAATAGCCAGGAAGACGCTCGATGCGTGCGCCGCGAGCTCCTTGTCATCCACTTCCACGAAGAAGCTGAGCGCCCCGGGCAGTATGAATGCCAGCACCAGCTCGATGAGCAATGCGCTCGTGTTCACGGCGCCTCCGAGCAGCAGGTACGCGGCCAGCGGTATCAGTAGCACGCTCAGCGCGTACGAGAGCATCTGGAACACGAACACCTCGTGGGTCTTCCCTCCCCAATGCCTGCCTACGACAAGGACGAGGACCGCGGGAGGGAATATCGCATACATCACCAGCCCCTGCCTCAATCCTGGCGGCATGAACAGGGAGGCAAGGAGAAGGGAGCCCGTGAGGAGGATGTAGCTGTAGATGATGCCGTTCTTCACTCCGCCGAGATCGAGCCCGACCTTCTGCTTAGAGGCTATGAGAGAGAAAAACATGGAGAATGCGAGCGGCACGAGCGAGAACGCGGCGACCGCCATGCCGGGGCCTGGGAAGAGCAGTCCCAGAATAGTGGCGATGATGAGTAGTTTGTTGAAGAATGACACGGAATTACTCCGCGGGATTGATATTAAAATCACTTGGGCCCCTTCCGGGGCCCGATGGATTCATTTCCTCAATCTTCTTTTTACCTTATCAAATTCCCTGCCTGCAGCTCCCTCTGCCTCCTCGATCTTGCCTTGGGCCTGCTCGATCTTGCCCTTGAGCTGCTCCGTCTTGTTATTAGTTATCTTTCCCACGCCCTCCCGGATCTTTCCCTTGATTTGCGTGTTTTTACCCTTCCGTTCCTGTTTGTTCATGTGACCACCTGCTAAATTATGATTATCAGTCATCCACAGTAATCCCGGATTGCTATCCTAAGACCCGGCTTCAGAAGCCGAGCCCCAGGAAATGCAGCAGCAGCACCAATATCACACCAGGGATGCCGCCGATAGCGACGATACCCACCGAGAAGATATTGATCGGTATGCCTATCCCCGCGATATTCAGGATGAAGAACACCAGGATGCCCATGATCGAGTTCACTATTATGTACTCTGGGTTCTTCAGGAACTTGTATATCAAGTAGACTATGAAGAGCGCCAGCAATAATCCGAATAATCCGACTGTTTCAATGACTGCCATTTGAACACCTCAGAAAGCTACCTTCATCAATTTCAATATGAGTATCAGCAGGAGGCCTACTATGCCGCCTATCGCCACTATCAAGACGGTGAGGATGTTGATCGGTATCCCCAAGCCGAACAATGCGTTGAGCAGGAACAGGATCGCGATCGCGATCAGCGAGTTGATAATCAGCGCGAGCGGGTTTCCAACGAATACAATAAGCACCCAGAGCACGAGCAAAGCTACTATGAGCGTTCCTAGTTCTATATAGTTATTTGACATAGGCAGATTCCTTGGTGAACCTTTATATATACATAAGTAATATCATATTATATCAGTAATACTATAGAAAATGAGGATGATTTGATATGGGTAAACATAACGTAGTTTCCGGAATTCTCGTGTTGGTCGTCATATTGATGATCGTGTCGTCCACCTACATGGTGCTGACTTACGTCACAGGCGTCCTGAATGCGGCCGTGGCGTTCGCGTCATCAAGCCAGATCACAAAGCTAGTAGCTTGCGGTATAACACCTCCGCCTGAACTATACAAACTCCAGGCTGACATCCCGAGCCTCATAGTGCCGGCGATATACGTATACTTCCCGGCCCTGATGCTCGTGATATCCATACTGATGTTCATCGCAGGATACTACTATGGCAACACGGGTGAAGCGAAGAGCAGCAGCGAGACCAGCGTCACCACCAGCACACCTAACCGGAGCCAGACCGGCCAGTACAAATCCGGCAGGCGTGTCGAGAAGACCGTGACCGAGAAATCCTCCAGCAGCGAGGACAAGTGATTTTTTTTATTTTTTCAATTTTATAATCGAAACAAACAAGAGGTGTACATCATGGCGAAAAAAAGCAGAGGCGGAAGGATGACGGCGGCTAAAAAACGCGCAGCGAAGGGCAAGGGCGGAAAAGGCATGGTGAAAAACAGGCCCGCAGGAAAAAGGATCATGAGAACCTAGATATATACGGGCCTGTTGTACAAATAGGCCTTTTATATATCTTCCCATCATACCAATCCCAACAAGGCGACTAAATCCATTCCGCTATCACGTACAAAGTCCGAGGTCAGATGAAATGCCGAAACCCGTCAATTACACCGATAACGAGATCCTGCTTGCGCTGATATGGACCATGCCGAAGAAGATGACGAAAGGCCAGATCGGCCGCATCCTGAGCATCAAATCCGCGGGTCAGAAGCACTGGCGCGAGCGTCTGGAGAAGCTTGGAGAGAAGGGCCTGATCTCGATCGAGAAGCTCGATGTCGGGGACCTGTACTCCGGTATCCCCCATCATGAAATACCATCTCACCGCCGCCAACCTGGAAGCCATCTGGCGCTATTTCTTCGTCAATTTCGACGAGCGACACAACCGGGTCAACGACCCTTTCCTGACCCCGTTCTCGGCCAGCATCTGGAATGTCACCAGCTCGCCGGACTTCTCCAAGATCGTGGGATCGAAGTTCAACTACTATTTCCTTTGCGCCAAGAACGAAGCGAATCCTGTAGAGCCCCTCAAGCGCATCCGCTCCGTGAGCAAGGAAAAGACATGGAAGACCATGGACGCGGTGCTTTCGGTCTGCTGGAAGACCGAGGCATACCGGAGGAAACCCGTGCTCATGGAGACCATGAACGCGGAGCAGAAAAAGGCGTATGGCCTCGTGACATCCATTTATGAGGGGCAGATCAAGGCGCATCCGGCAGACTATAGGAGATTCACCGAGCTATTCGAGAAGAGCTTCAAGTACTATCTCTAATCGTCAAAAGAAAAAACAGGGTCCTAAGACCCGCTAGTTCGTGCTTGTCGAGCCGGCCACCGAAAGGCAATAATCCTTCTGCGTGGTGTTCGAGAAAGCATCGCAGACCGAGATGTTGCTCGATGCCTTCGCCACAGTGCCATAGCATGAGGCTTGGTTCGCCTGGTCCGTGAGCTCATTGCACATCATGACGCTTTTAGTATCGGCCGCTTCCTGCATGCGGCATCCGTCCTGGCACAATGTGCCGTTCCCTGCATTGCCCACTCCGCATTGGCTTACGCACGACTGGAATTTGGCGCTCCCTTGCTGGGGCACACCCCCGGGCGGGGACTGCTGCGTACATCCAGCCAATACAAGAGCCAATGCCAATGCGACGATCATCAATATCTTTTTCATAGGACACCTCTTCGATTTTGAGATGTTAGATAACTACCATGTAGCAATAAATATGTTTCTACCGCTGACCCGATGAAAAAAACTCAGAAAAATCAGAGTTCCTGATAAAAAAATGGAGAAATAAAAAAAGAGATTCACGGCTTGCGAGCTTCCTGCGAGAGCAGGATGAGGCTCACTCCGCCGAAGAGCATGTACATGCCGAACATCAGCCCGAGCACCCACAGCGAATCCGACGGCCAGGCAACCAGTATCAGTATGCCCAGCAGTATGCCGATGAGCGCATCGAACAGCAGCCATTCCCAGTGCCAGTTCGGTCTCAGCGTGTACGCCCGCCCTAGGTTCACGAGGCCCCTGACCACCAGGTAGAGCCCCAGCAGGAACGTCAGCGCGACGAGGCTGCTGATAGGCATGAATAGCAGTATGAGCGCCGCAAGGATCGAGAGGATGCCTCCGATGAGGAGGAACACGAACCCCGACCATCTGCGAGCGAGCACCGAGGTCGCCACTTCGCAGATGCCCAGCAC
>CAWDBH010000021.1:0-10765 GCA_963800555.1 uncultured Microcaldota archaeon | reverse complement strand
TATGTTCTGGCCAGCTCAACCATCGTATTGCTCGCTTCCTACCTTCACCGAAATCCTGGCATCATCGGCCAGAATCTTCGGGGCGAACGCCCGTTTGTAAGGACATATGGGCACAAGGCTTAATTTCCTTTCCGTAGGGGCAAGTTTTTGCCCTCCTGCTGAATAAGCATAAGCTGCCGAGCCCAGAGCGGATGAGATTATGATTCCGTCTCCTTCGAAACCGGTTTTCTCGTTCCCGTATGAGACATCGAGCTCCGCTACCCGGTAATGCGATGCATGGATCAGGAAATCATTGAGCGCGTTTATGGTTTTCTCTCCAAGCCTGCACTTGAGCGTCATGATGCTGATCGTTTTCCCGCTTTCAATGAGAGGGATAAACCGCTCCTTCCAGTTTGTGTTCTTGATCTGGCAGATGTAGCTTTTTTCGCTCCCTATACCGAGCACGGTGCCTTCGATACGCCCCTTGTAATGCGCATAGAGTATGGTGCCATCCCCACCGATGCAGATTGTCGCGTCCGCTCCGCGCTTCACTACGTGGTGCCTCGGTTCCAAAGCTTTCGCGATCTCAAACGAGAGCTCCCGCGCCCATTCCTTCCTGGGATTGGCGATTATCTTTATTCTCATGGATAAAGGAATGGTCCGGATATTTTAAAAATCAGCAAATTATGAGATTGCAACTCTTGCACGGGTTCCCTCGTATGCCGGGGGCTCCGCATTGGGTGCAGAAGGCCACGATATTTTTCGATGGTTTCATGAAAGAGCGTGAAGGCCTCATCAGTTCTCCATCTGGAATGCGGGAGGTGACACTCCTGAGCAGGACCGATTCTGGACTCTTTTTGGCGGCATCCTCTGTGAAACGAGGTTCTGGGATGAATGTCACCATATAAGCCGCCCCGTAAATGGCTCTATCGTTAGCAGTGAATGGTTTGCCTTCTGATATCTCTATGCACCTTCCACCTGCAGTGGATATAGCGCGGGTGATTTCGCTTTCCCATCGAACGGTATCTGCTGCGACGACAGTGACTTTATAGACGCTTCCATTAAAGCTAGCTGTACCGCTCCACCGTGTAAATTCCCTTGTTATCTCCATGATATCAATAAATTACACTAATAGCAACGGTTTAAAAAACAGGATTTCACGAACTTTAGAAAAGAAGGAAAATAAAAAAATAAATAATTGACGATTCAGCCGAGAACTTCGAGGTCCGAGGAGTAGGTCGGTGCTACGACTTCTTCCTCAGCTCCCATGGAGCTGCCTGCGATGGACGCGCCCTTCACGCCGGTGACGATGGCAACTATCTCTAGCTTGCCTTCGTAGTTCTGCATGATTCTGGCGCCCCATTTGACGTTCGCTTCGGCGTCCATCTTCTCGGTTACCCATTCGCCTGCCTTGATGGCATCTCCGAGCGTGAGGTCAGATCCGCCGGTGATGTGGATGAGCGCGCCCTTGGCACCCTCGAAGTCCACATCGAGCAATCTGTTCTTTATCACGCCTTCGGCGGCTGCGCGGACCTTGTCATTGCCCTTGCCTTCGCCAACCGCTATGAAACCGACTCCTCCGCCTTCCATGATTGCGCGGACATCTGCGAAGTCGATGTTGATGAGCGACGGTTGCGTGATTGTCCAAACGAGGCCGCTAATCGCCCTCGAGAGTATCTCGTCTGCCACCGCGAACGCTTCCGCCATCGGGAGGTTCGGGACCAATTGGACCAATCTGTTGTTGTCCAGTATGATGACCGAGTCGCAGCTCTTCTTGAGGAGCTTGATGCCTTCATCCGCCCTCTTCTTCCTCGCCCTTTCTAGAGCGAAGGGGTAGGTGACCATCGCGACTACGATTGCTCCCTGCTCTTTCGCGATCTGGGCCACAATCGGGGCAGCACCACCACCGGTACCACCGCCCATACCTGCGCATATGAAGACCAGATGAGCGCCTTCGAGCTCTTTCTCTACGAGCGGCCTGTCGACCTCTGCCGATTTAGCGCCGATGTCCGGGTATCCGCCCGCACCAAGGCCTTTTGTGACCGACTTTCCTATGAGCACTTTCTTCGCCCTCTCATGGACTATGTTCAGGTGCTGCTTGTCTGTGTTAATGGCAACGAGTTCCGTTCCCTTCACGCCAGACTTTATCAGCCTGTTTATCGTGTTGTTTCCTGCGCCACCGACACCTACGGTAACGATCTTTATGCATTCCGAGCTCATGGCTTCGGATTCCTTGCTCGCCTGCGGCGAGTTTTCCCCGACTACTGATCTTACTAAGTCTTCCATAGTTTCACCCTTTTTGGTCGCCTTGCTTATTTTTCTCGTATAAACGAGAGTAGATTACCGCGGCAACGGCGATTTAAATAATTACGCTTCGACGCCGTGGAGTGAAAACCAGAAAAGTTGATTTAAAAGAACAAATGAGTGATTTTCGGGGAAAAGTGTTAAATACATGCAGTGAATACATTTATCGCTTTCCGGCAATCGTGGAAGCAAGGTACTGGGATAAACGTATAAACATGCATTATATGTATCCTATGGTGGCGACCCATGGTAAAAGTGATCACGATAATGGACGATGTATATTCGGAATTGTATAAGCTCAAAACCTCTAAGGACATGAGCTTCAGCGAACTTTTCCGCTACCTGCTCGAGGAAAGGGGCGATGAGCGGGATAACATCATCAGTTTCGCAGGCACTGTCAGCGAAATCGATATAGACAGGAGAGCGATGGAAAGGATGCGTAGGGAAACCACGAGGAGCAGGTGATCTAATGGAAAAAATCTGCCTAGATTTCGAAACCGCACTCGATTTGCTGCGCGGCGACCTTACTGTGGTCGAAAAGCTCCGCAATTATGCGCCAAACGAGGAGATCTGCCTGACGAGCCTGGCAATGACGCAGTTGATGATGGCGGTGACCAAAACCGATGCGGTCAAATCATTCCTCAATAGCGTGACCGTGCTTCCGTTCGATAAGAATGCTGCGTATATCGCAGCTAATCTAGCCATGGAACTCCATAGCGCGGGAGACGACCAGAAGCGGCTTGATACGATAATGACGGCTGCGATATGCATCTCGAACAAAGCCCATCTCTTCTCCCGCGCACCGACGAACACGGAATCTAAATATGATGGGATAAAAGGATTGAAAAAAGTATAAGAATGCTGAAAAACCAGACCCTACAAACCTGGATGACTGGCGTGTTTCGAATGGGTTGCACGCCTCGTATTCAATTCAATCAGCTTGTCCATCCTATCGAGTTTATCTGGAGCAAGATGGTGCGACATCCATAGGAAAGCTCGCTTCTGATCTGAAGTTGCAACGGAATACAATTTTCTGATATGTGGGTGGGTATCTATGGCGTCGGTACCGAGTTTGACATCCTGATGCCCCTCGATTATCTTATCCAATCCGGCGAGATTCGGCATCAACTGCTTGGCCCCCCACCTTAAGGTTAGCATGTATATTCGAGAGGAATTTCCCACTAATTCACGCACGTTTGGAAACTTCCTCTCCTCGGTTACGACCCCATGTTGTTTCATTTGAATCATGAATATCTTATTCCCAAGCATTTAACTTTTTATCTTTTCAACAATATACCATGGTACTGAAAGCCCTCGTGCTCACCGGATTCGGCATCAACTGCGAGCAGGAAAGCAGATATGCCATACAAAAAAGCGGCGCTAGCGCGGATATAATGCACATGAACAAGGTTGTTGAAAATCCCGAGATCCTCGAATCGTACAACATGCTCATGATACCCGGTGGTTTCTCTTTCGGCGATGACCTGGGCTCCGGGAAGGTCCTCGGCAACAAGATGCGGTTCCGCCTCCATGATCGAGCTCGAGGATTTCATCAAGCGAGGAAACCTCATCCTCGGGGTGTGCAACGGCTTCCAGATAATGGTGAAGATGGGACTGCTCCCCGAACCGGATTTCAAGCAGCGCGTGACGCTCACGAACAACGATTTCCGGGCATTTCGAGGACCGCTGGGTCATCTTGAAGGCCAATCAGCAGTCTCCGTGCATATTCACAAAAGGTATAGATCGGACGCTCGTACCGATACGCCATGGTGAGGGGAAATTCATACCGAAAGACGCTGAAACCTTGGAAACGCTGAAAACGAATAACCAGATCGTGTTCCAATACGTGGATGAGGGCAGCAATCTAGCCGGTTATCCATACAACCCCAACGGCAGCATGATGAACATCGCCGGGCTATGCGACAGGAGCGGCAGGATATTCGGCCTCATGCCACACCCCGAAGCGTTCAACATAGTGGAGAATTGCCCGTGGTGGGTTAAAGGCGGGATTAAGGAGCCGATGGGCCTCAAGATATTCAAGAATGCAATCGCATACGCTGCAGAAAAAGGATTATAGCTGGGCTTCTGCGAGGACTACATCTCCTCTGAGACCTCGCTTGGCGAGCTCATTCTCTATTGCAGGTTCTCTAAGCTTGAATTCACGTTTGCTTCCTATACCACGTTCTTTTGCAATATTCGTCGCATAGTCGACAAGCTGTCTGTTTTTCAAAGTCCTCACATCAGTGACTTGTTTCATAGGTTGCACCAAAGAGTCTATGTGGTAATATGTGCACAATAGTATTTAAAAAGCAGATAGTTTCGAAAAAAGAATGAAAAGATTTATTTTTTGGATTTGTTTCTGCAAACCCCGACTCTCACGATAAGCACTGTGCCGAGCAGGACCACGGCAAGCGGCCATGCCTGTATCCATTGCATGCCAGGAATGATACCTAAGTTAGCCGGGATCGCAACCGCTCCGAATGCCAGGAGCAGGAGCCCTGGCAGGTACGCGTCCTTGTCATGGCAGTCACTGCCGCAAACACATCTCTTTCTAGATTTCTTCGCTGATTTCTTTTTGGGAGGCATCTGAAAACACCTGAGAAGGATACGGAAACCACATTTATAAGAATTCGTCAATGCAGACCGATCAAAAACCCGATTACCGGTATCACGATTATCGCCAATGAAACGAAGAAAGCCGTGTGAGCCAGATCCAGAAAACCGTGGACCACGAATATCGTTATGGATTCGTGCTTGTCCACCCTAGCGAAGAACCTCTTGAGGAACCCCATGAGGATTATGAGCGGAACCGTTACCATGAGGATTATGTAGAGGCTCGGTTATGCCCGGCGTTTTGATAAACTCTATTATCTTCGCGCCGTTATCATCCGTGAAGAAGAAGCCCATCGATAAAAGACCGATAACGAACAATACTATATCAGCTACACGGCCGCCTTCCGGATATAGCCCTTTCGTATATTCCTCTCCGATGAGTTTGATTGAGCGTGGGATCTCCCAGACTAGGAATGAGATGACGAGGAGGACAGATGCGGAATCGAACAGCCCGGGGTTAATGGTATCGTAGAACTGTGCGATTATTTCCAATGGCATGCTGTCCTGTTGCCTGAAATTCTTTATAAACCTCCCCTAGCGAGAGTGTCGAATATACCACAGGCAATAGACGGAATCAATATAAAAGCTCGGCGTGAATAGGAATAACTCATCAGGTGATGCTTATGGAAAAGGTCAAGATGGAGATAGCCGGGGAGATATCGCTTTCCGAGGATCCTGGAGCGACCATGCGCAAGTGGCGCGAGATATTCAGCATCTCCCAGGTCGAACTAGCGCGGCATCTCGGGATAACCGTCTCCACTATCAGCGATTACGAAGGCAACAGACGCAAATCCCCTGGCACGACAGTCATAAAGAGGTTCGTGAACGCCCTCTTCGAGCTTGACGTCATCAAAGGCGGGACGATATCCCAGAAATTCAGGGAGAAGGAGAAGCCGGTGAGCGAATACTTCGAAGTGCACGAATTCGCGCGCTCGATCCCGCTCAAGGATTTCGTGGGCCTCATAGAGGGGAAAGTGCTCACCAACCCGGACCTGATCGAGAGCAAGAAAATCTACGGGTACACGCTGATAGACAGCATAAAGGTCATACTCGACATGCCGTTCTCGTATTTCCAGAACCTCTACGGGAACGTGAATGAACGCGTATTCATATTCACTGGGGTGAGCACTGGGAGGAGCCCGCTCGTAGTAGTACGTGTGAGCTCATCCAAACCTTCCGCGATCGTTCTACACAATCTCGACCCGACCAAGGTAGACAAACTGGCTATCAAGATATCGGAACGCGAGCGCATCCCGATGATCGCCACGGACATGCCCATCGAGAAGATAAAGGATGTGCTGAACCGGATCTGAGCCTGCAGTTTTATTTATCTGTTCCGGGTGTAAGAAGTCGCGCTTGGTCTCGAATCCATAGCTTCCTCTCGTCCTCTAGTGGATCGATTTCGAGTTGCAGTTTTCCCAAAATCCGCGCCTCGATCTCAAGCTCTGTAGGCGGGGTTTCAAGTTTCGGCTTTCTCAAAATCCTGTGGCCCACGGCAACCATGGCCCCAGAGAAGAGCAGACCGATCCCCAATCTGATATTTCCGAGAGCAATCGGGATGGAACTACCCGCCGCTGTAACCAACCCGATCAAATCCGTGATGATTATGCGTGGTTTCATAGCCCTTTTCTCTTTTTCCACCCGGGTTTCGGCTTGTCTGCTCCATTCTGCATACGCTTCTGCTCTGGCGCTATCATATTCTCTTTGAACGATTGCCAATTCCGACCTTAGTGTGGGCAGTTCACCTTCGATTTCTTTGACCCTTGCCTTGAATTTCGCGTATTTTTCGTCTGCAGCAAGCATGCCATCGTAATCGAACTCACCTTTTTCAAGATCGGATTCATTATATCCGCGGGCAACCATGAACTTGTCTATTTCTTCTATTTTCTGCCCTATCTTGCGGGGAGTGAACGCAGACCAGGTTATATGCTCCGCAACGACTACGCCAAAAATCGAGAACCCACTCAATTTGGAAACAATCGGGGTATCTATCCCATACGCAACTGTACGGTTATAACTCCTGCCTAGCACCCTTTTTGTGAATGCCGCGGTAGCGCCATCTATTTTGTTTGGCCCGACCAGTTCTTCAAATCCGGCTTGAGGATTCTTGAATATCATCTCTATAATTTCTACTGCCCTTTCAGAAAGTCTATTATTAGCATCGCTCTGGCGCATCTTGCAAATGATTTCGAGCTGCTTCATCTTTTCATTTATTTCAAATAGTTCATTTCCGAGAGAGAGAGACCTTTCTTGTTTTCGCGCTCTGTTCTTTATCGAATCCCTTTTAGCCCGCAAAGGCTCAAGCTGTATTTCCAATTGTGCTATTTCCCTAGAGAGAAGCCCCGTGATTTCTGTCCTCATAGCCAGCCCGTCAGTAAACGTTGCTGCTGTAGGTTTCGCTGCCGCCACGCCGCTTCCAGCTCGGGTTGCGGGGCCTAAGTGTTTCTGAGCCATGAATATCGGTATATATTGAAGTGGATGTTTTTATAAATAGTCGCTTTTTATGTTAAAAAAGGTATTGCTAAGTTTGAATAACCGGTCATTGCGCAATGATTAAAAACTTGGAACGTTAATTCCACCTATGCCAGAGAAAAAGACCAGATTCATCGTTGTGACTGGCTCGATAATGTCGGGCCTAGGGAAAGGGATATTGACTTCTTCTATCGCGAAGCTCCTGCAAGCGCGCGGGTACAACGTCGTCCCGATAAAGTTCGATGGTTATCTCAATGTAGATTGTGGCACCATGAACCCGTTCAGGCACGGAGAGGTTTTCGTGCTGGATGACGGTACCGAAGTGGACCTCGATTTCGGCACATACGAGCGGTTTCTGAACAAATCCTTATCCGGTTCCTCATCGATAACCGGCGGGAAACTGTTCCAGAGGGTGATCGAAAGGGAACGCAAGGGGGAATTCCTCGGCCGTGACGTTCAGTTCATACCGCATTTGACCGACGAGATAAAAGCTCGCGTGGCAGAAGTCGGTAAGGAGAGCAATGCCGACATCGTTCTCATAGAGGTGGGCGGAACTATCGGCGACCTCGAGAACGGCTATTTCATAGAAGCCATGAGGCAGCTCAAGTTCGAGCATGACCAGATGCTAATCATACAGCTCACCTATGTTCCAAGCGTCTCTCCTGGGGAGCAGAAGACCAAGCCGACCCAGCATGCGACGAGGATGCTCCAGAGCATCGGCCTCCAGCCTGACCTCATAGTCACTAGGGAACAGGAGAAGCTCAGCGAGGATGCGCGGAAGAAGATAAGCATCTACTGCAATGTACCGGAAGAAGCTGTCCTCGACGATCCGATGCTTAGCACCGTCTACGACCTACCACTCGTCTTGGAGAAGCAGGGGATCTACCGCGAGATAGCGAAACGATTGAAACTCGACGAGAAAAAGGAGCCGGGTCTCAAGGAATGGGAAAAGCGCGTCTCGAGGACAACCAAACCCAAAGACACACCGCTGAGGATAGCGGTCGTCGGAAAATACACTGCGGTGAAGGACGCGTACATCAGCGTCAAAGAAGGGCTCGTGCACGGAGCCGCTTCTGTGAACAGTGGCCTGGAAGTCGGATGGGTCGAAGCGAGCGATCTCGAGAAGGATTACGATGTCGCGGAAACGCTTTCCGGCTATGACGGCATCCTCGTTCCTGGCGGGTTCGGGGACCGCGGCATAGAAGGGAAAATCAAGGCGATAAAATATGCCAGAGAGAACAAGGTCCCGTATCTTGGGCTCTGCCTCGGCTTGCAGCTCATGGTCGTGGAATACGCGAGGAACGTCTGCGGCCTCAAAGAGGCGAACTCCTCTGAATTCGACAAGAAGACCCCGCACCCGGTGATAGACCTCCTCCCCGAGCAGCACAATGTTTCGAAGCTCGGTGGCACCATGAGGCTTGGGGCTTTTGAATGCATACTGAAGAAAGGCACGGTAGCATACAAGGCGTATGGAACCGAAACGATATCCGAAAGGCACCGCCACAGGTACGAAGTGAACCCTGCGTATGTCCAACCTCTCCAGGATAATGGCCTGATCGTTTCCGGCACGCACCCGAAAAGCGGCATAGTGGAGATCGTCGAGTGGAAAGAGAGCTTCGGGGTTGCGACGCAGGCGCACATCGAATTGAAGAGCAGGTTCGAGGAGCCGGCTCCGCTGTTCGTGGAATTCATGAAAGCCGCCAAGAGCTATCGCGAGAATCCCGAGGATTCCGCTTTGGAGAACCACGGCGAATGAATCATTCGCTCATCCGTCTTATGTCCTTGAAATGGCCATGCGCGAGGAAATTGGCGAAGTCTTTCGCGAGCTCATATGCATAGGTGGTTGTGACCTTGCGGTTTTGCTGGGCGATGATGCGCTCTACATCCTTCGGTCGTTTCATGCGCGAATCCACGATCCTGACGAGCTGGTCTTTAATCTCTGTGAACGCCACGGCCGCCATGGTTATCTCCTTTCTCGAGATACCTCGCACGAACTCCTCAGCGCTGATCTTGTGGCTTTGCATGGCTTCCGGGACCGCCAAGGTCGTCCAGCCCCGGCTGAACCAATCGCCACCGACCTGGTAATCCCTTCTGAGCGGGGCTTCCGTATGTGCATCCGAACCGAAGCTCTGTCCAAGGCCGAATTTCGCTTTAAGATCTGCTGCAAGCAGGATATTGCATAGATTGGTGGAAAGTTTCATGTTGTCAGGTATGCCTAGCTTTGTTCCGTGCTCAGCGAGCAACCCCAGCATCCTGGTCCTGAATTCAGGTGATTCGAATGACATCTGGCCCATGTAGAGCGAATCGTTCCAGCTTTCGATAAAATCGTTCTGGGCGGCAAAAGCCATGGCTTGGTCGAAGCTGATGTGCCCGTGCTGCACTGAGCTGAACAGGCCCACGCCGCTTATAGGCAGGGTTGTGCTATTGAAATTGACTGGATGAGCCAATCCGACTATCGCATAATTGCGCTCTCGGAACGGCTCGAGAGCTTCGTACATCTTATCGATAGTCATGCCAGTGAAATATGAGGGCATTCTAAGCGATCTGTCGCGTGATATCAGGATGCCGCCGACCATGCCGAATCCGATTTTCGGGTCTGCTACAACCACGATATGGTGCGGGCCGCTCGGGTGGTCGTCCATCAAAGGCATGGTCAGCTCTCCTGCGATAGGAGCCACCATGCCGAATTCATCTAGAACGGAAACCATGTGCTTGCTGTTAGACATCTCGAATGAGTTGTGTGGCGTGTAGACGAACACGTCGACGTGATGGAGGAGCGCTCTTCGTATTGAAGATGCGATATCCGAGACGCCATCATCGTGCGGGCTCGAACCATCCAGCATACGGCCGGAGTGGAAATGAATCTGCATGCGATGGGCAGTCTTGAGGTTGGCCAATGCCGAAAGCTCTGCGGTGATCGTTTCGGCTATATTAGCTGGATTACCGTTTTTCTCTGAGTATGTTCTCCTAAAGTACTGATCTGCGCTCGTGAGACTACCTGCGGACGCGGCCTCACTCGGATTCGAGGCTAGCACGCTCACGGTGTCCTTGCCTTCATCCACAAGAACGAATGCCGCGAATATGGGCTTTCCATTGTCACGGTTGAGCACGTAGATACGTTCATTGTCATGGATGAGCGGCTCTATTACCCATGGCCTTTTCTTAGTGATCGACAGTATCGATTCTATTTTTCTATTGTTAGCTCTGTAGAAACCTTTCTCAGCCATCGCCGAGTCAAGCTCTGCCGCAAGACGGCCCTGGAACCTCAATCCTGCACCCATGCTCCCACCCCTTTCCCTCAGTTAATATATATTATGGTAGAAAGAGTATAAAAAGGGGAGTTTATGATGGAAAAATGCGTTTTAACGGATTTGGCGCCATTCTTCGTTATTTATTT
>CAWDBH010000020.1:0-43709 GCA_963800555.1 uncultured Microcaldota archaeon | reverse complement strand
CCAACAGAAATCCCCAAAACCCCCCAAAAAACCCCCAAAAAACCCCAAAACCCCCCAAAAACCCCCAAAACCCCCCAAAACCCCCAAAACCCCCCAAAAAACCCCCAAAACCCCCCAAAACCCCCCAAAACCCCCCAAAACCACCCCCAAAAAACCCCAAAACCCCCCAAAACCCCCCAAAACCCCCCAAAACCCCCCAAAACCCCCCAAAACCCCCCAAAACCCCCCAAACCCCCCCAAAACACCCCAAAACCCCCCGAAAAACCCCAAAACCCCCAAAAAACCCCCCAAAACCCCCCAAAACCCCCAAAAAAAACCCCCCAAAACCCCCCAAAACCCCCCAAAACCCCCCCAAAAAACCCCCAAAACCCCCCCCCCCCCCCCCCAAAAAACAACCCAAAAAACCCCAAACCCCAAAAACCCCCGAAAAACCCCCAAACCCCCAAACCCCCAAAAACCCCCCAAAAAAACCCCCCAAAAAACCCCCAAAAACCCCAAAAACCCCCAAAAACCCCGAAAACAAAAAACCCCAAAAAACCCCCAAAAAACCCCGAAAAAACCCAAAAAACCCCAAAAAAACCCAAAAAAACCCCAAAAAACCCCAAACCCCCCCCCCAAAAACCCCCAAAACACCCCAAAACCCCCCAAAAAACCCCCAAAAACCCCAAAAACCCCCAAAAACCCAAAAAACCCCCAAAGACAATCTGCATCGGAGGGGACGGAACCATATTATATGCCCATTACAAGGGCCGAGTCGAAGGCGCGGTGCTCGGGATAGGGAGCGAAAAAAGCTACATCTGCCAAATCAAGAACACGGATTGGAAGGAGAAGCTGATCCCCCTTCTCGAAAGCGGAAAAACCATAAGCATAATGACGCTCAGATGCAGGCTCGGAGAAAAAACCGAGGTGGCGCTCAATGATTTCCTGGTCCATGCGACGCATTATCGGGTCGCTGAGCTCGAAGTCTCGTATGGAGACGCGAAAACATCGTTCGAAGGCGATGGCATCATAATCTCATCGGCTTTGGGCTCGGCAGCCTATGCATTTTCCGCAGGCGGGGAGAAACTCGCCCCTACGGAAAGGAAATTAAGCCTTGTGCCTATATGTCCTTACAAGCGCGCGTTCGCTCCGAAGACCTTTGCAGACGACGCCAAGGTCTCGGTGAAGGTGGGAAGCGACTGCGCATTCATAGTGGACGGGATATACGTCAGGAAATTGCGCAAGGGCGAGGTCGTGGAAGCAGAGAGAGGAGACGACCTGGCGTTCTTCGCAGGAGTTGGTGTGCATGATTCGTGACGAGATACTCAAACGCGGTTATATAGATGTCAAGGTGTACGTTGCAGGCCTGCGCCAGAACCATAGGCTCACTGTAGAGACCGAGAGGACGGTCCACGGAGATGTCCCGTTCCTCATGTGCAAGAATTACATCCCGAACAACGAACTGGTGCGGTTGGCCAACGAGCTGATGCTCCCGATAAAGCACGCGAAGACCATGGTGCTCCCGAAAGGCATGGCGCCGAAGGATTTCGCCCAGATGACTGTCGAGCCGGCAACTGTGGAAGCCGAAGTCGAGGATTAACCTTTGAGTTCGGCTTTCAGGATCGATACGAGTTCCTGCCCAATCCTCTTCTGCGCCTCTTTGGTGCTGGCGCCCAGATGCGGAGTGAAATAGACGTTATCTAGCTCCAGCAGCTTCCCCTTGTACGGCTCGCTCCGATAGACATCGAGCGCCGCACCGTGTATCTTGCCGCTTTTGCATGCTTCATATAGCGCATCCTCGTCCACTATCTCTCCCCTGGACGTGTTCACTATGAACACGCCATCCTTCATCCTCTCGATATTCTGCCTGTTTATGAGGTTGACCGTTTTTTCGGTCGCAGGCACATGGATCGATACCACATCCGCCCTGGATAGGAATTCGCCCAGATCATCCATGAACACGGCTATGCCATCATCTTTCCTTGGGGGCGGGTTATATGCGATCACATCCATTCCCAGAGCATGGGCTTTCTTCCCGAGGCTCGCGCCTATGCGTCCGTAGCCTAAGACGCCCAGCGTCTTGCCCTCCAACTCCCTTCCGATGAGGTTCTTCTTGTCCCAGATCCCGCTCTTCATCTGATGGTGGGCTTTCTGCACGTTCCGCAGGCCGCATAGCATCAACTCCGAGAGCCAGTTCAGCGACGGCATTGGTCGATGCTCCTGGGGTATTTACCACCTTTATCCCTTTGGCTTGGCATGCTTTCGCATCCACATTGTCAAGCCCGACCCCTGCCCTTGCGACCAGCTTGAGTTTCGTCGCATGTTGCAGAAGGTCCGAAGTGACCTTCGTGGCACTCCTCACTATAAGTACATCTGCATTGGGCAGAACCGCCTTGAGGTCTTTTGGTTTGTATTCCACATGGCCAAGCATCTGTATCTCATTCACGACGCTTTCTTCCATATCGTCCGCTATCAGGATGAACATGGATTGAGATTGGATAGGAGATATTATATTTTTCAGCATTCGAGTCACACTTCCACTATTCGTATCGATTTTGTGTTTTTTGTTTCTTTTATCGCACTGTAACGAAATTAATGATATTATTTCCTATATTTAAAAAATAAATAGAGAAACTAACAAATAAAATCCGCGAAAGATATAAATACACCCTTAGTCATAATATGATACTGTAAAACGAATGGGTGGGGGGATGGATATGTTAAGTTCTGGAAAAGCTGCGGTCAAAGCCAAAGACAAGTTGATGTTCCTTACCGGCGCATTGACCGAAAACGTGTCTGGCTATGATGCAGTGGTGGATGCAGCGACGGAGTTCAGGGAGAGCCTCACTGGAGAGGACGGTCTCATTGAGCATGGCGGAGAAGCTTCAGGTGCTCAAATCCCTGACGCATGCCAAGATCCGGGCACTACAATTCGGAAAGCAGGATGGATACCGCGCTTTCAGGATGCTGGATGCCATAAGCGGAGACCTTGTGCAGTTATTGTGATTAGGTGATGATATGAAATCAGTAACAATCGTGTCAGATGACAGAGTGGGGCTTCTAGCCGATATCTCCTATGTCCTGGGGAAATCCAATGTCAATATAGAAGGTCTTTCTGTAGATGTGGTGGGCGGGAAAGCTATAATCTCCATAGAAGTCAAGGACCAGAAGAAGGCGAGCTATATACTCGCCCAAAGCGGATTCATAACAGCCAATCTAGAATCAATCATAATCAAGGCTTCGGGCGATGTGAAGGAAAGGATTACCGAGATACTTGAAGGGGAGTGCGTCCAGGTCACTGATTTCTCAGTGCTTACTTCGGATGATTCAGAAGGCGTCTATGCCATAAATGTGGACAAGCCCCGCAAAGCTTCAAAGATACTCAACACCCTGATCCTGGGTCAGCCTTCTTGGGATTAATCATTGGCATCAGGTCGTGATGCTATCCATCATCTTCTCTTTTTCCGCATCCTTAACTTCTATGGCTATTCTCCTGCCGAATCGAGATCCCTTCTCCGAACAGGTACCCGCTATAAGGGGTGAATCTTGTGCCCGGAGAACCAGGGATGCGGAATGAGACGTCGAAGCAGGCGAACTCTTCTTTGCCTTCCTCAACGAAAGCGCCCTGGAGCGCGAATGGCCCGATTATGCCTGGGGGGTATTCCTTTCCGACAGCGTTCACGAACCTCTCTCCGAGGTCGAAAACCTGCTCCAAGAGCGATTCCCGCAGCGTGCATGCGATATGGCCCACTTCTATGGTGCTAGGCTGGGCATGTTTCAATGTCTCGAGCTGGGCATCCGCTGGCATCCTGAGGAAGCCATCTAAGTTCGTCTGCCTACGCGTGTCCACCCCCAGGAGCTCGAGCTCCTGTTGCACTGGAGAGTAGAAGAAATTCAGATTGAAATGTGCGCCGATTATGTATTCCTCTATCTTAGCCTTCTGAAGCCCATCCTTCGTGATCTTCCCGGCCGCAAGGAGGTCCTCGCTTTTCTCCACGTATTCCTCGGGGGAGCGAGCAAGGAAGAAAGACCGCTCATAGCTCCTTTTAGCTTCGCTAGCCTTGACTATCACGAGCCGGTCAATCTGCTCCGGGGAGGAAAGCTCCTTCGGCCTACGGACGCCTGCCTTGTCCATGAGGTAATACTGGTTCTTGGACGCATCACGTTCCTCTGCCCTTAGAAGGGATTTGTTTCCGAATACCGGCACAGTGAAATCCTTCTCGATCCGGTCGTATCCCACATAGACCGCGAAAGAGCGGTTCGGCACGAATACAGCGTTCCGTTCCTTCATGAACCTCATTCGATCAGGATCCGCTACCTCGCTGAATTTGTTGAGCAGGAGAAGCTCGTCCACGACTCCGACTTCGCGTTCCTTGCCTCCGGTCTTCCTCTTCCTGCTCTTATAATATCCGAGATAAGTCTTTTCCCTTCCTTTCTGGGAAGCGACAATTGTTCCGAAACCCTCCTTCTTAGCGCCTTCGCAGACATCGAGCGCAGAGTGGCTCCCCAAGGTCGCAATAGTATGCTTCATGATGTGTTTCCCTTACTTATATTTATATACATTGACGGAGAGAGCACTTTTATGAGGCGCCTGGCCATCTTAGTATTGCTCATCTTTCTCGGGGTATCGAGCGCCGATTTCCTGATCACTCGCGTGAATGTCACCGTGAGCGATATTCAAGGAGACGGAAGCGCATATGTTCATGAGAGCATAGAGTTCTTCATGACGGGCAATTACTCCATTTCCGTCTATGATAGCGGGATATCGAATAATGAACTCTCTTACTGGTCCACCAATATCGGCCTGCCGGATGTCAAGTTGCATGTCAATACTGCTCAAGTTGATGTCAGGGATCTTCGTCTGCGACCCCAACCTCGCACGGAATGCAACCCGATACAGGGCACATGCCATGGAGAGCTCATCTTGGATTATTGGGCATACCCATCATACACGAATAATCTGAGCGGCGTAGAACCCATAAATGGAACCGGTTTATTCACTGTGGACAGTTACAAGCCACGCACGAAAAGATATATCCTTAATCCATCTGCGCTTTCATTCACCACCAATTCTGATGGGAGCATAACATTGGGCAAGGACGTATTTCTCACGATAATGCTCCCACCTGGCAGCGCATTGTTGGACCTGAATCCACAGCCTGAGGGATTTTCAGCCGAGCTTCCGTCCCATGTTGACAGCTTATCATGGACTGACGTGGTTCTGGTGAAGTTCTCCTTAGTCTTCGATGTGGAGGAAGGTATTGACAAGGAAGTATCGGATTTCTTCGGTAACATACTCACGCTTATTGGGAGCGCCTTGAGCGGTCCGCAGGGGCTAGCATTGATCGCCCTAGCAGTGATTCTCATAGGTTCATATCTTTATATCATGATGGCAAAAAGGAGAGGAGAGGAATAGAGGAGGAGTTTCATGTATAAAGGAGAAGACGTTATCATCGGCATTCTTTCCAAGAAAGGAAAGATGGATATGGCACAGCTCGCCAAGGAAACCAGTCTGAACGAGGATAGCGTGAGGAGGGCCGTAGAATCTCTCAAGTCTGACGGTTATGTGAACATCGAAGTGGTGGAATCCGAATCATACGCCCCCACACCCGAGCTTGATGGGTACGGATCCGGAGAATTCCCGGAGATCTCAGTTTTCAAGAAAGCAGCCTCCGGCGCTTCGGTTGCCGACCTTTCTTCATTGGAAAAATCCGTGGGGCTTAGGTGGGCCAAAGTGAAGGGTCTGATTACGATTGAGGGCGGGAAGCTGAACCAGGCAAAAAGCGAAGAGGAGGTCTCAAATCTATCAAGAGAGCTCAAAGCGACCTACCTGGTAATGAAATCCGGCAAGGGATCAGCTGATGAGGCCTTCATCGAGACCGTGGAGGAATTCTGCGAGCGCAAACTGGTAACCAGGAAAAACACCCGGCAGATGTTCATCATATGCACCAGCAAGCAATACGTGGCAGATACGGGTTTCGATCTCAACGTGCCTAGCGCCAATGCCCCGATGGGCAGAGCGCATCCGATAACAAAGATGACCAGGAAGATGCGCGCCATAATGCTGGAACTGGGATTCAGCGAGATGGATGGTTCAATCTCCGAAAGCTCCTTCTGGAACTTCGACGCCCTTTTCCAGCCGCAAGACCATCCGGCCCGAGAACTCGCAGACACATTCTATCTTCATGGCGAGGTTCCGCTGCCTCAGGATCGTGCGCTCGTCTCTCGCGTCAAAGAATCCCACGAGAATGGCTGGAAATACAAGTGGAATCCGAAGGAAGCGATGCGTCGCGTCCTCCGTACGCACACGACTGCACTCTCCGCGCGGTATGTGGCCGGAATCAATGATAAGAAGCCCAGGAAATACTTCGCCATAGGGCGTGTTTTCAGGAACGAAGCGACAGATTATAAGCACCTCGCGGAATTCCATCAGGTTGAAGGCATTATCGCATGGGAGGGCGCGAAATTCACGGATCTGCTCGGAATCCTCAAGGAGTTCTACCTGAAGCTAGGTTTCGAGAAGATACGTTTCCGGCCGAGCTTCTTCCCCTATACAGAACCAAGCCTCGAAATCGAGGTCTATTTCGATGACCGGAAGCAGTGGATGGAGCTAGGCGGCGCAGGGATCTTCAGGCCTGAGGTGAGCGAGCCGCTTGCGGGGATATACCCTGTCCTCGCCTGGGGGCTGAGCCTTGAAAGACCGCTCATGCTCGGGCTGAAACTGGATGATATACGCACGTTTTACAAGAACGACGTGGATTTCCTCATGGATCCAGGGTCTGACATATGAGACTGCTCAACATAATTGCAGGAGTCCTGATAGTCCTTCTTCTCGTCCTCGGAGGGATAGTAATCTATATCGTCTCGGCTCCACAAGCTGGAGGCGTCATGGAAGTCTCGCAGCCGACCTTCTCGGTGCTTGAGACGGGGACAGTGGGAAACCATGGCTACACGGTGTTCAATTACCGCGGGAGCGGAAACCTGACTATCCTCGGAGTTGATTCACAACCTTCCACGGATGTGACGATAATAAACGATAGTCAGGCCCTCCAGGCGACCACTCTGCCGCAATTAGCAGATCAAATAGATGAACTAGAGAGCTACGGCTATAATGTCTCCGTGAGCAGCGAGCCAGTTATAGGGGATGGAGTGTATATAGTGCCCACCGGAGCCCTCCCATCATATGTGCTCTTCAATCTCCAGAGCGGCGGTTCGAATGCCACAATCATCTATCTTGGTTCGACTGACCTCATTCTCAGCAGCGGCATGAAGCAATCGGATTGGTATGACTCCCTCTCAAGCAAGCAGAAAGCACGCATCATAATCTACAACGACACACTGGACGATCTCATGAGCAGCGGAAACTTCTCGCTCCAGCGTGATATCCTTTATAACACATGGATGCTCCGGAACAGCACCGTCATGCCTCTTTCTGGAAATGGCGTCACTACAATTTCAATGGGATTGAATGGAAGCGACTATGCGCGGTTGATATACGACATGGAAGGCTTAAGGGGCATTTATGATACGGATGAGCTCAATGCCACGTCCCAGACGCTCGACCCGGAACCTCCATCGATATTCCCATGGGAACATTCTGATCTCCGTTTCGATCTGAACAAGACGAATGGAACCGCATATTTCAATATCGAAAAAGATGGGAAGATCGTCCAGAAGGACCAGCTGCGAAGGGTTCTCGACGAGAATGTTTTCATAGAAGAACTCTCGTTCCAGAAACCAGGAGACTACCTGCTTTTCGTAAATGACAACAGCCATGAGATCGCGAGCGGGCTGCTTCACGTCAAGGACCTTGAAGTCAATATGACGCAGCATAGCGGCGTCACCTACGTTTTCTCGGTTCTGGTAGACGGGATGCCGATGGAGAGTGGCGAAGCCAACGTCTCGATAGGGAATTCGAGCGATAAGAGGGATTTCTACATATCCGATGGCACTCTGACCGTGAATGCGCAGTTAGCCCAAGGGGAGAACGACTTCAATATCGAAATAGCCGGTTCAACGATCCAAATACCTTACGATAACGCGCAGATGCCGCTGTTCGATTTTTACCTGGAATACGGTACTATAGGTTTGCTATTGATAGTGGTCGTGTACTTCGGCGCTAGGATGACGAAAAGGCCAGTGTACAGCCTGAGGTTCGGAGATAGCGTGGGTTATGTGAGGCAAGAGATAGCCGTTCCATTGGATCGTGCCATGGAATGCTTCACAAGCGTACGAAGGGACATGAAACTCGAGGGAGTTCCCATAACCGCCCAGGAATTCTCTGTAGGGTTGAAAAGATATCTGACCAACGGAGCCGACATAACCGAAGGAAATGTGGAAGAGGTATTGAAGCGGCTTGAGAAGGCCGGCCGTCTAGAGAGCCATCGCGACTATTACCAGCTCAAAGGCGAAGGCGACGTCCGCGGCAATGTGCTATGCAGGATGATTCGTGAATACCTGATAGAGAGTGGGACCCCATTCTCAGAAAAAGACGGAAAGTTCATCACCAAAGATTACGAGATAGGCTTCTTCGGGGACAGCTTCTCCAAAAAAGGCATCATTGTGGTGGATGACAAGGCCGAGGTCAAGCGCATCCTTTCCAGTCTCACTGAGCGGGAACAGGCGAGGATGAGGATAATGCAGTCCAATTCCACGATTGAATTCGTCCCTATAGATCGGCTGAGCGATATGTTATGACCGGTGTCAGCTCTATCCACGCGATGCTCATCCTGCTGCTTTTCTGCGGCATAGTCTTCTCCCAATACACATCACAACCGCAGTGGACCGCTGTAGAGAATGCGAACCAGAATCTCAACCTGGACGGGAAATACAACGATACATTCGCGAATAGTTCAGTAATCGAAGCTCCTTCCCCTTCACATGCCATCCTCAAGATAAGATCAAGCGTATATCCGATAGGGTTCTCATCCATGCTGGATGGTTCGGTGTGCCCTAGCGACGGGCTTTCCCTCCTGGTTGCTCGCGGCGTCATCCTGGATAATTTCTCTGATTTCTACATCGGCCAATGCGTCGAAAAGGCGAGCCAGCCCACTGTCGACTATAGCGGGGTCCGCGTGGATCTCTCTTTCCGTGGTGCCAATGCCTCATACCTCTTGGATACATCTGTCCCCATCCCAGAGAATATCCGATCTGCCATGATTGATTCTTCCGGCGCAGACAACCTCAGCGTCTATATCCATGGAGATGTAAAGGTCACATACCAGTTCGATGCCCAGTCCTCATCTTTGTCCGGCTGCACAGATAATTATATTCCGAAAACCGGTTCCATACCCATCTCACAGAATTTCACCTATCGAGTATATGGCGCCAACCACCTATTCTTCCTCCTCGCTCCTGTACTCAACGAGCAATGGTTCAGAAACAACCAGTTCGATATCGTTGTGCTCTCTCAGGTCCCGCTTTCCAGCGCATCGGTGCAATTGGATGGTATTCCGAGTGGAAACGATACATTGATTTGGTTTGAGAATTCCAGTGGTCCGTACGGGATGCGGCAGCTGAGGTCCCTCAACCAATCGATGCTGTCGAATCTCACCGATTTGGACAGTCAGTCGAATTTGACCCAGTCGATCCAATGGTCGGAAACGATATCGAACAGCTCGTTCATCCCATCCCCTATCGAGTCCCAGAACCACCCATTCGTGTTCGTATACGAGTTCAATACGACGTACTCCGATCTCGGAGCCAATAACCTGTCATTGAAAGTCAATGATGCCTGCGGAGGTTCCGGATCATACAACGAATCGCTGCTGAGCAGGATGCTCTCTTTCAACGGCAACATGCTCGAGAACGGCAGCCCTATCGATACGAACATCTCCCGTGGAAGCGTTCCGTTCAATGAAGATACGCTGAATCGGACAGAAATCAGTTTCGGCCTGGTGGCGGTGATCTTGCTGCTCGCATTCATCAACTTCTGGGCCCTAAAATAGACTAGCCGCTCGGGCCCCCCTTTCCGCCTTCTATCTCGTCATCAGTTCTTTCTTCTACATCGCCATGATGGACTTTCTCTGCCGTGGCGAACGTGCGCTTGACATCGGTTATCTTGACCTTGCACATCTCGCCGCGGCTGGCACCTTTGACGAAAACAACGAAACCCTCTATCTTGGCGATCCCGTCGCCATGGCCTCCTTGGCTTTCAATCGTGACGTCTCTCAGATCCCCGACAGCCACTGGCTTGGGCGTCTCGAACTTCTTGTGCAGGTCCCCTTCATCGGACATATTCATTCCTCGAGCGGACCACGGGCTATAACGATGCCCAGCAGCTCTGATGTGGCGTTGATCTCGACGACCGTGGACCTCTCTTGCGGTTTTGACATGATTTAATATCAGTATTGCCATAATTATAAATCATGATGAAGCTCGTCATTTTCGACTTAGATGACACGCTGGTCAGCATGGACGTGGACTGGTCCAAAGTGAGGGCTGAGGTAATCGCCCTCGCAGCCAAGGAGGGGATCGTAGTCAATCCCTCGGACCACTTGATCATAATATCAAATCTGATCGCGTCAAAACCCGGCCTCAAGAAGAAGGTGGACGAGATATACAGGAAGAACGAGGCAGGGACCGTGCTCAAGAAGTCCTACGCGGTCTTCCCGGATATGATTGCGTTGGTGCGTGAGCTCCACAAGAAAAGGATCAAGCTAGGAATCGCTAGCGGTAATCACAGCCGGAACATAGAGGAGATACTAAGACACCTGGGATTGGACAAGCACTTCGAGGTTGTCTGCGGCCGGGACCGAGTCCTTTCCAACAAGCCATACCCGGACCAGATAACCCAAATAATCCGCAAGACCAAGATAAGCCGTCGCTTCGCGATATTCATCGGGGATTCGATATATGACGAGCAGGCTGCGAAAGCGGCCGGAGTCTCATTCTTCAAGGTGGAGAAAGGCGGTACGAAGGACACGACCGCGCTCAGGGAAGCGATCGGTCTCACCGAGGAAGAGGAATAAGATGCACTTGAAAAGCCTCAATGACGAGCAGAAGCGCGCTGTCATGGAAGGGGACGGCGCGGTGCTCGTTGTGGCGGGCCCGGGTTCAGGGAAGACCCGGACGATCATCAGCAGGATATGCCACCAGCTCAAGAACGGTGTCGCTCCGGAGCGCATCCTCCTGCTCACATTCACCAACAAGGCCGCGGCCGAGATGAAACGGAGGGCATTGGATCTTGCAGGGGACAGCGCCAGCAGGATCACGGCCGGGACATTCCATCATTTCGCCAACCTGCTCCTGCGCCGCCATGCCACCGCGGCAGGCCTAAGTCCGCGTTTCACGATACTCGATGACGACGATGCCATCACGCTGCTCGTGCGGGTGATGAAGCGATCCTTCCCAGAGGTGAAGCGTTCTTCCGCATCCATCTTCATGCGAGCGTTCTCGCTTTCCAAGCTCCGTATGCTATCCATTTCCGATATCATAATGGATGACCCGGAGTTCTTCCAGCTATCCAAGCACGCAGAAGAGGTGGAGAAGTTCGCAGTCGAGTATGAGAAAGAGAAAAAATCCATGGATGCGCTGGATTTCGATGACCTCCTGCTTCTATCCTATCGCCTCCTGAAGGAAAACCCGCGCATCCTCGAGCATTATCGCTCGCACTACACGGATATACTCATCGACGAATTCCAGGATACGGACCGCCTCCAGGCGGCATTCATATCGATGCTCTATCTGGGCTCATCAAATGAGCGGAACCTCATGGTGGTAGGGGACGATTCCCAAAGCATCTACTCTTTCAGGGGGGCCGACATCCGGAACATGCTCGAGTTCAGGGATTCCTATGGCGCCAAGGTCTTTTTTCTCAGGACGAACTACAGGAGCAGCGATCCGATAGTCAAGATCATCAACAAATGCATCGAAGCCAGTTCTGTGAAGATAGACAAGACGCTCATGGCGACCGGGAAAGGCGGCGATATCCCAAAACTCATGGAAGCCCAGAACCCTTCGGAAGAAGCTTATGCCATAGCATCTCTCGCTGAGCAGGAGCTGCTAAGCGGCTCCAAGGTGGGGGTGCTTTTCAGGAGCACATATATCGTCTCGGAGCTAGAGCTCGAATTGAATCGTAGGGGTATCTCGTACGAGCTGCGAGGCGGGATGAGATTCGCGGAGCAGGCCCACATAAAGGACATGCTCGCGGTACTGCGGGTGCATGAAAATCCAAAAGACAAGGCTGCATTATCCCGCATCCTGAGGCTTCTGCCGGGAATCGGAGAGAAGAAAGCCGAATCGATAGCAGACGCCCCCTCGCTCGATTCCATGCTCCAGAGCCTGGAGAATGTCGAATCGAAAAGACCCGCGCATCGCCATTCTTGCGCGAGATCCTTTCCATGGAGGGAAATGCGGCGGCGATACTGGATAGATTCTACACATCGTTCTACCGCAAGTATATGGAGGCCACATTCGATGATTCGGCAGAGCGGAAACAGGACATCGATGCGTTGATAGGAGCCGCGTCCAAGGCCCCGGACGTCAGCTCTTTCCTGGATTCCTTCGCGCTATCGCCCGATGAAGTGCGTCGAGGAAGCGACAAAAAACCGGATCTCGTATTATCCACGATACACCAAGCCAAGGGCCTCGAATGGGATACGGTATTCGTGATGGGGCTCACCGAAGGCATGCTTCCGCATACCAGATCATCGGATATAGAAGAGGAGCGCAGATTGTTCTACGTCGCTATCTCCCGGGCGAAGGGAAAACTTTACCTTAGCTATTCCATGGCTTCAGGAAGGTTCTATTCCACCGAGGAGCAGAAGCTCTCGAGATTCGTCACCGAGCTTCCTGAGAACTCCTACGGGATTATCTCAGGGATCTGATTTCACTATCTGACTCGAGGTCCTGCAAACCGCTGTCCTTGTCCAAAACCAGGTTTTGGTTTCATCTGCAGGCTTTTTGCTCCTTCCACCCGATTCATCTTTGGCGGGGGCACAAATCCCTGGTCGGGGTTCACGCCTGCCCGGTGACCGTATCTCTCTTCTGGGGAATATACTTTCGTTACCGGTGGTCTACTTTTGGCGCCAGGCTTTTTGCCCAAGAGCTCCCCAATCCTCACCCTGGCCGCTTCAGCGGAAGCTGCCTCTAAAACCCTTTTTGCCCCGGCGATATCCCGGCCGTCCAGTTCAGCGCATAATCCGATCGTTTTGCCCGAGGATCTCAATCCCTCTATGATTCCCTCTTCCCCAGTTATCGTGATCTTCTGTCTTGCTTCCTGGTCATCCCTTGGTGGCGCCCCAGTCTCGTTTCTCAACTGCGGGCCCTCGAAGCTCACGATGAAATTCGTATCGCCCGCGGTCACTGGAACATCCCATCTCTGGTTCCAATCGCTTCGGTTGAGCCTGAACACTTCACTGGTGCTTGCAGGACCGCGGAAAGTGGTTTTGAAAGCGGTTCTCCATGTGAATTCCCCTATTATGGCTTCACTACCGAATAGCCTGTTAATCAATATCGCGATATCGCCCATTGCCGCGGCCTCTCCGAAGCCTGATTTTGATTTATCTTTTTTTCCTTGGTCGAGCGGCTGGAATACTGGCCTCGAAAGAGTCATCGTTATCTCTGATAAAACCGGTTTTGGTTCCTCAAGCGGGTTGATCCCCGACCTGTCCCGGGTGTCCAGTGTTTCGCGGATGAGGTCGAGCTTATCGTGTCCCGAGATTCTTGAAATCATATCTTTAGGGCCGATGATCGTGATTTTTTTCCTTTCCTCAATCTGTCCAACGGTGCAATTCGCGCCTGGGTACTCGACCCTATAAATCGCAGTGAGACATCCGCCATCGACTTGGAACCGCATGGATATCTCCGTACTGTATAACCTTTCATCCCTCGGCTGACACCAATACGGGCGTTCTGTTGGTTCCGGTTTTCTTACGGATGTAACGTCTATCAAATGATGCGAAGTTATGTATGCATTGCCCAAATCCACATTTCCCAATGTTTGTTTTAACAATAGCATGACGTCTCCTTGCGAGTGCGGGCGTTGTGGTCGGGCATCATCAAGAATAGGCTGAAAAACTTCCCTGCTCAATTGCACGGTCATCGAATCCAAATTAGAAGCTTCTGAAGCGGTTACCATGTTTTTGGTTTATTAGAAACGGTTTAAAGTGTTGTTGTTTCTTTACTTACACGAGTTCGCATGGCAATCCGACGAGCGCGGCCAGCTTCTTGATTTTCTCTTTCTGAACGAGATTCGTCTCATCCTTGGCTATCAGGATTTTCTCTACCCTCTCCACGTTCTTCTCAACCGCCTGCCTGAACATGCCCTCATCCAACGTCTCTATCGAATATTTGGGCAGGATATGCCCTACCGCTATATCTGTTTCAATAATCAGCCTTGTGAAAGTCATCGGATAGTGCCCTCCTCCGACTCCGAAAGCAATTATCGGTGTTTTCTCTTTTTTGAATCTTGAAATCGCAGACATAATGGCACTCGCCACTGCTTCAGCCGCTTCTTTATCTTCCCATTGCTCTTCCCCGTTTCCAATCTCCACGAAAACTATGGGTTTTTTCGAGAGTGGGCCATGATGGTCCGCTTCCAGCGAAACAGGCCAGTTTATCCTATCTCCTTCTTTCTTGAGCTCCTGAAGGATCATTTTCAGCAGTGCCGCAGGGGCGGTATTCAATGATTTCGGCTCCCCGCCCATGTCTGCGGCTCCCCAGTTGCCGGGAACATGCGCAGTGAGCATCTTCCCCGGCACCTTGCTCCTGTGTGTGCTCAATACGATGAGCGTATCTGTATCGAAATCAGATGGTACCTCCAGCACAGAAGCAACTTTGGTATCGATCAATGTGGTGCTATAATCCCCAACCCATTTATCCGCTCCATCCGCTTTGAACCCATGATGGTCGGTGAGCATCTGTGCGATGCATTTGCTCGCAGGGTTTTTGTCAGTGAAAAGGATATGCATGTGGCACCTCATAGGATGAGTATGAATGCTGTGCACGCCACAGGGATAGTCAGGTTATCTTCTAGACCTGGGAGGCTTTCGACTAATGCAGCGAGTGCGGCCAGCAATACCGCCGGGGGTCCGATGAACAGGTATGCTGAAAGAGAAGCGATGAAGAATGCTAGCGAACCCTCAACCGTCTTTGATCTATTGTATGGGATTTTTATCTTGCCCCTCCTTCCGATGATGGTCGATACGCTGTCTCCGAGAGCGAGTATTATCATGCATGCAGCTATCGCATGCGCATCAGTCAGGAAAGTCAGCAGCATGAGGTTTCCTGCAGCGTAGCAGGCCGAACCCCAGCCCGGCAGCTTGGCGTCCTTCCTCTCGAAATTCTTCTCGAACCAGGTCACGAGCGGGATGCCAAAGCCAAGGAGCCGGAGGTTCATGAGAAGCATGCCGATGATGAGCACTGAGAACACGGCGGCCATGGCAAAACCCCGCCCAAAGTAAAGGAGCATGCCTAATGCCACGAGTCCCACGGCCAGATGGAAAAGCTGCCGCCCGGTCTCCTTATCCATGCGAGGCACCCCCATACATCTTCTCTAACCTGTCCCATATGATGTCCGTGACATAGTATGCCATCAAAGCGATTACGAGGGCTCCAGCCACATCCCGGAACGTATGGAAGCCGAGATTCATCCTCGTGAATGCCACGAATAGCGCGAATATGAAATAGAAAGCGAATGATTTCTTATCAAGGAACGCGATCATCAGGGCGAATGCCACTGCGACATGCACGCTCGGGAAGGAATAGTCGAAAGGGCAGGTGACCTGGCCTACGCAGGGCCGATCCACCGCTAGCAATGGTTTAAGTGCCATCACAGCCAGCATCGTGAGTGTAATCGAGAACAGGATCTTAATCCTCTTGGAACTGCGGCGTTCGCCGATAAAGAGCAGGACCAGCACCATGGCTGCATATATCCAGTCATTATCGATGATCATACCTATGCTATGAAGCAGCGGACTGCTCACTGCAACGGCAGCTGCTGTTATGGCGTCCATCGTGCTTTTTTTACAGTTATAAATTTATAAGGACGGGTCAATTGCGCCCATGATTATGGGCGCGTCCAATATCCAGCATATCCCCTCCAGCCGGATGGAATGGTTTTTATTCTTAACATGCACCATCGCTTAATATATGGTGCTCGAATTCTTACTCCCGACAATCTGGCTTCTTTTCGTCTCGTTCTCTTTTGGCTTCATCTTGACGAAGGAGAAGAACCTGATGTCGATCGGGTTTGGTCTGGCCGTTTTCTCGGTCCTGAGCGTAATATTCAACATATTACATATCCCCCTGAACTGGCTGGTTTTCCTTGGCGTAGCGCTGCTCGCTTTCGCATGGTCGGTCAGCAAGAAAGATTTCGAGCTGAAGATGCCGAAGAAGCCAGATATGCTCCTGATACTAGTCTTAATCATGGCCCTGATCAACATCTATGTCTTTTGGGTTGGGGCTACATCATATCCCTGGCTGGAGGACGATGACCCTTGGATTCACGCCACAGGAGTCGAATGGGTGACGCAGACTGGGAGCTATTCACGGTATTTCGATGGTACGGATTTCACGCGATTATATATAGAACCATACCCTCCGGTATACGACGTCCTCATGGGTGTGCTGCATCAAATGACCCTATCGCTTAGCGATACGGTGAAATTCTTCAATGCGTTCCTCATTGGTATCGGATTGATACTCGCATTCTATTGTTTTGAAGCGATGACCGGAAATCGTAAGTTAGCCGTCATCGGCACGTTCTTTCTGTTGATGCTCCCGTCGTTCATGGGGCACTTCATCTGGGCGCAGACACTTGGAATTCTGCTCCTGTTCACAGCATTCTATGCTTGTGAAAAAAGCATGAAGGACAGCCGCTTCATAATTCCAGCCGGCATTGTGATTGGATCGCTATCGCTATCGGAGCCAGCGGTCGCAGTGGTGTTCCTTCCCATGGCCGCCATCTACTTCCTGATAAAATTCTATCAAGAAGGATGGAGATTGCTGAAACCGGTCATCACTATCGGAGTAATCGCTGTATTGATATGCGTGATGTTCTACGGTTCGATGATTCTCAAGTACGGTGTGGATTACACCTCCAAAGGAATCGGCATCGGATATTTCTCAGGATTATTCAATCCGAACAGCACTGAGGACACATCTGGAGGTGTCGTCTATTCGTTCAATGACTATTTTATCGTGCAACCAAATAGTAAGATAGACCAGGAGATTGGCATCGGATCGGCTATCATCCTGCTCTGCATTTTAGGGGTGATCCTTTCCTTGCGTGATATCGCTTCTGGAAAGCCTCAACCCTGGATGCTCACGTCGATAATCTGGCTCGTATTCTGCTTTTTGGGTACCGAAGGGAACGCAATGCCCGTAAAGTTTTTCCCCCACCGATTCTGGGTCTTTCTTTCTATCCCTGTTGCAATCCTCGCAGCCCACGCATACCTAGCGATCGAGGATCGTTTCTCAAAACATAAGACCATTATCCTGGCCCTTTTGGTGATATCTGTGCTTATCACATCTGGTGTTGGAAAGCTGAGTGTGCAGACCGCTGCATGGCCCCCCGGGACATCATTCTATTCCCAAGGAGAACTGGATGGCTATATGCAGCTTAAGACTCTCCTCCCAGTAAATACCTTGGTATTCCCACTCTGTTCAAGCGATGACAAGATAATCGGGAGCGACATGCTCTCAGAACCTTATGTGTCGACGTACGAGATATTCAAAAGAGATGCTGTAAACGATAGCGTCAGCGACGTTTATGCTTTCCTTAAAGGACGCGGTTATTCCTATCTCACGTTGGACACGTCATGTGTTTCTCTTCTAGGTTCAGATAAAGCGAATACTCTTGCAAATGAGTATCTCTCATCCAGCCTTTTCAGCACGCAATATTCCAACACCGGATTCATATTGCTGCATCTGAAATGATTCATCTTTTTGGCCGTTTCCCGCCCAGATCTTCCAGGGTCTTCATTATGACGGGCTTGATGATATTGAACCAGTCAACGAATGGCTTCATCTTAGAGTAGCTCTGGTTTAGATGGTAGTATTTTGTCACTGGAACTTCGGCATACCTGAAATATTTCACCATGTCGAAAAGGAAGTACGGTTCGAGCTCATAGCCATCGAGCTCTTTGCGCCAGAGATCGCATCTCTTGGCAGCTTGGGGGAGGAAAGCCCTGAATCCGTTCGAGGCGTCGCTGATCCAATGCAATGTCATGATGGAGAAGAATAAGCTGTACGTCTTTGTGCTCAGGAAACGGAATAGGTTCTGGTTTACTGTCCGTCCACCGGGGATATATCTCGAACCTATGACGAAATCATATCCGCTATCCAGTTTATCTATCAACCTGGGGATCTCCTTCGGATCATCTTGGTCGTCGCCACCCATCACGACGCATACATCGTAATCGTTGTCTAACGCGTAATCCACCCCGCGTCTTATCGCATGGCCGACACCGGCGCGTTGCGGCAGCGAGGAGACGATTGCTCCAGCCGCTGCAGCTTCTTCCGCTGTCTTGTCTATGCATCCATCGCAGGCAACGAAGACGTCTTTGACTATGCTATCCTTTGATTTCTTCACAAGCCGGCCAATTTTCCCTTCTTCATTGTAGGCCGGAAGGATCAATAGTATCCGATGCTGTTTCATCCAATCTCCGTCCTTTATCTCATACGGTTGTTTTATATTTGTTATTACGCATCTTTTCTGCATGGCCTCTTTCTCAGTTATCGATGACGTAAAACTAGGCAAAGATGTCAAGATTTTCGGGTTCGTCAATCTTTATGGCTGCGAGATTGGAGACAATACCAAGATAGGATGTTTCGTGGAGATAAAAAAAGGAGTGAAGATTGGAAAGAATTGCAAAATCGAGCCATTCGCTTTCATCCCAGAAGGTGTTTCAATTGGAGATGGGGTCTTTATCGGTCCGCATGTCTGTTTCACCAACGATCTCCATCCTTCGGCTGTGAATGCCGACGGCTCTATCAAATCCGCAGCTGACTGGAAATGCCTGGAGACGCACATAGGCAATCGCGTGGCGATAGGTGCCGGCGCGGTCATCCTTCCAGGCCTAACCATAGGGGATGGGGCATTGGTGGGGGCAGGCGCTGTAGTCACAAAAGATATCGCTCCAAACAGTACTGTCGTTGGCAATCCATCGAGAATCATTGCCGCGAAGAAGGTGGTCAAATGATACCTCTGTTCAAACCGGTGTTCAACAAAGAGATGCAGGACGCAGCAATACATTCGCTCAACAATGAGAAATTCGTTATGGGTGAGAGCGTCTTCAAATTCGAAGAGGAATTCGCACGGTACTGCGGAACGGATTTCGCTATCTCCGCCTCCTCAGGTACGAATGCTCTCCAACTGACTATGCTAGGCCTTGGAGTATCTGAGAATGAAGCCGTCACATGCCCGGCATCATTCGTCGCCACATCGAATTCAGTGATTCAAGCTGGAGGGAAACCCGTTTTCGTTGATTGCGATCCGGTATCGAGAAACTTAGACCCGAAACGCATCGAGAGCAAGATAAATGCCAAGACTAAAGCGATACTCCCGATTCATCTTTATGGAAACCCGGCGGATATGGACATGATAAACGAGATAGCAGCAAAACGCTCGGTACCGGTGGTGGAGGATGCCTGCCAGGCCCATGGCGCGCTATACAAAGGGAAAAAGGCAGGGAACCTAGGAGATGCGGCATGCTTCTCATTCTATTCTACCAAGAATCTCACTGTTTGCGGCGATGGCGGCATGGTGACCACCAATGACGAGAAGCTCGCGAAACATGTGGCGAAGCTCAGGGATTGCGGCCGCATAAGCCAATACGAGCACGACGAGCTGGGATACACGTCCAGGTTGAACACAGTGAACGCCGCGATAGGAAGGGTGCAGCTCCGCTTACTTGACGGTTGGGTAGAAAGCAGGCATCATGTCGCAAAGAGGTACACGGACGGTCTGAAGAACACCGATGGGCTGGAACTGCCCCGTTTCGATAGCCATTCAAGAAGCTCGCTCCATCTTTTCTCCTGCTTGGCAGAAAAAAGGGATGCTCTCGCAGCTTTCCTCAAGGAGAAAGGGGTCCAGACCGGGCAGCATTATCCTATCCCGATCCATCTGCAGCCGCTTTATAGGAAATTATACGGCTATCGTGAAGGGGACTATCCTCATGCGGAAAAGCTGTCGAGGCAGGTCATCTGTCTCCCGATGTATCCTGATATGAGCGAACAGGAAACAGGCACAGTGATAGATTCCATAAAGGGGTTCTTAGGATGAAAGCTGCGGCAGTCATAGGTACTGGTTACTGGGGCCGCAAGCACGTAGAGGAATATCATCGCTTAGGCATCGATGTATACGCCGTGGATCTCCGCAAGGAGAATACTGATTTCTGCGCCGAGAAAGGCTGGGTCAAAGGGACTTATAACGACGTCCAAGATGTCATCAAGAACCCGGATATCAGGTACGTGAGCATCTGCACGCCGAATAATACGCATTATCAGATGGCAAAGATGCTTCTTCTTGCCGGAAAGCATGTGCTGGTCGAGAAACCTTTCGTGATGGAAGCGCACCAAGGCGCAGAACTAATAGAAATCGCGAAGAAGAGGTCACTGAACATTTCCGTCGGGCATATCTTCAGGTTCAACAACGCAGTGAACTATGTGAGGAACTGTCTGAACGCAGGGGATTTCGGAGAGCCGTATGTGCTCAAGCTATCATGGACCAACCTAGAACCCATATATCCGGACAGGGATGTGTTGTTTGACCTGGCTGCGCATCCATTCGACATCGCTGATTATCTTTTCTCGGTTGCACCAGATGAAATCGCATGCTTCGGCCAGGGTTACCGGCAAGGCCAGGTGGAAGCCGCTTTCATTAATTCGCATATAGGGAAAACGCTCTTGAACATCGAAGTATCATGGGTCACTCCAAAAAAGGAGCGCAGTCTGGTACTGGTGGGAAGCAAAGCCACCGTGTTTGTGGAATGCGCAAGGCAGAAGGTGACTATTTATGACAATGAGGCCGCTGCCTATCGGGATGTGGATCTAGCCCCAAACAACACCTTATCGGACGAGATACTCGAATTCGTCAGGTGCGCTGAAAACCGTGGCACTTCGACCGCGGATGCAGAAGTCGGGGTCAAAATAGTCAAGCTTCTTGAGTGCGCAAAGCTTTCCATAACCTCTGGAAAGATAGTCAAGGCAAGATGATCCCATGGATAGAAGCCAACAGATGGCAATGAACATCCTAATATCACTCGTGCTTTTCATCGCCATCCTCTACCTGGTCGGCTTCGATAAGATTATCCACGTGCTGCTCACCGCCAATATCTGGTTCTTTGTGCCTGCGCTCGCTGCCTATCTAATCCTCAATCTGCTCATGTCCTACAGGATTAAGGTCGTATTTGAAGCGATGGGCGAGAAGCTCCACATGGCGCAGATACTGCCATCCAACCTGGCAGGCCTTCTCGCATCCGATTTCACCCCCGCCCGTGTCGGGTACTTCTTCACTGCATTCTCATTATCCTCTAGGTTCAAGATCAAGCTTGAAAAGGCGATTGCGGGGATATTCGGCCCCCAGCTCTTCGATTTCATGATAAAAGCCGTCTCAGCATCCATCCTCACAGCCATCATCGTATCTAAATTTGGTGCAAGCAACATAATCATCAACATCATCATAATTGCCGCCGCTTTTGGGGCCATATTCTTTGCAGGCCTCCTGGTCTTTTGGCCCCCATTGCTCGCGATGCTCTCACCATTCGAGAGACTCCCCATAATCCCAAAGATATTCGCTTTCATCAGGGGCATGCATGAGCATTCAGCAAGCGTTTTTTCAGTGAAATGGCAGATTGTCTATATTACCGTTTTCTCGTGGATCGTTAAAGGGTCGGAGTGGTTTTTCCTTTCAAGAGCGCTCGGAATTGTCATCACAGGGAACGCCCTATATGACCTGCTATTCATGATGGTTTTCCAGGGTGCCATAACTATAATACAGTTCATCCCAGCTCCGACAATAGCAGGCGCAGGTGCGAGCGAAGCGGCGTTCGCCATAATCCTCCTGCCATTCGGTGTCCCGTTCGAAACCAGCGTCACATTTGGTTTTTTGACACGACTTCTCATGATCGTCGTTGATATGTTCTCCCTGCCGGTGATAGTCCAATACCTGCATAAACACAGCGTGGAAGTCACCCTGGACAAGCTTCTGAAAATGGAGCACTAATGTTATAAGCGCAAGTCAGGAATAGTTATAAGCGCAAGTCAGGAATAGCTATCCATGCGCGTCATCGTCACGGGGGGAGCAGGCTTCATCGGCTCCCATCTTTCAGATTCTTTGATCGCTGAAGGGCATGAAGTCGTTATCATGGACGATCTCTCTTCAGGAAAGAAGGAATATGCAAACAAGAAAGCTTCTTTTTCCCAGAAAGACATCCGCACGGACCTCTCCAAGGAGTTTTCCGGAGTTGATATCGTCTTCCATTTCGCAGCCGATCCTGATGTGCGGGCAAGCGCTACCAGACCGACAGCAGGATTCGACATCAATGTGTTCGGAACCATTAATGTACTAGAAGCGTGCCGCAAAGCCGATGTCAAGCACGTGGTTTTTCCTTCGACCTCTACTGTCTATGGCGAGACGAATGTCATTCCGACCCCGGAAGCCCATCCATGCGCTCCGATAAGCAACTATGGCGCGAGCAAACTGGCGTGCGAAGGATACCTCTCTTCATATTCAGCCACTTATGGCATCAAGGCATCTGCCTTGCGTTTCGCGAACATAGTGGGAGAGCGCAGCACCCATGGAGTGATGTTCGACTTCTATAACAAATTGAAGAGAAATCCGAAAGAGATGGAGATACTCGGAGATGGGAAGCAAGACAAATCCTACCTTCATGTCTCTGATTGCGTCAATGGCGTGCTAACCGCATGGAAGAAACAGACCAAGATCTACGATGTATACAATGTCGGAAGCAGCGAGAAGCATACCGTGAACGAGATCGCGCAAGCGATGTTCAAAGCCCTGAATGTGAAACCCAAGATTATCTATACGGGCACCTCGCGCGGCTGGGTTGGAGACATGAAAGTGATGCTGTTGGACACGAATAAGCTGGAAGAACTCGGCTGGAAGCCCAAAGTCGGTTTCGAGGACGGGGTAAGACGGTATATGGAATGGCTGGAATCCGGATGACGCTAGGAAATCCCGTTTTTCTTTGATATGATCTCGGCTTTCTCAACGAAGTCTTCGATGCTTCCATAAAACAGATCCACATTCCTTTTCACTTCTTCATCCGGCCATTCCCACCATCGTATGCGTTCCAAATTTTCGATGATGCCCTTGGAAAATCTGTACTTTATAACTTTCGCAGGAACTCCTCCGACTATAGCGTATGGAGGGATATCCTGTGTCACAACCGCGCCTGCTGCGATGACCGTCCCATCCCCTATTTTCACGTTGCTCAGTATGATAGCATTGGTTCCGATCCAGACGTCATTGCCTATGATGATCGGCCCTTTCGAGAAGCCATCCACATTATTTTTGGGTTGGGTCATTTTGGTCTTTATTGGGTAAGTTGATGGGAGATCCAATCTGTGCTCCCCCCATGATAGGATCCTCACACCGTCTGCGAAACTGCAGTAACTGCCGATTTCCACTTTCTGCTGGGTGTATGGTATTGTCGAATCAAAGAGCCCGTATGTGTGCTTTCCCACGATCACATTCTTGTTTTTGAGGAGCTTGGCTTCATGGATGTTCTTCATCACAATCCTTCCCATGCATTTGATCCATTCCATAACCGACATCATACCCCTCCGGATAAACCGTATCTATGCGTATCTGGCTTCCTAAGGCAATTCAGCAGGTACGTCAAAACCCCACCTATAAAGAAAAACGGCAGAACCAGCGCAAAAAGGCAGATTTTATCAAGATCCTGTGCGATTCCCGAATTCCTGGCTATAAGATATGTTCCTTTCGCAGATTCGATCCAAGTCTCTTTCGCCAGCATCATGGATGCGAGGACGGCATAATTGTTGATCATGTCGAGCAGCACTATCTTTCCCGCCACCATTCTGGAGAATCCAGGTAGTTTTCCGAATCCGCCTCTCACCTCGGAGTAGTCGTAACCACCACGCCCCTCCCTGAGCGGGCTCACGACGATGTCGTATTTTTCAGGAGCTTTCTCCAGATACGATGCATCCTTCAATAGGGCCTCTTTGCCGTATCGATGCGCTAAAACTGATTTCAGGATGTGCATCGCCCCCGCCTTCGCCCTTGCTGATCCGAATATCAGGTAAATCGGGCAGATTACTACGAAATCGTACATATAATCCACGAAGCATTCGGGTATGGTCAAGAGCATCTGGTTTACTCGGTACAGTAGGCTCCTCTCGAAATTCGCGAAAATTGAATGCCTTGCCGGGTGCATGACGTAAGAATCAATTTGAGATATCTTTACGCCTTTAGCTACGCGGAGCGTGAAATCGATGTCATCAGCTCCGATATATGCCGGAAGGTAGTGAAGCCCGCCTTTCTTGAGCAGGCTGATGTCTATCAAGTTGTAGAACGGAAGCGCCCGGTTCGTATAGACCACATTGTCGTCCATGAGGAAGCGGCATTCCGGCCCCGCTGCCAAAGCCCCTCCTTTCCATTCAGACACCATCTTTTCGATGAGTCTATCGTCCATCGGGAGGCAGTCGTCGTCTCCTATGATGACCGCGCTATAACCCTTCTCAAGAGCATATTTCTCTCCAGTGAAATATCCTCCTGCAGAACCAGTGTCCTCCTTCCTTTTCGAGAGCACTATCCCGAACGGGTATTTCCCCTTAGCGATAAAATCAAGGATCTTGTCCACGTCGGATATGGCATTCGCGACTATCATAACATCGAAATCAGTGAACGTCTGCTTCGTTAGCAGATCCAGATGTTTGAAAAGCATGGGGTAGTTTGTATAGAACGGCATGATCAGGAGTATAGCCCCGCCCTTCCTGTTCTCCGTGACAAGCGAAGCGTATTCTGAAAAAGAGCCGCTTCCGGTCTTGAGGTTGATGGTCATCTGATTTCTCCCGCCATATTGACATGAGACCTTCGTATCCGCTCATTTAAAACATTCCATCTGATTTATTTCCAGAGCTCGTGATAGTATGGTTGCCAGGAATCTCGGAGTTGAAAAGCTTCCGTTGGACGGGGCACTTATCATCGACCCAATGGAATCCAGCGATGAGCGTGGCGCGTTCTACAAACTCTTCAACGCGGAAATGCTGAAGGAGAACGGCATCCGCTCCCATTTCTGCGAGCAATACATATCCATTTCAAAAAAAGGCGTCGTGAGGGGACTGCACTACCAAGCCGGAAAAAGCTCCCAGGCCAAGCTCGTGCAATGCATCAAAGGCGAGGTTTACGACGTCATACTAGACCTTAGAAAAAGCTCCCTCACGTTCGGCAAATGGAGCGGGATAGCGCTCAGCGAGAAAACCCGGCAGACGCTTTTCATCCCGCGCGGTTTCGCGCATGGCTTCGCAGCGTTGAGCGAAGCGACCATGAACTATCTTGTTGACAATCATTATTCACAGAAAGACGATCGGGGCGTTCGATGGAATGACCCTGCCCTTTCTATAGACTGGAAGGTAGACAAACCAATAGTCAACGAGAAGGACGCGCTCCTGCCTCTTTTCAAGGATGCAGAGTATTTCTGACCATCTTCATAGTTTCTAGACCGTCATCCACAGAAAGGAACCGGTGCCCTGTTGCCCTGATAATCTTTCCATTGTCAAGCGCGCAATTCGACCGTTTGGCGGGGAGGTTCAGGATCGAGGAGTCGATGGCCTTTACAAGATCTGGGTCATGACCAAATGCTCGAGCTATCTTCCCTGCCCATTCCACCCTATTCAGATAACTTGGGCCAACCGCATGGAAGGTACCAGATTCTCCATCCATGAACAGTCTCTCCATGGCTATCGCGACATCGTCCGCATAGGTGGGGCAGTTGTACCAGTCGGAGCACACTTCAACCGATTCGTTTCTCTCCAGTTTCTCGAGGCAGCGCTCGACAAATGTCTTCTTCTGGCCCTTGGCGGTCCATCCATAAATCTGGTCAGACCTGAGGATAAGATGGCGTTTGTGTGCCATCGTATACTTCTCCCCCAGCAGTTTCGTCCTGCCATAGACGCTCGGTGGCGCAGGTGTATCCCCTTCCACCCACGGCTTCTTTCCGCTCCCGAATATATTCGAAGTCGATATGTACGCTATGCAAGTCTTCGGCTTCGCGTGTTCGGCTATCACGCGTTGGGGTTCTGAATTGACAGCGAACGCCCTCTTCTCATCCTTGTCGCATTGATCTACGGATGGCAGTGCGGCTGCATTGACTATGAGGTCAGGCTCCAGCTTCTTGATTAATCCTTCGAGTTCTTTTCCATCAGAAACATCGAGTTGATAGCCATCCTGCATCTCCTCCTTGTTGTTGAGGTATGTGACGAATACTCGATGCCCCGCTTCTGAAAGGGCGGCAGCTATCTTGCCTCCGACCAAGCCGCTTCCGCCGAGCACCAAAGCATTCGCCAATCAATCACCGTCTGCGGACCGTTTTACCACTACTACCTGTTATTATTACTTTTTCGGATGATACGTTATTATTCGATTGCTATTCAAGGTTGATCCTATGATAAAATGCCGCATATGCAAGGGGGACAATGCGAAGAAGTTCCTCGATCTGGGCGTCATAGCCCTGGCAAACAGCTATCTCTCCAAGGAAGAGCTGGGGAAACCCGAATTCAAGGAAAGGCTTGACGTCTACTTTTGCCCTGATTGCGGGCTAGTGCAGCTCGGGACGGTAGTGCCTCCTGAAAAGATGTTCAGCCATTATCTCTACTATTCGTCCAACTCCCCAGCGCTCATGAAGCATTTCTCGGACTATGCAGACGAGATCGCAGCGCTTTATCCAGACAAGAAAGAGGCGTTCATAGTAGAGATCGGGAGCAATGATGGGATACTCATCCGCAACTTCCCGCGCCATGGCATCAAGTTCTTAGGGGTGGACCCAGCCACGAATGTCGTGGAGAAGGCCAATAAGGATGGCTACCCCACATTGAATGATTTCTTCAACTCCGGTACAGCAAAGAGGATTGTGGAGAAACACGGGAAGGCGACAACGATAATCGGGAACAACGTTTTCGCGCACATAGACAACATCCACGACGTTATGGACGGCGCGGAGATACTGCTTTCTGAAGATGGATTCTGCGTTTTCGAATTTCCGTACCTGGTCAGCCTGCTGGAGAACAACGAGTTCGATACGATATACCACGAACACCTCTCGTATTTCGCGGTCAAGCCGCTCGTGAGGTTCTTCGATATGCACAAGATGGAGATATTCGATGTGAGGAGGACCGGGATACACGGAGGCTCGATTCGCGTATTCGTCCAACGTAAGGGCGGGTCCAGGAAGATATCCTATGCGCTTAATGAGATCATGGAGTTCGAAAAGCAGCGGGGCCTTATGGATTTCAACATGTACGTGGAATTCGCAGCCCGCGCTGCCAAGCTCAAGGAAGAGCTGGTTGCCCTTCTCAAAAGCTTGAAGAAAGAAGGTAAGACCATCGCAGCCTACGGGGCGCCGGCCAAAGGTAATACGCTGCTTTGCTACTGCGGTATCGATTCGAAATTGATCGAGTTCACGGTCGATCGCAGCTCCTATAAGCAAGGGCTCTATACGCCGGGCACTCATATACTCATCTTGCCTCCAGAGGAACTGCTCCGCAGGATGCCTGATTACACCTTCATGCTGGCGTGGAATTTCGAGTTCGAGATACTCAAGCAGCAGGATGCGTATCTCAAGGCCGGAGGGCATTTCATAATCCCGATCCCGCAGCCTCATGTGATTTCTAAGAAGTAGCTAAGCCGTCAGGTCAGGAAGCGACTCGATGGCGAAATCCTCGTTCATTCGAAGTACCGGATTGTTTTCGGGGTTCTTCTCGAATGGGAGATTCAAGATCCGTTTGATAAGCAGGAAACTCCACAGCATGAGCTGCTTGAGAACTGGGACGCTCCTTTTCCATGCCATGACTGATATGACCGCCAGTTCGAATCTACGTTTCTCCAGCACCATGGTCTTCGATATCGCTTTGAAGTACGCCTGAAACAGGTAATCCAGCGAAGGGTCATCCAACGCAAGTCCGCTGTCGATGAAAGTGCGGCCTATCACCCTTAGGGGGGAGTCCACTGTCAATTCCGCCTCATTGAACCATGGGTATCTCTTCTTCATCTCGAGCACGTACTTGACCAGGATGAGCTCGAGGTACAGCTTCTTCCGGTACGACATCTTGCCTCCGGAAGCCTCCACGACCACTCCATAATCCGCCGCAACGCCTATCTTCTTACCGGCGTCAAGGCACTCCATGAACAGGAAAGAATGGACGAAATCATGAAGCGTGAAATCGCCATATCTCGTTTTGAAAAGTTTGCCGCCCTTCACTTCCAACCCTTTGATCACGTCCAGGGCGGCATCCCTTCTCACGCAGATGCATCCGTTGAAGCTGATATTAGGCCGGATTCCCAGCTTTCCCTTATCGAAAACCATGAATCCGGAAAAATTGCAATCGGTCATCCATTTTCCCTTAGATATACCGTTGACGAAGACAGCTTTCATATCCGGATTTCTGTTAGCGTCAAGGTCTTTGACCAGTTTCGCCACCGCTCCTTTGGTCAGGGTGTCATCATCTCCCATGAACCATAAATACTCGGCCGATGCAAGCGCTGCCGCGGCAAGGACGTTCCTGTCATAACCGAGGTTCTCGTTGTTCCTTCCATGAACTATCGGAAGGCCCTCCCATCTCTCCAGGACTTTCCCGGTATCATCTGGCGAGCAGTTATCCGAGATGCAGATCTCGACCTCGTTTTCGATGCCGTTGATTTCCTTTGATAAATGCTCCAACGCCCTGCCGAGAGCCTGGGCCCTGTTGTAAGTGGGGATGCAGATAGATAGCGTTTTCATCGCTTCGCCTTCTCGCTGATGAATGAGTCGAAAGTTCCTGCCATATATTCGAGCATCTCGTTGGTAAGGCCCGGGTAAACACCCACCCAGAACGTATCGTTCATCACGATATCGGAATTCTTCAGTTCGCCAACGACCTCGAATCTTTTACCTATGTATGCCGGCTGCCTGACGAGATTTCCCGCGAAAACGGTCCTTGTCGCGATGCCTCTGGATTCAAGATAAGCTACGATATCATTCTTTTTGAACGGAGCGTCTTCGCGGACAGTCAGCGTGAATCCGAACGGGCTCGGATCGGCTTTCGCATGCTTCTCCGGGAGGATAAAACAATCCTCGTGCTTCTTCATCGATTTCATCAGGTAAGCGAAGTTCTCCTTCCGTTTCTTTATGAAACCCGGCAATTTTTTCAGTTGAGCCACTCCGATTGCCGCCTGCATATCCGTGACCTTCAGGTTGTACCCGATATTCGAGTAAGTGTATTTGTGGTCATATCCATACGGCAATCCACCGAGCTTCCACCCGAATCTCTTGTTGCATGAGTTATCTTTGCCTGGCGGGCACCAACAATCACGTCCCCAGTCGCGGAAAGATTCGATAAGTTTTTTGTAAATCGGATTTGATGTCATGACCGCCCCCCCTTCTCCCATAGTCAAATGGTGCGCCGGGAAAAAGCTCGCGGTCGCGATATCCCCGAATGTCCCGATCTGTTTTCCGTCGAATTTAGCTCCGAGGGCATCGCAGCAGTCCTCTATGACATAAAGGCCGTGCTTTTTCGCGGCCTTCATAACGGTGTCCAAGTCGAATGGATTTCCGAGGGTATGGGCCAGCATTATGGCCCGCACACCCTCCTTCTCTGCGGCCTCCATTATCGCTTCAGGAGATGCGTTGTATGTCCCCAGTTCGGCATCCACGAAGATCGGCACCAATCCATTTTGGAATATGGGGTTGCTAGTTGTCGGGAATCCGGTGGCGCATGTGATGACCTTATCCCCGCTCTTAAGGTGCCTCTCCCCCAGCATGTCTCCCGTCAGGGCGGATATGGCGAGCAGGTTCGCCGAAGAGCCGGAATTGGCCAGAGAGCAGTATTTCGTACCGAACGATTTCGCAAATTTTTCCTCAAATTCATTGGCATATCTTCCCGCAGTCAGCCAGAAATCCAGGGAGCTGTCTACGAGAGCAACCATCTCCTCGTGATCGTAAACCCTTCCGGCATAGGCAATCTTGGTCTTGCCAGGGGCGAATTCCGGCTGCTTGCGCAAGGAAGCGAGCTGCCTCACCTTATCCAGTATCTCTTTGCGGAGCGTCGTTTCATCCATCCTATCGACCGAAGAACTCTTCTATCTGACTGGTTGCCAGCTTACCGGCATCATCCTTTTTCGAGTAATATGACCCGTACCATTCAAAAGTCCATTCCAGCGTCTTGTCGATGCCTAACTTCGGTTTCCAACCTAGCAGTGCCTTGGCTTTGCTAGCATCGAGCCGCAGCATCTTCATCTCGTGTTTAGCAGGATCCCTCTCTATCATGTAGCTGCCCTTGCCCATCCTCGCGATGGCTTTCTTAGCGAGATTCTCGACGCTGATGCAATTCTCTTCTTCAGGAGCGAAATTCCATGCGCCTACGAACTCCTTCCTCCCTTCATAGAGGCCTTTACCGAGCATGAGGTATCCATTCAAAGGATCCAGGACATGCTGCCATGGCCGTACGGCATCAGGATTCCGCAAAACCAACTGCTCGTCCTTCTCAACTATGGATTTCACCATATCGGGGACCAGCCTATCCTTGGACCAGTCGCCACCTCCAATCACGTTCCCCGCGCGGGCGGAAGCGACCAAGGGCTTTTGCTGGCTGAAGAATGAGCGTGTGTAGGATCGGATGGCCAGTTCGCAGCATGCCTTGGATGCGCTATAAGGGTCGTATCCGCCGAGCTCATCTTCCTCTTTGTAAGGTCGCATCGTCTCCTTGTTATCATAGACCTTGTCGGTCGTTATCATCACGGCCGCCTTGACGGAATCCGTTTCCTTGATGGCCTGGAGCATGTTCACAGTGCCCATCAGATTCGTTTCGTATGTGTACGGCGGATTGTCGTAGCTGTCCCTGACCAGGGGCTGAGCAGCCATATGTATGACTATATCAGGTTTCTCGCTCTGCATCGCTGCCAGGACCTTGCGGTAATCCCGGATATCATGGAAATAGTTCCCCATCCTATCCTTGAGTCCGAGAATGGAGAACAGGTTCGGATTAGTGTTGGGTTTCAGCGAGTAGCCTGAGACCTCTGCTCCCATGCCTAGCAGTATCTGGCTGAGCCAAGACCCTTTGAAGCCGGTGTGACCGCTAATCAGCACCTTTTTACCGGAATAGAAATCCGCGAGGCTCCCGTCATTCATTTCCAGACCTTCCACGGGACTTTCCCAGAGTCCCAGATCTTATTGAGATCAAGGTAATCCTTGTACGTATCCATGCAATGGAAGAATCCTTTGTGCTTGTACATTGAGAGCTGCTTCTTCTTAGCCATAGTCGCTAGCGGGATCGTTTCCAGGACGCAAGAATCATTTGCTTGGAGATAATCGAACGCTTCCTTCTTGAAGACATAATAGCCTCCATTCACATATTCATTGTACATAACCGGTTTCTCCACGAATTCGGTGACTATATCTCTATCATCCGTTTTGACCATGCCGAACCTGGACTGGGGGTTAACTCCAGTGAGGGTGCCTATCGTTCCGGCTTTTCGATGATTGGCTATAGCGGCATTTACGTCAATATCTGCCAAGCCGTCCCCATATGTCAAGAGGAAATCATCATCATCGATATATCTTTCAATCCTCTTCACCCGGGCCCCTGTCATAGCATCAGCTCCGGTATCGGCTAGGGTGATGTTCCAATCCTCTACGCCCTCTGTGCCATCGTGAACTGTCTTCTTGCCGCCTTTCAGGCTTATAGTGAAATCGCGGCCCATCAGCTCCTGGTTCAGGAAATACTGCTTTATCATTTCGCCCCGGTAACCTAGGCATAGCACGAAATCCCTGACGCCAAAGTGTGAATAAGTCTTCATTATATGCCAGAGTATAGGCATACCGCCCACCGGCACCATTGGTTTCGGCTTGAATTCAGTTTCCTCCCGCAGTCTCGTCCCCTGCCCGCCGCAGAGAATCACAGCCTTCATCCGTTCCATGAGTTCACCATCATTCGATATCTGCATTCCAACGAAGATGCCCCTTTCAATTTTTTTTCAGACAATGAGATTAAATAATGTATCAGCGAATACGATATTTGAAATAAATGCGGTTTTATTGCCTAAACAAAGCCCAGAAAATTAAACAGAATGATCTCGTAATAGCGTGTTAAAGAATTCTGCAGCGTGGGATTATGGGTAAAATACCGGTGGCAATACTAGGTACTGGAAATATCGGATCCGACCTGCTGGTCAAGATTGGTCGATCCCGGTACCTCGAGTGCTCCTTGTTTGCAGGAAGGAACAAGGATTCTAAAGGCATAGAAATGGCCCGGGGGTTGGGCATAGATACCAGTTACGAATCTATAGCCGCCATAGTCAAGAATCCCGATCGTTATGACATAATTTTCGATGCGACCAGCGCCGATGCCCACTTGGAACATGGTCCAACCCTCAAGAAGCTGGGCAAATGCGTGATAGACATGACCCCTGCGCATAGCGGCTGGATGTGCATACCTGCGCTGAACATTTCGGATTGCGCTGACAAGAAGGAGATTAATCTGATAACCTGCGGTGGCCAGGCTTCGATACCAATAGCGCACGCGTTAATGCAAGCCTGCCCTCATGTCGAGTACATCGAGGTAGTCACGAGCATCGCATCCAAATCCGCGGGCCCTGCCACCAGAAGCAATATCGACGAATATGTGGAGACAACCCAAAACGGCATACTCTCCATGTGTAAGGTGAAAAAGGCGAAGGCGATACTCAATCTTAATCCAGCCAATCCTCCGATAAACATGCACAACACGGTATATGCAGAACTGGCCGAGGAGCCTGACATGAAGGTCGTTCGCGAGAAGGTCAATGCCATGGTGAAGAAGGTGCAGTCTTATGTTCCAGGATGCAATCTCAAGATAGAACCCATCTTCGAGACAGACCGGCTGACAGTTATCAATGAAGTGACAGGGCTTGGCGACTATCTGCCGAAATACGCAGGCAACCTGGATATCATGACCTGCGCTGCGATCGCTGTCGCTGAAGAATATGCCCACAGGAATGGGAGGGGGGATTGAGATGAGGGAGATCCTTTTGATCGACTCGACCCTAAGGGATGGGTCGCACGCGAAAAGGCACAGGTTCACGGAAGATGAGATACGCTCGTATGCCGCTGCCGCAGAGCAGGCGAAGGTGAAAGTGCTCGTTGCAGGCCATGGGAATGGTCTCGGCGCTTCTACGCTGCAGATAGGCAAAAGCCTTGTCTCCGATGACAAGTTCCTCCGCATAGCGAAAAACGAGCTGAAGAGGACGAAGCTGGGCGTGCTGATCATCCCGGGAGTCGGCTCCATAAAAGAAGACCTCGAGCCTGCACTCAAGATAGGCGCGGAGGTCGTGTTCGTGACCTGCCACTGCACGGAGGCAGACACCACGCAGAAGTATATCCAGTACGCGGTCAAGCAGGGCAAGGAGGCCATTGGAGTCCTGATGATGACTCATATGCTGGATGCGCAAGGGCTTCTGGTCGAGTCACTTAAGATGCAGGAATACGGCGCTAGCGGAGTGCTTCTGATGGATTCCGCAGGAACGCTGCTTCCGAAAGACGTGATCGATAGGGTGTCCGTCCTTGTAAAAGGGCTGAAGATACGGGTAGGTTTCCATGCTCACAACAACCTCGGCCTCGCGACCGCGAACTCTCTTGCGGCTGTGGAAGCGGGAGCGCATTTTATAGATGCGACGTCCAGGGGCTTCGGCGCCGGGGCCGGAAACGGTAGTCTCGAACTGATCGCCGTGGTCTTGCAGAAAAGCGGTTATGAGACTGGCCTTGATTTGTACAAGCTCATGGATATCAGCGATAACATAACATCGAAATTCAGCGAGAAACCACCTGATATAAACGGTATCACGATAACGAGCGGAATGGCCGGGGTGTTCTCGGGGTTCTGTCCAATAGTGGTGAAGACCGCCCACAAATTCGGAGTGGATCCGCGGGATATCCTCATGGAGCTCGGAAGAAGGAAGATCGTGGCCGGGCAGGAGGATTATATAACGCAAGTGGCTGTAGAACTGGCGAATAAGAAGCAGAATGAAAGGGTGTGATTGTTCTGGAGAACGAGGTCAGAGTAGCTGATTACATATCGGAATTCATCGCTAAGAAAGGTGTATCCCGGGTATTCATGGTAGTTGGAGGGATGAGCATGCATATCGTGGATGCTTTCGCGAGGCAGCCAGGCATAAAATATGTATGCATGCACCACGAGCAGGCTTGCGTGATGGCCGCAGAAGGGTATGCTCGGGAAACCGGGAAATTCGGGGTTGCATGCGTGACCGCCGGTCCAGGAGCCACGAACACGCTCACCGGAGTGGTTAGCGCTCATTTCGATTCCTCTCCATGCATGGTGATCGCTGGCCAGACCCAGGCCAAGGTCATCAAGGCGGAAGGTGTGCGGCAGTTTGGCGTACAAGGTTTCAATACCCTACCGATATTCGCGAACGTGACGAAATACGCTGTCGTCGTAGAGGATCCGCTAACCATAAGGTATCATCTTGAGAAAGCGGCGCATATCTGCCTGAGCGGGCATCCAGGCGTCGTCTGGCTAGAAATCCCGCTGAATGTGCAAGGTGCTCTGGTAGATCCTTCGAAGCTGAAGGGTTACGAGCCCGAGCCAGACCGGAAGAGCGAGGAAGAGCTCGTGAAGAAGATGCCTGCTATGCTGGAACTTCTTAGAGAATCGAAAAGGCCGCTTTTCCTGTTAGGCAACGGAGTGAGGCTCTCCAAATCGGATAAGCTCGCGGTGGCGCTCGCGGATAGACTGCAGATTCCCGTGATTACTTCCAGGCTTGGTATCGACCTGATAAACTCCGACCACCATCTTTTCATCGGAAGGCCAGGCATATACGGTGAGAGGGCAGCCAATTTCGCTACGCAGGGGTGCGACCTGCTAATCTGCGTCGGATGCAGGCTAAGCATGTCGCTGACCGGGTATGACTATCAAGAATTCGCGAAGAATGCGAAGCGCGTGATGGTCGACATCGATGAATTCGAGCTCAAGAAGCCTAATGTCGCAGGCCTGAGCCTTGCGATAAACTGCGACGCCAAGCTTTTCCTCAGCGATTTCCTGAAGAAAACAGAAGGCATGGTCTGGGAACCCCGGACCAGGTGGCTGGAGAGGTGCACCGGTTGGAAGAGGAAATATCCGGTGGTGCTTCCAGAATATGTCGAAGATAGACAAGGAATCAACACGTACTATTTCACAGGACGGCTATCGGAACAGTTGGCTTTGAACGACACTATCGTGGTCGATACCAGCTCGTGCTTCCATGTGGTATCTCAAGCGCTTAAGGTCAAGATGGGCCAGCGCTTCATAACCACTGGGGGCCTTTCTACCATGGGATACGCAGTGCCTGCGGCGATTGGGGTGGCAAGCACGAAAGACAGCGGAAGAGTTGTCGCGGTCTCCGGTGACGGGTCGCTGCAGATGAATATACACGAGCTGCAGACGATGGTGCATTACAAGCTTCCGGTCAAGCTGTTCGTATGGAATAATAATGGCTACCTGCTGATACGGCATACGCAGATGAACTTCGAAGAGGGCAGGTTCGTGGGGGAGAGTCCGAAGTCCGGGATGAGTTGCCCCGACACCGGTAAAATCGCATCGGCGTACGGCATTAAATTCATCAGGGTATCTAAGGTTAGCGGACTCGACGCTGCGATAAAAGAGACGCTCGACCATAACGGTCCCGCGATATGCGAAATCATGACTCCCGAGATGCAACCAATCGTCCCACGAGTATCTTCTGAAAAACTACCGGATGGGAGGATGGTCTCGAAGCCGTTCGATGACATGTATCCGTTCCTAGACAGAAAAATCTACGACAAAGAGTCGACTCGAGAAGACTGAAAAGTTGCCTTCGAAGATTGTAAGGTGATATGGACTGGTGAATGGATGGTAAAACGGATATTCATCTCCGGTGGAAACGGTTTCATCGGGCGTAACCTCAAAGAACACCTCAAGGTGATTGGGGGATACGAGGTCCTCGCTCCAGAGCGCTCAGAATTGGACATGCTAGATTCAGATGCTGTGAAATCCTATATAGAGCATAACGACATAGACCTGGTTTTCCACGGAGCGAATATCGGTGGCGGGAGGAAGTCCTCTCCAGACCAGGTCGTGCAGGCGAATCTCAGGATGTTCTTCAACCTGGTCCGGTGCAAGGGCTCTTTCGATAGGATGATTTCCTGCGGAAGCGGCGCCGAGTATGACAAGCGATTCCCGATAACGAAAGCAAGCGAAGCCGATTTCGGGAAAAGGATGCCCGTGGATGATTATGGCCTCTCCAAATACATTACATCCTCATACGCAGCAGAAACCGAAGATATCTCCATCATCCGCTTCTTCGCGGTGTTCGGAAAATACGAGGATTACGAATTCAGGTTCATATCGAACGCGATTGTGAAGAATCTCCTCTCTATGCCGATTACGATCAAGCAGAATGTGGCCTTCGATTTCCTTTACATAGGGGATTGCATGCGCCTGATAGAACGCATGCTGAGAAAGAAGCCGAAGCATAGCGCTTACAATCTTGCACGGGGGGAAAGCGTGGATATACTCTCCTTGGCTAATATGATAAACAAGCATTCTGAATTCAAGTCCAAAATCACTGTTGAGAACCCTGGGATGAATAATGAATACACGGCGGACAATTCCAGGCTCATCTCAGAATATGGAAAGGATTTCGGGTTCACCCCGTTCGATGAGTCCATACCTTCACTTATCAAATACTATCGTTCCATACTCCCAACCATTGATGCGGAAAAAATCCGCCAGGATCCTTATGCGAAAAGCATAGTGCCGAAAAGATGAAGGTGTTCCGATGACCGATTTGCTGAGAATAGAAAACGTTTTCACAAAGGGCAAGTTCAAATCCCTGATAGACTCAGGCCATCTAATAGATATAGAGCATCTGGAAGCCTACGAGAAACGCGTCAAATCCAACAAGAGTGCGGTTCCGAAACCCGATTTCTGGAAAGGGCGCAAGGTCCTCGTCACCGGCTCTGCCGGCATGGTGGGAAGCACAATCATAGATATCCTCATCGGGATCGGGGCAGATGTCTCTGGCACTGTCAAACGGCATGCCGTCGCGAATTACCCGAATCTCCAGCACAATGTGGATAAGGGAACGCTCCATCTCCACGAAGTGGACCTCACAGATTACAATCGCGTGGCATCTCTCATAAAAGAGATAGAGCCGGAATTCATATTCCATCAGGCATCCGAATCTTTCGTCCCGACAAGCATCACGCAGCCGAGCCATGTGGTCGAGAACAACTGCGTGAGCACTGTCAACCTGCTGGAAGCAGCCACCAAGGAAGACAAGAGCATAAAAGGGATACAGCTCGCCTGCTCGTCCGAGCAGTACGGATTTGTCAAGGACATCGGCGAATTGCCGGTCAAGGAGACGAACGAGCTGCGACCCACATCGACATACGCATCGACCAAGGTCTTCACCGAATACATAGGTAAGTCATATTTCTTCACATACCATACGCCCACTGTGATTACGAGGACATTCAACCAGGAAGGGCCGAGGCGGGGACCGCAATTCTTCACAGCAAGGATCGGCATGCAGGTGAAGGATGTGCTTTCCGGGAAATCGGACAAGATTGTCATGGGTAACCCGAATTCTGTCCGTGATTTCATGCACATTTACGATTCATCGAAAGCGCAGATTCTAGCTGCGGAGAAGTGTGAGAGGGGGCAAGCATACAATATCTGCTCAGGCAAAGGGATCACCATGGGGGATTATGCCCTCCTCGCGGCCAAGGTGTGGGATATCAAAGCACCGATCTTGGTGGATAAGTCTCTCCTGCGGTCATATGAGCGTGGAGAGGCACTCTTCGACGGTTTCATCGGAGACAACACGAAATTCTCGGAAAAAACCGGATGGAAGCCCACGTTGAGCGTCGTGGACATAATCAAGGACGGAGTGAGATTCTACCAGGACCCTGTGAAATATCCGGTTTTTAAGGTATGACTGGCAAGGCAGATTGCATGCACGTGTTAATCCCCATCGCAGGAAGGAGCCGCGCCTTCGAGAATCAGGGGCTCCCGAAACCCTTGACGCTGGTCAGCGGCAAGCCCATCATACAGCGTATCGCTGAATCAAGGCCTTACTCATTCACGAAAGCTATATTCGTCATCCTTGGGGTCCATAAGGAGAAGCATGGGATGCAAGACCGGTTGAAAGACCTGTTCGGGAACAACATTCGCGTCATAGTTGCCGACGAAACCACAAATGGGTCGGCAGAAAGCGCCCTTTTGGCTAGGGATCTGATCAATACCGACGAGCCGCTGCTCATAGATTTCGCTGATCAATACCTCGACCTGCCAGGCTTCATGGACTTCATCCAGGAAACCCGGGCGGACGGGGTGATACCGACATTCGAATCATTTTATCCGAACAGGGGGTATATGACACTTGCTTCTGGGAAAGTATCATCCGTTTCCGAGAAGGACTCCATACCCATTTCCACTCACACCGCCTCTTGCATATCGTTTTTCAGGAAGGGGAACGACTTCGTACAGGCGGCGGACAATGCGATAGCTAAAAAGCGGACCGCGGTGGATGGCTCCTACGCCGTTTGCCTCGCCTACAACGAGATGAATGAAGTCGAGAAAAAGGTACTCCCATTCGAGTGCGATTTCATCACCTCTTTCGAAACCCCGGAAGCAGCCGTGGCGTTCGAACAGCAGGTGCGCCCATTGAAGAGCGGCAAGGAGGTTTTGAGGAGCAGGGTCAGCGAGTGCCCGATCTTCCAGTTCAGAGGGAAACGGCCGCGCCCGGAGAACTCGATCACTTCCATAAGGAACGCGCTCAACTGGATGTTCTCCATCTCGGTTGATGTCCGCATGTCCAAAGACGGCGTCCCGATCCTCAGCCATGATGACGATTTGACCCGGACGACCGGGAGCGATGCTAAGGTATCCGAATCCACAGCGCATGCGCTTTCGAAAATCGATTTCAACAAGACGGACGAGGGTTTAGCCACGCTCGATGACGCCCTCGACCTGCTATCGAAAAGGGCATATGGCGTGATGGCGATCCATGCCGAGGGCAGCGAGTCAATCCAACCAATATGCACGAAAATATTGTCCACGAAGCTGGAGAACCGGGCATTCATTTTCGCAGATGACATGGAACGTTTATCCTTGGTGAAAACGGCCTATCCCGCCATCAATATCGGGGCCCAGATCGAGGCGGAGAGCTTCGAGAGCCTGCCGCCTGATATCGATGTCTACTGGGTCAGCGAGAGTAAGAAGGGCGGGATCACTAGCGCCATCCGCGCTGCCGCGAGAAAGGCTGGGGCATTGAGCATCGCCATGAGCCCCGAGCTGGTGAACCCGAAAACATCCAAAAAGGATGCATCATCTCGCTCCAAGGACTTCTTCGGCATCGGATTCGACGCGGTCTGCACATCATATTTCTGACATTTGCCATATCTTTATATCAGTTATCCGTGAAACCAATCCATGCGTCTAGTAATCGCCACGCCGTTCCTGGAGACCAAAGGGGGAATGGAACGGGTAGTGCTCAAGATCGCCCAGCAGTTCAAGGCGAAGATACACTGCTATTCATACGATCCGGAACGCACGTTCCCGGAATTCCGGGCGTTGGATATCGAAACCGCGAAGCCCGGGAACATATCCAAGCTCCCGCTCGGCAAGCGACTCACGACCGCGATTGAGGCGGGAGACCATTTCTACAATGTGAAGCTGAAAGATTATGATTTGATAAACGCGCACCAGACGCCTTCGGAATGGATCAGGAACAAGAACTCCCCTGTTTTATGGTATTGTTATTCGCCGAACCGCGAAGCGTTCGATCTTTATAATTGGAGGATGAAGCGCAGGAGCATCCCGTCCAAAGCCGTGTTCTGGGCCTCCATTCAGGCATTCAAGTTCTTCGAATACCAGACAGTCCCAAAGATAGAATACATATTCACGAGCTGCAAGAACCCCCAGGCGAGGATAAACAAATACCTCCACCGCGACTCAGAGATCCTCTATCCCGGGGTGGACTACGAGAAATTCACGTGCAAAGGTTACGAACGCTTCTTCTTCTATCCATCGCGCATAGTACCTGAAAAGGAGCTCGAATACGCGATCGAGGCCTTCAAGCTGTTCGCGAACAGGCAGAACCCAAAACCTGGGGCTGCGCAGGGTGTGAGGTGGAGTCTGGTGGTCGCCGGTTCGCTCTCGCAGCGGCCCGAGCATATAGCATACTTCAAGAAGCTCCAGTCCCTCTGCACGAAAGACGTAACCATCGAAACGAATGTCAGCGACGAGCGCCTCACCGACCTCTATTCACGGTGCTACGCGACCCTCTTCACCCCGGTCAACGAGGATTACGGTCTCATCCCCTTGGAATCCATGGCATCATCAAAGCCATGCATAGGAAGGAACGAAGGTGGATTAAAGGAGACGATACAGGATGGCAGGGACGGCTTCCTAGTCAACAGCATCTGGGAGATGGCTGAGAAGATGGAACTGATTTCCAAGGACGAGGAGCGCTGCAGGGCGATGGGGAGAGCCGGCAGATCCAAGGTCGAACGGGAGTTCACTTGGGAAAAGTTCCTCACCCGTTTCGAGGAAAAAGCCGAGCAGATGGTTAGGCAATCGAACGAAAGGAGAAAGTGATCGCATGAAAGCAGTGTTCCGGGTCGATTCCAGCCCGCATCATTCCCCGTCGCGCCTCTGCCGCTCGCTCGCCCTCTCATCTGGTTTGAAGGATTCGGATCCGTCATGTGAGATAACTTTCCTGCTGACTGGTCCTAAGGAAGATGAAGAGCTCGTCAAGGGTCAAGGATATCAATGCAGACACCTGGGAATCTCGAGCCTTCCAGCATGGAACCGCGAAGTAACAGCCGGCGCGCTGGACGAGCTGAAATCAGACCTGCTAATAATCGACGACCCGGGCATCGACAGGGCTTACCTGCAGGAGATGCGCAGCAAGGCATTCGTCATATTGATCGATGATTCGATGATGCTCGCGAGCTATTGCGTGAACGGGCTCGTGAACCCTAATCCAAATGCGCATATGTTCCCGTACCGCAGCGAGGGCGGGGAGATGTTCCTGGGCACTGAATTCGCCATGATCCCGAAAGAATTCGACGCTTACCAGGACATGCAACGGGAAAACCCAGAGAAAGTCAAACACGTCTTCGTTGGTTTCCCAGGCTCGGATCGTCATGGGGCAACGCTCGAAGCGGTCCGCCTCCTCAAAGCCCTGCCAGAACGTTTCGTTGCCGACATCTTCGTGAGCAGGGATTTCGCGCATGGGGAGGCTCTCGCGAAAGCGATAGGTCTTGACGACCGTTTCATATTCATGAACGATGGCCCTGGCAAGGAACGCAAGATGGCGGCAGCTGATTTCGCCATCACATCTCCGGACATATCATTCCAGGAGCTCATGATGCTGCATGTCCCATGCGCGCTCATTTCGAATCCGGAGTCTCTGGGGCAATCCTCCATAGGCGAATACGCTGGCATGAATGGCTTCGCTCTCTATCTAGGGGAGGCAGGTGCTGCCGAATCCGGACCTGCCTTGAACCGTCTCCTGTCTGATCGGGATGCTAGGGAGAGGATGTCGGTCAGGGTAGGAGACCTTGTCGATGGCTTGGGTAGGTTCAGGTTGGCGGATGAGCTGCTCAGGCTCGCTAATCCATTAAGCGCGGACGGGCAATAATAAATCCATCAACGCTATAAATCCACCCGGACAATTCCAATATCTAGAGGCTGTTTCTCATGAAGATTCTGGTTACTGGAGCGCTTGGCTTCATAGGCTCAAATCTGTGCGAGCGATTGGTGAAAGAAGGCCACGAAGTGGTGGCATTGGACAACCTGCACACCGGGAACGAGGCGAATATAGTCAAAATCAAAGTTGATCTCAGGATCATCAAAGGCGATGCCGGGGACGTGGGGAAACTCGGAGAGAAATTCGACGCCATAATCCACGAGGGCGTCTATTCGTCATCGCCCATGTACAGGAAAGACCCACAGCTCGTTTCGCGGGCAATAGAGCAATGGGTTTCGATATTGGAATATGCTAGGGCTAACGGATGCAAGCTTGTCTATGCGTCTTCCAGCTCCATGTACAACGGCAACAAGCCCCCATATCGTGAGGATATGCCAATCAAGGTCACCGATTTCTATACAGAAGCGAGATACGCTATGGAACGCCTCGCCGAGCTCTACCACGATTTCTATGGCGTCAAGAGCATCGGGTTGCGTTATTTCAGCGTGTATGGCCCGCACGAGGAGTCTAAGAAAGATTTCGCCAACCTCATAACCCAGTTCTTATGGAAAATGAAGAATGGCGAGCGACCGCTCATACTAGGTGACGGCAAGCAATCCCGCGATTTCATCTACGTTGACGATGTCGTCGAGGCTAACCTGCTTGCGCTCGCATCGGATAAGCACGGCGTCTACAATGTCGGTACTGGCAAGGCGGTGAACCTCAACGAGGTGGTCGCCATGCTCAATTCCAAGCTCGGCACCAAGATCGAACCGATGCGCGAGCCGAACAAGATAAAGAACTACGTGGCGCACACACTAGCAGATACCAGATCCGCAAAATCCGATCTCGGTTTCCAGGCCAAGGTCGGTCTCGAAGACGGGGTGCAACGCATCATAGCCTATTATCGCTGAGGCGATTGAGAAAATGGCAGATCTTTCCGAGCACTCTAAAACCGTCGCCAAAGGGAGTTTCTGGAGCTTGGCCGGATCCATTCTCCTAAAGCTTTCTTCATTCATATACGTAATATTCTTGGCCAGGTTTGCATCCCAGAGCGATGTGGGCACTTTCTATCTTGCTCTCAGCGTCATATCGATAATCACGATTTTCAGCGACCTCGGCGTATCAGGAGCTTTCCTCCGCTATGTCCCATTCTTCGAAGGCAAAGGTCATCGCGGAAAGATCAGGGACCTCATAGGGATGAGCTACAAATACCTGACCCTGTTTTCGATAATAATGATGTTGCTCGTGATATCACAAGCGGATGCGATCGGGGTCATCTACCATAATGCCAGCCTTCCATACGCGATCATGGTGCTCGCGGTCTATGTGCTGGTCGGCAACATATTCCGCATCAATTACCTCTATCTGCAAGGTACCGCGGATATCAAGGGATCACAGCTCTACCAGAATATCCAGAACCTCCTCAAGCTAGTGATAACCGTAGGAATGTTCTATCTGTTCGGCTCTTCTATCGCAGCTATGTCGCTGGCATTCGTCTTCTCATTCATAATCGCCCTCATCTTGTCTTCCCCTACAATCATCCGGGCAGTTTCTGCTTTGGAAGGGGAAGAAAGATTGAGCCATAGGGAAATAGTCAACGAGATAATTCCTCTAGGGATACTTATCGCAGTGCTCCAATACTTTTCCCTCATGATATCCTCAGCTGACCGGTTGGTGCTCGGATACCTTACCCCCCCGGCCGATGCAGCGGCTCTCGTGGCTGTCTATTCTTTCGCGACCACCCTGGCTATGGTCCTCATGACCTTCCCTGGGGCTGTTGGCAACATATTCTTCCCAGTGGTCTCCAAGCTAGCAGGAAAGGGGGATACTGCGGCCATGC
>CAWDBH010000019.1:0-104176 GCA_963800555.1 uncultured Microcaldota archaeon | reverse complement strand
CTATTCACCTGGGGACACCGGATGTCGGAATGACGCCCTTCCAGACCTCCCTTTTCAGGACGCTTTCTTCCACATTCATCGCGCCCCGGGCCACCCTCCTCGCTCCGGCGTTAATAGCCCTCGAGACGGCATCGCTCTTCCCTACGGCCTGGGACAGGTCATACGCCCCCTTGAAGACCGCATTCGCCCCCGGGGCGCACGACATGCTCGCCGACCTTCTCCACGACGATCTCTCCAGCCTTCTCGAGCGGCGCGTCCATGCCTTTGAAGGCGGCGGTTTTCCAGAGGAACACGGCGTCTTCCTTCACTATCCTCGTGAGCTCCTGGTCGTACTTGGACGCCTTGCTGCATGAGGCCTTCAGGGTCTCCAGACTGGTATTGAGCGCTGCCATCTGACCTTCTATTGCGCCATGCAACTCGACGATCCTCTTCAGGTCGCCGCTGTCTATGGCCCTGCCGTATTCCTTCAGACTCGCTTCGAGGGCGGCGTCTTTTTTCATATAATCCATGTAAGCGGATGAAGCCTCCCGCAAGGCCTTGCTTCCTTCACCCGTGGCTCCGCTCCAGGCTTCGGCCCATTTCCCCTTGACTTCGTGATAAGCCTCCCCGGGCTTGTAGAATTTGGTCACCGCGGCCCCGACAGTCCCTTCAGCAGCCACTCCGAAGCCGACCACCCCGGCGGATACCTCCGCGGTCGGAGTGAATCTGCCGGAATGCATGAACGCCGATGCTGCGATGTGCGATACCCTCTGGCGTTCCTTGTCGGTATCGTTCACGAACGCGTGCTGTCTACTCTCCAGTTCCTGCTTAGGATCGACAGCCGCCGGAGAATCGGCCTTGCGCGTCTCGCCGTCTATCTTGAGGGAGCCGGCCGCCAGCTCGGCTTTTATCTGGCGCTCTAGGGCAGGGTTCTTCTTATGGAGCACATTGAGGAGCAGACCCTGCGTATAGGAGCGTATCTCCGGTTCCGTGTGCGAGCCGCGGGCAGCTTCGTCGAGGATCCTGCGCATGTAGGGCAGGCTGATCTTGAGCTGCTCCGAGTACTTGGCCATTATCGGCTGGGCCGCACCAACCGCGATGTTCTTCGCTTCCTCTCCGCTGAATTTCTCCGCCATGGCATGATTGGAACTCATATTAATAAAATAGTTCTCCATAGGATTTGCGTGGAATTCACCAAACCGGATTCATATGTCAAGCAGATAGGGCTCTATCTGGAGGGCGACCAGATCGGACCTGCCTATGAGATGGCCAGCGAGTTCGCGCGGCGGTTCCCTGACCAGATGATCGCGCATTTCCTGCTTTCCAAGGCCGCTTTCGGACTGGAGCGGTTCGACGAGGCCGCTTCGGAGGGCAGGAAGGCGTTCAACCTGAGCGGCAACCCGTCCGAGATGATCGCGTGCGCCATCATGGCCAGTCTCGGCTATTATAAGACCAGGGAATACGCCAAAGGGTACCAGATGCTGAAAGACATCGAGGGCCTGAAGAAGGATGCCCAGATGCAGGAGCTTCTTTTCGTATTCTCGCTCGCGCTCAAAGACGAGGCCGCGGCCTTGAGCAGCATAGAAAAGCTCTACGGGCTGAATGAGTCGGCGACTGAAGAGTTCATAGTGCGGTTCCTGAGGGAATCGGCTAAAACCGGATAGGGCAGATGCCCGCCAGTCATCGTGCTTATGATATGGGAGTTATCCATCTTGAAGAAGTAGATGGCATTTTTCGGGTCCAGCCGTATCACGGTGCTGAAACTGCGGAGATAGTAATCTTTTATCGGAGCGACCGGCCAGGCCGAGAATAAGTGTCTTCCGACCAAGCAACGCATCGCTCCGGCTCAGCTTATGCAGTCAATTACCCACGCCTAAAGATGGGCTTGCCGCCAAGTATTGATTGTACTCTACGACAATAGGCTGATCGACGGACAGCCCACAGGCATTACGCAATGCGTTTGCCCGTTCCCTGCAGATTTTGCCCATTTCATAGATGAATTATATCTTGATGGCGTTGAAGCTATTGGTGACGTATTTCGTCATCTCTGCGCTTTTTGTAGGAAAAACCGTGATCTTTTTTCCGGCCATGCGGTAGAGGCGCTCCATGACCAGTATGTCCTCTATGCTCTCGCAGCCGATGATAACGGAATGCCCCGTTTTGAAGTCTTCCATGGCATTCCCCCGCCTGAGGAATCCCGGATTCGCCACCATGCCGAAATCCCCGGGGAGATGTTTTCCTGATACTTCGGCTATCCGCAAACCGCAATCCATGATAATGCCTGGAGGGATAGTGGACCTGATGACTATGGTCTTCCTGGCATTGGACTTGCGGAGCTCCGCCCCGATCTCGTCGCACGCTGAATGGACCTGGCGCAGGTCGACCGAACCGTCATCCAACGACTCGGCCCCTACGCAGACCATTATGACATCCGAGGAATAGAATGCATGGTGTATATCCGTCACGGGAACCAAAGCGCCTCCAGCCACGACCTTCCTGAGCGCATCCTCGAGTCCGGGTTCGAAGAACGGCGCCTTCCCTTCTAACACGGGTTTTATCCTGGATAATAGCTTGTCGTGGACATAGATTTTATTGCCATGCTCTGCTAGGCATGCGGAAGTTATCAGGCCCACGGGCCCGGCCCCTATGACAAGAATCTCCATCGCATGATATTCCACTTCAGGATTTATAATCGAAATCGCACAGGGCATATGATCTTCAAACCACTTACCATTCCGTGAAGATCGTCATCGGAGCACCATTTTATATGGATCCGGCGCAAGAATTGAAACATGATGCGCGAGATATCGCCCGAAGAAGCGAAGCTTATCTGGGACGGGTTCGTCCCTGAAAAGCACATCTGGACGGACGACTGGGACATCCGATTGGCATTGTGCAAGGTCTTCGGTTCCAAACCCCTGATCTTATACGACGGAAAGAATTTCTTCCCGCTGCAGAACGAGGACGGTTTCTACACGCTTTTAGGCGGGGATGCCGTCGAGAAGAATTACCTAACCTTCGATCCCGGATTCATGAAAACGACTAAGGAGATCCCGGAGAATATCTATTTCGATTTCCTCGTGGAAAAATTCGACGGCTGCTTGGATGGATTATGCCCGCAGTTCTTCATGGACATCAAAAAAATAAACAGCATAGACGATTACCTCGCAAGATTCTCAAAGACGCACCAGAAGAATTTCAAGAGGGAGAGCAGGAACTTCGGGAGCTACGAGTTCGTGAAAGGCGGAACACTCGCGGAACTCGCCGAGCTGAACAAGAAGACGTTCGGGAAGGAATCGGATTTCGTAGGGGAAATCATCGCGTGCTACGCTATCCTGGACAAGGACCCCCGCACGGAGTACTGGTCGGTGATCAAGGATGGGGAGAAGGCCGCCATAATCCAGTTCTTCTTCTCCGGCCGCACCATGTCCGCCTGCATATGGGGCATAGACGCGAGATACAAAAATGCGCTGAAGATAATACTTGCCGAGGCGATAACCCTGGCTAAGAGCAAAGGTTGCACTGAGATAGATTTCGCACCCACATACTCGAGCTGGAAATTCTTCTACCGCCTTGATACCACTCCGCTGTGGAGGTACAAGCGGGGGAAGATCCCGGATTCGGTCGATATGCATGGCATACCGGCGGATGAGAGAGCGAAGCTCAAGGCCGAAGGCAGGCTATGACTTGTAATAGAGCAGGACGTTCCCGGACTTGAAGACCCGGGTTTTGATGAGTTTGAACTCCTGCTTTTTCAAGCCCAGGAACAATGGCGTGCCTGCGCCTAAAACGATCGGATTAACCATGATACGCAGCTCATCGAGCAATCCCATCTGGATGAGGGTCACGCAGAGGTTGTTGCTGCCGAGAACCGCGATCTTCTTGCCGGGCTGCCGTTTCAGCTTCTGATCTCTTCGACGTCTTTGATAAGGCTGGCATTATCCCATTTATCGCTCCATCTGACGGTTTCCAGGGTCCTTGAGAGAACGAACTTGGGCGATTCGTTCATCTTCTGCGCCACGATCGCGTTGCTATCCCCTGGTTTGCCATTGTATTTCGGCCAGAAGGCCACCATCATCTCATAGGTCCTCCGTCCGAAAATGAGAGCGTCGGTTTCATCCAACTGCTTGATGGCGAAGGCATTGAACTCCTCGTCCACGTTATGCCAGCTGAGATCATGGCCTGGCCCTTCCATGTAGCCGTCGAGGCTGACCATCATGAACAGGATTATTTTCCTCATGTCAGACACCCTCCAGGAATTCTTCTAGGCGGTCCAGCGATTGGTTCCATCCTTCGCCCATTCCTTTGAGGTATTGAGCGGCCGCGGGGGTCTGCTTGGATACGTTTACCTGGATTCTGAGTTCCGTCCTGCCGCCTTTTTCCGCGAACGTAACGGTATCGAGCGTTTCGAAAATCGGTTCGCCTTTCTCGTCCAGCGCAGAACTGGTGAAGACGAGCCGCTCTGGGGCGGCGATCTCCTTAAACTCGCCTTTCATCGGATAGACCGTGCCGTCCGGCCCGCGCATGTGGATCAGTATCGCGCCCCCGGGCCGGAGGTCGACCTCGCAGACGGGATTGGTGAACATCTTCGGGCCCCACCAGCGCTTCAGTTGCGCCGGATCGGTCCATGCCCTGAACACTGCTTCACGAGACGCATCGATGGTGCGTTCGAATACGGCTTCTATCTTCCTTGCGGCCATATGGTCCCACCTCTATAGGATGCGGATTCGATCGAATCAGCGGTTATCCGACAAAGTTATAAAATATTAGGCGGGCGGCTGGGGCGTTTCCGCCCTCTTCTGGTTCTGCGCCATCATCCTTCTCCTCGTGAAGAATCCCGCGACTTGCAGGATGATCGCCGCCGCCGCCATCAGAAGAGCGAACACGTCGACCAGATTGACGAAGGTCTGCCCGCTGGAGGTCGTGGAGACGATGGCCGATCTAAGGAGGAAATGGGCCAACACCAGTATGAAGATGAGGTAGTTGAAGCGCTGTACGTTCTTCCAGGGTCCGGGCCCGAGGAGCTTTATCGCATAGTCGCTCGAAGACACAGCGAGGATGAAGAGCAGTATCCCGGCCAGGACGCCGAGCTCGAGGCTGAGGGTGGAAAATAGCATCCCGATCCTGCCGCCAAGTATGATCCCGAACGCAATCGCGATGTGCACCAGGGCGAATACGAATGCCGCCAGGCCTACCGCCCTCCTGGGCTCGATCAGCAGCGCGAATGATTTTGGCCAGATCGTCGCGAGAGGCCCGATCATCAGCGAGATGCATATCAGCAGGAAACCGCTGAGGCCGAAGAACTCATCGAACGCCATCGAAGTAGGGACAGGGAATAGGGCTTGATAGGCTCCGACCGCTGCGAGCATCACCAGTATCAGAAGGAAAAGGAAGCTGCCTTTATTCATGTCAATTACCTCCAGCTAGGACTCCGATCTTATAGTTGTTAAGCATCGCGAATGCCTGCGGGGTATGGTTGATGCCGCGGCCCCCTTGGCTATTGAACGCTGCCGTCCCATCGGTGCCGCAGTACGGGACGTAGGTATCGCCTCCAGGGTGCGGGAAACCGGTGAGATTTAGCACATCCCCGTTTATCACCATCCAGCAATCCGCCTTCGTGTCATGCTTGGCCACTTCTTGCATCGTGAAGACTGGGGATCTGGTAGCATTGCCTGGCGCATTTCCAGGATTGTGCATGCCCGTATCCTGAGGATTGACTGTGCAGCCTGCGAGAAGTATGAGCGGCAGCATGAAAACCAATAGCCGGTGCATAAAATCCAGATACCATTCCCACCAGATATTAATAATTCTATTGCGGGTACAATCCGTCAAGAATTGATATGGGTTCGATCTCATGCATGCTTTGATCATACTGGCGCACCCGGATATGGGGTCTTCGAGGATAAACAAGGCTCTGGCAGGCGCGATCGAAGGCTCGGACAACGTGACCGTCCATCAGCTCTACAAGGAGTATCCTGACAAAAAAATCGATGTCAAAATGGAGCAGGCTCTCCTGATCAAATCGGATGCCGTGGTCCTCCAGTTCCCGTTCTACTGGTACAGTTCGCCTTCGCTCCTCAAGGAATGGGAAGACAAGGTGCTCGAGTACGGATTCGCGTACGGGAGCAAAGGCATTGCCCTGAGAGGGAAAAGATTGCTCATCGCGACGAGCACGGGCGGCCCGAAAGAGGCATATTCGTTGGAAGGGAGGAGCGGCTTCTCGATGGATGACCTCCTCAAGCCGTTCGAAGCCACTGCGAACCTGTGCGGGATGCGCTACGAGAAACCGTTTCTAGTGCATGGGGCCAGGACTATCAGCGATGAGGATCTGAAGAAACGTGCTGGAGAGTACAAGGAACTGGTCCTGAGTCTCGTCAAGGGATAATATTTATAATATCCAAATAGAATAGGGCAAATGGCCGATTATACGGCCAGGTTTTTCTGATGGGAATGAGCAAAAAGGATTTAGCCAGGAAAAAAGCGAATATCAAGGCCAGGATCGATGAACTCGAGAAGAAGGCCAGGTTGGACCCGGTTGGGAAGAACACGCAGTTGCACGCAGAATTGGCGCAGTTGCGGAAGAAGCTCAACGAGGAGTAGATGCTTCTGTTAGTCCCTCTGCTTCTGATTTATTTCGCGGTGCGCCAGATCACCCCGGCGAATGACCGGACCATATCCAAGGGTCCGGCTGACGTTTCTTTTAACTTGCCCGATTGATGGGCGGAGATGAAAATGATATGTCGATAGTCGAATTCGGTGAGTACAAGGGCAATAAGCTCATTATATTGAAAAGGGACGAGAACGACAAATTCCCCTTCAGCTTCGGCAAGGGAAAGGCGAGACTGATCGTCGAGAATTTTGATCAGATAAAGAAATTCGTTGAGGAAGACCAGACCCCAGAGGGATAACCGTATAAGCGCATGCGCGGTAACCACAACATGGCAAAATGTTTCCTATGCGGGGATGAGAAGGACACCAGGCGCGTGTACATCGGCAGCGCAAGGGGTTTCTCGGATCTCTGCATCGATTGCGTGATCAAGTTCTACAAGATAAGGAAAGAAGAATGAGCTAGCGCTTCTTCGCCAGCCTCGCCCTCACCGCTTCGCTTTCCAGCTCCCTCAGTGCATCCGCCGCGATCCAACGCGCGGCTTTCGAATCCATGGCCTTTATTTCCTTCGCGGCCGAGATGGCCGCCTCATTCAGGGCCATGTTCCGTTTCCCGATCTGGCGTAGCGCCCAGTTGACCGCTTTCCTCACGAAATTCCGCTCATCCGTGGATCCTTTCTTGATGATCGGTAGAAGCGATACGAAATCCCGGTCTTTAGCCTTCTTGTCATAGACCGCCAGCACCGCGATCAACGCGAATCCGGCCCGCTTTACGAATTCCTCGTCCCTCTTCGCCCATTCCCTCGCTTTCTCCCATGCGAACGGGGTTTCCGAGAAAAGGTTCATGCACACCTGGTCGCACACGCCCCACGAATCGAAGCCGGAGACCCATTTCTCCATCTGGCTCTCCGTGACCAGAGACGGCTCATCGACCAGGGAAGCGAGTATGCGCGCCTCGTGTATGCCGGAATCCCACAACCCGGCCGCCAGCTGATGGTCTTTCCCGAGCGATCTCGCCATCGCCCGCAGCTTCGGCATGGGGACGCCGAGCGTGCCCTCTGGATTTATTCCGAAGCGTGCCATGCCCGCGATGTTCCTGTCGTTCTTCATGGCCTTGAGCTCTGAAAGCACCTTGGATGCGTCCATATCCAAGTGTACGAACGGAATGCATTTAACTACTCACGGCAAGATACAGCAATATGGCAGGTTTTCTCGAAGCGTTCGTATTGCTGCTCGGCATCATGGACCCGCTGATAAGCCTTGGGGCTTTCCTTGCGCTCACCAGGGATATGAAAAGCGAGGAGCGGGACAAGATAGCCATAAAAGCGGTAATAGTGGCTGCGGTGGTCTTCTTCATATTCGCTATCGGCGGCGGACCGGTCCTCAGCATACTCGGCGTCCAGATGGAGAGCTTCAAGGCAGCTGGCGGCATAACCCTCATCCTGCTTGGGATACAGATGAGCCTCGGCATTTCGTTCCCGAAGGAGAAGGACGATGTGAGCGAGATCGCGGTCGTCATAGGAACGCCACTGATCACAGGCCCTGCGACGATCGCCACGGCCATAATACTTGGCGAGAGCTATGGGGTCATCACGACGGTCGTGGCAGGCTCCGCCGCGCTACTCGTGACGCTGCTCGCGCTGATATTCTCCAAGGATCTGGACAAGATAATCGGGAGGAGCGGGATACGGATAATGTCCACCATGATGGGGATAATCACGATGGCGTGGGGATTGCAGTTCCTGCTGATAGGGATAAACGCTTTCAAGCCTTGAATCAGACTTTCGGTATCTCGCGGTGCGTCTGGTACATGAACGCGGCCGGCTCGCTGATGCGCGCGAGCTTCTGCAGCACGAATCCAAATATTTCGCTGGTGTTTATGCCTTTCTTGTCTTTCACGTACATCTTGACCTCGGAGGTTATCTCCTGCGAGATGTCTTCGGACCTGTTCTCTCCCAGCGCGCAATCCATGCATGCCGCGTAAATCGACGCATAGACCTTCTTCTCATCGAACGGCTCCAGCTTCCCCCTGCGTTTCACGACCATGTCAATGGCATAGTGCTTGAGATTAAATAATCTTGCGGGTCAACATACCCCATGGATGAAATCGCCTCCATCCTGCGGAACGCAAAGGTCGTCGCGGTCGTAGGGTTGTCTGACAAGCCGGGCCGGCCGAGCTACGACGTGGCGAGCTACTTGATGGCGCACGGCTACAAGATAATCCCGATCAACCCGAACATCACGGAGTGGAAGGGTTTGAGGGCATACGCATCTCTTTCTGATGCCAAGGGAGGGATAGACGTCGTGGATATATTCAGGAAAAGCGAGGACGTGCCACCCGTCGTGGACGAAGCCATCCACATAGGGGCTAAAGTCGTGTGGATGCAGCTCGGCATCGTGAACGAGGAGGCTGCGCGCAAGGCTAGGGCCGCGGGCCTGAAAGTCGTGATGGACCGGTGCATGAAGATAGAGCACCAGATACTGACGGACTAGAATCATCGGTCCATGAACATCCAGAATATCTTGTCGAAAAAGAATCTTTTGACCCCTTTGCTGGGATTTGTGAACGCCCATTCCGCGATATAGCAGAACGGGAGCATCTGGTTGTTGAACAGATCGAACAGCAAGACCTGCCCCATGTGCGTGCGCTCCATATTCGCCATTATGCATTCGCCTTTGGGGTCGCCGCGTATATGCCTGGCGATGCCTTCCCCGCTCGTGACCGCGTAATAGATGCCTTCTGTCGTCACGGGATTGAGCAGACCCGCCGCATCGCCTGCGAGGAAAACGTTCTTGCCGCCTTTCTCGAAGCGCCAGCCACGGTAATCCGCGTTACCGCGGAATCCCTCGCTCTTGAGTTTGGAGGTATCGAGCTTGAATTCCTCTTCGGCCCATTTCTTGACCCGAGGAGCGAGGTCCTTCATCCCGACGCTTTTCCCGGTCATCGCGCCGCCGACCATCGTCGCGCCCTTGTTCTTGGACATCACATAGCCGTAGCCGTTCGGGAATATCTTCGGCAGCCAGCACACACGGAATTCATGCGCCGGATTCTCCATGATATAATGGAACGCCCAGCCTGCGACATGCTCCATAGGAAGCCCGAGATATTTCCGCACATTGGAAAACGAGCCGTCCGCGCCGACCAGATATTTATACTTGTATCTCCCCTTGTCGGTCAGAACGACATCCGGAGTGATGGAAACTACGCTCTCCAGGAACTTTATCTCGGCATCCACGCTCTTCTTGAGATAGCTCTCGAATTCGTACCTGCCGACAGTCCATAGGAAAGGCCGGTCATAGGTTATCGCGGTCGCGCCTTTGGCGGTCCCTACGGTGACCGTCCGCCATTCCTGCGCGCCCTTGAATACTTTGGAGGGATCCGGAAGCACTTTCCGGGTTATCTCTCCGGAGCATATCTTCTTGCCGACATCCGAGCTCTTCTCCAGCATGAGGACGGATAAACCAGAACCTGAGAGATGCTTAGCGCACGAGAGCCCGGCAGGGCCTGCCCCTACGATCACTACATCGTATTGCATGCATGGTACTTGAGGCGCTGACCTTTAATTCCTGGTCATCAGAGCCCGGGGGAAACTTCAACAGCGTATGTTCTCCCTGTAGAACCCATCATCATGGTCACTTTCGGGTCCTGGGAGCTCGCTATCTCCAGCGAGATTATGTTGGCCTGTACTAAGGCATCCTCGGACTTTCCGGACACGTCGTTCATCGTTATCGCCCCGGCACCGGTGAGCTTGATCCGATAAAGCATGCGCTCTCCGGAGGGGGATGAGGTAAGCTCCAGTGTAGGGACTACGATTGCAGGTTTTATCTCGATTATCTTGCCTGCTTCCAGAAGGGAGGGGGGCATCTTAAGGGTGCCTGCCTCCGGCTTCCCGGCCATCTGCACTTCCCTGATGCTTGTTGCGCATATCACCCGTGTCGGCTGTGTGATGGAGAAGCCGCTGTCCGTATCGCTGATTACCAGGTTCTGGTCCTTATTCTGCCTGTAGATCACCTGCCTTGATCTTCCGGAGACCAGCTCCACCGAAGGAGAGGGGAACTTGTATGACAGCACCGCACCTCCTGAAAAATACAGCACGGCACCGCTAGGGCCGACGTGCGCCTCGGTGAGATTCTTTCCGATGAAATCCGAGAGATGTCCTTTCTTGTCAGAATCGGGTTTCGACAAATTCAGCGGGTTGCCGTTGGCGACCCTGTAATGCAGCAGGTTGTGGTTCATGGCTATACTTTGCTGACATGCAATTATAAAACTTCTATTTCCACTTGGATACACAACGTAAGGCCGGTTAACCCAATTTTCCCTCAAACACCTTGGATATCTCCCCTGAGCATATTTTCCCCAATCCGGAGCTTTTTTCCAGCACGAGAACATTGAGGCCTGAGCCGGAAGGATGCTTTGCGCATGATAGGCCGGCGGGGTCCGCGCCAACGATTATGACGTCGAATTCATCCAGCTTGGCTAATATGGCAGAGGCCTGGAGAGGTTAATATCGTTTGCGCACCCACCGCACCTCTTTTATAGTCATCCTGACAGATAATGGATGGACGAGGAAATAAATATGCCAGAGCATACCTTCGGCGGAGATGACACAGGAGGCAGCGCCCCGGAAGAGCCGAAGAAAAAACCCAGCCTCGACCGCTTCGGCCTCAAGCCGGATGTCAACATACGCGACCTCTTCTGGAAGATAATCGCCTCGTATGCGGCCACGAAGAAACCCGGCGAGGACCTGAACACCCTCGAAAACGAGAGATTCGCGCTGATGCGGCTCGCCTTATCCACGCTGACGACCCCCGGGAGCGCCCATTACGGGCCAGCGCCGAAATTCATAGCGCTATACAGCGCGATGATGCTGCTCGATGGCGGCTGGAAAGACGCTTTCACAGAGCTTCTCGAGGAAGCCCATGATTCCAATGCGGAAGTGAAGAAGGAGATCGGCGCGGCGGTCGGAAAATTGGCGCAGCAGGAGAATTACCTGACTGCGATAGCGGACTGCCTAATGGCCATGCTTCGCGGGAGGGAGACGAGCGCGATCGCGCTCTCGTATATCGCCGATATGGAGAACAAAGGGCTCACGGAGCTGCTCAAGAAGGAGCTCGTGATATTCGCGCGCGGGGATGTGGGGGAGAGCCAACTGAACGCAATTAAAGCCATTACGCTCATAAAAGAGGATGAAGAGGTAAAGAAATCTTTCATAGTGCTCCTGTCTCATTGGGACGCAGAGGCTAGGCTCGCCGCGGCCAAGGTATTGGAGACCATGAAGAATGATCCGGATGTCATCTCGGCCGCAGCGCGCAGGAAAGCGAGCGAGACGGATCCACAAGTGAAAAAGATACTCGAGAGGATATTATGATCGATAACGAAGTGCTCAAGATCCCGGCCGAACGCGTGCCGGTGCTCATCGGAGAAGGCGGAGTGACGAAGAAAAGCATCGAGGAGAAATGCAAGGTCCAGCTCCAGATCGACAAGGACGGGGACGTGGAGATAACCGGCGACCCTGCGGATATATTCTTCGCCAAAGATGTGATCAAGGCCATAGGCCGAGGATTCCCGCCGAACCAGGCCATGAAGCTGATGGACCATGATTTCGGCCTCTACATCATACCGCTCAAGGACCTCACCAGCTCGGACAAGGCGATAGTAAGGCTCAAAGGCCGAGTCATAGGCGAGAACGGCAAGATAAAGGGAAGGATAGAGGATGCGACGGATTCCTTCATGAGCATCTATGGTAACACGATCGCCATAATATCCAGGACGGACACCATGGAGTACGCCAAGGAGGCCGTGATGATGATACTCGAGGGGTCCATGCACGCGGTGGTCCTCGGATTCCTGGCCAAAGCCCAGCGCGAGATAATGGAGAACCGGCTGAAGGGAAGATGAATCGGCAACCGATGCGTCTATCTTCCCTGATTTCATCCGCTCCCTTTGCAGACCTCGGCATTCAGCATGGCGTGGAATCCGGCAAGGTCCCCTTTCTGGATAACGTAATTGAACCCGGCCTTCAATATCCGCGACGTCCACGCATCTTCAGCCGATAGGTCATAGTTCATGGTGCTCAGGGCGACGATCGCGTCGGGCAGCATCTCCCGTATGCTTGCCAGGATGGCGAACCCCTGCTGATGCTCGCTGGTGAGGCAAAGGTCTGTGATGATGATGTCCGGCTTCTCCCGCTCGCAGATCGAGACGGCTTCGGCCTGGCTGGATATGGCTCTCCGCGTGCAGATAGCGACGCCCTTGTCCTGCCCGAACTCTTTGAGATATTCGTCGAGCACCATCTGCTGATCCTCGAAGATAGCGAGCTTGAGGGGTTTCTTGATAGGTTCTACCTTGAGGAGGAACGATCCGAGCACCGGAATCGGACGTCTTATCAGATGGCGGATGTCATCCTGCTCCCCCGTGCACCCGATGACGGGCGGAATCCTGGGATAACCGTAGCTTCCCGGATTTCGAACAAAATGTCGCATAAACAATAACATTTGTATGGAAATGGATTAATACCCTTCTAACATTATAACTTGCGACCAGTCAAGAGGAATCGGTATGGCAGAGGATGCATTCAAGCAGTTCAGGGAACACTCAGTGGCAGAGTTCTTCAAGAAGAACAGGCAGATGCTCGGATTCTCGGGCAAGGTGCGCTCGTTAACTATGATCGTCCACGAGTTCGCGACTAATAGTTTGGACGCGTGCGAGGAGGCGGGCATACTCCCGGACATCTTCGTGAAGGTGGAGGAGCTGGGAGATGACTACTATAGGCTCACGATTGGGGACAACGGTCCGGGTATACCCAAGACACACCTAGGCAAGGCGCTGGGGCAGATGCTAGCTGGAACGAAATTCCACCGCTACATCCAGCAGAGGGGCCAGCAGGGCATAGGCGCATCTGCGTGCGTGATGTTCTCCTACCTGACGACAGGCCAGCCGACCAAGGCGATATCCATCTGCAAGGGCAAGAAGCTGACCGCGAATATCAGCATGGACTTCAAGACCAACAAGCCGATAATGGAGGAGCTTGGGGAAGAGGACGTCACCGAAGGCAGCGGCCTTACCGTGAGCGCAGAGTTCAAGGACGTCAGATACGAGAAGAGCAACTACGGGGTCTACGAATACCTGCGGAGGACCGCGCTCGCGAACCCGCATTGCGCCATCACGCTCATCGAGCCGACAGGAGAGCAGTTCGTCTTCCCGCGCTCGGTATCGGTAAACCCGCCGAGGCCTTTCGAGATAAAGCCGCACCCGCTCGGAATAGCGACCCATGATCTGCTTGAGTTCTCCAAAGTGAACAAGGAGAACCGGAAGATATCCGCTTTCCTCCAGAACGAGTTCTCCAGGGTGAGCGCCGCTAAGGTCGAGGAGCTGCGCTCTCTCGTACCAGAGGTCAATTTCGACAAGGACCCCAAGAACCTCGAATGGAATGAGGCCGAGAAGATAGTGAAGGCTTTCGGGCAGGTCAAATGGATAGCCCCAGCGACTGATTCGCTGGTCCCGATAGGGCGAGAGCAGATAGAGGTCTCGTTCAGGAACATCTTCAATCCGGACGTGCTGATTGTGACCGAGCGCAGCCCGAAGGTCTACAGGGGCGGCATACCGTTCATGATAGAGGTCGGGATCGCCTATGGAGGCGGTTTGGTCTCCGCAGGCAAGAAAGGGGAGGTCATGAGGTTCTCGAACAGGGTACCGCTCCTCTTCGATACTGGCGGATGCGCGATAACCGAAACCATCAAGGCCATGGACTGGGGAAGGTACGACCTCAAGGATTTCGACGAGGAGCCGGTCGCGGTGCTTGTCAACCTGGTCAGTGTCCACGTCCCGTACACGAGCGCAGGCAAGCAGGCGATCTCGAACGAGGAGGACGTGATGGAGGAGATAAAGCTCGCGATCATGGAGGCCTCGCGCGGGGTGCAGAAATTCATCTCAGGCAAACGGAGGGCGCATGACATCGCCACCAAGAAGAAGCTCATCGGAAGGTACGTGCAGCAGTTGTCCAAGGACCTCGCGAGCCTGAGCGGGGACAAGAGCGACAAGATAGAGGCGCAGCTGGTCAAGATCATCGAGGAGAAATACAGCGGCCCCGAAGGCCTCGTAGGCGAAGATACCGCAGTCCCTGAGAAGGAGACGGGCGGCAGCGAAGATGAAGGAGGTGCCGAGGAATGAGCAGCAACGACGCGAGCAAGAAACTCGCTGGCATGGGAACGGACATGGTGGGGCAGATAAAGGCAGGGGATGGGCCGACGTTCGAGACCGTCCTGCGCACGAAAAGCAACACACTCTTCGACGAGAGCGTCGGGTGCCTCCGCACAGGGGACAAGAAGGAGACCAGGAAATTCCTGAGCATGGCCCAGGCAAGGACGTTCATGCAGACTGTAGCTGTCGCATCCAGGACGAGGCAGTTCCTGAAAGAGAACCTTCATACTTCGATCAGGGGCCTTTTCTACCAGCTCAAATTCAGCCTCGGCGAGGACATAGACGAGGACCTTTTCACAGAGCAATCGGAATCCAACGGGCTCATCGAGGATCTGGAGGTCGCCCTCAAGATAAAGCGCGAGGACCTCAACCTCACTACGGACAGGAAAGGGTTCGTGGCAGGTCCCATGACCATCATGGACAAGTTCGGAGGGGAGGAGACACTGATAGACCTGGAGAAGCAGGGCAGGAGCGGATGGTCCATCCCGAGCGATGTGGACAACGGCATGGAGATCAAGAGCCTCGACGCCAAATACGTGCTCGTAGTGGAGAAGGATGCTCTCTGGCAGAGGCTCAACGAGGACAAATTCTGGAAAAAAGAGAACTGCCTGCTTGTGACGCCGAAAGGCCAGAGCACGAGAGGCACGAGAAGGTTGCTGAGGAAACTAGCGGATAAGAAGCTCCCAGTCTACTGCCTCATGGACTGCGATGCGTGGGGATGGTACATCTACTGGACGATAAAGACCGGTAGCATGAACCTCGCATATCTCGGAAGGGATTTCGCGGTGCCGGAAGCCAGGTTCCTGGGAGTCACGATGAAGGACATCGACGAATTCGAGTTCCTGCAGAAGCTCACGATCAAGGCCAAAGACGTGGATGTGAAACGGGCCGAGGAGATGCTCGGCTACCCGTGGATAAACCGCCACAAGGAATGGGTAGGAGAGCTGAAAGCAGTCCTGAAAACGAGGAAGAAGATAGAGCAGGATGCGCTCCAAGGGCAGAGGCTCACGTTCGTAGGCGAATACATCAACAAGAAGATAAAGAACAAGGAATGGCTGCCCTGATTTTCAAAGAGCAGTAATGGGCTTCATGGGCTTGTGGTAGTAGTGGTAACGGGCGCGTCCGGGATGTACGGGTTGCCGCTCACAGGCATGGGCTGACCTATCTTCTTGAGCAGAGCTTTGCCATACGGGCAGAAGGAATTCCCGCAATTGTTGTTGAACCAATAATAGGTGCTCATGTATTTGGCTCCCGGATCAGGGCTATAGCTGATGTGGTCGAAGCAGGCTTGGACGAACGCTACGAAGTCCGTGGCGCCATAGCAGTATCCGTTATTAGGGTCCCAATGGGGTTTGCCGCCTTTGCATTGAGGGCTATCCGGTTGGCCGGCGCAGGTAGCATCGGTGACTTGGCGGCTCTCGGAGAACGCTTCTGTCCAGCAGTCGCCGTTCGACTCGCCGCTGGTGCAGCTGGGGAAATCCGAAGCGGCCTGGAAGTCATTACGCGTATCCGCGCCCCACCATCCGCGGTACATCTCAGATGCCACGTAGTAAGCGAAGACTTTGGCCTTCTCGGTGTCGTTGCCTGTGACGTTGAAGCCGAGGCCGGGGTGCTGCTCTATCCACGCATAGCCCATGCGCACCATCCTCTCGAGCTTGAGAGTACCCATGCACAATGAATCGGCAGGATCGAACGGGTTGTATTTCGGATCGCATGACAAGGCACTGACGAGCATAGGGTAGTATGGGTCGGCTCCGTAGGTTCCGGAAATCGACTTCGAGAAATTGGAGTTCGTGAACACGTCCTTGTACGGGTTGTCCACTCCGGGGGTCAAGCCCGGAGCGAGATAGCTGTCCGGCCAGAATGTGTACGGCGGCTCTACGCTCTGCATGAGGCCGAGGCCGCACCAGCGCCATCTCGGAGGACCAGACTGGACGACATCGTTATTGAAATCCGGGCAGGAGCCTTCCGCGCCGGCTGGGGCCGGATCGTGCATCTCATCGTATCCCTTGAGATAGCACTCGCTGTTCCCGCTGGCATCTGAAGCCGGGAAGCAACCTGATGAGCATGAAGGATCATGCAAGCAAGCGTAAGAGCACACTTTCGCTGCGGCGCACGGATCCAGCGAGCTTTCGCTGTAGGCTATCGCGCGAACGAACATCGGGTCGAGATTGCGCATGCTCGCCCATCTGTCTATGTCCGGGATGGCTGTGCAGTTCGATGCCGGGGGCTTGCCGTTTTTCACCGGGAACGCGAACGGCGGCGAGCCCGATGCGTTCTGGTTTATGCAATCGCTGCACGAGTATAGCTGATCCACCGGGTTTTGGAGTGCCGGCGTGTTCGGGCTCATGATGTCCTTGTTGCCCATCGCATCGCCATAAGTGTTCTGGAATTGGGCCACGATATTGAAATTCTGGAAATTGTCCATGCATGCACCGCCAGGCTGGTCCGCGTATGTGATGCTGAGGCCCGGGATATGCACCAGATTGCCGCTCGAATCGTTTTTCGAGGTGTAAATCTGGCAGTTCGCATACCAGGAAGCCAGCCTGGAATCCGTGGCTGCGACACCGCAATCCGTGCAGCCTAAGGGGTTGCTGATATCCGATGACGTGGAATTGAACGCGTACGGGGCTATGCCTATGACTCCGTGGTTCCTCAGTGGCGTGATAATCGAGAAAATGCTGCTATACGCCTTGTCCACGCTCGGTTCGTCCCAGTTGCATGAATTGTCGGCGTCCGTGCCGGATGGCTCGAACATGACGTACGGGATAATCGTCGGCTTGCTTTTGTTGTACAATGCGTACCCCGCGTAATTCTGGACCTGTATGTCTATGGCGCCGGGATCGCATGTGTGGACATAATGCCCGTTCACGCCGAACGCGACGAGGTCCACATTGTCCGGGCCCGCGAGCTGCAGAACCGCATCCAAAGCCTTCGTATCGTTGATCCTCGGGGCCACCGCGACGAGGCAGTTCACGACATTATTGGCGCGGTCGTTCCCGCAGCCGAGGTTCACCTGGGTCACCTCATCCGCGACCTGGCTCGCCTCGCTGATGTTGAAATCCATCTCCGTGACGACGATGACCGGGCCGACCGGGCCGCTCGTAAGCCTCCCTTGGAAGTAGTTCTTCCCGTTCTGCCCGAGCTCCTTGCCGATATCGTAGGCGCGGCTGGCGTTGAGGTTCGTGCCGTTGCTGTACATCACGTACACGGGCATGACATCGACGCCCAGAAGGCACATCGAACGCTCAGCGCTGGGCATGGTGTAAGGGGTGTCCTTGGTGCCGACGAGCCATTGCACGGCCATGTTCATGTTGTCGGCGCAGTAAGGCTGCGCGATGGCGAAATCAGCGATCGTCGGCCCCTGCCCGAGCATGAACTGGCGTATGCTGAGATTCGGGGATTGCGTCGGGTCGCTCAGGGTAGTGGAAACCTGCTGGTTGCAGTTGCTCTGGAAATAGCAGCTCCCTCCGATGAGGTCCTTCATGCTCTGGAAGAGGGTAGTCCCGTTCTTGCATGCCATGCACCAACATACCCCGACCTTGCACGTCTCGTACATGTCAGGGCTGGATATGGCGATCCTCTTCATGTCGGTCTTGTACTGGTCCGTGAAGAGCGAGGATCCGGAACCGACCTGCTGAGTGCATCCTGAGATGAAGACCAAGACGAGCAGCAGGGCCAGGATCGCATAATTCATCCTGCTCGGGCAAGTCTTTCCCATGGCACCACTAGTCGGCAAGCACATTTCGATAGAAGATAAGATAGGAAATGAATAAAAAAAGAAGTGCAGGCCTCAGTAGAGGACCTGGCGGCAGGACGGGTTCTTGCACCTGCTGCCGCGGTAGTTGGACATGCCGCATCTCGGGCAGTACACGATCATCGCGGTCTTGTGCGGCTGCAGGACCCTCGACGCGCCCTGCTTCAGGTTCGTCCCGACGTTCCTGACGCCGTCCAGCCAGCTGCCTCCGCCTCCCTGCTTGGAGCGGGTAACCATCTTGGAGATGGAATCCCTTGGAGACATTCCTGGGACGAGCGGGTTGTGGTACAGGAAACCGATCGGGCTGCTGAACCCGAATATCGAGTTCTGCGTTATGCCGAAGGTCGACATCTCCTGGTTCCTGCGGATCATCAACGCCTCAGCCGAGACCGTGCGCCTCATGGTGTTGTTGAGGGCATCGTTCCTGAGATTGTTGTCGTACATATAGGCGGCTTCCTTCGTCCTGTAGAGGTACTCGGCCATGGGCTGCGCGGCATGCATCGTCATGCGCCAGTCGTACTCGGATTCGCCGGGGTTGGCATCTCCGGTCCTCGCGTGGGCGTACACACCCTTCCTCTTCTGGAAGATGTGCGACGGGCCCTGCTTGAGCCCATCTATGTAGTCGTTCCCTGCGAGCGCGTGCTGCTCCAGGCTGCCGCCGAACATGTTGAGCTTGGCTATGCGGTCGCCCGCCTTGCCCGGGAGCCATTTGGATGCGAACGGATTGAGCGACTGCATCGCTTCGAGCAGCCTGGGCTCCGTGTAGTTGTACTGGCGCAGCGCATCGTTCTGCATATCCCACGATGAGGCGTATCCCTGCATGGACTGCTGCAGCCCCCTCATCATGCTCACATATGGCCTCATGATCTTGCCGGCGAGATCCATCGGGAAGCCGTAGAGCGACATGAAGCCGGCGTATTCTCCTTTGCCCATGTACGCGCGTAGGTTGTCCTGGACCTTGAACGGGACGGCCGGGCCCATGTTGAACGCCGACTCCCACGCCTGGTGGGCTCCGAACGATTTGGACATCACACCTGGGTGCCTGTCTATCGCATATTGCCAGACTTGCGTGAATCCGTAGTGCTGGACCGCAGCTGCCCGGTATGCTACCTGCTCCTCCGCGCTCAGGCCTTTCAGTATCTCGCCCGAGTTTATCTTGTTCGCGAGCTGGAACGATTGCATCCTCAGCTGGGATGACACCGGGGTGATATCGAAGGATGTCTTGAGGAGCGGCCCGCCAGATGCGAGCGCCACCTTGGAGATGTAGTCCCCTCCGTGCAGGGCCATGTCCCTGAACGGCTTTATGATATCTGCGGCTTTGTGCCCTTCGTAACCGAAGGTGCGTAGGATGGATGGCGCGACAGGCGTGACCTGGCGCTTTGCCTCGACTGTGACTCCGCTCTCCCTCCAGAACTGCGAGTAGTCGCCCGTCGTGGTCGAGTGCTGCCAGCAGACAGCTGCGTAGACCGCCTTCTTGTCGTGGTCGTACGCTCCGGTGTTGGACCATTTGGCCGCGGCTTCCATGAAGCCCTGCCATTTGACCGGATCCTTCTCCGAGCGGATCGCGAGGTACTGGTTGTAGAGGTCGTCCCTGCCCGAGAATTTAATGGTTATTTCCTCGGGTATGAACTTGCGGAGCTGACCTTTGTTGTCGCGTATGGCGGCTTCTCCGGCCATTATGCGGTCTCCGTCAGCGAGCATCATGCCTTTATTGTAGTACGCATAGCCGCCGCCGTAGAGCTCCACAACAGCCCTCTTGGAGCCGACGATACCATCGTACGTCATGGGCTCAGAAATCACTTTGTGGTATTCGTTGGCATAGGTTTTCTGGAGGTCCGCGAGCCTCATGAGGTGCTTCGCGTTGGTGTAATCCATGGTCTGGAGGAACACGCGATCCGGCTCGTTGGACGTAATCCCCTTGTCCTCGAGCGCCTTGTCCATGAACCCTGCCATTATCCCGCCGTAGAATCTCATGGTCTCGCGCGTGGTGCCGTAGGTGTTCTGGCCGAACTGCGCATTGAACCTCCCCTCCATATCCTGGAGCAGCTGGTCCTTGAGCCAGAGCTTCTGCATGACTTGGGTGCGCTCTGCCTCTGACCAAGTGGACGAACCTGCCATCCTGTCCGCTTCTGCCTCGAGCGATGCCTTGTATGGGGGGATGTAGCTCTTGGTGAACCTGCCTTGCACGAATCCGCCGAGAGTCACCTTGTTGTCCTTAGAATCCTCTCCGGTGATCCAGTGCCTTTTCACATCCACGAGCGTGGCGTTCGGCTGGAGCGAGAGCTCCAGGTCTGACGCGTACCACACCATCCTGCCGGTCTTAGGATCTACACTTTTCGTGCGGGCCATGTCGCCGCCGTACATGAACTTGACTATTTCTGCTATGGAAGCGGTCGCCATGCTCTTGCCGTTGTTGACCTGAGCGAATTGCTTCTGACCTTCCGGACTGAAGAGCTGTATCAGCTCCGACCTGTTCCTTTCGGCCACTTTCTTCAGCTCAGGCAGGTTCACTGCGTAGGGCGGGATATCGCCGTGCTTGGCCGCTTCCTCCGGGTTTAGCGCGCCTTCCCGCTGGGCCACGTTGAGCCTGGCTGAGAGGAGTTCTTCCTTTATGCCCCCGTTGAGGAAGCCGTGCTGCCCGTCCCATGCCATGGTGCCGAACAGCATCGTCTGCCATATCTGGTTGCCCCTCAGCGATTCTCCGCCTACGGTGGAAACGAATGCGTCATCGTTGACCACGCCACCGCGTGATCCTGCCATGCGGACGCTGTTCTGCTCCTCCAAGAGCTGGTTGAGCATTATGCATTTTATGTGCTCCGGCTGGCCTGACTGCGCTATCGTATCGACCCTTTCCGTGAAGTGCGTCATCTGCGGGTCTATGAATGCGCCGTGCTTCTGTGCCACTTCGTTGAGCGCGTTGAGCTTCTCCACCTGAGTGAGAGTGGAATTGGACAATATCCTCCTAACCTCTCCATCAACGGATTCGACCGCTTTGGAGTAGCCTGACCTCTGGAGTATGTCCATATCCACGAAGCCCATGGTAGCGAGCTCTTCCTCGCTGATGTCGAAGCGCATGCCTGCTTTCTTGTAGATCTGCTTCACTTCATAGTATATAGCGCTGTTCACCGCCTCGTTGTGGAGGGACATGTAGAAGTGGCCCATCTTATCGTTGATCGGGAACATAGTGCCTATGCTGCCCGACGAGGGTTCGGACGGCTTCTTCGAGAGCTGGGCGTATATCCATGCGGATGTCTGCGATGTCTTGGCCTTCGCCGCGAGCTCTTGCATCGCGCGCGGACCGCTGATACCTTCCATCGCGGACTTGGACATCGCGCGTACCGCTGATGGCATCTCGGTGACTATCGACTTTGCCATCCTTCCTGTGACCCTAGCGGTCCTGACGGAGGAGTGGGTACCTGCCATCACCACGCCCGAGAGCACGTTGTAGCGGTTGGCACCGTACATCTTGCCCATCATGCCACTGACCTTCGAATATGCCACGCTCCTCTGGCCGATGTCCGGGTGGGAGGAAAGCACTTCGAGGCTCTGCGAGGTCCTCAAGCCGTACAGGTAGTCCCTGAAGGCCAATGTCATGGCTTTGCCCTGGTTCCCTCCTTTCTCCCCGAGGGCTTCGAGCAGCTGCGCGACCTTCTTGTGCTCTGCTGCACCGTAGTGGTACGGGAGCTTCGTGAGGGGTTGGAGCTCTGCGCCGCTCATGCCTAGGCTGCGGCCTGCCGTGACGAGGGCGTTTGCGACGGCCTTGTTCTGCGCGAGATCGCCGCCAGCCTTCAGTGCCGCATCATTCTGGGAATTTATCGCATTCTTGAGCTGATTGAGCTCTGCGTCTCCTGACCTGGTTTTTGCCATCTGGTTGGCCGAAGCGGTAAGCGCTGCGGCGTCCTTGGCGAGCTTCGCGTTGACCGTCTTCGCCAGTTCGGTGTAACCGAACGGGGCGAGTATCTGGCCGCCTGCGGTTACGCCTTTGGGCGCAGGAAGCTTGGGGGTCGTTATGTCAAGCATAGATATCGGGGATTTGCCCGAGAAGTAAAGCGATGCCAGGAGGAGCCCAATTATGAGGAACACACCGACGCACGGGAGAGAACCCGTGCCGATCGAGCCCGCGCTGCCGCACGAGACCGCTCCGTTCGGGGTCGTGCTTTGGCCCCCTGAACAAGATAGACTCGCTATCATGGTGTTTATGCTGTTAGCGAAAGCCGTTGATGCCGTGACGCTGCCATTGTCGTATGGCCAGTTCTGGGTACTTCCGGATATGGAGGAGTTTCCGGTGAAAATCGCCACCAGCGAAACCTGCGTCTTGCCCTGTACTGCACCTGCTACGTTGCATTGCGCATAATATACATATTGAGTAGGAGCGCCTGAGACCTGCGGAAGCGCAGGGCCTTGGATATTCGTGAGGATGTTCGTGCATGTCGGTATCGGAATCCATTTGCCTTGGGCGAAATACGCCACGCTCACAGGCACACTCTGGAGGTACGTTTGAGTGAACTGATAGCTCTTGTCAGCGGAATAGTATGCCTGGGCCTTCTGGTTCACGCAGGTATTGTCGTTATTGCAATCCTTGTACCATTGCGCGACCAGCGAGCTTTGCTGAGCTGCGCTCGAGCTGGGTGAAGGCACGATCATGACTACGCTGATGTTGTAGAGCGTGGTCTGGCCGTTAGCGGCCGGGATCGCGTTGATCTGGCTGATGTTGCCGGATTGGGAACCCGTAACCTGGGCGAATGCCGTACCGGCGAACAGTATCATCAACAGAGCGCAGAGCGCAAACTTCAGTGCTTTCATATCAGTCACTGACTATATCGCGTCTCCGGCGCTTTATAAATGTTTACGTCCAAAGGGTGTACGGAAACTACAAAAACTACAAGAATTGTAGTTTATTGTTATAATAAGGTGGAAAAAATGAAAGGCCCGAACCCGTTCGCCGCGCTCGAGGGAGGAGGCGAAATCCTCTCCGTAAGGAAAGACGAATCCAGGATATTTAATGGTTTGCTCGAGGCCACCGGGGCCGGGCAGAGCTCTATGATCCTTGTGAAAGGCGGACCCGGGAGCGGGAAGAGCGCGATGCTCTCGGCCTTCAAGGAGGAGGCTGAGAGGAATGGGCTGCTCTCCCCGTATGTGAAAGCGGAGAGGAACGAGGACATCCGGGCGGTAGCAGGAAAATTAAGCCAGGACGGGGCGCTGCTCGCTGGGACCATCACTAAGGAGGCGCCAGATAGTGTGGCTGCCCTTGTGCACGCATTGGAAAGGATGGCCTCGAAACGGCATTTCGGCGTCATCGTGTTCATAGACGACATAGACATCATGAGGAAAACTGAGGAATGCCTCCCCCAGATATGGAAGACGCTCGGGAAATCGAAGGTTTCTTTTGTTGTCAGCATCACGAGGGGGCTGAGGATCTCGCTCCCTGAGAACGCCAAGCTGATGGATCTGAGGCCTCTCGATGAGCATGATGCGAACGAAATGGTCGAGAGGGCGCTGAAGAAAGGCCCGCCGAAGATGGGCGAGGAGTGCATGAATTCGATCATGACGGATACCCAAGGCAATCCCCGCCTTTTCAGGACAGTATGCAGGCTCGTATACGATAAGCTTAGGGATAACGAGAGGGTGATAAGCAAAGGGCACTACCTGGCGTATCTCCCGTACATAATGAGCATGCTGGGGCGGGAATGGTTCGGACGGCTCTATCAGGAGATACCCGCATCCGAGAAGGCGATTATCGGGGTATTGGCATCCAGCGAGGATGGCATGCACGTGTCGGATGTCGCGAAGAGGCTGAAGAAACCGCTCGGCCCGACGACCGCTTTGATGAAAAGATTGCTCGATACCGGACAGGTCGTGAAGCTGGATAGGGGGAAATATCGGGTTTTCGCCAGGCTGTACGCGAGGTATGCGGCGCAACGGGGATGAACAGACTGGTTTCAGTTAATGGGTAAATTAACTATCTATCCCTTATCCGACGGTTTTTTTAGCGGAAAATCGCGGCAGTGGATATTTATTTAATACAATGTGGTCATCATCCGTTCGAGGTGTATAATATGGGTAAAGAGCTAGTTTTGCCACCAAAATACGTGGAATTGAGTGCAGCAAATCCAAGGAACGATAAACCCTTTAGCATCGGCGGGTGCTTATGGACCGTGAATGACGGAGGCACGAGGTTTTTTCAGGGAAACCGCCCCGATATGAAGGGTACCGATGCCGTCAAAGCCATCGGAATCATTGCTTCGGTCAATGACCGGATGGCATCAAAAAAGCCGCTTCTTGAAGCGATCGGGGCAGAATCCCAGGGAATTACGGGTATTGAATCACATTATCCTAACGAGGTTTCTGAGAAAAACTTCGACGCGGTCGTGAAGACATTGCAGGCGAACGGCCTTGTCATGTCTATGATGACACCGAACCTGTTCTACACATTCGCCAACTTGTCCTTTGGAAGCACCGACCCCGAGGAGCGGGAGAGGGCGCTGACATATGCCAAGGCCACTGTCGACCTGATATACAGGTGCGACGAGGAGTTGGGTCATATGCCCATGAACGTCTACTGGCCGGGCGGAGAAGGATGGCAGACGCTCTTCCAGATAAATCCGGTCCTGGCCATCCACAATTATTTCGATGGTCTCAACAGGGTCTTCCAGTATGATGCCGCCAAGCATAAGGGCAAGTTGAGGATCGCTGGAGAGGCAAAGCCCAACGAACCGAAGGATAACATCATCGTCCCCACAACGGCCGATTTCATAGCGAACATCGCGCTCCTTGATCCGCAATTCCGGGACAGGATGGGAGTGAATCCCGAGACAGCGCACGAGATGCTCGCTAACTTGAGCCCCATCAACCCGATCGCGACCGCGCTCGCCCAGGGGAAGCTGTTCCATTATCATGCGAACTGGCAGAATGGCCTGAAATGGGACCAGGATAACGGAGTGCCAGTCAACCTCGCCATGCTGTGGGCGGTCCACCTCATGAAGGAGTTCGGGTTCAACGGCTACATCGGACTGGACATGCAGGCGCGGCCGGAGTCCAAGGACGTCACCACGGTGATGCTCAATTCGGTGGTGAACCTTAGGCTCCTTGAGGCCATTGAGAAGAGGGTTGACTGGGACGTTGTGAGGCAACTCGGGCAGGAAGGTAGAGTTGAGGCCATAGAGCAGTACGTGATGTTGAATATGCTCCAGCTCCTGGCCCGCGACCTGGACGTGAGGCAGCTTCTTTGATCCTCATCTTTTTTCTTTTTTGAATATTTTTTATTTATAGGCCCAGCATTTTCTTCTTTTTCTGGTCTCTAGAAAGCCAGGCACGGATTTAGGTTACAGAATCGCGTCAGAACTCAAGATCTACTTCATTGCCCTTGCGGGCTCAGAGGTATTGCATTTTCTTCATCCGCGGGAATCTCTTGCAGGGTCATGAATAAAAAAACAGAAGTATGTGGTCAGAGTGATGATTCCTTCATGAGGCTTGCGCCTTCAGCCTGTCAAACTCTCATCATCCCACGGATAGAAAATAGGAAAATAAAAATCAAAGGTTGACTTTCAGGCCTAGCTCCTTCTTGAGCTCGCGGTAGCGGTTCCTGATCGTGACTTCGGTCACTCCGGCGACATCCGCGACCTCTTTCTGAGTCTTCTTCTCCCCGTGCATCGCGCTCGCGATATAGAGGGCCGCTGCGGCGACCCCTGTCGGGCCGCGTCCGGATATCAATCCCTTGCGGAGCGCCTTGCGGATGAGCTTCACGGCCTCTTCCTGGACTTCCCCTCCGAGCTTGAGCGCTGTCGCGAATTTCGGGACGTATTGCGCCGGATCGGTGAGCGGGACGTCGATATCCAATTCCGTCTTGAGGAAGCGGTATGCCCTGCCGATCTCCTTTTTCTCTATGCCCGAAGCCCTGGATATCTCGTCAAGCGTCCTAGGGATGCCCTGGAGCCTGCAGATGGCGTATATCACGGCTGCCACGACGGATTCAATCAATCTGCCGCGTATGAGCTCTTCTTTCACGGCTTTCCTGTAGAGGAGCGCCGCGCTCTCCTTGATGTTCTCCGGAAGACCGAGGGATGATGCCACGCGGTCGAGCTCTGCGAGCGCTATTACGAGGTTCCTTTCCATCGAGGTGGCTATGGAGACCCTCTTGTGCCATTTCCTCATGCGGTAAAGCTGGGCCTGCTTCTTAGGGCTTATCTTGCCCCCTCTGATGTCGCGGTTGTACTGGTCTATCTCGGTGACGAGACCCTTGTTCGGCCTCATGTATTTGATAGGCGCTCCGCCACGGGCCTTCTTCTCCTTCTGCTCGGCGTCGAACGCCCGCCATTCAGGACCCATGTCCTGGATGTTCTCGGAGATTATCAAGCCGCAACTCGAGCATAGCAGCTCGCCGCGTTCGTAATCGCGCACAATCCGTTTGCTCTTGCATTCTGGACATTTTGTTGCCATTGTAGCCATAAAAAGCGCCTCAGACACAGTAAAGCTTATAATGATATGCCAAAATATATGGACCGAGCTATTTATAAACTTTTCTACCAAACCACGAGATGAACCTGCTCCAGCAAGGATAAAAACCTCTCATGGGTTTAGCAAAGCGGTGATAGGAATGGTCGTCGGACTCGTCCCGCCTGATGAAGAGGGGAGGATATGCAGGAAGCTCATAGCGTATTATGACCAGATATACCCGGGGGTCGGCTTCTCGAAGAAGGAGACGATGCTCGGAAGGGCCGAGATAGGCGAATTGTACTATACGTTCTCCGGCGAAGAGAACGAGGCGACGGCGGCGGAGAAGATGAAGATGATAAACTCCGCCATAGGGGGAGGGTATTCCACACCGATAATCATCCTCCGGAAGAAAGACAAGGACATCCTTCTAGATGGCCATCGCAGGGCGAGGGTCGCATTCAGGCAAGGGATACCCTGGAAGGCGCTAGTCATCGTTCCCGGGAAAGACGTGAAATTCGGCATCGAAAGCATGATACTCGGCAAGATAAAGGACCTTTACGGATAGCTATACCTTCGGGAACTTCCTCTCGTTCTCTTCCAGAGCGGCGATTCCAGGCAATTCCTTCCCGCATAGGTATTCTATCAAAGCCTTGCCGGATAAACTCACGTATCCGAAATTCTTCTTATCGAACCCGAAGCGCTCGAGCGCGGTTATTGTGTGCCCCCCTCCGAGAAGGGAGAACGCGTCCGATTTCGAGATTGCATCCAGGATTGAACGGGTCCCTGTGGAGAATTTCTCGACTTCGTAGACCCCGAGCGGGCCGTTCATCACTATGCAATGCGAATTGTCTATCGCTTCGACATAACGGGCAACCGTCTTGGGTCCGATGTCCCATATCTGGCCGACAGTTATTTTACCGACATCGGCATCCAAGCGCTCTGCGTTGTGCGAGAGGCCGACATCTACCGGCAGCGAGATCTTGCCATCGAATGAGTCCAGAAGCTCTTTCGCCTTGGGTATCTGATCCTCCAGGCCGGAATCCTTCAGGTAAGCGGATGAATCCCCTATCCCGTGGCCGGCAGCGCGCAGGAAAAGCACCGACAGCGCCCCGCCGACCATCACGTGCCTGGCCCTCCCGTCCGAGAGCCATTTCTTCATGACCGAGAAAGAATCCTCGACCTTGGAGCCGCCGAAGATGAACGAAACGTCCCTGCAGGATTTGACCTTCTCCACAGCTTCTATCTCCGCCGCGAGCACGTCCCCCGCGAAAGAAGGTATCGTCTTGGTGAATCCGACCACGCTTGAATGCTTCCGGTGCGCCACAGACAGCGCGTCGAGCACGAAATAATCGACTTTGGATGAAAGGTGGTGCACGATCTCGCCCAGGCCGTCCTTGTGCCCGGTCTCGCACGGCAGGAACCGGACGTTGTCCAGAACCATGATCTCTCCGGGCTTCAACCGCTCTATGACCCGCTCGGCATCCGCGCCGACCACGTTCGCCACGAATATGACATCTTTCCCTATCTTCTTGTGGAGGAGCCTCGCATGCTGCTCGAGGCCTATGAAATCGTCATGGCCTTCCCTTCCCTGGTGGGAAAGCACTATCACCGCAGCGCCGCGGTCGCTGAGCTCCTTGATGGTCTTCGCATGGGCGTTTATCCGCGCGCTCCCGGTTATCTTCCCGCCCTCGACAGGCGAGTTAAGGTCTGCGCGCACGATGACTTTCTTCCCTTTGACCTCGTGATCGGTTATCTTCCTCATCCGCACCACTATTCTTCAGCCGCTTCCTCGGCTTTCGTCTCCTCTTTGGGCTTAGGCTCGAATTTCTTTTTCTTCCAGTCTGCCTTCGACGGACAATTCGGGTCTATGCACATGGTGTATCTCATGCGGCCTTTTTTAACATTTATAGTGGGTTTGCTGCACGCGGGGCAGGGCTTCCCGCCAGGAGTGACCATGGAACCTGGAGGCAGCGGATACGTGTTCCTGCATTCGGGATACCCCGTGCAGCCCACGAACTGCCTGCCATCCCGCATGCGTATGATGCGTAATTGCTTCCCGCAGCGGTCGCATGGGCCGAGCATGTTCTGCTGCGCCTGCGTGCTCTCTAGGGCCGCAAGGAGCTCGTTGCCGATCTTCGCCTCGTTGCTCTTCCAGCGATCCAGCATCTGGACCAGGATCTCCTTGGCCTCCTCGATGACCTTCTCCTTCTCCAGCTTCCCGTCCTGGATGGATTCCATCTCATCCTCCATCTTCCGGGTCAGGTTCTCGTCCATTATCTCGGGCGCGTATTTCTGGAGGACTTCCGAGACCTTGATGCCGAAATCGCTGACGTCTATGGATTTGGTGCCCTGCGCGTAACCGCGCTTGAACAATGTGTCCACTATGACCGAGCGCGTGGATTTGGTGCCCAGGTGGCGTTTCTCGAGCTCGGACACTATAGATGCCTGGGTGTATCTCTTCGGCGGCTTGGTCTCCTTCTTGGCTTTCTTCTTGTCCTCGACCGCTACTTTATCTCCTTGCTTGAATTTCGGGAGCTCGACATCCTCGGGTGTGTAGTAATCCCCGTAGAATTCGGTCCATCCCTTCTCAGTGAGCCGGCTGCCTGAGACGGAATAAACCTCCCCTCCGGCATCCGCTTCCACGCGAACGCGCTCCCTCTTCGCCGTGGGGGCGAACGATGCCAGGAAGCGGCGCACGATAAGATTGTAGAGCTTCTTCTCCTGCTCGCCCACCTTCCCGATTTGGCCTGTCGGGTGGATGGCAGGATGCGCTGGGTCCTCCTTCTTGCCCTGCACGCATTTGAACCATTTGTTGTCGATGATTTTTTTTGCCAGATCCTTGTATTCCGGATGCGCCGCGAGAGCTGAGAGTATCGGCGGGGTCTTTATGGTAGCGGGAAGCTGCTGCGAAGAGGTTCTCGGATACGTTATGAGCGATGCCTCGTAGAGCGTCTGCGCTATCTCCAGCGTGCGCGAAGGGCTGAACCCGAAGAGGCGGTAGGCTTCCACCTGAAGGCTGGTGAGGTCGAAGTTCGGCTGAGCCGGGACCTCCTGCACCTTGATGTCCACGCTCGAGACCACGCCCTTATCCGACGTCTTATCCAATGACGCATCTGCATCGGGCTCGTTATCGAACCTTCCTTTAGTATGGGTGAATTCCACGTCCTTTATCAGGGCGGTGAGCTCCCAATAAGGAACTGGAACGAATGCGCGTATATCTTTCTCGAGATCCGATAGCATGGAGAGGGCTGGCCCTTGGACGCGGCCTATTGAAAGCACCCTGTAGCGGTGCGCTGCATGGAGCGCCCCCATCAGGGCGCGGCTCAGGTTGATACCGTAATACCAGTCGAGAATGTGCCTCGCCTCGCCGGCGTTGGCGTTGCTGTAGTCGAAATCAGTCCGATTCGCATACGCTTCCGCGAGGTCTTCCTTGGTGAGGGCCGAGAACTTCATCCTCCTCCCTTCGCGGATGGTAGTCGTGAAGCGGAAGACGTTGTACGCGATCGTGCTGCCTTCTATATCATAGTCGCATGCGGAGACGAAGACATCGGCTTTGCGGCCGAGCTTCTGCAGCAGCTCCACATAGGGCTTGGTGTATGCCGCCTCTTTGGACGCGACATAGGAGGGGACCCACTCGATATCGAACACGGGGTAATTCCGGCTCTTCTCCTTCTCTATGAGGGTGTAGATGTGCCCCACAGCCGGAGCTACCACGAACTCGTTCCCTCCGTTTGTGCCTTCGTAATATGATATGCCGTTGTGGACCTTCTTCTGGACGTCCTCGCCGATCGCCATGGCGATCTTCTCTGCTACCCTGGGCTTCTCCGCGACAATTAGTTCCATAGGAATCTCACCTTGAATGGCAATAAATAAATATATGATGGCGATTCCATGCAACTGATATAGCTGTTTTAAATCGTACGGCCCTGTAGGTAATCCATGTCAACTGATTATGATATCAAAGATATCAAGCTCGCAGGGCAAGGCAGGCTCAATATAGAGCTAGCTGAGAGAAACATGCCGATCATGCTCACCTTGAAGGAGCGCTTGTCCAAGGAAACCCCGTTCAAGGGTATGACCATCGGTTTGGCGCTCCACGTCACGAAAGAGACCGCGGTTTTAGTCCGGACACTGATAGCCGGAGGCGCGAAGGTCGCGATCACGGGCTGCAACCCGCTCTCCACGCAAGACGATGTTGCCGCCGCGCTCGCTTCCGAAGGCGTGCACGTGTACGCGAAGAAAGGCGAGAGCACCGAGGAGTACTACGGATACATAGAGAAGATAATATCGCACAAGCCGGACATAACGATAGATGATGGCTGCGACCTCGTCTCGGCCATACACACCAAGCACAAGGACGAAGCGAAAAAGATAATAGGAGGCTGCGAAGAGACAACGACCGGCGTGATAAGGCTCCGTGCGATGGAGAAGGATGGCGCGTTGAAATATCCGGTGGTCGCGGTCAATGATAATAAAACAAAGCACCTCCTCGACAATTATTACGGCACAGGCCAATCCACGATAGATGGCATCTTGAGGGCGACGAACACGCTGATTGCCGGAAAAACGTTCGTGGTCGCGGGATACGGCGACTGCGGCAAGGGAGTCTCGCTTCGCGCGAAGGGCCTCGGAGCGAACGTCATCGTGACTGAGGTGGACGCGTTCCGAGCCATGCAGGCCGTGCTCGACGGCTACCGTGTGATGCCGATGAATGAGGCCGCTCCGATCGGGGACATATTCCTGACAGTCACCGGAGACAAGCACGTGATAAGCACCGAGCACATCAAGAGGATGAAGAACGGCGCGATACTTGCCAATTCAGGCCATTTCGACGTGGAGATAGATATCGCGGGCATGAACAAGCAGTGGAAGAAGAGGACGATACGGCCTTTCCTGGACGAATACGACGTCTCGGGGAAACGCATCTACGTATGCGCCGAAGGCAGGCTCGTTAATCTCGGCGCGGCTGAAGGCCACCCTTCAGAGGTCATGGCAACTTCTTTCGCGGGCCAGACTCTCGCTTGCGAATACCTCGTCAAGAACAAGGGAAAGCTAAAGGCTAGCGTGATAACTCTGCCTCCTGAGATAGACGAGAGGATCGCGGAGCTCCAGCTCGCTGCGATGGGAGTGAAGAAAGACGTGCTCACGGAGGAGCAGAGGAAGTATCTCGCGAGCTGGCAGGAAGGGACGTGATGCTCTCTCTTCGGTCGGATACCAATGAGGGGACCTCGACCATGAATGTGCAAATGCTTCTGGTATTTGGTATATAACAGTTGGAGCCTGCTATGAACTGACCGTCGTTTGTCCTTTCAAAAAAAATCAACTGCGCCAGATGCAACCGCCCATCGGATAACAAGCCAACCTGCTTGGGACGGGCGGCGCGTTCCATGAAAACCGGATCGTAAGGCAGATGGCTCATCTCCCCGCGAGCGCCGTTTCCGAATACCGCGAAATGATCCCGCTCGATTATGCCGGCCTCCCTTAGGGTCTGCGTGAGCGCGTCGTCCTGGTAATGGACGCTGCGGGAGGCGAAAAATTCCGCGAATTGCGCTATGCGACCGCAAACGGTATGAAGATAAGGTTCGACATATCCGAAATCGAACGCCTGTTTCTCTGTCAATACCGAACCCGAAGCCCACTGGAAACCCATGCCTGGAAAGACGTGGTGGCTCCGGTGCAGAATGCTGGCGTTCGGGCATCCGAGATATGCCGGAGAACGGGACCGTATTTGGGCTCTGATGTCCTCGGATACCGTACCTGATGAGGCGCGGGCCCCAAGACGTTTCGCGAGTTTCACGGACTCTTCCCTGCTCGCTAGTATCAGATCTACCGACTGTCGGCCTTCGTCATACTCTGTAAATTTGGAATCCGCGATAAGGAATCGGGATGGGAAAGATCTGGTTGAGGCGGCAAGCAATTCTTTCCCCGAAGGCTGTTTAGCGAGTGTTGAGCCCATGGATATCACAGTTGATGGTAGTTCGATACAAGAAACGTTTTATAACCCTTTGTTTTACTCTAATTAACACATAATAGACGGCAAGAACACCGGGAACGCAGTATAGCGAGATGAGCTATCATTCTCAATCCAGATGCTTGGGTCTCCTCTGGGCATCTATCGTGTCGGCAAGTCCGTTCAGCTCCGAAGCGCAATAGACATCACGCTGGGAATACCTCTCTCCGGCAATCTCCCTGAGCTTGCGGGCGATCCGTTTTGAACTGACCGGACGCGAATCGATTGCGCCGCTCTGGTCCCCGCGCGTCGCGATGTGGTATATGGCACCCACCACCGCCAGCCTCAAAGAACGGGCGCTTTTGGGCGATATCTCTTCTGTGGGAGTGATCCCATCGACATGGGACGCGACGATGCGGAAGACTCTCTTCGGAAGGACGCCCTGTATCGTATCGAGGATATAACCATCTTTCAGGTCGGATGTGAGCGGCCCTCTCCTGATAACCCGCCTCAGAGTGCGTTCTGCATCCAGCGTATGCTCCCTTCGGATTCTTCGCAATGTGAGTGTGCCTTGCATAGTGATAGATAGTGGTACATAATCTTTTTAATGGCATGTAACAATGGCGGAACGCCTTCTGACATATCTTATAAATGATTAGGTAGCTATCTTCTATCATGGATGCCCAGAATGATTACGATAAACTACTAGACAACATTTACGCCAAGCTTCCTGAGAAGACAGCTTCCACCGAGCGGTTCGAGATTCCACGCTTCGACTTCTTCAGCGAAGGCAACAAGACGATAATCAAGAACTTCAAGGCGGTCGCGGACAAGATCCGGAGGGATCCTGCCATATTGTCAAAATACCTCTCCAAAGAGCTCGCGGTACCGGTCGAGATCGCCGGCGAGAGGCTCATACTCCAGAGAAAGCTCATAGGAGACATGGTGAATACCAAGCTCTCGGATTTCGTCAGCAGGTATGTCATCTGCAAGGAATGCAATCGACCCGATACTCACATAGAGGAAGCGGGCCATGGGATACGCCAGCTCGTCTGCGAGAGCTGCGGCGCGAGGAAAGCTATAAGGTGAACGCAGCACCGGATGTGAGATATTGGTCTTCAGGAAAGATTTCAGCTCGAACAAGAAGAAGCCGGGGACAGGAGCCCCGCCGCTGAGCAGGGACGAAGAGCGCAGGCGGCTCAGGTTCCCCCGCGAAGGCGAAGTGCTCGGAGTGGTGCTGGGCTTGATGGGCGGCTCGAGGATGAAGGTCGCTTGCAAGGACGGCAAGGAGAGGATGTGCCGCATCCCGGGGAAATTGAAGAACAAGATATGGGTGAAGGAAGGCGACGTCGTGATCGTCAAGCCGTTCGAGATACAGGGCGACAAGAAAGGAGACGTCATATGGAGATACTTCCCGCTCCAGGCTAGGATCCTCAAGGAAGAGGGCCACATCTAAATTTTTTTCATTCTATTTTCATTTTTAAATCCGCGCTGCGTTCTTACTTCATGACGAAAAGGCGCTTAAAAGAGAACTACCAGCTCAAGGAGAGGTTCAAGACCGAGAGCGAGGTATTCGACAAGGGCGCTTTACTAGACTTATCTAAACTAATCAAGAAGGGCATCCTCCAGAGCATCGATTACCCGGTTTCAACTGGGAAGGAAGCCAATGTCTTCCGGGCCACCACGCCATCGGGCACTTATGTGGCGGTGAAGATATACAAGAACGAGACCGCGCCTTTCTTCCGCAAAGAGGAATACCTCCAGGGCGACCCCAGGTTCGGCAGGATAAAGCACAATGACCGGGAGATAGTGAAGACCTTCGTCCACAAGGAGTTCAAGAACCTGGAGATTTGCGAAAGGGCCAAGGTTCACGCGCCAAAACCGTACTATATGCTGAACAGGATCCTCGTGATGAGCTTCCTGGGGGAAGGGGAGTCTGCCGTACCCCACGATGAACGTGCTAGGCCCCATCCGTGGGGAGAAGGACCTGGATTCGATACTGGAAGACATAAAGAAGATGTACAAGGCAGGGCTTGTTCACGCCGACCTGAGCGAATACAACATACTTATGGGAGACGTTCCATACCTGATAGATTTCGGGCAGGGCGTCGTGAAAGAGCACCCGCACTCAATGAAATTCCTGGAAAGGGATGTAGCGATAGTACTCAGGTATTTCGAGAGGCGGGGGATAAATAGGGATTTGAAGAAGACACTGGATTGGATCAGGGGATGATATGGCATTTTTCTATGACAGGATTGAGGAAGCAGGCAGGATCACGATCAGGATGAAGAATAGTTTGATCTATTATCTCATCTACTACTCCCTGGCAGTATTGTGCGTGATATCATTGGCTCTCGGAAGAGTGAACCCAGTATTGATATTCGAGGTTTCCCCGATATTGCTATTGGCGCTCGTGGCGTTCTGGCTCCTTTCAGGGGTGTATGGGGCGAACTCGGAGATAAACCGGGCCAAACGGAATGGGAGGATCACGGTCACTGGGGAGATATTATCGGACTCAAACCCGATCGTATACGAGATACCAAAGAGGCTGCTTGAAAAGGGATGATCACATCCTCTCAGGGCACTCGATACCGAGCAGCCAGAGGGCGTTCTTCAACACTATGCCTGTGGCCTGCGTGATCGCGAGCCTGGTCTTCCGCACATTCTCATCTTCTGCGGTCAAAACCGGGGAATTGGTGTAGAACCCGCTGAATTCCGTAGCCAGCTCGAGCGCGTATTGCGCGATGTGGTGCGGGGCGCGCTCACTGGAGCCTTTCTCCGCGGCATCCCTGAAAAGCGCCATCTTCCTTATCAGCGCCTTCTCGGACGGATTGAGCTTGACTTCCTGCGCCTCTGGCTTCTCCTTGGTCTTCGCTAATATGCCATTCGTCCTGACGTAAGCGTACTGGAGATAGGGGCCGGAATCGCCTTCCATGCTGAGCGCGGATTCCCATCTGAAAGTGATTCGCTTATCCGAGCCTGCACGGAGTATGGAGAACTTGATCGCACCGACAGCCACCGTGAGAGCGACCTTTTTCTTCTCTTCATCGTCCATCTCGAGCTTCATCTTCTCCAGGACGAGCCTCTTCGCTTCCTCTATGAATTCATCGGCGCTGAATCCCATCCACGTACCCTTGCGGCCGGAGAAGCCGCCTTCGGGCAACCCCACACGCTCGTAGGAGAGATGGGATAGATTATCCGCTTCGGTGTTGTATTTCAGTCGCCTTAATATCTCGACGATGACCCGCTGGGGGTATTTCTGCTCCACCCCTATGACGTTTATCACGGATGCGGCCTTGCCGAAATCCATGCTCTTCCCGGCGGCGGAAGTCTTGTATGCGGTCTTGCCGTTCGGCTGCTTGATGAAAGGCTCGTACTTGAATCCGTTCTCAAGCTTGCCGAATTTCCACAGATGGAATATGATGTCTTTGCCCGTGTATACGGCAGTCCCGTCGCTCCGAACGAGCACCTTGTCCGGATTCTCCATCTTGCCGAACTCGGCCTCGAAATCCTCGCTCAGCTTCACGACCATGCAGCCTTTGTTCTTGCCTTCTTCCTCGCGGACTACCGCGTCATTAGCCGTTATGTGCTTGAGTCCCTCGTCGAATATCGTACGCATGATGTCGCTCTCGAAGACGAGGACGTCGTGGTAGATGCCCAGGTCGAACGCGGTCTGGTATTGGGCGCTCACGCATTTCTCCGCCAGCTCCCTGCCTGCTTTCGCGATCTCGTTGTCGCCTTCCTCCATCTTCTTGAGTGTGTCGCGGACGCCGTCTATGACCGTCTCGTCCTCTTCGAATCTTTTGGCTATGCCGACATATTGCTGGCCGAGCCACATGTCGAATTTCCCTTTCGGGTTCGAATCGTAGTTCAGGAACCCCCACAGGGACTGCGCCACCTGGAGACCCAGATCGTCGATGTAGTCCATCCGCTCCACTTCGTGCCCTTCGAACTCGAGCATGCGGGCGACCGAATCGCCTAGAAGCGCGTTGCGCAGGTGGCCGATGTGCCATGGCTTGTTCGGATTGACCGACGGGAATTCTATGACTATCTTCCCCTTCTTCTTTTTCCCTGAGCCGTATTTCTCCTTCTTGGATGCGATATCCTTGAGGATGGAGAGGTATGCTTTATCGCTCAGGTAGAAGTTGATGTACGGGCCTGCGAGTTCCACTTTCTCGAAGTTGTCGGTCATGCTTTTGGTATCTTTCAGGAATGTGACGATACTGGCTGCTATTTTGGCTGGGTTCTCCTTCTTCTCCTTGGATAGCACGAAGGCTATTTTGCATGATAGGTCCCCCATCCTGCCAGCCTCTATTGTAGGGAGGACATCTTCCGCCTTGAGGCCAGGCATCCGGCACATCATCTCGGCTATCTCTTTCCTGAATTCTTCCAAATCAGACACCTTTGTTGTAAGCCTTCCAGAAGTCCTCGATGGGCTCGTTCACGACCATCGCGTCTTTCTTCCGTATGATGAAACGCCGATCGCCTCGCACCCGTCCGGCTTTCTTGCACACCGTCCCTGCCATTATCTGCTCGAAACGCGCGGCGTTCTCCAAGGTGACGCTGACGACGAAGCGGCCGGGGCTTTCCCCGAAAAGGAGCGCATCGTACTTCTCCGTGGTGGCGCTTATCTGCGCAAGGTCGAGGTCCGCCCCCAGGCTGAACCCCAGAGCGGATTCGGCGAACGCGACAGCGAGGCCGCCTTCGGAGACATCATGTGCGGATGCCACGACGCCTTCCGAGATGGCCTGGGAGAGCGCCTTGTAGATCGGGATATGCTCCTCGGGCCGCAGCTGAGGCGGGTCGTTCCCGATCGCGCCGAAAAGCTTGTAGAACTCGCTGCCCCCCAGTTCGTCATGGGTCGTCCCTAGCACATATACCAGGTCTCCGGGTTTCTTCATCTCGCTGCTCATCGCCCGGTGGATGCTACTCATCTTGCCTACAACGGTCACGAGGAGCGTCGGCAGGATGGAGTATTTCGCATGCCCCGAGTAATAGTCGTTCTTCATGCTGTCCTTGCCCGAGATGATCGGGATGTTGTATCCTGTCGCGCACTCGTAGAATGCTATGCACGAGCGGACGAGGATCCCTAGCTTATGCTCCCCGTCTGGGGTCTTGACAGACTTTATCGGGTCGGGCCAGCAGAAATTGTCCAGGCATGCCATATAGCCGAACATCGCACCTGCCGCTATCGCGTTGCGGACCGCCTCGTCGAATGCGAGCTGCGCCATCACATATCCGTCCTGCGCGTATCTTGGGCATATCCCGTGGGATATGACAAGCCCCTCGTCGGAATTGTACGCTGGCCGTATCACGGCCGCATCCGAAGGCCCGCCCATTATGGGCTTGACCACGCTCATACCCTTGACCTCGTGATCGTAGCGTCGGATGACGTTCTCTTTCGAAGTGATATTTGGCGAGGATAGCAGCCTCTGGAGTATGACCGCGGGGTCTGATGCGGGGATGCTCGGCTCGGGGAACATGAGTTTCTTCCATGTCGCCTTGAGCTTGAGCTGCGGGACGCCATCATGCAGGAACTTCATGTCCAGGTAAGCGACGGTCTGGTCCTTGTAGAGCGCGTGGAATTTGCCTGATTTGGTGAATTTTCCTACTACGGTGGCTTCCACGCTATGCAGCTTCGCGAGGGCCATCAGCTCTTCGAGCTTCTCCGGTTTTACAGCGAATGTCATCCTCTCCTGGGATTCTGATATCAGGATCTCCCACGGATCAAGGCCAGGGTATTTCAGCGGGCATTTGTCCAGGTTTATCTCGCAACCGTGGGATATCTGCGCGAGTTCGCCTACGCTCGATGAAAGGCCGCCAGCCCCATTGTCCGTGACAGCTTCGTAGAGCATCTTATCCCGAGCTTCGATCGTGAAATCGAGCGTCTTCTTCTGTGTGATCGGGTCGCCTATCTGCACGACGCTCTGCGGCACGCTCGCATCGATCTGCATCGAGGAGAACGTTGCCCCGTGGATGCCGTCCTTGCCGACCCGTCCGCCCACCATGACCGCTAGATAACCGGGCTCTATGACTTTCTCCGAGGTCCTGCGATTGCCTATCATTGATGGCATGATGCCGACCGTGCCGCAATAGACCAGGGGCCTCGTGATGTACTCCTTCTCATAGATGATTGAGCCATTGACTGTGGGTATCCCCATCTTGTTACCGCCATGCTCGATGCCTTTGATGACGCCATCTGAGATGACAGTCGGGTGCAGGACACCCCTTGGGATATCGGCCTGCTTGGTATCCTGCGGGCCGAAGCAGAGCACGTCTATGTTCGCGATCGGATTCGCGCCCATGCCTGTGCCCATGACATCGCGCTGGACGCCTAACACCCCGGTGAGCGCGCCGCCATATGGGTCAAGGGCTGAAGGCGCGTTGTGCGTCTCCACTTTGACCGCGATATCGTATTCGTGGTTGAATTTTATGATGCCGCCGTTGTCTTTGAAGACGCTGACCACATACGGCTTCTTGATGCGCTCCGTGGCTCCGCGTATGAATGTCTTGAAAAGCGAGTTAATGGCATGCCCCTCGCCGTCCTCCTTGTAGCTGATCTCGGCATTGAATATCTTGTGCTTGCAGTGCTCGCTCCATGTCTGCGCCAGCGCTTCGAGCTCGACGTCCGTGATGTGCTGATCGAGACCGACCTTCTTACGCTGCTCGATTACGCGCTCTGTCTTGAAATACTGCTTTATAGCCAGGAATTCCTCGTATGAGAGCGAAAGTATCTTCTCTTTGGCGAACGCCTCGAACCTTTCCTTGCCCATGTGCAGGCTGAACGTCTGGATCGACGGCGTGTGAGGAATGTTGACTTTCGGGAGGTATGGTTTCGGGTCGGCTCCGGGAGGGTAGATATGGTATTTCTCCACCAGAGGATTGTGCAGCATCATAGCTATCCGATCGCACATCATTTCGTCCACCGGCCCCTTGATTGCATAGACGCTCGAATGGTATATCTCAAGCTCCTTCCCGAGCCGGTCTTTCACTGCTTCAGAAGCTGTATGGCCGACATTGTCTGTCACACCAGGGAGAAAACCGACTTCTATCCTCCAGCAATCCGCATGGAGCGGTTCCCCGAACGAATAGTCCTGGACCACGCTGTCCGAAAACACGTCCGCGGCAAGGGTACCCAGGTCCTCGGATGGTATGGGTTGGCCGAAGTTGAATGCGTCTATCAGCCGGCAGGATGTCTCGACGCCGATCGCTTTCTTCACCTTAACCTGGAGCTGCTCTCCGGCCACATCGCGTATATGCCCCTTCAAAGTAAGCTCTAGTCTTTGCTCCATTCTGATCACGGTTTGGATGGATATCCGATAGAAGAATTTTATATGATTGCCTTGGCCGCCTGAATGGCTTGATTTCGATATGGGTGGGATTGGTGGGATTGAAAAATGAAGGAAAAGAAAAAAATTAATCGAGTTCCATCCAGAACGAGTATGTCTCTGTCGTTCCGATGGTCTTGTTGGTCGGCACTATGAGCTGGTAGTTCCCAGACCCGCCGGTGAAAAGTGTGCCCGCTGGCGCGATGTTCACGCAGAAAGCCAGGTCGCCTTTTGTCGAAGGCGAAGCCGCATCGGACAACGCGCATGTATTGAAGCTTGTCCCACCCGTGGTGTTCGCTGCAGTGCCGGTGATGTTTATTCCTCCTACATCGATGGTGCAGGTGCTCGTCAATGTGTTGGTGGCATTATCCGAAGCGCTGCCGAATCCCCACACCGTGTCTACGGAACTCGCAGTTGTAGTCTGGACGCTCGCCCAGTCGAATCCGTATGGTGCTGCGACTGCGCATACCACGCCGCCATTTGATGTGCTCCACGCCCAGTTATAGAGGTCGGGCGAAGATGAATTTGGAGCGAGGACCAGCGCACCTGAGACGTTGCCCCAATAACCGGCCCACTTGGTTGTCGACGAGGTGGAGTTCAGGTCCATGTTAGTGACATTGCCGCCCACGGTCGTGACATTGGTTGTGGAGTTAGGAGTGTAATGGTCTGACGAAATTATGGTCCAGTTACCGACGGGCTGTATGGCAAACGCCAATCCGATCCCGAACAGAATCAAGAAGATCCCGATACTAAGTTTCATAGTTGCACCCACAAATCTCTATATTTCAATGTTAATAAATGTTCCTGTTTGACCCACATAGTATAGAATGAAAGAAAAGAAAAAAATTAATCGAGTTCCATCCAGAAAGAGTACGTCTCGGTCGCAGCGATGCTCTTGTTGGTAGGCACTATGAGTTCATAGTTCCCCTTTCCGCCGTTGAAAAGGCTGCCCGCGGCTGAGATGTTCACGCAGAAAGCGTAGTCGCCTTTTGTCGTGGTCGCACCATCATCAACAGCGCAGGTCGTGAAACCGCCCACGCCGGTTTTATTCCCCGCAGTGCCAGTGACAGATATTCCACCTACGGTCAACGCGCAGGAGCTGCTCGTCAACGTATTTGTAGCGTTATCTGATGCAGCACCGAACGCCCAGGTCGTATCTATGGCGCTCGCGGTAACGCTCGCGATGCTAGGCCAGTTGAATCCGTACGGAGCGGCCACTGCGCAGACCACGCCGCCATTGGATACATTCCAAGCCCAAGAATAGAAGTATGCTGAGGAGGAATTGGGAGCGAGGACCAGCGCACCTGAGACGTTGCCCCAATAACCGGCCCACTTGGTTGTCGATATTGTGGAGTTCAAGTTCATGTTAGTGACATTGCCGCCCACGGTCGTGACATTGGTTGTGGCGTTAGGAGTGTAATGGCCTGATGAAATTATGGTCCAGTTTCCGGCGGGCTGTATGGCAAACGCCAATCCGATCCCGAACAGAATGATGAAGATCCCGATACCTAATTTTCTTGAGTTCATGGTTGCACCAACGTGTCTTTATGTTTCCTTGTTAATAAATGTTTCTATGACTGAGATTTCATTCTTCTTCTACAGGCACATTAATAAATGCTAGTGCTCGCTTTTTCTTTTTCCACGTTTTTTTCTTCTAGAGCGATGATTTTCTCTTCGAGATTAATCCCGCGTAAACCAAATCCGTGCAAGAAAGAGAGGATTGATATTTATATATCCTGCAGGAAGCTCTCGAAAAAATCCGCTCAATATCGGATTCGAACGCGGCCCAAAAGATCCGATGGATGGGATGCGGCATCAAAATGCCGGGATACCAAAAAGAACCGCTGGCATGAAAAAAAGGCACGGGCGCAAACAGCTGATTCATCATAAGGGTAAACCAAGCGGACCTATGAGTATCGGAACCCACCGATCTCGGCTAAAATGACGACTTTGATGGCAAAGATTCGGAACCCAAAAGTATTATCAAAGGTTCATTAGTTGGAATCGTTATCGATTCGCCTTTGACCTTTGAATTAGCTTAATAAATGTTTCTTTTATAGTATATGCCATGAAGCTAGTTGTTTTAGCGTTAGTCCTGTTGATATGCACGAGCAGCTTTGCCATCACGGTGGTGAACTCGCTTGATGGCAGGGACTTGATATCGGGAATCTATTATTCAGCAGTGACCAATGATACGCTAGTGTTTGCCACTCCGGGTTCCACTGCGCAAGACATGTATGGCCAGATAGGCTCGGGGCAGAACATCACACTCATCCAATCCACGGCCAACCCCGTGATCGTGGGCCTGGCGGATGGCCTGACGAATGCGGGCAACACCGTCACGATCATCCAATCCAGCGATCCGATGGCTACCAACCTCAAACTCGCAGGTATGAGCGCAGTGCACAAGTTCGTAATCGTCGATCCGGTATATGGATACAACACGGTTTCCACACTCCCATATGCTAAATTGAACGGAATGTATCTCATATTCATGGACAGGGACAACGCTGCCAACGCAACAGCGCTTATGAAGGCGCAGGGCGCTACTGATATACTCATCTACGGGTATGTGGACCCCGGGGTCACTGCCGCCATAACCGGCGCTGGCCTCGTTTACCGCCAGATAAACAACGGCGATGAATTCGATGACAACGCGCAGATAATCGACATGTATTTCGCCCAGAATCCCTCGAAACACCAGGTGATTTTGTCCGACGGAAACGCGTTCGATTCCACCATGGCCACGGGCAACGACCCGATCATCCTCATAAGCCCGGTCATCCCTGACTCGGTGTACCAGTATATCAAAGCCAAGGTGGCGAGCGGGCAGATCATCGCCGCCATGCTCGTGGACCAATCGTACGCCCAGACCGCTTACAACCTCAAGACATCCATAAACAAAGATCTCGGAAAATCCAACGAGACGCTCAGCGTCTTCGTGAAGTTCGGCGAGAGCATCACGTCCGCAGGGGGCCAGATGAACCAGGTCGCGCTGTTCCCGCTCCCGGGGCCGACATTCGGCCTGAGCATATCCGCGATAGACTACAACACGGTCAAACAGCAGCTCGAGGTCACTTATTCCAATACCGGGAACGCGCTCGAGTACGTGCAGCCTAGCATGCAGGTATTCGATGACGGCGCCATGGTAGGAACGGTAGGCGACGAGCAGCCGTTCTCGATCCCGGCCGGCCAGGAGCTTGGCAGGGACTACCCTATCAAGATACAAGAGGGAAAGGTTTCAGCCAACATCACCGCTTATTTCGGCTCTTCCAAGAAGACATTCCAGAACGGGATACAGGTCATGATGGATGCCGGCAGCGTGCAGTACGTGGACTCATCGCAGTTGAACATCACGCAGTTCACGAGGGACAGCGATACTGATGATCTTTTGGTGACTTATGCCAACACCGGGAACGTAACGCTGTATTTCACGGCGGCCGCTACCATCGATGCTAACGGGACCTCGACCACCATCAATGACGACAATAACTACCAGCTCGCGCCCGGAGAAGGGCACATGGTCAAATTCCCTGGGATCGCTACGATGGGCTCGACCATCACGGCCAGCGCGAACTATGGTTCGAGGCAGGCTTTCCTCGAGAAGAGCGTGCAGGCGGAATATACCCCGCAAGAGACAGGGAATAGCACCCTGCTCATAGCAGGCGTCGTGATCATCATATTGGTCGTGATCGCAGCGGCGTTCTTTTTCCTCAGGAAGAAGGAAAAACCTGAATCAAAGAAGGAGAAAACGAAGAAGTAATTTCTTATATTTTTCTTTCACATCATTTGGATTCCGGCCGAATTCTACAGCATATGAAGCGCTCGATTTAGAGAGAACTCTTAGCGGCATAAGGGAATACTCTGGGCACTGTCTAGTTCGAAGGACCTATCTTCGCTATATCGCCGCTCTTGGGTTTGGGCACGCCAATCTTGAGAGCTCCCAGCGCCAGTATGATCAGCTCTAGGATGAACTGCAGCAAGACGACATTCGATACGAAGCATATGCCAAACGAGGTCCCCGGAGCCAGCGCGATCATGAGCGGAACGAAGGCATAGATGAGCTGAGATATCGTGGAGATATTGAACCTCATTTGCGATGCCATCCATAATCTGCGCCTGAAGAGGAAGAAATTGGATATCGATAATGCCAATGTGAGGAGCCAGAGGAACTGGATGGTCGCGGCACCGAACAGGAGGAAGCCGAAAAAGACCGGATAGCTGCAGGAAAGGCCGGCGGCGTTCACGGTGAGCACGGAGCCGGATATCGAATACCCTGCTTTCACGGCGCTTATGGTCATCTGCCCCGGCGTATTGAAGGTGTAGCTCAGCATGCCGTTGGAATCCGTGGTGTATGCCCCGTTATCAACGTATATGGTGGCTCCAGATACCGGCAACCCGTGGTAATCCACTATCTTGATGGAAATCTCCGTGCCCACGACTATATTCTGGGGGACAACGAATGAAGCGTTCTTCAGGACCGTGAGCATCAGGCCGGTGTTCGGGTAGCATTCCGCCGAAGCGTATATGATCCCGTCGTATGGTATATCGATCGTTGCATAGCCGTTGGGGTCGGCATAGGTTTCCGACTCGCTCGTGAAGACGCGGGCGCCTGGGACGCCCTGGCCGTCGTTGCCGAGCACCTGCAACTTCACCGGCTGCCCTTCGATCAGCTGCCCCTGGATCACGTTCAGGACTATGTCGAATGTCTTATTCTGGCACGAGTTCCCGAAGCATATCTGGCACTTGCCGCAATCCGAATCCGCGCAGCATAGGAAATGGGCGCACGCGTGGTCGGCCACATTTCCGCATTGGCATTGGACATCCACGCAAGAACCGGCGCTGCATACCTGATTGTCAGGGCAGTCAGAATCTCCTATGCAGTAGGCGCATATGCCACTTAAGCAGATTCCGCTAAGGCATTGTCCGTCATTCCCGCACGTTTCGTTATGCTCCTTCTTGTTCTCGCATAATCCGCTCTGGCAGAAGTCGCCTGATGGGCAACTCCCATCGACCGAGCATTGGGCGCTCACATTGACCAGGAAATCTCGGCAGGTCGAAGTATCCCCATCGGAAGCGCATACCGTAAGGACGTACTCGCCGGGTATACTCGCGGTAATCGGGATGGAAGTATTCGCCTGGTCGTGGACAAGTATATCCGGGATTGTGCCTGAGCCGCACGAGAACCCCGCAGGGCATTGGAGGGAGACGGTGATGTCGCCTTCGGGAAAATTCCCTAGATTCTGGACTATGAAATCCATATCGATCGGCACCCCGACACTCATTGGAACCGGTTGTGGGGTGGGCGGCTGGATATATAGCTTGTGGAACGTCACGATCGGGCTGGGCGGGATAGGTGGGAACGACAGGCATGAATAGGTCGCATCCACGAAGATATAGTAACTGGTCCCGCTTTTCGGAAGCATTATCTGATAGTCACTGATAGAACCGTTCCAGTCTGCTTTGCCGCTGACGACATCAGCGACGAAGACCAGATTCCCGTCAGCGTCGTTGAAATATCCTTCCTGGAAACCGGGCGAACTGTTCGCTGAGAAAGTGTAGAGCGTTGGGATATCGGAGAAATTGCCGTAGGTGAGATTGAATGAGCTGACGTTTATGAAAGAAGCGCTGCCATTGTCACGGCCAGGCATGAACGCATCAAGGACGGACAGGCTCCCGGGCTGCAAGGGCGGCACCAAGGAGCTGGCATTGACAGCGATGATGTGCATTGATTCCTCCGGAGTGCCGTTGCATTGGGGCGGCTCCTGCGCGATGAAATCCACCTGGGTTAAATCACCGCCTATGACCATGTAGGAAACGTTGACGCCGGCTCCGAGCACGACCTGCCCGTACAGGCCGTCCCAATCCGTGATCTGGATGCTCTGGCTGAGATCCACCTCCTTCTGGGTCCCTCCGGTTATCGCGACCTGGGCGTGGCATAACGAGAACATCATGACAAGCATGATCAGGAGGTTCCTGGAAATCATTGCATCTCCACCCAGAATTGGACCGTACCGGCCGTAGTCTTATAGGTGCTGAGGTTGCTCGGCACCCGGATATAATACTGGTTTGCTGCGGTGGAGTTTATCTGCGTTACGAAAACGACGTTCTCGTTATCCGTTGCCCCGTAATGCCCATCCGTGTCCGTCGAATTGTCCCACAGGATGCCGGTGGTCGCCGAAACGTTCATGGATGCGGAGGTCGAGTTGGCCACCGGCACATATGGCACCGGCCTTCCGTATATCGTCATGTTCTTCGTGACGTTCGGCGTGCTCCCGTCTATGCTGTAGAGATGTGTTATGCTGTCCGACCTTCCGGTGTAGTTGAGCAGCGCGTCCAGGCTCGTGAAATCGTTGGTCGAATTGGATCCGCTGGAGCTTCTGCCTAATGCGATTATATCCGCCCAATTGATTGTGACGCCGCCGTTGTAGGCATAGACGTTCCCGTTCTGGCCGTTCCATATCCACGAATAGACCACCTGGGAATTGTTATTGGCCAGGAGCAGGTTTCCGCTGATGTTGCCGAAGAAGAGCTCCCACACCTGCGAGCAGGTGTATGTGCAGCCGGCATGGCCGCTTTCGCTCCAATTGTACCAATTATCGCATTTGTCTCCGGCACCGCTGTTGGAAGAGCCGATGTTATTGACGTCGCTTACGTTGTTGAAGCAGAATGTATCGGAAGCGAAGACATTGGAGCCGCTTGCAGTATCCATGAGCAGCCCGGTGTTGGTGTTGTTGGATGCGGTGTTGTTGGAAAAATTGTTTAGGTTGCTGTTGACCAGATAGAAACCGAAGGCGTCCTTCGATGCGTTGTCTCCGGTGAAGTTGTTGCTGCTGCTCTGGTTGAGGAAGAAGCCGTAGCTCGTGTTGGAGTTCCCCAAGGAATTTGTTATCGTGCCGTTGGAGTTGGATACCAGGTAGATGCCGTAGCTTGAGTTGGAGTTCCCCGTGGAGTTGATGATCGTTTCGTTGGAGCTGGATGCAAGGACTATGCCCGCTTGCGAATTCGAGGATCCGGTTGAGTTGATGAGCGTGAAATTCGAGCTGGACTGGATGTAGATGCCATAGCCAGAGGTGGATGAACCCGTGGCGTTGACGAACAGGCTGTTTATGGTCGCGTTGAGGTAGAAGCCGTAGCCCGAAGGGGAGAATCCGGTGGAATTGGTGATCGTGTCATTTGAACTGGAATTGATGTCGATGCCGACCAGCGTGTCGTTGAATGCAGTGCTGTTGATGATGTTGCTGTTGTTTGACTGGTAGACGTAGATGCCGTAGCTGTAATTGGTCACCATGGGGCAGTTCTCGATCGTGATGTTGTTGAGGGAACCGTTGACCAGTATGCCGTAGGTAGTTCCTGTCACGTTGTTGGTTATGCTGAACCCGTTGCAGTTGTATGTGACGTTGGATGCCGCTATCTTCACGCATGTGGAATTAATGAGCGGGGATGCGTTGTTGGGCGCTCCGGTGTAGTTCATGCCCTGGGTATAGGTGCCGCTCGCGGTGATGATCGGGCAGTTGCCCAGGGACTGGAGAATCGCGTATAAGTTCTGCGGAGCCAGGTTGGAGAGGCTCAAGGTGTTGCCCACGGTGTTCGGGGTGTTGTTGAGAAGGGTCCACCCCGTGGCGTTGTAGTTCCAGAGCTGGAACAGGCTGCTGTTGTATCCCGTCAGCTGGCCGCTGATCCAGCTCCAGACGATACGGTCTATTGAAGGTGTGCCTGAGATCGTGGTTATGTTCACGTACGTCTGGGCGAAAGAGGTGGCTGGAGGCGCAGATTGGTTGGTAGTCCATTTTATGGAATAGTTGTCTCCGGAGGCCACAGTGTCGTTGATGGAGAGGTTGGTGTAGTTCTGGTAGTTGTCCAGCGGGTTATCGAAGACCATGCTGGTCAGGTTGATTATGTAAGAGGTGGCAAGGTCATTCACCACCTCTAGGTCAGGGCTGTTGTTGTAAAGGTGCATGCCCTGCACCGCAGTGAGGTTGGAATCGTATATCAGCAGGCCCATATTTGAAGTTGCTGTATGCGCTGTTGTTGACGATGCTGTTGTTGGAGCTGTTGGAGTGGTAGAAACCAGACAGGGTATTGTTGTAAGCGGTGCTGTTGGTTATGGTATTGTTAGAGCTGTTGAAGATGTAGAAACCATAATAGGAATTGTTGTAGGCGGAGTTGTTGGTGAGGGTGTTGTTGGAGCTGGAGGAGAGGAAGAAGCCATAGTTGGCATTGCTGTAGGCGGAATTGCCGGTTAAGATGTTGTTGTTGGAGCCGGAGGAGAGGAGGAAACCGTTCTGGGTACTATTGTAGGCGGAGTTGTTGGTGAAGTTGTTGTTGGAGGTGGAGGTGATGTAGAAATCAGTAGGATTGCTATAGACGGAGTTGTTGGTGAAGGTGTTGTTGGAGCTGGAGGAGATGACGAAACCATAGGGGTTATTGTAGATGAACTTGTTGGTGAATGTGTTGTTGGAGCTGGAGGAGACTGAAATGCCAGAACTAGGGTTATTGTAGGCGGTGCTGTTGGTTATGGTATTATTGGAGCCGGAGGAGATGTAGAAGCCATAATTGGTGTTATTGAAGGCGGTGCTGTTGGTTATGTTGTTGCTGGAACTGGAGGTGAGGAAGAAGCCATACTGGGTATTGTTGTAGGCGGTGCTGTTGGTTATAACGTTGTTGTTGGACAGGTAGATGTAGATGCCGGCGCTGTAATTCGATATCCCGGGGCAGTTCTTAATCGTCACATTGGTGAGCGAGCCGTTGAGCAGGATGCCGTAGGTAGTCCCTGCTGTCGCATTGTTGGTTATGTTGAATCCGTTGCAGTTGTATGTGACGTTGGATGCCGCTATCTTCACGCATGTGAAACCGGTGAGGGTAGAGGCGCTGTTGGGGGCTCCGATGTAGTTATTGGTCTGGTTGTAGACGCCGCTAGAGGTGATGATCGGGCATTTGGAGACCTGGAGTATGGCGTATATGTTCTGAGGGGACAAACTGGAGAGCTTCAATGTGTTCCCGATCGTGTCCGGGGTGCTATTCAAGACGGTCCAACCAGTGGCGTTGTAGTTCCAGAGCTGGAACAGGCTGCTGTTGTATCCTGTGAGCTGGCCGCTGATCCAGCTCCAGACGATGCTGTCTATGGATGGCGTGCCTGAGATCGTGGTTATGTTCACGTACGTCTGGGCGAAAGAGGTGTAGGGAGGGGTGGATTGGCTGGTGGTCCATTTTATGGAATAGTTATCTCCGGAGCTCACGGAGTCGTTGATGGAGAGGTTCGTATAGTTCTGGTAGTTGCCCAGCGGGTTGTCGAAGACCATGCTGGTGAGGTTGATTATGTACGGAGTGGCAAGATCATTCTGCACTTCGAGGTCAGGGCTGTTGTTGTAGAAGTGGATGCCCTGCACCGCTGTAAGATTGGAGTCGTTTATCAGCAAGCCGAAATGGAAGTTGCTGTATGCGCTGCTGTTAAGGATGGTGTTATTGGAGCTGTTGGAGAGGTAGAAACCAGACAGGGTATTGTTGTAAGCGGTGCTGTTGGTTATGGTATTGTTAGAGCTGTTGAAGAGGTAGAAACCATAATAGGGATTGCTGTAGGCGGAGTTGTTGGTGAGGGTGTTGTTGGAGCTGGAGGAGAGGAAGAAGCCATAATTGGCATTGCTGTAGGCGGAATTGCCGGTTAAGATATTGTTGTTGGAGCCGGAGGAGAGGAGGAAACCGTTCTGGGTACTGTTGTAGGCGGAGTTGTTGGTGAAGATGTTGTTGGAGCTGGAGGTGATGTAGAAATCAGTAGGATTGCTATAGACGGAGTTGTTGGTGAAGATGTTGTTGGAGCTGGAGGAGATGACGAAACCATAGGGGTTATTGTAGATGAAGTTGCTGGTGAATGTGTTGTTGGAGCTGGAGGAGACTGAAATGCCAGAACTAGGGTTATTGTAGGCGGTGCTGTTGGTTATGGTATTATTGGAGCCGGAGGAGATGTAGAAGCCATAATTGGTGTTATTGAAGGCGGTGCTGTTGGTTATGTTGTTGCTGGAACTGGAGGTGAGGAAGAAGCCATACTGGGTATTGTTGTAGGCGGTGCTGTTGGTTATAACGTTGTTGTTGGACAGGTAGATGTAGATGCCGGCGCTGTAATTCGATATCCCGGGGCAGTTCTTAATCGTCACATTGGTGAGCGAGCCGTTGAGCAGGATGCCGTAGGTAGTCCCTGCTGTCGCATTGTTGGTTATGTTGAATCCGTTGCAGTTGTATGTGACGTTGGATGCCGCTATCTTCACGCACGTGAAACCGGTGAGGGTAGAGGCGCTGTTGGGGGCTCCGATGTAGTTATTGGTCTGGTTGTAGACGCCGCTAGAGGTGATGATCGGGCATTTGGAGACCTGGAGTATGGCGTATATGTTCTGAGGGGACAAACTGGAGAGCTTCAATGTGTTCCCGATCGTGTCCGGGGTGCTATTCAAGACGGTCCAACCAGTGGCGTTGTAGTTCCAGAGCTGGAACAGGCTGCTGTTGTATCCTGTGAGCTGGCCGCTGATCCAGCTCCAGACGATGCTGTCTATGGATGGCGTGCCTGAGATCGTGGTTATGTTCACGTACGTCTGGGCGAAAGAGGTGTAGGGAGGGGTGGATTGGCTGGTGGTCCATTTTATGGAATAGTTATCTCCGGAGCTCACGGAGTCGTTGATGGAGAGGTTCGTATAGTTCTGGTAGTTGCCCAGCGGGTTGTCGAAGACCATGCTGGTGAGGTTGATTATGTACGAAGTGGCAAGATCATTCTGCACTTCGAGGTCAGGGCTGTTGTTGAAGAAGTGCATACCCTGCACCGCTGTAAGGTTGGAGTCGTATATCAGCAAGCCGATATTGGAGTTGCTGGATGCGGTGTTGTTGACCAGGGTATTGTTGTTGGAGCTGGAATTGATGATGAAACCATCTGTGTCGATGGATGCGGAGTTGTTGAAGAACTGGTTGAAGCTGCTGTTGAACAGATAGAAACCGAAGAAATCGTTGGATGCGACATCCCCGGTGAGGTTGTTGCTGTTGCTCTGGTTGAGGAAGAAGCCGTAGCTCGTGTTGGAGTTCCCCAAGGAGTTGGTTATCGTGCCGTTGGAGTTGGATACCAGGTAGATGCCGTAGCTTGAGTTGGAGTTCCCCGTGGAGTTGATGATCGTTTCGTTGGAGCTGAAAGCCATGATGATGCCTGCCTGGGAATTGGAGGTTCCTGTGGAGTTGATGAGCGTGAAATTCGAGCTGGACTGGATGGAGAGGCCGTATCCTGAGATGGATACCCCGATGGAATTGTTGAAAAAGCTGTTGCGGGTCACGTTCAGGTAGAGACCGTAGCCGGATGGGGAGAATCCGGTGGAGTTGGTGATGCTGCAATTGGAACTAGAATTGAGATCTATGCCGACCAAAGAGTCGTTGTATGCGGTGCTGTTGACGATTGCGCTGGCGTTGGACTGGTAGACATAGATGCCGTAGCTGTAATTGGTCACCAGGGGGCAGTTCTGGATTGTGACGTTGCTGAGGGAACCGTTGACCAGTATGCCGTAGGTAGTTCCTACAGTAGCATTGTTGGTTATGTTGAATCCGTTGCAGTTGTAGGTGACGTTGGATGCGGCGATCTTCACGCATGTGGAATTGGTGAGCGGAGAGGCGTTGTTTGGGGCTCCGATGAAGTTATTGGTCTGGTTGTAGACTCCGCTGGAGGTGATGATCGGGCAATTGGAGACCTGGAGTATGGCGTACATGTTCTGAGGAGCAAGGTTGAAGAGGCTCAGGGTGTTGCCCACGGTGTTCGGGGTGTTGTTGAGCATGGTCCACCCAGTGGCGTTGTAGTTCCAGAGCTGGAACAGGCTGCTGTTGTATCCTGTAAGCTGGCCGCTGATCCAAGTCCAGACGACGCTGTTCATGGACACCGTACCGGCTATGGTGGTTATGTTCACGTAGGTCTGGGCGAAAGAGGTGTACGGAGGCACGGTCTGGTTGGCCATCCATTTGACGGAATATGTTTCTCCGGTGTTCAGGCTGTCGTTGATGGAGAGGTTGGTGTAGTTCTGGAAGTTGCCCAGCGGATTGTCGAAGACCATGTTTGTCAGGTTCACTATGAAAGATGAACCCTGGTCATCCTGCACCTCAAGGCCAGGGCTGTTGTTGAAGAAGTGCATACCCTGCACCGCTGTAAGGTTGGAGTCGTATATCAGCAAGCCGATATTGGAGTTGCTGGATGCGGTGTTGTTGACCAGGGTATTGTTGTTGGAGCTGGAATTGATGATGAAACCATCTGTGTCGATGGATGCGGAGTTGTTGAAGAACTGGTTGAAGCTGCTGTTGAACAGATAGAAACCGAAGAAATCGTTGGATGCGACATCCCCGGTGAGGTTGTTGCTGTTGCTCTGGTTGAGGAAGAAGCCGTAGCTCGTGTTGGAGTTCCCCAAGGAGTTGGTTATCGTGCCGTTGGAGTTGGATACCAGGTAGATGCCGTAGCTTGAGTTGGAGTTCCCCGTGGAGTTGATGATCGTTTCGTTGGAGCTGAAAGCCATGATGATGCCTGCCTGGGAATTGGAGGTTCCTGTGGAGTTGATGAGCGTGAAATTCGAGCTGGACTGGATGGAGAGGCCGTATCCTGAGATGGATACCCCGATGGAATTGTTGAAAAAGCTGTTGCGGGTCACGTTCAGGTAGAGACCGTAGCCGGATGGGGAGAATCCGGTGGAGTTGGTGATGCTGCAATTGGAACTAGAATTGAGATCTATGCCGACCAAAGAGTCGTTGTATGCGGTGCTGTTGACGATTGCGCTGGCGTTGGACTGGTAGACATAGATGCCGTAGCTGTAATTGGTCACCAGGGGGCAGTTCTGGATTGTGACGTTGCTGAGGGAACCGTTGACCAGTATGCCGTAGGTAGTTCCTACAGTAGCATTGTTGGTTATGTTGAATCCGTTGCAGTTGTAGGTGACGTTGGATGCGGCGATCTTCACGCATGTGAAGTTTATGAGAGGCGATGCGTTGTTGGGGGCGTTTATGTAGTTCCCGCTCTGGTTGTAGACTCCGCTAGTGGTGATGATAGGGCAGACTGGCTGGGACTGGAAGGGCCCGAACTTGACCCAAGCGGAGTTGTTGTTCTCCATCTGGTAGCTCTGGTTAATCCATTGGGCGCTTCTTGATACGTTGGAGAGCTCCAATTCATCCATACTGCCAGTGTATGGATTGTTGTTCGGCCATTTCATGCCGAATGTGACATTGGAACTAAGAATCGAAGCGATGGCAGTGCTGAATGCCGTGGTGTTCACAGCTAGGCCATTCACATACGCTACCGTGTTGGCGCCATCATAGGTGAATGCGACATTAGTCCAGGTGTTGCCGTTCATCGGGACATCTCCGATTGGGCTGGTCACCCGCAACGCATTGTTGATGACACCTTGCATCTCTCCCGTGGTAGTACTAGCGCTGGTGTTGGTGATCAGGAAGCCATATTGCACTGGTCCGCTGGCGCCCGTGCTGTTGGATTTCACGAGGATATAGCCATTTGGGGTGGTGGAGCCGACGTTGGTCGGCCTCACCCAAGCAGAGATTGACAGTTGCGATCCTGTGATGTCGATAGAAGCGCTATTCGGGACAACGATATTTGATGCGTTACTTCCTGTAAAATTCAAGCTCCCGTCGATCTGGCCGGCGGTCTGGTTCCCGGCAAACAGCCCCGTGGCAGTTCCGGCATTGCCATTCGAGGTACTGTCATTTATCTGCGGAGCGGTTCCTGCCGGATTCTCCTTCAGGTGCCATACGCCCATGAAATTCGGATCCCATACTCCTGTGGCGTTCTGCCCGGAGCTCACAGGAGTATTGTTCCCGAAGTATAATGAGATCGTGGTATTAGCCGCATTGAGGGTCGGTATTCCCACCCAGATAGTGGCATTGGTGGCGGTGTAGTTCTCTATCTCGTAGGGCAGGATGGACCCGCCGTTGTTGCACGAAGCGTTGTAGAACCTCAGGTCCGCATAATTGGCCAGCATGCTCGCGTTGTTCGGCAGGATGACCAATGCCGGGAAGTTGGTCATGCTTGTCGTGCTGGCGTTGAGTATGATTACGTTCTCGCAGTAGTTGAATGATGTGTTGGACCAGGACGCGGCGCTTAATCCGTTCACGGTGCTGTTCCAGTCGTATTCGTTTATGACAGGTTGCTCCGGGATGCCGGTTATGTTGCTCAGCACGGCGTTGAGAACGTCGATGCGCGGGTACACGATGTCACTATCTGTGATGAAGATTCCTGTGTCCCTGAACCGTTGGGTTATCTCATCAGGGCCCAAGGTCGGGTCGCTTTGCAAGAGGAGAGCGGCGGCTCCGGATACGTCCGCGGCGCTGATCGATGTCCCTGACCGGGTCCCCACTCCGTCCAACCCATCCGCCGTGACGTCCTCCCCGGGCGCCAGGAGATCCACCATTCCATTTATGTTCGAGAAATTCGAGATGGAATCCGACTCTGATGAGGAAGCTACGGCTGTGGCGTTCATCGCGCATGCGGGCAGGGTTATCCCATCACCTCCGCCATTGCCGGATGACGCCACAGGGAGGATCCCGGCCTCGTACGCGCTTTCAACTTCCATGGCGAGGGGGTCTGAATCGCAGTAGCCGGTGAAGTTCCCGCCTCCGAAGCTCATGGAGATTATCTGGACGCTCTGACCGGACGCCGCCTGCATGCAATAGTCGATGCCCGATATTATGTCCGACGAATAGCCGTTCCCGTTGGAGTCGAGCACTTTCACTGGTATGATGGTCGCCCCCGGGGCGATTGAGTGTATGACCGAAGCTATGAATGTTCCGTGGCCGTTGTCGTCCGTTGCGCCATATTCGTTGTTCACGAAATCATAGCCCTGGAGCACTTTCCCCCCGAACTGCGACGCGTTGTAATCGACACCCGTATCCAGAAGGCAGATAGTGACGCCGTCACCGGAGAGGTTGAACTGCGCTGCGGCGGAATCGGCGCGCATCAGCGGTATGCTGTCGTAATCCGCTTCCTGCACCGGAGTGTCCAGGTAGATTTTGCTGGCCCCTGAATTGAGCAGCTGGGCGAGGGAGCGACGGTCTATTGTGAGCACTTTGATACCGCGCGACGGAATGGACCTGACCACGCTCATGTTCGGGAATACACCTCCGCCTTCCACGATCAGCCGTACGGTGGAATTGCCCGCGAGCATGTCGTAGGCGGCCCCGCTTATCTCGGCGGAGGATCCGTTGAAAGAGATAGGGATCAGTCCCCTCGATCCGCGCGCGTGGCTTCCGACGATTATAGCAGCGAATGAATTCTGCAGGCCCTGAGGCGTCGTATTGAGGAACGTATCGATATCAGTATAACCTGATGAACCGTTGACCACCTGCCTGGTCGAATTCACGAGATCATCGATGTTTTCATAACCGGCCGGGATGCTGCCCCCTCTTGAGATCGACTGGTTCTCATAAACCATCTTGATCGTGGCGTTTGAAGAGACATTGGTCATATTCGACTGGTTCATGAACTGGTCGATGTCCTCATAACCCGACGGGATAGACACATTATTCTCTTTAGAAACCGTGGTTTTGATGAACGTATCGATACCGATATAGCCTGAAGAAGAGTTGAAAACCGATTTATTCTGCATCATCACGCTCCCTCCGATCGGAACGGATGCCAGGACCTTGAGCGTATCTCCAGTTGGAGGGATAGAATCCAAGCCGATTATGATCCATTCTCCATCGCTTTCAGATATGACCGAATATCCAGCCACCTCGGAGGATCCACTTGGGGATTGCAATTCGACGACCAGATTGGAGAAATCGGGATTGAGCCCGTCGAAATAAGCGATGGTGAATATCTGCGGATTCACATCCGGGCTCATGGTATCATCCGGACCGTAGACTAACGCCTGCAAAGGAGATCCCGAGGACGCATTCAGGACGGCCGCGCTTCCGTTCTGCCCGACCACCGTGTAGGGGACCGAGCCATTCGCGGATTGGAGAATCAGATTGGAGAGATCGTCTTTTATGCCATCCATATGGGTGATGTTAACAAGTTGTGTAAGAGACAAAATGCTGAGAAGGAAGGGTAGGAATACCATCAATTGGGGTCTCGAAACCATTGATAATCCTCCACGCCTATCAACTACTAGCAAGTATGCACTGCACTAATATATAATAATAAAAGTTGTGTCAGATATAGGTGTGGATGTGAGCGAAAAACGCGCATTATCGCTTTCTACTGCAATTCGAGATAGACCGAAACCAGATTGTTCGGCCCGGTCTGGCTGGAAAGCGTGTATGGTAGCTGGGCGAGGAAATCGTACGTTCCGTATACGTCCGGTGTTGATGCGTTGACCCTCACCATCCAGACCGTGCTCTGGTTGTAGTCGTTGCTATACTCCGCCCCGCCATCGCTCATGTCCCAGAGGATGCCGGTTACGAACGAGGAGTTGACAGGGGCGGAACCGGCCACCGGGACGTTGTCGATCTCCCGGCCGAACACGGTGTAGTTCCTCGTCTCCCTGGGGTTGGTGCCGTCTGTCGAATATAGAATGGTGATATTATCCCGATAAGATGTCAGGTTGAACGCGTTGTCAAGCTCCAGGAAATCGTTCGAAGACGTGGCATTGTTCGTGTCCCTTCCTATGGCCTGTAGGTCCTGCCATGTGATGTTCGCATCCGAATCCGCGAAGAAGACGTTGAGCGCCGACGCGTTCCAGAGATACATGTAGACGCTATTATTGCCCAGTACGAAGATGCCGGTGGCATTCCCGAAGAACCTGTGCCAGATGTCCGTGCAGCTGTATTCGCAGCCGTAATGGTTGGCTTCGTTCCATGACAGGAATGAATCGCAGCGGTCGAGCGATCCGCTGTTCGGACCCCCTGCATTCGAGATGTCCAGCCCATTCTGGCAGACCGCGTTCGAGAGCAGGTTGGCACCTGAGCTCGCCGTATCGAAATTGATCCCGGTGTTGTTGTTGCCGGTGATATTGTTGTCCGTGAAGCTGTCGGACAGATCGCTCTCCATAGTTATGCCGAATGAATTGTTGGCGAGGATCGACGTGTCCAGTGAGGTGCTGTTAGATGAATTCAAGAGCAGCCCGGCGTCCTTATTGCCATATGCCGTGCTGTTGGTTATGTTGGTGCCGTTCGACTGGTAGACGTATATCCCTTCGGTGTAGCCGGATATGCCGGGGCAGTTCTCGATCGTGACGTTGTTAAGCGAGCCGTTGAGGAGGATTCCGAATGTGGAGTTGGTGTTGCCGCGTTCCACTGCGCTGATGTTGTATCCATTGCAGTCGAAGGTGACATCGGATGCAGTTATCTTCACGCACGCTCCGGCTCCCGGAGAAATCTCGGATGCGTTGTTCCATTGGCCGAAGTAATCGTTCAGCTGCTGGTAATACCCGCTCTCATTGACAAGCGGGCAGCTCGTGCTGTTGTAATACAGGGTCCTGGTCTCGGTGCAGTTCTGCGCACCCAATGTATCGTTCGCGCAAGCGTAGTACGTATAGTTGTACAAGCCTAATGGCACGTCGGGATAGATGTCCGCATTATAACCGCTGGTGACCGTGTCGTAGACCGGACCTAAGGAATAGAGCCGATCCACTTCATCTTGCGTAAGCGAGTAGTTGTAGATGCGCAACTCATCTATGGAGCCGTTGAAGAATTCGCTTGGTCCCCCTCCATCAGCGCCTATGTAAAGATTGTCAGCCGTTCTTACTGTTCCCGTGAGGAAATCATTGAGGTCAAGCACCCCATTGACATAGGTGACCACGCGCGACCCGTCATAGGTTAGGACGACGTAGTTCCATTCTTCCGGGTTGAGTTCGATGCTTCCATCATTGTATTCGAAGCCAGAATCCGTCCAGACAAGGATTTCCATCCTGCCGTCGTCAGAACTATCTTCTCTTAAGGCATAAGCCCCGTTGTTTTTCACGATCTCCCCATAGCTCGTGAAGCTCTGCGGATTGATCCACGCGGAGATGGTCATCTGATCGCCGCTGACCGAAGGGGGTGTCGGGACCGAGAGGTAATCGTTAGCGCCATCGAAGCTGTATGCGCCGCCATATCTGCCGTACGGGGTCCATATCGGGCAGGAGCCGGGGCTGCATGTGGCGTTGTTCCCGAACGGGCTCAGATCCAAGGTATCGTTCGGGGTATTGGTGTCGAAATTGTAGTACAATACAGGACCCGGCAGCTCCTGGAGCGTCGTATTCGTCCCGTTCCAGTCCAGGAACACGGTGTCTATCGGGTTGTATGTCACGTTCACGCTCAGGTTGATGACGACCGTCTCGTTTGAGTAGTTGGCCCCATCATCCGGGGTCGGGGGAGTGAAAGCTATCTGCGGCGGGACGACTTGGAAGATGCCGTAATCGCTGTGCGGAGTCACGCCCGAAAGCGAGAGCGTGTCGCCAACGGTATCCGGGGTGTTGTTGAGCATGAACCAGCCGCTGGAGTTGTACTCCCATAGCTCGAAGGTGCTTGGATTGTATCCTAAAGCTTCTGCATCGGTCCAGCCCCAGATGATGCTATCTATGGATGGGGTGCCGGAGAGCGTGGTTATCTTCACCAGTGTCTGATTGAAAGACAGGTAAGGATCAGGGCTCTCGTTCGCAACCCAGCTGATCGCGTATGATTCGTCGTCATTGACCGTGTCGTTGATCGAAAGGTTGGTGTAGTTCTGGAAGTTGCCCAGCGGGTTGTCGAAGATGACTCCGGAGAGGTTCATGGTTATCGGAGATCCGCTGGTGTCCTCCACCCGGAAATCGTTTGTGTTGTTGTAGAGGTATTGGCCCTGCACGATCGTCTGGTCCGCGTTGGATATCAGCAAGCCTTCGTAGTTGCTGTACGCGGTGTCGTTGGTGAGGAGATTGCCGATGGAGTTGCCTATGAGCAGGAACCCCCTTCCGCCCATGCCATATGCCGTGTTGTTGGTCAGGTTGTTGTCCGATGATGCCTGGTCTAAAATGATGCCTTCGCTGGTGCCGTTGAACACAGTGTTGTTGTTGACGAGGTCGTCGCTGGAGCCGCTGGTCAGGACGAGGCAGTTCCCGTGCGCGTTGCCCATGGTGTTGCTGTCTATGAAACTGTCATTGGTATCTATGTATGCGATGCAATCGCCGCTGTCGCTGATGGAATTGTTATAGACGCTCTCGTTGTCGGAATCATAGGAGATGATCCCCCAGCCGTTGTTGAATGTGGCGCTGTTATTCTCGATGATGTTATCGTCGGAGTGGTCGTTTATAGATATGCCTTCGCTTGTGGGGTTGTCCGTCACGTTGTTATTGCTTATCTGGTTGTAGTCCGAACCGGTCCTGATGTAGATGCCGTTCCAGTCCGCTCCGGTCACTGTGTTGTTGTCGACCAGATTGCCGGTGTCGTCGACCTCCATGGAGATGCCGCGGTGCTGTCCGCCCGCGCTGTTCCCGGTGATGTTGTTGTAATCGGCGCCGTTCGCGATCTGGAAGCCGAAGAGGCCGTTGCCATCCGCGGTGTTGCCGGAGATCTGGTTGAATGAGCTGCCTTCGAAATCATATCCCATATTGGCATTTACTGAAGAGTTGTCTCCGCTCAGATTGTCTCCTTCGCACTCGGAGAACATGAAACCCGAATCGAAGTTGCTGTAGGCTGTATCGTTGATGAAGCTGCTGTCGTTGGTCGATATTGCATAGAATCCTTCATCGTTGTTGTTGTATGCGGTGCTGTTGATGACACTGCTGTCGTTGGACTGGTAATCATAGATTCCTTCCGTGTAACCGGATATCCCCGGGCAGTTCTGGACTGTGACATTGGTAAGGGGACCGTCCATAAGGATGCCGAAGGTAGTCCCTGCCGGATTCTGACTGGTGATGTTGTATCCATTGCAGTCGAAGGTGACATCGGATGCGATTATCTTCACGCATGCCGCGCCTCCGAGCTCTGGGGCAGGATTCCACTGGCCGGAGTAATCGTTCAGCTGCTGGTAATACCCGCTCTCGTTGATGAGCGGGCAGCTCGTGCTGTTGTAATCCAAGGTTCTGGTCTCGGTGCAGTTCTCGGCCTCGTTGGTGTCGTTCGCGCATGCGTAGTATGTGATTGGATACACGCCAAGCGGGACCTCGGGATTGGTGATGTTCAGGTACTGGGAGAACGAAACGTAATTGGGGCCGCCGCTATAGAGATCGGCCACCTCCTGCGGAGTGAGCGAGTAGTTGTAGATGCGGAGCTCGTCTATCATGCCTTGATAGCGCCAGACCAGGTCTCCAGACGTTCCTACGAATGAGTTGCCATGCATCACATTGAAGCTTTCGGGCGTGGGTCCGGCTATCAGCTGGCCATCGGAGTAGACCGAAGCGTCAGTGCCGTCATACGTGAAGCAGATATGGGTCCAGACATCGGAGCCGACATCGCACCAGTAGTTCGGCACTGACACGACGCCGCCATTGTCCTCTCCGGCATAGAGGTCGCAGGTCCCGGCCTTGCCCATGAATACGGCCGCGGAATCGCCCCAATCCCCATAGGATACGATAGGCTGCACCCCAGCACCGGTTGCATTGGAGATATTCGCCCACGCGCACATCGTGAACGGAGAGCCGCCCATCGGGAGGTTCGCATCGCTGAAACCCACGTACCCGCTCCCATCGAAGCTGTAGGCGCCTCCGTACACCCCAGAGGACGTGAAAGCCGGACAATTCGGGTCGGTGCATGTCGCGTCGTTCCCGAACGGGCTCTGATCCAAGGTATCCTTCGGGCTGTCATTATCGAAATTGTAGTACAGGATAGACCCTTCCATGGCAGGGATAGTGTAATTCGTGCCGTTCCAGTCCAGGAAAGCAGAGTCTATCGGATAGAAGGTCGAGTTTATGCTGACATTGATCCCCACGCTGGTATCATTGTAGGAGGCTCCGTCATCAGGGGTCGGAGGGACGAACGCGATCTTCGGGGCATTGAGCAGATATGTGATATTCCTGGTCTCGGTGCAGTTCTCGTTGCCGTCCGTATCCACTGCGCAGCCGAAATATGTGAAATTATAGTATCCGCCGAAGGCAGGGAAAGGCGCGAAGGTCTGGTAGGTGGTGAACTGCCATTTGTTGTAATCGTACTTGTTCAGGTTGGATTCGTAGAACTGCTGGATCTCGGATGGCGAGAGGGTGCGGTTGTAGACGCGAAGCTCGTCTATCGAGCCGTTGAAGTAATTGCCATGGTCAAAGCCGATGGTGTATTGCCCGCCGCTGGAATCGTAGTCTGTTGAATCCGCAAGACTTCCGGCCGGAATCCCATCTATATAGAATGTCGCGGTGGAGCCATCATACGTAACGGCAACATAGTGCCATCCAGTGTCCGGGATTGTACTTGTCGAGGTTCCAGAGCCGATGCAGGACTGGGCGATTGCCAGGGAATTACTGGTGGTTATGTCAAACGCCCAACCGTAGCAGTTCGCGGAGCCGATTATGCCTTGGGTGCTCTGGGGATTGAGGCTGTCCATCTTCACCCAGGCCGCGACTGTCAGCGGGCCTGCGCCGGTGTCCAGGCTGTTCGCAGTGGTTAAGTAGTCGCTAGAACCATCGAAATAATAGGCGCCGCTGTACCTGCCTGATTGTATCCAGGTGGGGCAAGAGCCGGGGTTGCACGTGGCGTTGTCGCTGTACTGGCTAACATCTTGGGTCCCGTTCATGGATATCGCGGTGGAGTTATCGAAATTGTAATACAGGTCCAAGCCAGTCGTGTCGTTGAAGCTGGAATTGTAGATGCCGTTCACTTGGTCTGGAGATAGCGAATAGTTGTAGATGCGGACTTCGTCTATGGCGCCATTCCAATGCCAGACCTGATCCCCGGACACCCCGATGTATCCATTGTAAGGCGTCACGCTCCAGCTCACTGGGATCGGAGTCGTTATGTTCTGGCCGTCTGAATAGACTATTGCATCTGTGCCATCGTATGTGAGGCAGAGATGCACCCAGTTGTTAGAACCCACATCGCACCAGTAGTTCGGGATGACGATTTCGTCGCTGGTCTCACCTGCTCCTAGATCGCAGGCTCCGAACACATGGCCCCGGTTGCCCAGGTATATGGACGGACCGAATCCACCCCAGCCTCCATAGTCTGCGATGATCTCTATCCCAGGCGGGCTCGCGTTGGCCTCTTTCGCCCAAGCGCACATCGTGAAAGGAGAGCTGCCGGATGGAAGAACACCTGGATCGCTGATATTCAGGTAATCCCCATTGAAATCGTACGCGCCGCCATAAACGCCACCTGGAGTCCATGTCGGGCAGCCAGAACCGAGGGTGCACGTGGCATTGAGCCCGTTCCCGCTCATGTCAGCAACGGTGTTGCTGGAACTGATGATGGAATCGTTGTCGAAATTGTACATCAGCAGGAGGCTGCTGTCATATATGCTGTAGTTAGTGCCGTTCCAGTCGTAGATGAATTGACCGAGCGGGTAAACCGTCTCGTTCACGGTGATATTGATGAGGAACGAAGTGTTAGTCATGGCGCCGTCATCCGGAGTCGGAGGCGCGAAGGCGATATCCGGGGATGGGACGATCTCCAGTATGCCGTAATCATTCTCCGGGACCACGTTGGCGAGGGTCAGGGTGTTCCCGATCGTGTCAGCACTCCCGTTGAGCAGGTTCCAGCCGCTGTCGTAGTTCCATAGACCGAAACTGCTCTCGTTGTGCAGGGCGGATTCCGCATCGGTCCAGCTCCAGACTATGGAATCGATCGAGGGATTGCCGTTCAGCGGCGTTATGTTCACGAACTTCTGCTCGAAAGAGCTCAGGCCTGGAGGGAGGGATCCCGGATTGCTTGCCCAGCTGATGGTGTATTGTTCGCCAGCACCCACGCTGTCGTTGACCGACATGCGGGTGTATTTCTGCATGTTGCCCGCAGGGTTGTCGAAGATCATGTCGGAGAGATTAATCGTGAACGGGGAACCTGAATCGTCGTGCACGAGAACATCTGGGGAGTTGTTGGAGAAGTGCATGCCCTGCACCAATGTCTGGTCTGAGTTGTGGATCACAAGACCCTGGTTGGAGTTGCGGGTTGCGGAGTTATTGTATAACTGGGTGGAGTTTACGGTCTCCAGATAGAAACCGTACCTGTTCCCAGACGCGTTGTTGCCCGTCAGATTGTTGTTGAAGCCGGGGGTATTCCAGTAATTGAGTTGGAAGAGATAGAATCCGCTCTGGGAGTTGTTGTTCGCGGTGTTATCGGTGAAATTGGTGTAGTCTTCCGGGCCGTACCAGTAGCCCGAAGTGGATTCGAAACCATTGCCCCCGTTGCCGTCCGCTGTATTGCCAAGCACCAGGATATTGTTCGATGAATCCTCAAAGATGAAACCGTCTCCGCTGTTGCCATAAGCGGTATTGTCGATCAACTTGTTGAAGTCCGAACCGGTACCTAATCCGAATCCGTTTCCACCATTATCATACGCCATGTCGTTGATGAATGTGTTGTAGCTGGCATACCACCAAGCGTTGAAGCCGCCATTCGAGTTATAGGATGCAAAGTCGTCAGATAGAATATTGTACGAGCTCGTAGGGATCCAGATGCCTACATTGTTTCCTGATGCATTGACTCCCGTGATATTGTTGTACGAGCCGCCGTCCAGCTCGATTCCTCCCACTGTGTTCCCGACCGGGCTGCCGTTCACAATGCCATTGTCTAGTACCGATGTGTTCGTTATGGTCGAATTCGTAAGCGAGTTCGCCCTGATCCCATATGAATATCCTGAGATGTTCGGGCAGTTCTGGATCGTGATGTTGTTGAGCGATGGTATCATCCCGATTCCGTAGGTGACTCCGGTTGCCCCGTTATTGGCGATGCTGAATCCGTTGCAGTCGTAGACGACGTCTGATACGTTTATCTTCACGCAGGCTGTGCCTCCGGGCGGCAGTTGCGATGGGGGGATATCCGATGCATCGTTAGGGGCTCCGGTATAGTCCATATTCTGGACATACGTCCCGCTCGAGTTTATGATCGGGCAGTTGCCGCTGATGTTGGCGAGTATGCCGTAATCGCTCTGCGGGTTCAGGTTCGTGAATGACAGCGTATCTGAGACCAGATCCGGGGTATCGTTCAGCATGGTCCAGCCGCTGCTGTCGTAGCTCCACAGCTCGATGGTGCTGAGGTTGTACATGGCAGCTTCGCTATTAGTCCAGCTCCATACTACGGAGTCTATCGATGGCGTGCCGAGCGTCGGGGTTATGTTCACGAATTTCTGTGCGAAAGAATGGTAGGGGGTCGCGGACTCGTTGGTCGTCCAGTTGATGGTGTATGCTTCGCCAGCGTTTACCGTGTCATTGATGGAGAGATTGGTGAAGCGCTGCATGTTTCCTGCGGGATTGTCGAATACCATATCCGAGAGATCGATCGTGATGGGGGATACGGTGGCTTGCACAAGCATATCCGGATTGTTGTCGGAGAAGTACATGCCCTGCACGGATGTCTGGTCGGAGTCGGTTATCTGCAATCCCCCACTCGGGTTGCCGGACACCTCGTTATTTTGGAGAAGACTGCCGCTGGAACCGCTGATTACCATGCCATTGCTGTTGTTCACGATAGTGTTGCCCAAGACGGTGTTGATGTTCGATCCCTCTATTTCCAGACCCACGGGGTTGCCCGTGATATTGTTGTATGATATCTGGTTGGCAGCGGAACCATCGGTGACAACCAAGCCATTGTTGTTGTTCGAAAGGCTGTTGTTCTCGATATGATTGCTGCTTGTGCCACCGTATAGTGTCATGCCGCTGGATGTGTTCGAGATGCTATTATCCGTGATCAGCATATCAGTGCAGCCGTTGAAGAAGAACCCGTCACCGCTCGCGGCGGATACGGTGTTGTTGGAGAGCTGGTTGCCATCCGAGTGGTCGCAGGAGAGGCCACGTCCCTCGTGCCCTCCGATGACGTTTCCGGTGAGGTTATTGTCATCCGCAGAGTTCTCGAAATAGACGCCGTAGTTGGAATTGTCCAGCAGGGTGTTGCCCGAAAGAGCGTCGTTGACGCTCGCTGAGAGATCGATGCCGGCGTTGGAGTTGTTGGATATCGATAGGTTTGTGAGTGCGCTGCCATCGGATTGGAAGGCATAGACGCCATCCGTGTAATTCGATATCGCCGGGCAGTTCTGGATTGTCACGTTCGTGAGCGTGCCGTTCAGCAGGAAACCGTAGGTCGTTCCGCCCGTGCCGTTGTTGGTTATGTTGTATCCATTGCAATCGAAGATCACGTCCGAAGTCGTTATAACCACGCAAGCGCTATCTCCGAGCGGAGACGCATCGTTTGGTGCACCGGTGTAGCTCATGCCCTGGATGTAATTGCCGCCCGAGCTGATGACCGGACAGTTGCCGAGGATTGGGGCACCGACAAGTATGGCATAGTCGCTCTCCGGATTCAGGTTCGCGAAGGATAGCGTATCCCCGACAGTATCCGGAGTGCTGTTCAGCATGGTCCAGCCGCTGGAGTCGTAGCTCCAAAGGCCGAATGCGCTCGGGTCGTATCCGACCGCTTCATCAGGTGTCCAGCTCCAGACAACTGAGTCTATAGACGGCGTGCCGCTCACAGTTGAGATGTTCACGAACTTCTGGGCGAAGGATGCACTGACTCCAGGCAGCGCGGATTCGTTGGATGTCCAATTTACGGTGTATGTTTCGCCATCGTTCACGGTGTCATTGATGGAGAGTGTGGTGTAGTTCTGCATGCCGCCAGTGGGGTTGTCGAAGATAAGGCCGGAGAGGTTCACTGCGGATGTTGCGAACGTGGATGATGGATCGTTCTGCACAAGCAGATCGGGATTGTCGTTGGAGAAGTACTGATCTTGGATGGTCGTCAGGTCCGAGTCGTATATGCCGACTCCGTTATAGATGTTGTTTTGGACGCTGTTGTTATAGAGGGTATTCTGATCCGATTCGTAGAAGCCGATGCCATAATCGTTGTTGTTCGCGCTGTTGTTGTACACGGTATCGTTGGTCGTGTAATCGAACTCGATGCCGAAGCCATCCGGATTCAGATTGTCTTCTGCGGTATTATTGTAGAAAGTAACGTTGGTGCCATAGGCTATCGTGAAACCCTGGAGGTGGTGTGTCGAGGTGGAATTCGCGATGATGGCATTGTCGCTCTGGGTTATCAGGAATCCGTCGTTTTCGATGCCAGAAACCCCTATGATGCTTAGGTTATTGACGACCGAGCCGCTGGCATCGCACAATATCGCTTCTGATGCGACCTGATTGTCCCAAGAGCCCGAGATAGTGTAATTCGCGTAGATTATCGGCAATCCTCCGGTTCCGGTGTTGTCCGTCACGTTGTTGTTGCAGTCTGCAGGGGTCGATGCGCCATCATAAGGGTTATCATCCACCACCAGGTCTGCCCCGCCATTGGGTAGGGCGCTGTTGTTCTCCAAGAGGTTCCCGTAGATGAGATTGCCTGATGAGCCACCGTCCAGTTCAATGCCAGCCTCGCTGTTGTTTATGGCGATGTTGTCCGTCAGGTTGTTATCGTATGCATCGTACAGTTGGAGGCCATTATACGTATTGTCTATGGCGCTGTTATTCGATATGATGTTGTTCGAAGGTCCGTCGTAGGCGACAAAGATCCCGTTCGTATTGTTGTACAGATAGTTACCGGTCACGTTGTTGTATTCCGAATCGCCCGTCACATCTATGCCGGCAGTGGGGTTGCCGGATGCGGAGTTCCCGTAGAGCGTCGTGTAGTTGGATCCCTCGATCAGGAATCCGGGCGAGTTCGTGCTGTTCATGGCGCTGTTGTCCGTCAGGTTGTTGTAATTCGCGCCTTGGTACATGTGGAAGCCAGTGTAGGTGCAGTTCATGGCGCTGTTATTCGATAGAATGTTGTCCGAAGGCCCGATCCAAAAGAAGAATCCGTCCCCGCTGCTGTCGAGCACCGTATTATTGGTGAAGTTGTTGTAAAACGCGCCGTCCTTCACTTCTACGCCAGTGGATGTATTGGAAGCTATGTTGCCGGAGAACGTGGTGTAGTTCGAGCCATCGATGTAGAATCCGCTTGCCGTCGTATTGTAGGCTGAATTGTTGATGATAGAATTTCCAACGCTGTCTGCGAGGGCGAATCCTTGATCTCCTCCATAAGCCGTGTTGTCGAGGATGAGATTGTCGGTCGAACCGTCCCGTATATTATATGAGGAATAGATGCTGTTGAACGCGACATTGGAGGTAATCAGGTTTCCTGAGCCGTTATCCAGCACAATCGCTTCCGCGGCGTTGTGCGATATCGAGTTGCCCGCGATCGTGGAATTCTCAAGATCGTTGTAGAACCAGATTCCGGCGCCGCCATTGTTGAGAACCGTGTTTCCGGTTATGTTAAGCCCGGAGTCGAACTGGCCACGCATCCCGAAGCCGTTTCCTTGGAGTATGTCATTCACGATCGTGCCATTGGCGCTCTGGAATAGGAAGATGCCCTCGTACGTAGAGTTGTACACGGCATCATTGATGAGTTCGCTGTCATTGGACTGGTAGACGTAGATGCCGACGCTGTAATTCAATATCCCGGGGCAGTTCTGAATTGTGACGTTCGTGAGCGACGGGACGATCGCGATGCCGTAGGTGAAGGGGCTGGTGCCGTCGTTCGCGATGTTGTAGTCGTCGCAGTCGAAGAGCACGTTGGAAGCCGTTATCTTGAGGCAGGCCGTGCCGCCATCAGGCATCTCCGAAGCGTCGTTGGGCGCGCCGGTGTAGTCCATGTCCTGGTAGTAATCGCCGCTCGCACTGATGATCGGGCAGTTGCCGAGATTGGAGGTGCTGTTCCCGAGTATGCCGTAATCGCTCTGCGGGTTCAGGTCGGTGAATGATAGCGTATCACCGACCAGATTAGGAGTGTCGTTCAGCAACTGCCATCCGCTGGCATCGTAGCTCCATAGCTGGAAAGTGCTCTGGTTGTATCCTGCTGCTCCATGATTGGTCCAGCTCCAGACCACCGAATCTATGGATGGCGATCCGGAAAGCGGGGTTATGTTCACGAACTTCTGGGCGAAGGAATGGTAGGGGGTCGCGCTTTCGTTGGTCGTCCAGTTGATGGTGTATTCTTCGCCAGCGTTTAATGTGTCATTGATCGAAAGGTTGGTGTATTTCCGCATGTTGCCCAAAGGATTGTCGAAGATGATGCCTGAGAGGTTGATTGTGATCGGAAAGTCACGATTCTCCACATCCACATCAGGATTGTTGTTGTAGAGGTGCATGCCCTGCACTATCGTCTGGTCGGAGTCGTATATCCACAGGCCTGGATAGGCGTTGTTGCCAGCTGTGCCTTCGGACAGGCTATTGTTGCTCGACGTGTCGATGGCGATGCCGACCGGGGCGTTGTTGACGGCGTTATTATTATACAAAGAAGTCTGGTTCGAAGAATAGAGGTAGAAACCGTATTCGTTGTTGCCGAAGCTGTTGTTATACAGGATATTGCCGCTCGAGAAATCTATCTCCATGCCCGTGTACGAATTATTGGCCGTATTGTCAGACAGAGTGTTGTTGTTCGATGAATAAAGGTAGATGCAGTAGGCGTAGGAACCGGTGCAGTCATCTGCGGTATTATTATACAGGCTGTCGTTGTTCGATGATTCCAGGTCGATGCCGGCGTTGGAGTCGGAAAGGGCAATCGTGTTCTGCAAGATGGAATCGTTCGTATCGGTGAAAAGGATGCCGTCGTAAGAGTTGGATTCGGAATCCGTGCCCGAGATCGTCTCGGAGTCGCTATCCACCACATCCATGCCGTTCTGCGTATTGCCGATCGCGAGGCTGCCCTCCAGTACGCTGCCGCTGTCGTTATGGAGCTCGAAACCGTCGTTGTTGTTGCTATAGGCGTTGTTGCCCGAGAGATTGCACGATGTGGAACCTTCGAGCAAGAACCCATCGTAGGAATTGCCGGTGGCGTTGTTACCGTCGAACACGTTGTCCGGTGCCATGCTCTCTACGTAGAACCCGGGACCGTCATTGCCCCCTGCGAAGTTGTCGATGAAACTGTTGAAGGCCGCGGGTCCGTCGCTGCCACCGAACACGCTGAAGCCGGTATTGCCATCACCGGTGGCGTTGTTTCCCGTGAACGTGTTGTTCACCGCCTCGCTGCCCACCGTGAAACCTGCGTCGACGTTGTTCAAGGCGAGATTGTCCGTGAAGTTGTTGTAGTCCGCGAGTCCGCCGCCGTAGCCATACACGCTGAAACCGACGAAGCCGTTGTTGGTGGCGTTGTTGCCCATGAACGTGTTGTTCTGCGCGTATTCCGTGATCACGAATCCGGTCTCGAGGTTGCTATCGGCAAGGTTGTCGGTGAAGTTGTTGTAGGCCGACAGGAAATGGTCGCCATCCCCAGTCACGACGTAGGCGACTTCATAGCTGCTGAACGCGCTGTTGCCTATGAGCAGGTTCGAATTGGCATTGTCCAGCTCGTATGCGGTCTCCGAACCGTTGATGGCGTTGTTGGAGAGGACATCTCCGAACGAACCATTCCCGATCACGAAGCCCCAGAAGCTCGAGCCGTTGCCGATGTTGTCGCTCAGGTTGCTGTCTTCGACGTCAGCCATATAAAATTGATATCCGGTGCTCGTGCCCCAGGCAGTGTTGTCCGTGAATGTCAGATGATCCAGATAACGCATGTCGTACTCTTTCCTCGCCTGCGTGAGGTCGATGAATGTGGCGGTGACGCGGTTGCCCGTGAAATTGGAATAGGGGGTGTCGGTCATGGAGAATCCGTCGTACAGCATGTCGGTGACGCTGTTTTCCAAGACGTTGCTGTCGTTGATGCCCCTCGTGTATATGTCATAGTCGTAGTTGTTCACATTGCAGTCCTCGATCGTGATGTTGGAGAGATAGTTGATGGAGATGGGATATGCGTCTGCGAGGATCCCTATCTGATTGGGCGCGTCAGAGGTCAAGGAATAACCGTTGCAGTCCAGGACCACATCCGAGGTCGTTATCTTGACGCATGCCGAGTAGCCGCTGAGCGTATCGGATGCGCTATTCGGCGCTCCGACCAAGTCGCTCGTAAACGAGTATGTGCCTGGGGCGCTTATCACCGCCGGGCAAGGGGTCGGCGGAGGGGACTGTAGTATGCCGAAGCCGCCTACCGGATCCACTCCGGCGAGGGACAATGAATGCGATGAGAGGTCGGGGCTGCTGTTCAGCAACTGCCAGGAGCCGGCGTAGTTCCAGAGCCCGAACATGCTCTCGTTGTATCCGGAGGTTTCCGCATCGGTCCAGTTCCAGACCATGGAATCTATCGACCCGCTACCGGACATGTCCAGGAATTTCTGGTCGAACGATACCCTTCCTGGCGAAAGGGCTGATAGGTTGCTGCCCCAGCTGATGGAGTATGAATCGCTGATATCCGCGCTGTCGTTGATGGAGAGCGTGGTGTAGTTCTGCATGCCTCCGAACGGATTGTCGAAGATGGTTCCGGTCATGCTGTAGTTGGAGGGGCTGGCGGAGCCGGTGACCATGAAATCCGCTGAGTTGTTGGAGAAGTAGGTATCGTATAGTGCGGTGTCGTTCGAGTCGGATATGGAGAGGCCATATCTATTGCCGGTGCTGTTATCATCGATGAACAGGTTGTCCTGCCCCAGATCGAGGTCGAACCCGCCTCGGGCGTTGTTCGCGGCCAAGTCGTCCGTGAAGTTGTTGAGGGTCACGAGATTGTAACCGCCCATTATGCAGCCGTCCGGGATGCAGAAGAAACCCGACACGTTGAAGCCGGCCCCGTTGCCAGAAGAGATATCGTCGCTCAGGACGTTCTGGTCGCCTCCGCCGTAGCCTTTTCCATGGGTCAGCTCGAACCCAGTCCCGGAGTTGCCAGACGCGATGTCGTTCTGGAGTACGTTCGATTCCCCGCTTATTGTGAAACCGTTGGCCCCGTTGTCCGTGGCATTGTTCCCGGTCACATTGTTGTCGTCTGATGCCAGGTTGAATCCGGTGGTTAGGAAGTAGGTGCTGCCTTCCGCCAGGTTATCCGTGACGGTGTTCCCGGACCCGCCTTCGATGTCGAAGTAGCCGCCGTTGAGCGCGGTGTTGCCACTCACGATGCAATTCTCGATACCTGTGAAAGAGAATGCGGATGATGCGGGGACGTTATCGAAAGCGTGGTTGTTGGTGTATGTGGAACCGGTGCCTTGGACACCCAGATCATGATATGCGTCGGTGGCGTTGTCGTCTGTGAAGTGGTTGTTTACTCCGGCCGAGTCCTCGGTGAATGCGGTCGAGGTGACGAAGCTAGGACCATAACCTGAATTGTCCCGGACAGTGGAGCTGGTGGTCCCTTCGAGAACCACGCCGGAGGACTGCGAGATGTCCAACCGGCAGTTCTCCACGATTACGTTTTCCGAATCCACCACCGCAATTTGCGCGTCGGTGGCGCCGTTGAGCGAAGCATTCATCGTATGCCCGTTGCAATTCAAAGTAACATCATTAGTGTTGTTTATCAGGATGCATGCTGTGCCGTAGTCATAGGTTATCGGGCTTCCGCTATTGATGTCGTTCGCGATCGTGTATGTGCCCGAGCTATCGATGACCGTGCAGTTGGTCACGCTAACGGAATGCACCAGCTGAGATAGGACCAGAAAGGTCAATGTGAACTGAAGGAGAGCGACGACGCGTCTATTATCCATCGAAGAGCGACCTCTCTTTTCCGGCATCGAGTGCCGCATAAAGCTGAATCTCTGGCAACGACGGCATATGGGGCACCATGGGATCTTGACTGGAATGCACCCACAATATAATTAAAACTTTGCTTAGGAACCCGGAAGCAACCATATCCGCCACAAGCATAGATATGATTGATAACTATATATAGGTTCAGGACCGGGCCCCGAAAAAATAGGTTGAATCCCAAAACACCAAACGTTTATATTTATTGGAGATGTGGTATCTGCCATGCGCGCTGAGCTGGCACTCTTATCTATGCTATTGATGGCTGGTGCCGTCATGGCCCAAGCCAGCATCCAGGGCGGCAACATCAGCGATACCAACCTGACCGGCAATCAGAACACCCAGTTCTGGTCTGCGATCGTGGGGAATTTCAATTCGACCTTGACCCGTATCGACAACTATATATCGATCCAGGACACACCTAACATGAGCGTATTCTACAACATGCCGAACGGAAGCTACGGCAGTTTCTACAACAAGACCATGCTGCTCACGCGTCTCAGCCAGAAACCCGAGCTCGAGAACATATATACGCCTTCACCATCAGACTTCAACGGTTCCGGCATGTTCAGCACGTTCGGCGTGTTCGGCATACCGGATATGTCAGGCAATCCTGAGAACCCGTACGACACTTTCGCGGGCGCCACCAACCTCATGACGTGCTATATCTACGATGTGCCTTTCGTGTGCCCGTATGTCACACTATCGCCTGACATAAAGATGGGGGTATTGCTATACAACAACGGCACGCGCATAGAACCGCTATTCATCGAGAGCATCATCAACCAGGCAGGGTACAACGGGACCTTGTTCGATTTCGAGTACATGGTCCCTGCGCTAGAGAGATATTACTTCTATATCATGGAACCGGTCCCGTGCAACATGACCGTATACATAGACGGTGTCCAGACGACCACATTCCCGAAGACGGGGGTGCCTTACGATGTCGAGGCGGTGGTCGTGGACAACGGCACGCAGGCGCCGCTCAGCGGTTTGCGCGTTGATGCGGATGAGCAGAACGGCCTGAACCTGCTGTACCCGATAATACAGCTCGGCATGCAGGCCATCGGAGACGGGAACACGCTCACGGATTCGAACGGAAGGGCGGTCTTCGTGCTATCCCCCACGAGATATAACATACCGGACGCCTACAAATATGCCGGATACATACAGGTCAACCATGGCGGATACTCCTGCAGGCAGAACCTCTCCATCGCGAGCTACGGATCGCTTTCGCCGACCTACCGCACCAGCCTCGTGAACGGCACATACTCCAGCGAGGTGAAATCGTCCACCCAGAACACGAACGCGCTCGCATCTACCGCGAGCAAATGGGTCTCCCAAGGAAAGATGCGCGTCATCGACGTCACTGCGTTCACGGATGGCACGTACGATCCGCTTCCCACGCTCAAGGCCGGGGCGCCCAATCTGATAAACATAACGGTGTACAACAGCACTGACATGAGCGCCATCAACGCCTCAGCGAGCGTGCTCGAAGATAACGGCCAGATAATATTCGTGATGGAGCAGCCGCCCCCGAACAAGAGCTATGGGAACACAGAAAGCTTCTACACGAACCAGACCATCGTCCTGATACCGACCAACTACAACAACCAGGCCAATCTCACGATCATGCTGGGGACAGGAGGCGTGTCGTTCAGCAACCTGACATTCCCGATCGACCAGAGCCTCGCGGGACCGTCCCCGTCCGACGCGGACATGACCCCTTCATTGCAATCCGGCATGTCCGGCGCGCTCCAGAATATCAATTCCATACTCGCGAATATCGTGAAATCATTATCCACGGTGTAACTATGACAAAAAAATTCATCCTTTTGGTGCTGATGGCCTGCGGGATAATCTTCTCGCAGAGCGCATACATCGTCGATCAGACGGGAGCGACCAGCAACGTGACCGCGTCATCGGCATACAGGGTATTCGTCGACTCGCTCGGCTCGAACCCGGACTTCGCCCTGAACCTCTGCGGAGAGGGGCAGAAGGATGTCGCAGCAGTCTATTCGGTGGCTCTGCCGGGAGGGGTCTACGATTACACCGCGATCAGCTGGAACCTCACGACCGGATCATCCAACACGCTGGTCTACACCCCCACAGCTAACGGTGCGGGATGCTATGAGACACCCGTGGATTCCTACGCTTTCTCTCAGTTCAAGGACACCACGAGGACCCCGCATGTGTTCGTCTCGGCGTTCCCTGGAAGGATACATGCCTTATATTCCAATAGCGTCGATGGATCGTCTCCATCATTCCTCGATGTTCCATATTCCAACGGCTGGCTCGAAGGATCGTATTCCGTGAGTTCGAGCTACGACCAGGCATCGAACAAGGTCAGCGCGACCGTCAACAGCATAACATTCGTCACCGACAGCGGCAACGTGAACCAGGCCGCATCGGACGCGAACTGGGGCCTCAACGCGAGCACGGGGAGGAGCATGGTCATGGCGCTATGTACCGATGACATCGGAGATACATGCAGCGACGGAACGGTCGTCAATTCGGCTTCCCAGTTCCCCGTTGCATTCAACCTCAGCATGCCTGTGAGCGACCAGACGGTATACAACCGCAATGTGGTCGTCGATGGCTTGGGATACCCGATATGCATAGGCGCGGACGTAGGGGCTGGGATCGGAGCGAATCCGAGCGCAGGATACGCAGGGCAGACGACCAACATCACGATAACGCTCACGAACTACGGGAACGTCAGGATCACGACGCCGTTCATGCTGTATCTGAACATCACGGGGCCTTCGAGCTACACGAACAACACCGCATGGAACATCACGGACCAGCTCGCGCCCGGAGCATCCATCACGAGGAGCCTGGCATGGGTCGTCAACAACGTCTCCGGGACATACACGCTGACCGCAAGGGCGGATGCGACGGACCTGCTCGCCGAGTGCAACAAGAACAACAACAATGCCAGCACCACTGTCAGCTCGACCCCGACATACACTTTGCATGTCATCATCGATGGGAACACCACGAACGCGTTCCCGGTGTGGGGAAGGCCATACAACGTCACGATGTGGATCACGGACACGAGCGGGAACAATGTCCCGAGCCCGCGCATCTCCATCACCGAAACCAACGGGCTGAACCCTTTCACTCCGACGCAGGTCTGGACCAGCGGGGCCAATTCATTCGGCCTGACAAGCTACAGCACGGGAGTCATGACCGGGAACGCCAGCGGCTACATCCAGCTGACCATGGTGCCGACATGCAACCTCCTCTACACGATTTATTCGTATGAGAACGCGCAGCAATACATCGGGAATTACTCGATCACGGTCAGCGCCACCGCGCCCAGCCCGCTGATCTTCTTGTACAACAATACCCTCATGTACAACGTGCCGCTCCAGGTCACAGATTTCACATGCGCAGACCCGGGGTGGCTGAACAACAAGACCCTAATCAACCAGAACACCTACGTGGAGTCGGTATATGACTGGCTGTACCAGGTATACTCGAATACCAAGAAACTGGTGATGCCTCAATGAGTTTGAGACGCATACTGCCCGTCCTGCTGGTACTGGCATTCGCGCACATCGCGTTCGCCCAGTTCTACGACGTCTCCATAGTCAGGGCCAACGACAGCAACGTCTCATCCCTAGCCTATGATGTCAACTCGACATCCTACAAGGACAGCAGCTTGGCGAATCCGGCCATGATGCTCCGCATCTGCACCGCATCGCCTTCCGACCTGCTCAACAAATATGTGGCGCTCGCATATGCGGATGGATTCGACGGCAAATACATCGTCCTGGAAGACGCCCCGATCCAGGTGCAGAACGTCACGCCATCAGGTTGCGCCTTGGTTCCTGCGGAGATAAGCAGCTTCAAGGCATGGTATCCGTCCATCCCATACGTCCTCATCGCTAACAACCCGGGCCTCAGCGGCGCGGCGAGATGGAAGCTGTCGCGGCTGCGCGGATGGCTGGACGGGGGTTATGGAGTCAACATGAGCATCACCGGGAATTCACTGAACATCACGGTGGTGAACGATACCGATGAGAACGGGACGCAGATAGTGCCCGCCGTGGACTACCTCGTGGTCGGGTTGATGAGACCGGACTTCACCACGATGGACACGGCCATCAGCGCCCCCAATCAAACGGTCACGCTGAACTCCGACGGAGGGGAATACCACATACTCGTGAACGGCATAGGGCCCGCGTACCCGCCGTACGTCAAGATACTCACGCCGCAGCCTACGTTATATTCCACCACATCGTTGCCTTTCACGTACATCATGCTTGCCGACAACGACATCAACAACTGCTGGTACGTCCTGGACGGCCAAACGGTCGGCATGCCTGACTGCACCATCGCGTACATACTCAATGTCCAGAACGGGACCCACGTCCTCACGCTATACGGCAACGACACGAACGGCTCCATAGCATCCGACCAGGTCACGTTCACCGTGAATTACAAAAGACCCGAGCTCCCGGGCACTCCGGGCGCTCCGGTGAACGGACAGGTGACCCCGATCATTCCGCCGGGGCCGCCATCCCCGTATTTCAGCATCGTGCCCCCGGACATCACGGTCGTCATGGACTATCCGGATGACGGCGTTTCGAATTTCAGCCTTATATCCAATGTAGAGGTCGACGACGTGCAATGCTTTGTCCGCGGTGACTTCGGACAATACACCACGGTCAACCTTGATTCGGGCACGGTGCCGGCAAACGGCAGCATATCCGGAACGATAACCGTATCCATGAGCCCCGATGAGACGCTGGATTACAATGGAAGCCTGTCGGGTTCATTGCAATGCGTAGGAAACACGGCCCCGAGCCTGACGTCATCCACCATGGCCAATGTCTACCTCATAATCAACAAGCCGGTGCTGCAGATACAGAATGCCACGATATCCGGGCAGGCAGGGGATGTCCTGAATGCCTCGTCTTTCATAACGAATGTCGGCAACGGCAATTCCACATTCGTCAACATCACCGCGGTTGTGGTGAATTATCCGGGCCTGGTGAGCGTGGAGTACCTCCCGCAGACCTTGCCCAACGGGCAGACGGATTCCGCCAGGTTCGTACTCAATGTGGCGCCGGGCATGGAACCGGGGGTTTACGAGGTCAGGATAGATTTCTACGAGAATGGCAGGGCCATGGGCAGCGGATATATAACCCTCACCGTCCTCGCGCCATCTTCCAAACCCACAGAAGTGATATCGTGCACCATGTCGGATCCATCATGGACCATACTTATACTCCTGCTCGGCGTGATCGTCAGCATGATAGTGTTCACGAAGGTGCATGACCAGCAGCAGGAGAATGCGGAGAAACCCCGCAAATGGAAACGAGGGGATAAGGATGACTGATGGCACTCCAGAAAAATCCAAGGACTGGCTGCGATCCTTCGCGATCGAGTACGGCAAGGCAGGGGCTTATGCCTTAGGGACGGCAGCGATATTCTTCATCATCTGGGCCGTAGTCATGTGGCTTCTTATAAAATGCAGCTAGAGCCCGCGCTTCCTCTTGTTCTTCTTACCCATCACGAACACCGCAGCGGCCGCGACCACCAGGATCACTAGCACGACCACCCCTCCGACCACTAGCAGAATTGGGAAACCGCCCTGTTCCACGAGAGGCATCGTGAATTCGCCCTTCTTCACGAGGAAGCCGGGCCTTGCGCCGTAATCGACGCTTATGTTCACCTGGTTGTTGGCAGCGAAGTCGGCGTCTGAGAGCGCGAGAGGCAGCTCCTCCACCACGAGAGACGATGGTTCGATCGTCTGCGTGCCGGAGCCAGTTATGGTCGCTGGCGCGCCGTTGAGATCCAATGTCACGCTTGAGACGGAATACGCCTCGCCCTGCCCGTTGTTCTTCAGGGTCACGAGAAGGACCTGCTTGCCGGCATCGTATGTGGCAGCCTGCACTGTGACGTTGGAATCATCTATGTAGCTTATGGTCGCCAGCGGGCCCACGGATGTGATGAATTTATCCAGAGACGTCTTGGAGGCGCCGTATTTCACCAGGACTACTGCTGTGAGATTGCCTTCGCTGACATTGGACATGTCGAACGGGAATTCGGCGCCTTTCTGCTCTCCGCTCTGTATGATTACCGGGTCCGCGGCAGGGAAAGAGGCATATTCCTGGCCGTTGAGCTTTACGTCGACCTCCATGCTGAAATAAGCCGCTCCGTCGCCAGTGTTATTCACAGTGGCCATGATCTTCCCGGTCTGGTTGTTGTAGACGACACCGGTTATGCCCAAGGAAGGCTCGTATGCGGGCATCGCGAAGGTGTCCAGGTTCAGGACGCTGCTATCCGCCGATGGGATGACCTGCGCGAATTTCACCACGATCCCGAAGGTCTTGTTCTGGCCCTGGCTCAGGAAATCGTTTTTCATCTTCTGGCGCATGTCATATACCGGCACCACGAGGCTATTGCCTATCAGCAGCACCTGCGACAGCCTGCCTTCGCTCACGTACTGGGTTATGAAATCCGAGGTCGGTTGAGGTATGAGCTGCCCTGAGAGCAGGATAGGCTGGTCGCCCAGCGCCATGCTGTCTTCGATGAAGCTTCCGTCGACCATGATGACCCGGCTGATGTTGAACTGGTCCATCGTCTTCTCCACGACGGCCACATTGTCCTGATATTTGTCCTCGCCGTTTCCGATTATCTGCGGGTTGAGGGGGGCGAGCGCGGCGGTGACCTCCGGATCCACGAGGCCGTATATGGTCACTGATTTGCCTGCGACCAGATCATGGACCTGGGCCGCGTTATCCTTGTTAGCGAGCAGCACGTAGGATTTCGTGAGCTTCGCGTATGTGATCACGCTCAGGGCGCTGTCGGAATATGCGGATCCCACCACGATGAAGCTGGTGGCTCCTGAGAGATTGGCGAGATACATGTTGGTCGTCTCGCCATCGGTGGATGAGTAGAGTTCTATCGTGTTGTTGTTCGCTTTCAGACCGCTCGCCACGAAACCGCTCACGGGATCGGTGGATGACTGTATGAGCAGGATATCGTGGCCGGTCCCGACCTTCGCGGAGAAGACAGATGGATTGCCGCCCTGGCTCGGCATGAACACGACGGGGAGCCCTTTGAGATTCGCATAGAATATCCCGGAGAGGACATCCCGGCCGTCCATGGAATTGATGGCCACCAAGTCCACGGCATGGGCAACGAGCAATAGCGTCAGTATGATGAAAGCGATCTGCATTTTCATGAAAAATCCCTCCGGGAAATCAATTCAGTTCCATGTAGAAGAAATATTCCTCTATGGACCCTACGCTCGGTGTCGTCGGGACCATGACTTGATAGTGCACATTGTTGCCCTCGAAGTTCATGCCCGTGGCGTTTATGTCGGTGCAGAATGCGAAGTCGCCCTTGACCGAAGTGGCGCCATCCTGGATCAGGCACGTGTTGAAGCCGCCGGCCGTCGTCACGTTCGCGGTGCCGCTGATGCTGGCGGTGTCGTTGAGCTGGATCGTGCAGTCCTGCGTCGTGAACGTGTTCGTCGCGTTGTCGACCGCGGCTCCGAGGCCGAACACGGTATTGGCATCCATCGCCTGCGCATCAGTGGTCGAAACGGTCGCCGCATTGACGAAATCGTATGCGCTGTTGGTGGAAAGGCATACCTCGCCTCCGATCGCGGGGGTCCACGACCAGGTGAAGACCTGGTTGGCGTTATCACCCAGGATGATAGCGCCGGACACGTTACCGAAGAACGCGGCCCATCTGCTTGTGAGCAGCGTACCTCCTACGAGAGCGTACGTGATGTTGCCTCCCTGGGTGGTGAAGTTGTTGGAATAAGACGGAATCCACCGGGTCTGGTTGATTTGCGTGGGTGTCGCGGGCGAGAACGCCAACGCTATCCCAGCTCCTAAGAGCATGACCGCGATTGGAATCCAGATTAATTTACCCATATGCTATCCCCGGCCCTCGGGAGGGCTCACGGATTCTATTTCTTATATTAGGTTTATAAATCAGGTCTAGCGACGTAGAGCGGGTCATGAGGACTGGACATCCCTGGTCTTGGTTTTCCCGTTAGGAAGCAGCTCCAGGAAATCGTCCGGATGCAGCCCGAAACGCTTGGCGAGCGATTTCGCGAGAGCGCCTTTGTCTTTCCCTGATAGCGTCGGCACGAGGGCCAGCTCGTTTTTCAATCTCGTCTTCGAGCGGTCCGGGACCAGCGCAATGCCTTTCTCTCCGATACCTATCCTGAGGATGAGCGGGGTCCCGCGGAACCACCTTCTTTCCCCTAAAATCGCGAACGCGCCTGATGGCACGAATCCTCCGCTGACGTTCTTGGTTAGCTGGCTTCTCTTCACGCAATAGACGTCGACCCCGGCATTGCCGTTCTTCCACGCGTTGGAGAAGGATGCCGCCATCTGCGCCGTCTCCATCAATTCTTCTTCCGAAGCCGCGACCCCGTCCTTGAGGACGAAGACCGCGCCGCCCTGTATGTCAGCGTGGAAGAAGAGGTCGTTATCCTCCATGTGCTTGGACACGAGCTGGTCGTTCTGCTGCGCGCTCCGTCCTCCGATCATCAGCTTGCCTGCGCTCGTGAACGCGGAGTGGAACTTCTCGTGCCATTCCTTCTGCCTCTTTATCCGGATGCCTGTCTTCGGAGCTCCGGCCTCTTTCCTAGCGTCCTCCATCTCCTTCTTCGTCTCTTCAATGGCTTTCTCCACGCCAGCGACCTTCTCCTTGCTCTCCTTGGCGAGCTGGTAGTAGTATGCGGCGTTCTCGTGGACGGATTTGTTGTAGAACAGCTTGAGGCGCATGGTAACGGATTCTCTGGCGGGAATTAAATAATATCATGCAAAATCGTCATCATGCGCATACCGTCCATAGACATGCTCAGGGGACTGATGATAGTCCTCATGGTCTTCTTCACGGTCTCCTACTGGACGAGCGCCAACCTCCCGGACGTCCTCAAGCACAACGAAGCCAACAGCCTCCATATCGGGGATTTCGTGCTGCCCATGTTCCTTTTCGCTAGCGGCATGTCGCTGGTCTTCTTCCATGAGAAGAGGAAGGGCAAGAACTACTGGCTGGACGTGATCGAGAGGTTCGGCAAGCTGGCCTTGATATCGATAATACTGTCATTCTTCAGCGCTGGCGCATTCTTCGGCATGGACGAGGTGATGCTAAGCGCGCTGCTTTTCTTCGCATCGGCATTGCTGCTGGAGCTGCCGGAGGCGTATATGGTCGCGGTATCGCTCGCTATCCCGATCGCGTATGCGATCTTCACTGCATATACCGGTCGGTTGCCTGATTTCGGGACCGCTTATCTGGGCGGATATCCTGCGGCGCTATTCTATCTCCCGGTGATGCTCGCGGGGGTGATGGTCGGGAAGAGGATCGAGACTGGGAAGGAAACTGACTTGATCGTCATCGCTGCGATGGTCGGGTATCTAGCGTTTGCCTTCATAGTCCCGCCATACAAGGACATCGCAAGCCCTTCGTTCATGGCTATGTCGATCGTCTTGTCGTATTTCACATATCAGGCAGTAAGGGGTTTCAGGAACGAATATCTGGAATACCTCGGAAGGAAACCGATCAGGTATTGGGTGCTGATGTTCGTGATCATCCTCATACCTCTCGCGTTCTACTCCGTAGGAAGCAGGATGGAGATGCCGTTCACCGGAGTGCCTGCGTGGGCAGGAATCTTATCCGGATTCATCTCCATCGTGGGGTTGTACTACGTATCGAAAGCGCTCGATTGCGTGAAATGGCTTGCAATCTGAATATTCAGGATTTCAGCTCGTACCTCAATCTCGCCATCCCGAGGCTCTGCACGATGACCACTTCCGGCAGCTTGAGAAGATCGAAATCGCGCCCCTTGCTTTTTCTCTGCTCATACGAGACAGGAACTTGTTTGACCTTGAACCCGTAATCCAAGCAGCGGATTATCAATTCGGTCGAGAAACCATACTTCAGGAGATTTACTTTAGGGACTATGCGATCACGAACTTCCATAGACATGAGCTTGAATCCCGAATTGTAATCATCGAACCCTCTCGCATCGAAGAAGATGCCCACCATGGCCGAGAATCCCGATGATAGCGCCAACCTGGCCAAAGACCGGTTAGCCATCGGCCGGCTCCCACTTATCAGATCGGCATCTGCCCTCAGATCATAGAGTTTCCAGAAATCGGACGGATCGTGCTCGCCGTCGGCATCAGAGAAGAATATAATCTTCCCCCTGGCTTTCATTAATGCATCACTTGCGGCGAGAAGGTATCCTTTCCTTTTCTTGGAGCTGTAGACGCGAATGCTAAGCTCTCTCCCCAATCTTTTCAGAATGGCGGGAGTCCCATCATGGCTCCCATCCTCGCACACGATGAGCTCGCTTGATGGCAGTCTAGCGGCGATTTTCTCGTGATAATCCCTAACCACACGCTCGATGAGCTGCTCTTCGTTATGGGCTATCAGGACTATCGATAATTCCTTCTTCATACGGAATGAATCGGCCCTGAACGTTATTTAACTCATGATGCTGAATAAACTGAATAATCCGGCGTCCGCCAGATCTGGTTGAAACAGGATGGGATCGTGACGTTCAATCCAGGATATTCATGGACAACGATGTAATCCTTGCAGGGGAGGCCGCTCGCATTCTGACCGAAAAAAGCCTTGAGATCGGAATAATCATCCGCAGCGGAAAAACGGTAATAGAGTATCCCGGTATTGAATTCCTCCAGCAGGATGAATGATTCCGTCGAATTGGCGTAACGCTGATTCGCTGCGCCCCACTCGATATAGAATGGGTAGGGTTCTACGAAGACGACGCTCTTGCCCTCCATGAAGGATGCGATCCGCGGCAGGTCTTGCGACTTTGGGATGAATATCGGTATGAAGATGATTGAGAACACCAGGTTCACGACCATGAAGGAGATGATCATCAAGTCTGAGAGCCGGTCTCCGTCATTCTTGATAATCTTCGTGGAGATAAACAAGGCTAGCATAGGAGTAACGATTATGAGATACCAGAAATTGAACATCGCGGAGAAGGGCAACAGGAATATGATTATTGACACTGCGATGATGGGCAATTCTTTTCGAAAATCTATTTTGAATGATAGCAGCGACCAGATGAACACCCAGGACATGGGCAAGGTCAAGAAAACAATGACATAACCGTAGAACAGCCATAAGGGATTGAAGAAAGGTGCTGGCCTCCAAAAATCGAAAACAAGATTCCCGATGGCGTTATCGAAGTTGCCGAAATAAAACGCGATGAGCAACCGGGCAAGCAGGAATAATGGTATGGATAGGAAACTGGATAGTATTGCCGGCAGGCGCTTGTCCCTGATGAAGTATAATGCTATGAATATGACCGGGACCAAGGCATAAAGCCACTTGGTGAATACGAGCAGACCGAGGAAAATTGAGCCAGGGAGCAGGTTTCCTTTTAGATAAAAGTATATCGATATCAGCGCGAGGAAAAGGGAGAAGCTTTCCATCATCATCAATGTGGATGAGAAGAATGTCAGCGGCGCCGTCAGGAAGAGAAGGGCTGCCGCGATACCGGCTTTCCTCCCGTAGAGGAGATTGCCTATCATATATACTAGAACCACATCGGCCGCTCCGAAGAACGCTGATGGCATGCGGAATTGCGCCTCGACGCTCAACGGGAGTTTCGAGAGGAAAACATAGAAGGCGGAGTATACCCATGTGAAGAGAGGCGGTTTCCATTCGACTTGCTGGCCAACCACCGTCGGCTCGACCATTGACGGGTTGCCCGAGAAACCTTTCACCATGATAGCGTAGGTCCCTTCATCGTAAACGAAAGGGAGGGGATTCAAGATTATTATCAAGGAAAAGATCACGATCGATAGGAGAAACAAGCTGACGATAGCGCGATCCATTTTACCAACTTCATGTTAGAATGCACGGTTCGATTAATAACAATTTGCAGCCCCCGGCCTACTCCGCTGCGATTTTTTAGGCGAAGCGCCCGTATAATATTATTAACGGTTTGAAGCGTTATATCAAAAGCGGGTCATAGGTCATGAGAAAGATGTTGGGAGTACCTTTAGAGGTCCTGGTCATCGCGTCGTTGTTAACTATAGTGATATCGGCCGCGATGCTTTACCCTGCTCTATCGGATTTCGGGCACCGGCTTGTGGGAACTGAAGACATCAAATTCTTCATGTGGCTCTTCTGGCATTACGAGAACTCCCTCCACCAAGGCACGAACCCGTTCTTCGCGAACGAGATATTCTATCCGGACGGCATCTGGCTCTCCAGGACCACCATCGCCCCATCGCCGGGTCTGCTCTATATGACCATGCCAGACATATGGGGACCTTACGGAAAAATCACAATCATTCAGCTCTTATCCCTGGTACTGGGCGGCATCTTCTCTTTCGCATTCTGCTATCGCTTGTTGAAAGATGCATCGTCTGAGATCGATAGATCGCTTCCTGCATTGCTCGGATCGATCGTGTTCAATTTCTCTACGTTTCACCTGCTATCCATCACACATTACCTCAATTACGCCATGGCGATCCCGTTCATACCATTGTTCTTCATATTCTATCTGGATCTCTGCGATAAGCGCAGGGATGCGAAGACGATTATAGGCCTTGCGGCTTCACTCCTGTTCATCTCATTAGGCGAGATTACCGTCGCCCTGATGCTCGGGCTCATCGTTTCTGTCGACATAGCATTGACGTACATGCGGCACGGCAAAAGAGCCATAGGCACCAAGGAGGTGGTCATACTCGCGGTTGCCGGCATCCTGTCGCTCGCTTTATCCACGCTCTTGGGATTCGAACCGAAATACCTCATCGCTGAATACCTGCTCCCGCCAGCAGTTTTCATCGCCTCGACCGTCTTATTCGTCATCGGAACGGACCAGGCATTGCGGGCCGAGAAGGAATTGAAATTAGTGCAATACCTCGCGATAGCATCCATCCCAGTCTGCGCTTATATCGCGTTAATATACCTGCTGCCAGCGTACCAGATAACTCCGGACATCGCGCTCCCCTACAGCTATATAACGGCGGTCCCGTTGCAGAACCTTTTCTTGCCCACGAACATCAGCGCCATCGGCACTTTACTCCATCTGGGCGGGCTCCAGGTCTCTGATGTCGGAGCGTTTGTGGGATATGCGGTGAGTTCTCTGATCGCCTTGTCTTTCCTCATAAAGGGTGCTGGAAAAGAGGAGGTCAGATTCCGGGACCTCATGCTGCTTTCCCTGCTCTTCGCGTTCCCGATAGTCATGGTGGGGAACCAGTTCATTGCGGGTTCGCCGTTTTTCCCCCAGACGCTATTTCCGCTGCTTTCGGTGCTCAGGGTGCCTGCCAGGTTCATCCTCTTCGTGATGTTCTTCGCATCGGGATGCATTTGCCTGGCGGCAGACAGGATCATGCGATGGAAGCATGGGCAGATCGCCATCGTGATCCTCATCGTCTTAATGCTGATCGAGATATGGCCGAATTACAGCGCTTTCATGTTCGCTCCGAGCGTCCCGGCGTTCTACACTTCGCTCGCTGCATCCGGAAACCATCCTGCGATTTTCCTTTATCCTGATTTGGGATACTATGAGCTGCTGAATGAGGCGTATTACCAGACCATCCACGGCGCTCCGCTGTCCTATGGCGTGCTTTCGAGAGCACCTGCTCCAACCGATACGCTCACGAGGATCTATGCGAACAATGCCACCGAGGATGAGATCGTGAAGTTCGTGGAAGACGATGGTTTCGATTATGTCGTTGTGCAGAAAACTAGCTGCAAGACAGATGCCGATTGTTTCATGGGCAGTTACACCCCCATCAATGAGAACACGCTTATGGGGATAGAAAACGACATGGGGCAGGCATTCGGCAAGCCGATTTACGAAGACGGTACAATGCTGGCTTACCAGGTCATCCGAAATCAATCCTCATGAGGTCTGCGATGAAATTCAGGATCTCCATGGAATCCAGTTTCGTCTTGCCTGCGACCCGATCCTTGAACTTGTATGGGACCTCTGATACCCTTGCATCGCGATTGTCCGCGATTATGTTGAGCAGCAGCTTGTAGCCCTTCGTCCTGAATCTCGTCGACAGCATAACTTTCCTTCTGACTGCGAAGAAGCCGCTGAGCGGATCCGAGCATCGCGGATTGATGAATATAACTGCCAGGATGCGTGCCGCGTCAGATATCAGCTTCCTATGGATAGGCCAGTTCTCTACTTCGCCGCCTTTCATGAGTCGGCTGCCGACCACGATATCCGCGTCATCGAGCATGGCTGACATGCGTGGAAGGGACTGTGGAGGGTGCGAGAGGTCTGCATCCATCACGACGATCCTGTCGCCGCGGCTTTCCAGCAATCCTGCACGAACTGCTCCTGTGAGACCCAGCCTTCCTGCCCTTTTGACGAGCTTGATGGATTTGAATTGCTCTTTGGCTTTCATGACTTCCCCTGCGGTGTCGTCCGGGGAATTGTCATCGATTATTATTATCTCATGCTCTTCCTTTACCGACTCCTCGATTGCGCGCACAAGAGGCAGTATGTTCGCCCGCTCGTTGTACGTGGGGATCAGTATGGATAGCATTCAACCGACCTTGTAAACTGAGATATTCTCCGAGTTATAAAGCTGCGTCGAGTCGGGTGGGATGTAATCCGACCTGCCGGCCACCACGATGTAATCGAAACTGGTCAGGTTCGTGTCTTTCCTGAAATTCATTATGGACGTGAAGGCGCTGCTGAATGAGCCGTCGGTCATGTTGTATCTGCCGTTATGGTAATCTTTCACGAAATCCGCGATCATGGAGCTGCTGGTGTTCTCCTGGATGTCTATCCAACCGAAGTCGAGCGGCGCGCCAAGGGAGAGGTATTCGCCCTCCATCTTGTACGCGATTATCGATGGCTTGTAGCTGCCAATGACCAGCACGTTCGGTTTCCCGGAGATCAACATCCCAGCTTCCTTCTGCGCCGTGAATAGCGGATATTCGCTGTATTCGATATAATAGAAGAAAGCGAGCGACGCGAGGACCAGCATGCCTATGACCAGCAGCAGGAAGAAATCGATCTTCTCTTCTTTCCCCTGGCGCACCAGCAGCATCACAGAGAAGAATGATATGGCTGGAAGAACCGGCAGGAAATACCATGGCATGGTCGAGTTCGAGAGCAGCGGGATGACGGTCAAGCAAGCCCAAAACGCCATGAACAGGTTCTCGCGCCAGTATTTCACGAACCCGATGACGAAAAGGCCGATGAAAATCGGAGAAAAGAGGAAGAAGATGCTCACAGAGTTGTACACACCGCTGATCTGCCCGAACCAACCCTGGTTGCTGACCAGATGACCTCCGATGTCCCCTATGAAAAGCTGGTTGCCGAGGCCGACGTTCTGCAACAACGCATATTGCAGGACCATCGCGACGAATGGAAGGCACAGTGAAAACAGGAACGCGGGATCGCGCAGGGTTTTCTTGTCTTTCAGGTAGAACCACGCTATCGCGAGAAGCGGCGGAATGAACGCGAAAACGAGCTTGAGGAAGAATGCCAAGAATGCGAAAATGCCCGCTGCCAAGAATCGCCAGCGACCATATCTATCTTCCAGGTATAGGAATAGGGAGAGTATTACGCACAGGAAGAGGGGCGCATCGATCAATAGCGTGCTTTGGGGGTATATGCTTATCCCGGAGGATATGAAAACCACCAAAGAGAGGAGCGCCACGCTTTTGGAGGCTCCGGTCTTTCGCAGCACGAGATATACCGGTAAGAGGGATAGGAGACCGAACAGGAGCGACGGAAAACGGTAGGCGAACTCCAATGGGAGGCCGGCAGCGAGAAGCGGGTTGGCTATCAGCCCGTAGAGCCAAAAGAACGGGGCGGGTTTCCAGCTCATGGGATAGCCAAGGAATGTAGGGATGAGGGTGATATGATGGCTTTGCTCACTAATCATGACAGAATAAAGCGCTTCATCGAGCACGAATGGCATTAAAAGAATGATGATTAAACGGGTGGCCAGGAACGCCAAAGTTATGAAAAGGGCGTTCTTGACGTCTGCACCGATTCTCTGCATGATATATCCTCTCATTTGGATAGCCTTGTGAACTACCCATGCTTAAAGGCATGAGCTTCCTGCTTCCCTGAAGATACTTGCCGGTTATTCTTATAACTGGTATGGGTCTCTTCTCCACAAGCTTGACTTCCCGGAGTTCCTCCGGTAGCTCTGTTGAGTATGTTAATCGCCGCGTTGAGGTCCCTATGCATGGACGCCCCGCAAGGGCAGTCATGCCACCTCTCAGCAAGCGATTTTTTTAGTACAAAACCGCAGTGGCTGCACATCTGAGATGTGTGGGCAGGATTCACCAGCACGACTTCGCAACCAGCTTCTTCCGCTTTGTAGCTGATCATGCTGGCAAATTCTGCCCAACTGCAATCCAATACCTCTTTCGCCAGGAAACCGCGTGCTAATCCTTCGTTATTCAGATTTTCCATGGCTATAAACGAATGATTTTTCACAAGGACCCGGCTTGCCTTGTGAAGGAAATCTTTTCTCTTGTTTGTGAGTCTTTCATAGGCGATCGCAACCGCTTTCCGGTTTTTAGCTCTGTTTGAGCTGCCCTTCTGCTTATTCGACATCCTTCTTTGGGCAAGCGCCAGCCGCTCTTTCGCCAATCTGAGATTCCGTGGATTCTCTATCCTTGAGCCATCGCTCAGATAGGCGAAATTTTCTATCCCAAGATCAATTCCTACTTTGGGGTTCTTATTTCTCTTAGGCGCCGTCTTCTCGAATTCGGTTGTAAAAATGGCATGCCACTTCCCAGAAGGGGATTTCTTTATGGTCAATGTCTTGATCGTTCCTTGCAATTCTCGGTGTTTTCTGATGGAGATTCTTCCGATGCCGGATAGTTCTAACCGGTCTTTTAGTTTGAAACCAAACTGAGGATATGTGAATGACTTCACCCTTTCTATTGGTTTGAATCTTGGGAATCCTGCCTTCTTGCCTGCTTTCTTCTTGATAATCATCCCATACAGTGATTTCGCAAGCCGGTCAGCAACATTCTGTGTTATCTGAGAATAAAGCCTATATCTTTTGTCAAAAGGAAAAGTTGCCCCTTGGTTGGAAATTTCTTTGTTTTCTCGTAGTATTCCTTTGTATACTCGAGTAGGGAATTCCAGAGAGTTTTGCATTCGTAGAGATGCTGGTCCAGCGACTTCTCCTCGCTTTTTGAAGGATAGATACGGTATTTCCAGGCCCGCATTACTTTCATGAGATATTTATCAGAAAGGTCATATATAAGCAAGAACGGAGTTCATTTCCGCAGCGCTCACGACGGAGCGTACACATTCAGTCATTTCATCACATATCTGAAAATATGGGTTTCCCCAGACCTAGTGCATTATAAATATTTCTAAGGTAGATAAAGATAAGGTGAACAGATGAACATAATCAGAAACCTAGACAAAATCAATGCTATTGGAAAGTACCTGATACTCGCGTTCATTATCATGAACCTGGTCCCTGCAGTGTCTGCTTCGTCAGGCCTTTCGAACGCTCTCGTGAGCCTTTGCGGCATGGCGAAGACTTTGCTGGGTATCGGAGTGATGCTCCTCATTATCTTGGCAGGTTCGATATATGCGATCGGCCAGATACTCGGTGCTGAAACTAGAGCTAGGGCAACCGTGTGGGCGACTGCAATGCTCACCGGGGCTGTCATCGGCATAGTCATCTACATAATTACGCCGGTAATAGTCAACGCCTTGATGAGCGGCAGCACCAACGGCAGCCTAGCAGTGAGCTGCTGAATTTTTCCTTTTTCTTATTTTCTGTTTTTCATTTGCGCCAGACCTTCTCTTTATAAAACTTACAAAAGATGTAATCAGATATGAGCGCACTCGGTGTAGATGAGTCGATGCCTATCCTGAAAGCGAACAAGCTTTCCACAGGCATCCCTGACCTCGATATCATACTGGAAGGCGGATACTTCAATCCAGGCAACATCCTCATGGAAGGGCCGAGCGGCATAGAGAAGAGCGCGTTCATCTACCATTTCGCTTCTGCGGCCAATCTCAAGGAGAACTCATACATCATCTGCGGCAACACATCCCCTGTGGATATAATGAAGAAAGCCGGGACGATAGGCATAGACCTGAAAAAGGAGAACGTCAGGTTCATAGACTGCTATAGCCCGACGCTCGGGAAAACCGATATCCAGAACACCGACAAGGTCAGGATGGTCACCGGGCCCGGGGCTCTCAACGATATCTCGCTCATGCTGAACGAAGCGATAGCCGAGAGCAGTGGGAAGAGGATGCGGGTCGTCTTCGACACCCTCTCCACGTTCGTAATCTACAATCCGAAGGATTCGATAAAGAAGTTCCTCAGCGTGGTGCAGGGGAGGCTCAAAAGCGCCGGAGCCACGACAATGTACCTCATCGACGAGGGCGTCCATGACAAGCAGCTCCTGAGCCTTCTTGAGCAGGGGATGGACGAGAAATACGTGATAAGCGACAGCGGCGCGAAGACGACGCTCACGCTTCCGGAAGTGGACATGCCGGTGCCTTTCAGGGTCGGCCCTACCGGCATAATCCTGATATAGGAGGGGGAAAATGGCTGCTGAACTCGAGAATATCCTGAATGAGATGAAAACGAAGGGCATCGGAGGCGCTATCGTCCGGATAGACGGGGTCCCTGTGCATTCCACGATCGCGCTGACTGACCTGAGCTCGGGGCTCATATCGTCCGTGGCGAACGTCTCGGATGCTATCTTGAAGAGGATGGACGACCGCCAGAACGAGATCGAGATATCGTTCGACGGTATGATCATGGTCATGATTCCCCTGAAGAACCACATATTCTGCGGCATAGTGAAAGACCGCGAAGAGAAGAAGATCGTCCTGGAATATGCCCAGAAGGCAAAACAGTACCTTGAGTGATAGGGCTGTGAAAATGGAATACGAACGCTTGTTATCCAGGTACAATTACGCTGAGCTCAGGATCGAGAACGGCTCCGAATCCGTCGCTACCATCAAGGACGATGAGGTGAGGCATTCCATAGGCTCCCATCATGGCGCGAGCGTTCGCGTGCTCGAGAACGGAAGCTGGGGATTCGCATCCAGCAGCTCCGGGGAAGATATTGGCAATCTCCTGGAGAAGGCGAAAAGGCTCGCCACGCTCGCCAGCGGCAAGATAGGGATCTCCATCCCGCCAGTCGTCAAGAAGGAGATCGTCGAGCGCGGAGAAGGACCGAACGAGGAGGCGCAGATGAAAGCGCTCTCCGAGCTCTCGCGGGATATGCAGGAGGATAAAATCACCTCCAGGAACGTCTCCTGCAGCGACGCGGTCATAAGGAAGGAGTTCTTCAATTCCCACGGCAGCGAGATCATCCAGGAAAGCGCCTATTCGTTCCTCTCTTGCTCATGCATCGCGAAGGATGGCGCGGTCATGCAGAAAGGTTCCGACCGCTCGGCTTCGCGCAAAGGATTCTCGGGCCTGAAGCTCCAGGAGACCGCCATAGAAGCCAAGGACAAGGCGCTGCGGCTCTTAGGAGCGGCTGCGCCGCCGAGGGGGAGATTCACGGTGGTGTTCGATCACGAGATGACCGGCGTCTTCGCCCATGAGGCTCTGGGCCATGCATGCGAAGCGGACTCCATCGTGGAGAAGGAATCCATACTCACGGACAAGATGGGGAAGAGGATAGGCAACGAGCTGGTCACAGTGGTTGACGACCCTGCGGCGGATGATTTCGGGCGCTACGCGTTCGATGACGAGGGGGTGGCTGGAAAACCGGCGATGCTGATCGAGAAGGGGGTCCTCAAGAGCTATCTCAACTCCATGGAGACGGCCTACGCATTGAACCTGACATTCAACGGCCATGCGCGTGCGGACGGGCACTCGCAGGCCCCCATAGTCCGCATGAGCAACACGTATTTCCAGCGCGGGGCGTCTAAAAAGGACGAGGTCTTCGATGTGAAAGCCGGCGTCTACCTGAAGGGGATGAAAGGCGGGAGCGTGGATATATTCTCAGGGGGCTTCATGTTCAAGTCCGAAGAAGCGTATGAGATAAAGGATGGCCATGAAGCGGGGCTGATACGCGATGTGACGATCACCGGGAATATCCTCCAGACCATGCTGGACGTGGAATGCGTGGGCAATGATTTCGGCGTGAGCCCGGGGATATGCGGGAAGAACGCCCAGGACGCTCCGGTCAGCGACGGCGGACCGCATATAAGAGTGAAGAACGTGGCTATCGGATGATTCATTTCGCGTACTCGTCCACGCGCCGCACTTCCAGTTCTTTCTTCTCGACTTCCCCCATCGCCTTGAGCAGCTCGAACGCAGTATTGATGTTCGTTATGCACGGTATGCCGCTCTGGATGCTGGCTCGCCTCATCCTGAAGCCGTCCGTGGACGAGCGCCCGCCTTGCGTCGGAGTGTTGATGACTAGCGTTATCGTGCCTGACTCTATCAGCTCGGTCACATCCGGATGCCCGATGCCGATCTTCGGGATCGCGATCGCTTCCGGAATCGAACCGACTGTCCCGAACGTCCCATAGATGGTGAAATTCAATTTCCTAAGAAGCGCGGATATCTCCTGAGCGCGCGGCTTGTCCTCGTCTTTCAAGCTGATGAAAGCGCTGCGCTTCTTCCCATCCTCGAGACGTATTCCTGCCGCGAGGAGCGCCTTGTAGTAGGCCATCTCGAAGGTCTTTCCGATGCCCATGGTCTCCCCCGTGCTGCGCATCTCGGGGCCGAGCTTGATATCCGCGCCCATGATCTTCAGGAACGGGAAGACAACGCTTTTGACCGCATAATGGTTCTGCTTCGGATGGAGAGCGGGGAGCTTCTCCCCGAGCATTGCGCGGACGGCGATCTTCGTGAGCGGGATGTCTATGGCCTTGCTCACGAACGGCACGGTGCGGCTCGCCCGCGGGTTGGCTTCGAGAACGTAGACGATGCCGCCCCGCACCACGAACTGGATGTTGACTAGGCCGATTATGCCGAGCGCCTTGGATATCTTTCCAGTGTAATCCACGATTGTCTTCTTGTCGGCTTCTTTGAGCGCGAATGACGGAAGGGAGATGTTCGCGTCCCCTGAATGGATGCCCGCCGGCTCTATGTGCTCCATCAGCCCACCGATGAATATCTTCTCGCCGTCGCTGACGGCGTCCACCTCGCACTCTATCGCGTGGTCGATGTACTTGTCTATCAGGACCGGCCTCTCGTTGCTGACATCCACGGCCTCGTTGATGTAGCGCCGGAGCTCCTCGTCGCTGCGGACGATCTCCATGGCGCGCCCCGCGATCACATAGCTCGGCCGCACCACGACAGGGTAGCCGATATGGGATGCCGCTTCCAGCGCGCTCTGCTCATCCGTGGCGACGCCATTCTGGGGCTGCGGGACTCCGAGCTTGGTTGCCAGTTCCCTGAACCGCTCGCGGTCCTCGGCTATGTCTATGCCGTCCATCGGAGTGCCGAGTATCTTCACCCCTACGGCATGGAGCTTCTCGGCCAGGTCGATGCTCGTCTGGCCGCCCAATTGGACTATGACGCCGTCGGGGGATTCGTTCTCCACGATGTTCATCACGTCCTCGAATGTCAAGGGCTCGAAGTACAGCCGGTCGCTGGAATCGAAATCAGTGGAGACGGTCTCCGGATTGTTGTTGATGACGATGCTCTTGCAGCCCATCTCGCGCAGCGCGAACGCCGCGTGCGAGCAGCAGTAGTCGAACTCTATCCCCTGCCCGATGCGTATGGGTCCGGAGCCGAGCACGATCATCTTGCGCCCTTGCAGGGGCTTCGCCTCGTTCTCGCTCTCATAGGTGGAATAGTAGTATGGTGTGAGCGCCTCGAACTCGCCTGCGCATGAATCTACGATCTTATAGGTAGGGAGGATGCCGAAGGATTTCCTGAGCTTCCGGACGCTCTTCTCGTCGCTGCAGGTCAGCGCGGCTATCTGCGCATCCGAGAATCCGGCTCGCTTGGCTTCGAGCATGAGCGGTTTTTTCATCTCGTTTTTAGCGATTTCCTTCTCCATCAGTACCATATCCGCTATCCTGCGGAGGAACCAGCGGTTTATCTTTGTTATCTTATGGAGCTCTTCCGCGCTGACCCCGCGGCGCAATGATTCGAGGAGCGCGAAAAGGCGCAGATCGGTCGGAGGGAAAAGATGATCCTCGGGTTTGAAGGTTGCTTGTTTCGGGGGCTTCACTTCCATGCTGCGGATCGCCTTGTTGAGCGCTTCCTGGAAGGTGCGGCCGATCGACATCACTTCTCCGGTGCTCTTCATCTGCGTCCCGATGGTGCGGTTCGCTCCGGGGAACTTGTCGAAGGGCCATCGAGGTATCTTCACCACGACGTAATCGAGCGCGGGCTCGAAAGCGGCTGAAGTGCCGGTTATCGCGTTCTTTATCTGGTCGAGCCGGTATCCTAGAGCGATCTTCGTGGCCACGCGCGCGATCGGGTAGCCGGTCGCTTTGGACGCCAAGGCTGATGAGCGTGAGAGCCTAGGGTTCACTTCAATGACAGTGAATCTCCCTGAATCCTGGTCGACGGCGAACTGCACGTTGCAACCGCCCTGGATTCCGATGCTATCCGCGATCTTCAGCGCGGCGTTACGCAATAATTGATGGTCCGCATCGCTCAGCGTCTGGGACGGCGCGACCACGATGCTCTCGCCGGTGTGGACGCCCATCGGATCGATATTCTCCATGTTGCAGATGATCTGGGCGTTGCCAGACGAATCGCGGACGACCTCGTATTCGAACTCGCCCCAGCCAATCGCGCTCTTCTCCACGAGCGCCTCCCCGGTCATGCTCATCCTGAGCGCGAGCTCAAGAAGGGTCCGGAGGTCATTCTCGTTGTAGACCGTCCCGCCCCCGGTGCCTCCGAGGGTGAAGGAGGGCCTCACGATTATCGGGTATCCTATTGAGTTCGCGGCCTTGACCCCATCCTCGACCTTTTTGACGACTTTCCCGGGGAGTATCGGCATACCCAATTTCTCCATGAGCTTGTTGAACCGCTCGCGCGATTCGGCGACATCGATGGCCTCCGCATCCGTCCCGAGGAACTTCATCCCGTATTTCTTCAGGATGCCTTTCTTGTGCAGTTCCATGGCAAGGTTCAGGCCGGTCTGGCCGCCCATGGTCGCGATCAGGCCTTCGGGTTTCTCGCGCTCTATTATCCGCTCGAGCACAGACGCCACGAGGGGTTCGATATAGACTATATCCGCCGTGTCCTTGTCGGTCTGGATGGTCGCCGGGTTCGAATTGACGAGGACGACTTGGATGCCCTCCTCGCGCAACGCCCTGCATGCCTGGGTCCCTGAGTAATCGAACTCCGCGGACTGGCCGATCACTATCGGTCCGCTGCCGATCACGAGGACTTTCCCGGGTTTTTTCATCTGAGATCCATCCATTCATTTTTTCTCTTCATGGCTGTGCTTGTGGCCTTCATGGCTGTGCCCTTCGTGACTATGGGCCTCGTGCTCTTCCTGGTTGGCCAGCCTCTGCATGAACGCGTACATGAACCTCGCGCCTTCGAAGAACGACGCCTCTGCGAGCTCCTGCTTTGACAGCTCGCGCATCTTCTTCTTGTCGCTCTCCCAGAGCTCAGCGAACGCGTGCTTCGTGGTGTCCTCGAGGAACCGCTCGTACGCCTCGGCGAGCTTCTCCGGGGGGATGCACACGTGCGTCTTGTCCTTCTTCTCGGGAGCGATCTCGCCCTTGTTGTTCTGGTAGCACTCGAAGCAGATGTGCTCGAATTCGGTCTCCTTCCCGGGCTGCCTCTGGCAATCCACGCAGAGCGTATCGTTGCCGCAGTAGCTGCAGCGGACATTCGTCTTGGTTTCTTCCTTGATTTGGTTTTCTGCCATTTTCATCACATCATTTTAATGAATTCATCGAATAGATAGCGGGAATCGTGCGGGCCCGGGGATGCCTCGGGATGGTATTGCACGGAGATTATCCTTTTGTCGATCGATCGCATGCCCTCCACGCTCTCGTCATTGACATTGATATGGGTGATCTCGAATCCTTGCGGGACATTGCCTACCGCGAAACCATGGTTCTGCGTCGTTATCACGACCCTGTTCTTCACATTGTCGAAGACCGCGTGGTTGGAGCCGCGGTGCCCGAATTTTAGTTTGTAAGTGTCTCCTCCGAACGCGTGCGCAAGGAGCTGATGTCCCAGGCAGATGCCGAATATCGGTCCCTTGAGCTCGCGTATGGTCTTGTGCGCTTCGGTTAGGATGGCCGGATCGCCGGGTCCGTTGGATAGCAGGATACCATCGGGTTCTATTGCGTTTATCTCCTTCGCCGTGCTGCTGCTCGGAAGGATATGCACTTCGCAGCCGCGCGCCGCGAGCTCTCTTACGATGCCCATCTTCACCCCGTAATCCACGAGCGCGACGCGTTTCTTCCCTCCTTTGTTGACTATCCTTCTGGTTTTGACGCTCACCTTGGATACGAAATCTATCGCTGAATAATCGAAAGCGTTCATCTTTTCTATAAGCTTCTTGACATCGATCTCGCTCTCCGATGTCGCGAGTATCGCGGGCATCACTCCCTTGTCACGGATGTGGCGCACCACGAAACGCGTGTCTATCCCGCATATGCCCGGAACCTTGTGGAGCTTGAGAAAATCGTCTATCGTGCCGAGCGAATCGCGGTGCTCCGTGTCAGGGCTGGGCTCCCGGACTATGAATCCTGCCGGATGAATGTCATCGCTCTCATGATCCGTCTTGTTTGTCCCGTAATTGCCGATGAGCGGGTATGTCATGAGGAGTATCTGGCCCGCGTAGCTCGGGTCCGTCAAAGCCTCCTGGTAGCCGGTCATCGAGGTGTTGAAGACGAGCTCTCCGACGCGCTCGGATGCAGCCCCGAAGCCTATGCCATGGAAGACCGTGCCGTCTTTCATAGCTAATACTGCTCTTAGTGTCTTGCCCATGAAGAATCAGAATCATATAAGGGGGTGGCGAGTTTATAATTGTAGAGGATTCGCACTCGTTGAAAAATCAAAAGTTATGGTTTCGCTTCTTGCTTCTGCTCGAGCCACAGCTCGTCGCTGATATGTGCGCGTGCGAGATCCGCTTTCTCCCTGGATGTCAGGGGTTGATAGAAATGGAATTCGGAATTACCTGGAGCCCTAGCTTCATAGCGCGACCCTGTATCCACTAGGGTCTTTCCTTCAGGGTCAAGGAACAAGAGGCTGCGATTGCCGCTGTTGACACCTGAGAGCCATTTTTGGGCATCTCCCGGGGCTTTCTCGGATTCCGGCAGCTCGATGCGTCCGAAATACCTCCCTATAAGCTTGGTCTCGTGCGAGCCGTCGGAGAAATCCACCCGCCTCTGGAGGATAGGCCCGTCGTTGGATCCCCTCACTATGCGATATCTTGTTCCAACAGCATCGACCGGAGGCGGAGTTATATGTTTGTTTACCATCATCCCACAAAACAACAAGAGGGAAAACACATTATAAATGCTTGTAACAGGCCCCATTGAGAACATAAACTCCCTTCAATATCACCTGCTTAATAAAAGTTATCGTTTATAGTAGAAATAGGATGAGACTATGATTACACAAACTTCAAGGACTCAGAGGCTGGTAGCATCATGCACGATCGCAGTCGCGCTTTCAGGATTTCCACCGAAAAATGATATGATCATCGGGCCTAGGACGGCTTATGCGCAGCAAGCAGATGCAGATACGCTGATCAAGGATTTGGAAAAATCCTCCCCATTCGGAACCGAAAATGACGGAACGCATTCAGATCTGGTCGATAAACTCGTGAAGATCGGATCTCTTGCGGTCCCTAAGCTGGTTGCAGCGCTCAAAAATGTTAAAGTGAGAAGGTGGGTTGTCCGAGCACTCGGGGATATCAAAGACCCTCAAGCGATTATTCCTCTTACCGAGATGCTTGAGAGTGCGGATAAGGATATGCGAACGATCGCTTCTGCTGCTATCGTGAATATCGCTAAGGCGAATCCCAAGAATCCTGATATCGCGAAGGCAGTCAACCTGATGATTGAAATGCTCAAGGATGATAGCAAGCGAGAGTCCACGGCCCAGGAACTCGGAGAGATGGGATCGCCTGCGGTCGGTCCGTTGATCGGAGCGCTGAAGGCCGATGATTGGAAAGTGCGGAAAGGGGCTGCGGGGGCTCTTGGGACGACCGGGGACGTACGGGCTCTCCGTGGACTGGTTGAAAGGCTTGATGATGATAATGAGGATGTGCAGGGTGATGCTGCCAGTGCGATCGTGGAGATTGCGAAGGCGAATCCGAAAAGCCCTGAAGTTGCGAAGGCTGTCGGCTCGTTTATTAAAAGGCTCAGGGATGATGACGGACACGAATCAGCGGTCCAGGAACTCGCTGAGATCGGGTCGCCTGCGGTCGGTCCGTTGATCGATGCGCTTAGGGACAAGAATCCGAAAGTGCGGAAAGGGGCTGCCGCGGCGCTCGGAGAGATCAAAGATGCGCGTGCGATTCCAGCCCTCAGAAGGGCGAGCAGAAGCGACCCGGATGAAAACGTTGGGAATGCTGCTGACAACTCCATAAAAAAGATAGAAAATGGATTGAATTCCTCATCTTAGGGCGGATTCTATCGCCGGGACAAGCTCGGTGTACAGTTCCGTCTTCGGGATGAATCTCAGCCCGGGATATTCCCTGCGGAGATCGTCGCCCACGATCATAGGAAGGCCGACTGCGCTAAGGACTATCACTGGGACCTTTATCTTCCTGCTCTTCATCTCCTTGAGCACTGCCCGCCCGGACACCTTCGGCATTATGAGGTCCAGGAGAAGGAGATCGAAATCCTTGAGCTTGCCCACGCCTTCCATGGCGTCCACCTCGTATTCGACGGCATAGCCTTTTTTCTCCAGGAACATCTTTATGGTCTCGGCCACGTCCGGTTCATCCTCGATTATCAGTATGCGTTTCATTTTTTACCTCCTTTGGGATAATGATCATGAATGTGCTCCCGTGCGGTTCGGGCTTGTACTCCATCCTCCCGCCCAATCTTTTGATGATCTCGCTGGATATGGACAATCCGATGCCGGAACCAGGCGCATCGTGATGCTCCTTGAAGAACATAGTGAAGAGTTTCGATCGGTTCTCGGGTTGTATGCCGATTCCTGTGTCCATGACGCTGATTACCGCTTCGGATTTATCATGCGTCCAGGTCACGCGGACATCGCCTTTTTCAGTGAATTTGATGGCATTGCTGACCAGGTTGCTCAGGATCATCGAGAGGAGGCTTTTATCGCTCCACATATTGATGTCCGGTCCGCTCATGCTCAGATTGATCCCCCTGGATTTCGCGAGCGGCTGGTATTCGCCGCATACCGACCTCGCCATATCATAGACAGAAAACCGCTGGGACACCACTGTGATCGAATCCAGTTTCGTTAGCTGCATTATCTGGTCTATCGAGCGGCTGAGGCGCAATGCATTGCGCAGCATGAGGGCATATGACGAATCGGCTTCTTCGGATGACAGATCCATGCTGCGAATCATGTTGAGATGGAGCAGTATCACGCTGAGGGGGGTCTTCAGCTCATGCGTCAGGTCTGCCATGAACCGGTCCTTGAGCCTGGAGAGCACTTCGACCTGCTCTTTCTGCTTGACTAGCTCGTCTTGGTTGCGCTTGAGCTCTGTTATGTCTTCGCCGCTGCTCAGCAGGCATACCAGCCCGCCATCCTCCCCACGCATGGTGGTGTTGTACCAGGATATCAGCCTCTCCTCTCCGCTCTTGGTGAGGATGGGATTCTCGAAATGATCGAATCCTTTTTTGCCTGATGCGAGCCCCAGATAGGCGGAAGACATGTTATCCTTCATGCGTTTCGGGACGAAATTCTCAGCCCAGTCCTTGCCGATTATCTCGCGCTCGGGATATCCCAGGACTTCGCATCCCTTCTTGTTTATCAGCATCACTCGCCCATCGCAGTTAATTCCGATTATGATCACGCCCGCTATGTCGAGGTACAGTTTCGCCTTGTCCCTCTCCTCCATCAGCTCTTCTTCTTTTTTCCTGAGCTCGGTTATGTCCCGGATACCTTCTATGACCCCAACCATCTCACCTTCCGGTGAATAGAGCGGTTTGGCGGTCATCCATAGATACGCTTCCTTGCCGTTGAGATCCGGAACCAACATCTCCGCTGTGACACTGTCTTTCGCCCTCTTGAGATTCAAGTACTTGCGCTCGTATTTAGGATCGGACTTCAGGAGGAGCTCGGAGATGCCAGGCCGCCGATCCTTATAGAAAGGGATGGCGTACTCGTGATCGCCTTTCCCGATCATATCCTTGGCTTTTCTCCCGGTCATCCGTTCAATTGCCCGGTTCCATACGGTTATCCGGCCATTCAAATCTATGGCGAATGTGGCGTCAGGCAGGAAATCTATCATCTCCGAGAGATGCTTCTCTGATGAACGCAATCGATCCTCGAGCTCGCGCTCCAGGCTTATGTCATCTATGAGCGCGAGGAAATAGAGCAGCTGGCCTTCGGATGAGCTCAATGCTGACACACTGACCGCCCCCCATATCGTCTTCCCGTCCTTGCGGACGTACCTCTTCTCGGTCCGATAACGCGGGATCTCGCCCCGGCCAAGCTGTCTCACCTCTCGTATGTCCTTGGCCAGATCATCTGGATGCGTTATGTCCTTGAACATTTTGCCTTGGAGTTCCTTCTCTGAGTAACCAAGAATGCGCTCTGCGGCATGGTTCGCCATGACGAACCTGTAATCGGGCCTAGAGAGCAGCATTCCCAGGGAACTGTTCTGGAATACGCTCCGGAAACGGCTCTCGCTTTGCTTGAGCGCCTCGCGGTTCCTCAAGCTCATGATGCCGTATGCGATGTCATCGGCCAGCTCCGTGAGCATATCCACCTCTTGCTTATCGAATGCGTCCGGGACAGATGAGTAGATGTTGAGCACGCCGAAAGTCCTCATCTCCGCTACAAGCGGCACCGAGATGGCTGACAGATATCCGCGTTTCAATGCGTCTTTTCTCCAGATGGAGAACCTCTTTTCGGTCGCGATGTTCTTGACGATGGAGGGCTGCCCGCTCCTGATGGCCGTGCCGGCAGGGCCACGGCCCCTAGGCTCATCGGCCCATGTGAGCTTGAGGGTATCCAGGTATCCGGAATCTAATCCGTATTGTGAAATCGGTTTGATAGACTTGCGCGTATCATTGACAGCATACCCGACCCAAGCGAACAGGTACCCTCCCCTGTCGGTCAGCATGCGGCATATGGTATCCAACAGACGTAATTCGTCCGTCTCCCGGACGAGCGTATCGTTGCATTCCATCATCAATGACACGAACCTGTTTCCTCTCTCGGCAGCCTCTTCCGCTGCTCTACGCGATGTTATGTCGCGGACGTTGCATTGGATGACTTTCTTACCGCCCACATCATAGGAATTGCTGACGAATTCAACCTCCAATGGTTTCCCGTTTTTTGCCTCCAGCGGAAGGTCCTCATAGCGGACGAATCCTTTCATCTGGAGCTCCATGAACTTCGCCTTGCTCTCTATTAAGTCCTTGAAAGGGCTCACTTCCCACAGCTTCTTACCGATGAATTCCTTGTGGGAATAACCAAGCATCTTTATGAGGAATGGGTTGACATCGGTTATCTGGCCGGTGTTGAAATCCAGCAAGAGGACGCCGTCCTGCGATGTCTCGAAAAGCCTTCTGAAGCGCAGCTCCGAATCCTTCATCGCGGCTTCCGCTTTCCTCCGTTCGGTAATATCGCTGAAGACGACCTGCGTGCAATCGCAGCCTTCGAACCGTATCGGAGCCGCTGATACCTCGGCCTCGAAAGACGTACCATCCAGACGCATGAGCAGATCGGATGTGGACGAATCATAATGCCCTTTCTTCCGCGCTGCGATCCGTTCTGTGACATCCTTCCGCGATGTTGGATGGACAAGGCCCATGACCGACCTCCCTATGGCATCCTTGACGCTGGTCCCGCCCATCATCTTGAGCGCGGCCGGATTCGCGAACCGAATCCTCTTTCCATCATGCACAACGATTCCGTCAGGAGATGTCTCGAAAAGGGTCCGGTATCTGGTTTCACTATCCTTCAAAGCGGTCTGGGCCCTACGGAGCTGGGTTATGTCCCGGATGCTCTCCACCACACCTATCTTCCAGCCTTTCGGAGAATAGAGCGGCTTGGCGATCATCCACAGATAGGTTTCCTTGCCCTTGAGATCCGGGACAAAAAGCTCCGCTGTGATGGTGTCTTTCATCCTCTTGAGATTCGTGTATAAGCGCTCGTATTTAGGATCGGGCTTCAGGAGCAGCTCGGAGATGCCAGGCCTCCGCTGGCCGTATATCTGGAAATTATACTCGTGATTGCCCTTCCCGATCATATCCTTGGCTTTTTTCCCGCTCATATGCTCCATAGCGGAATTCCAGGCTATGACCTGGCCATCCAGATCCAAGGCGAAGGTGGCATCCGGAAGCAAATCGATTATATCGGACATGCTCCAGTTGGGTTCTGAGAACCCGGCGGGAAGAATGCCGCAGACCTTTTTCACATCCGAGAATCGTATGGCAGTATTATATGCTTTTTCTTCTGTTTGGATCGAATGCGTATCATCTATATCTCATAACTACGAAAAGATGATCCTTGTCGAAGGGCTCCAGCTTGATCTTTTCCAGGATGTCGAAGTTCTCCTCTAGCCGCCTCACCACCACTTCGAACACTTCCTCCGGCTTCTTGGTGACGTCTATGCTCTGGCTCTTTATGCAGAGCATGGCTATGCCGCCCTTCTTCAGGAACATCTTCGCGTTCTTGGTCAGGATGTCGTCCTGGTCCGGCTGCGCAACGTCCTGATATATCGAATCCACCTCTCCGACCTCGGCGTATTCCTGCGGCTGCCGCGCATCCGCATGTATGGGGATTATGTTCTGCCTGCGCTCGGACAGGGCGATGAGCGTCTTCATGCATTGCGGGGCGATCTCGACCGCGTATATCTCCCCTTCCGGACCCAGGATGTCGGATAGATGCGAGATCGTGGTCCCTGTGGACGCGCCGAGATAGAGGTATCTTGCTTCCGGGTGAGAAGGGGAATTCCTTGAGACCTTTCTTCATGGCCCCGCAGAGCTTGCTCCGGAACGGGTCCCACACGCGCAGTTCCTTTCCGCCCTGCCTCACCGTGCGCTCCTTGTAGACTGGATGGCCAGGATCGGCGCTCGCGGTCGCGAACGAATTGTCTATAGTATATACCTCAGGGTAAGCGTTCATGGGATGGAAAGTGGTGCACCGTCTTTTTATTACATGGTCCCGCCCTCTGACCCCCGACCCAATGCTTTTAATATCGATATGAATAAATTAGACCTGCGAATTGTATCCAAATTTTCGCCGCGCGGCTGAGTTGCAACTGCCGCGTAGCACTAGAGGTATACGATGGTCACAGCGAACGATGTTGAAGCGAACAGGCTCATAGAGAAGGCAGCAGAGAAGCTGAAGGACATGGATTTGCCGATGCCGGTATTCATCGGATTGGTGAAGACAGGTTCCCACAACTCCAGGCCGCCCACTAGCCCAGATTTCTGGTATTTCAGGTGCGCATCTATCCTGAGGCAGGCTTACGTCAACAACAAGGTCGGCGTGAACAGGCTGAGGAGGCACTACGGGGGCAGGAAGCGGTCGGGAGTTCGTCCCGAGCACCACAGGCCTTCCGGAGGCTCGACGATACGCAAAGCGATGCAGGCACTTGAGAAGGCAGGTTTGCTCATGAAACAGAAGGCCGGCAGGACTCTCTCCCCAAAAGGAAGGAAGCTCCTCGATGCGGCAGCCAAAGAGTGCTCATGATGGAAGATTCAGAAGCTACGGAAGGGAAGAAGCAAGAGGCCAAGAAGATGGAGGAGCAGCTCAAGATGAGCCTCCGCATGGCGCTCGATGACGCCGCGTATCTGCGGCTCATGAACGTCTCCATGGCCAACAAAGAGCTATACCTGACCGCCGCCAAGAATCTCCTAATGGCGTATCAGCGCGCGAAAAGGAAGCTGACGGACGCGGAAGTCCTCAGATTCCTGCGCGCGATAAAGGAGCAGACCGAATCGAAAACGACGATAACGTTCAACAGGAAGTGATGGTTATGGGAAAACGCGAATTGGCGAAGAAGCTGAAGCTGGCGAACGCCGGCAAGCAGATCAAGAGGATACCTGCGTTCGTCACGATGAGGACGAAAGGCAAGGTCTCGTACAACAGGAGAAGGAGGTCATGGAGGACCGACAAGCTCAGGATAGAGGAATGATCATATGGCTAAACTCGAAAGGATATACACGATCCCGCTCGGGGATGCGTACGAAGCGAAAAGGAACGCCCGCGTTCCGAGGGCTATCAAGATACTCAAGGCATTCGCCGCCAGGCATATGAAGG
>CAWDBH010000018.1:0-16156 GCA_963800555.1 uncultured Microcaldota archaeon | reverse complement strand
AGAAGGCTGGAGAGATCGTCGTGGAGAAGGTCGGCGAGCATGTCGTGCGCCCGGGGGCGAATGCGGTCTTCAAGGGGGCGTATGACCTGTCCCAGGCCGTAGGGAAGAGCGATGCCGTCTCGAGGGCTATTAACGCCGGAGCGAGGAGGGTGGCCCGGGGCGCGATGAATGTGGAAGAAAGCGTCCTGAAAAGGGAGGTCTGGAAGGGCGTCATTCCGACATCCGGTGTCCCCAGGTGGATCGCCGGCAAGGCGGTCGAGGCCGGACCCAAGAAAGCCGCTGACGCGTTGCTGAACAAAGCCGTGGGTCTGGAAAAAGACGACAAGGACAAGAAGAAAGACGGGAAGAACGAGGGCTGAACCATAAACGGCGCGTCGTTGCGTGGACGATTCGTCGTCCATGACAAAAAATCAGGGAATACAAACGCCCCGGAGAAGATTTGAACTTCTGGCCTGCTGATTGCTGTTTCCTTTTTGATCTTTCCCAAAAAGTTTTTAACAGTCAGCCGCTCTACCAACTGAGCTACCGAGGCAACGAATTGGTGTTATCGAATTCTGTTTAAAAGGCTACACTTTTAAGCTGGTTGCTCGTTTGCGCGAGCGCGCGATTTATTACCGCCTTCGCTGACTCGATGGCTGCAGAGACAACCTCATCATAAGAGCCGTGGACTACCGCGCCTGCCTTATCTATATGGCCGCCCCCCCACATGCTCTCGCACATGCCGCACTTCTGGCTCGTCTTCTTAGCGATCTCGCTCGCGTATAATCCTCGCATGGCATCACGATATTTCACCCGGAAAGAGAGGCGGTAGAGACTGCTCTTGATCCTGGCCATCGCAATAGAGACATTATTGCCCGTGTCCTTGAGCGTCATGGCGAGTAGGGCCGGGATCTCCTGCGTGGTCTTTCCGATTGCTATCAGATTGCCCTTGTAGATCTCTGTCCTCAAGTGCCTCATATCTTCTAACAATGCAGCCAATGTCTCGGGCCGCAGCGGCGGATAGGCGAGCATGTCTATCGTGTCTTTGCTTTCCTGGGATATCCTGCGGAGTTTTACGAATATTTCCAAGGTTTCGTTATCCGTATCAAGCAGCCTTTCGCTGTCGCCAGCTATGCCTGCGGCCAGGGCGAGTGCGCTGGAACGGTCTATCCTGCTGCTCGGTATGAGCGATGCGATGATTTCGCATACCGAGATCGCCGTTTCGTTTCTTATGTTTATGAGGCTACTCAGAGGTATCGAAGTCAGGCGGTGATGGTCTATGACCGCGAGGATATCGTTTCTCCTGCCGACCGCGCCGTTGAGCAACGAAGTGGTGTTGGTATCAACCACTATGATCGGGCGCTCGTCCGATTCTGGTATCTCGTCCCACCTCTTCAAGCGCATGCCCAATCTATCCACGAGCGGGTCAGTGCGTTCTATGGTCTTATCGGTGACTATGTCCACATTGCTTCCGGGGAAATTCTTCTTTAAAACGTAAGCGGCGCCCAGACCATCAACATCAGGGATGTTGTGCGTGGTTATTATGGCACCCATCTCGCGGACTGTCTTAATGGCAGAATTGAAATACTTCCTCTCCAGCGGACTCGCCATGCCGCCTATGTATTGCATGATATGTTTGTTAGTGGTTATTCTTTTAAAAGTTGGTAATTAGATAAATTTGTGAATTAAAGCCTAGTCCGATGCTATTCTCAAGCTTCTTCGCAAAGGCTCCAACCGCACGTTGAGCATTCCACGCAGCCCTCGCTGTGGACCAGTTTCCCGCCGCATTCTGGGCAGATGCCATTCTCCATAAGCCTGGCGAGGTCTTCTTTGTTGGCCATATTCAGCCGCCGCCGAACAGTTTGCCTATTGTTTTGAATATTCCTTCCGGCTTGGCCTTGAGGCCAGATAAGAAGTTCTGCAGACCATCTTTATTGCCGAGTTTCTTCAGAATGCGTTCCGCCGAGCCAAGTACTTCCTTGTCTGATGTATAATCCGGCCTCTTATGTAATTCAGCGAGAAGGTCATTGACGCCCCTCACCGTGAAAGTCGGAGCCCATTTTTCCCGGAACTCCTTCACCTCGCGTGTCTGGAGGAAAGACGTTGAATCCGTAGATTTCTGGGATTCAGGCGCTTTCTGGGTCTGTGATGGCTCCTCTTTCTCAGATGGCATTGCCGCCTGGCGCAATTGGCCTATGAACATAATCGAAGGAACTCATAGAATCTTTAAATACCTAAGCATGCCGGGGCCGATGCCCATGTAAAACCAGAGGTGTCTGCGTTATCTATTTGCCCTATCCGCGAAAATAAAAAAATGATAAAAAAATGGAAATTAACCCGGTCCGACCACGTCACCTTGGCTGATGATATTGTCGTTCGAGTCGGGTCGTTATTCCCAGGTCATCATCCGTCAGATTCTGGCTTGGCCCCATGCCTGCAGACGATGCAATTGATGCTACGGTGGTATTGTCGGGCGGCGCAACATCCTGGGTCGATAGCATGTTCTCGTTCGGTTCGCCATCCTGCGAGATGTCCGAATCCCCCAGTTGTATCTGCCCGGATGCCAGTCCTCCTCCTACGGCGGCATGAGGGCTTTGCTGAGACGGCGCTGGTATCAGACCAATCGAGACTCCGCATGATCGAATCTGCTATGATTTTTTCCCGTACTTATTGCCATAAGTGAACGATTCGATTTCCCTGCGGACCCGTAAATATTTTGATTGGGCGATCGGATAACCCAACCTGATCGCGAAAGATATGGCCATATGGTCCGGAATGCTCAGGATTCTCCTGAGGTCCTTCTGTCCAGGATCGCTGAAAACGCTCATTATCTGGAAACCTATCCTCAGCCTATGGGCCATTATCCACATGTTCTCCATCAAACAGCCGAGACCCAGCATCCCTAGGACATCCCCTTCTGATGCCGGCGCCCGCTTTCTCGTATCATACAGCACGATAAGTATCGTCGGACTACCCTTGATGGTCTGGCTTAACGTCCCGGGTGTCCTATCCTTCATGGCAATCTCGAGTTTCGCCTTGTCCCGCCATGCAGGCGGAAAACCGGCCCCCAGAATCCCGACCTTTTTCCCTATCAACTCCTCCTCGCTCATCGATAATTGCTCGAAATTCTCGCGGATGAAATCCGGAGATGGAAACGTCTTTATGCTCCCGATCCGTTCCAAAATTTCCTTGTCATCGATAACTATGACCTCGAAATTCTGCATGTTATGCGGCGTCGGTGCCCATCGGCCCGCCTCCAAGATCTGCCGGACATCTGCTTTGGGCACTTGCTTCTGCGGATCGAATGCTGCTCTCGTCGAATGCCTCTCCTGCATGATTTTCAAAATGTCGTCCATGTCCCTCACCTCGCACTAATACCAGCGGACTTTCATCCGTCTTCCCATGCCGTAGCAGACGGTGATGAATCCCAAAAGGAAGAGCAATATACTAGTGAGGTCGTTGTTCACGAAGAACTCACCTGCAGCAACCATCGCAATTGCGAAACCCGCCAGGACTATCACAGTATCCACGATCAGGTTGACTAACGAGTCCTTCATTATTCGGCGACACCTCTCCTCATACGATCTCTCCGTGATGTAATAATCTATCATTTGAAAGGCTGGATGAGATTGACCCTATTGCCTTCCGTATCGAAAAACGAGACGAACCAGCCGACGCCTGGCGTGTTCATCGGTTCGCCGCTCAATCTTCCGCCAGCAGCTGCTATCTTCTTCATGTGCTCTTTGATATCATCCACCTGGATGGACACAGTGGTAGTCTGGGCGACGTCACCCGTCTTCTGGTAGAACCCGCCGTTGATTGTGCCTATCCTCTTAGGGGTATTCTTGACCGATTCGGTCGTATTGGCAAGGACGAAATCGCCCATGTCATGCCCTAGCTGCTGGGTTTTCCAGCCGAACACCTTCGTATAAAAGTCGATCATGCGCTTCCTATCATCTGCAGGCATCTCGAAATGGACGACCGGGTTCATCTTCATGATATCCCCAAACCTCTAAAATTTATTAAGTTTCTCATTCGAGCATGTTCTTGAGCGGCTCCCAGTAATAGTCTTTCCAGCCATCCGATATGTCTTTGTAGAAGGATTCTGGGACCCCGATCTGCTTGAATGAGAGTGTCGTGATGCCCTTGGCTTCTTTCAGCGTGATCGTGATTTTCGATAGCTGGTCTTCGGGCCAGTCATCCGCTCTCCAGTTCTGCACGATCTTTTTATCCCGCTTCAATTCCAAGTTCGTGCCTTTTGCATAACCATCGAATACGCTGAAGCTGCCGCCGACTTTACGGCTGATTTTAGCCGCCGCGCCAGTGAATGCAGCATGCTTCTTGGAATCCATGAACGCTTCATACACGTCATGCGCAGACGCCTTGATTTTCACCATCTGGATTATCGTCTTGGTCTTCATGCTATTAATACCCAAAGGATATTATTGGATGCATGCGTCGCATGAGGCAAATGCAATCACTTGGCTCTTGAAGGCCGGCTCGAGGGAAACAATGCAGAAAATAACCCTGAATAACGGATTGGAGATGCCGATTCTCGGCTTTGGCGTTTTTCAGATAAAGGACCAGGAAGAATGTGAACGATGTGTGTATGACGCAATACAAACTGGATATCGTCTGATTGACACGGCGGCTTCCTACGGAAACGAGGTAGCAGTCGGCAAAGCCATAAAAAGAAGCGGCGTCGCGCGCGAGGAGCTGTTCATAACAACGAAGCTTTGGATACAGGATGCGGGTTACGAAAGTACAAAGAATGCTTTTGAGAGGTCACTTAAGAAATTGCAGCTGGAATATCTGGATTTGTACCTTATCCATCAACCTTTCGGGGATTTCTACGGTTCCTGGCGGGCTATGGAAGAGCTATACAACGATGGGAAGATACGGGCGATAGGCGTCGCCAACTTCCAGCCCGACAGGCTCCTGGACCTGATTATGAACAACAAGGTGGTCCCGGCGGTGGACCAGATCGAGACGCACCCATTCAATCAGCAGATTGAGACAGCGAAATTCCTTAAGGGAAATAATGTGCAGATCGAGGCGTGGGCGCCGTTCGCTGAAGGCAAGAACGGCATATTCCAAAATCAGACCCTGCTTTCTATCGCAGAGAAGCACAGTAAAAGCGTCGGTCAGGTCATCCTGCGCTGGCTCACCCAACGGGAAGTGGTGGCCATACCGAAATCGGTGCACAAGGAAAGAATCGCCGAGAACTTCGACATCTTTGATTTCAAGCTTAATCGCGATGACATGGCTATGATAGCGACGATGGATAGGAAGGAGAGCAGCTTCTTCGATTATAGGGACCCGGCGACAGTGAAAAGATTGAACAGCATGAAGATAGACCTATGAAAGTTGGGACTATGGAAAAAAACAAGATATTGGTGGTTTATTTCTCGCGTTCCGGCAATACTCGGACTCTGGCCAATCAGATACACCGAATGGTTGGCGGAGACATTTTCGAGAATCCAACCCGAAAACCCATATCCCTCAGATTACGAGGCGGCTAAGACACGAGCTGAGCAAGAGCATGAATCCGGCTCCAGACCCAAGCTGAAGATGAAGATCAAGGATATCAAGCAGTATGATACGGTTTTCATCGGCTATCCGATGTGGTGGGGAACAATGCCCATGCCAGTCTGGACATTCCTGTCCGGAAATGATTTCTCCGGGAAAACAATTGTGCCATTCTGTACCCATGAAGGGAGCCATCTGGGGCACAGCGAAAAAGATATCAAGAAACTCTGCCCGAAATCGACCATCCTCGAGGGTCTTGCGATTTGGGGCCGGGACTTGAAAAATGCCTCAGGCGAGATATCCGAGTGGTTGCGCAAGATTGGAATGATAATATATCATGATTAAGAAAACTGAATATGGAGGTAATCATATGACGATGGATGTACATGGTTATGCTGCGCAGTCGGTTAAGGCTCCTTTGGCTCCGTATAGCTTTTTGCGTCGCGATCCAAGGCCCAACGATGTGGTTATCGATATCCTCTATTGCGGCGTATGCCACTCCGATATACACAATGTTCGCAACGACTGGGGCACAGGAACCTATCCGATGGTGCCAGGCCATGAAATAGTCGGACGCGTGTCCAGCGTCGGGAAAGGAGTCACCCGGTTCAAACCCGGTGATCAGGTGGGGGTCGGTTGCATGGTAGATTCCTGCCAGCAATGTGCGGCCTGCAAGGAGGGGCTGGAGAATTATTGCGAAAAGGGCAACACCATGACCTATCATGACAAAGATAGGCATGATGATATGCCCACCTACGGCGGCTATTCGGAGAAGATAGTCGTGACAGATAAATTCGTATTGAAAATCCCGCATGGGCTGAATCTCAAAGGTGCCGCTCCGTTATTATGCGCTGGGATTACGACCTATTCACCACTGCGCCACTGGAAAGTCGGAAAAGGCAGCAACGTCGCTGTCGTCGGACTCGGCGGACTCGGACATATGGCAGTGAAACTGGCGAATGCGATGGGCGCCAATGTCACGGTCATCACCCGAACTCCTGGCAAAGAGCAGGACGCGCACCGTTTGGGCGCGGGCAATGTGGTGATTTCCACGGACAAAGGGCAGATGTCAGCCGCAAAAAGAAAGTTCGACCTGATCATCGATACCGTGGCTTATGCACACGACCTCAATCCTTACGTGTCGTTGCTGTCGCTCAACGGCACAATTGTCTTGCTAGGGTTCTTGGGTGGTCTGGATCCCGCATTGAATACCGTTCCGATGATAATGGGGCGCAAATCGGTTGCCGGTTCCGTCATCGGGGGCATAGCAGAGACCCAGGAAATGCTGGATTTCTGCGGCAAGCATGGCATCACTGCGGATGTCGAGATGATCAATATCCAGGATATCAACAAGGCGTTCGAGCGCATGCTGAAAAGCGATGTGAAATACCGCTTTGTGATAGATATGGCATCTCTGAAGGTCAAATAACCTTTTTCTGTTCTTTAGATGAGAATTTGGTCGGACACCGTTGTTCTGAACTCAGACCAAACCACAAGGCGCTAGGGCAGGATTTGAGACCTGATCTGAATGCAGACGGAAGATACTTCGAACTGACCTCTGAACAGACCAATGCTCCCTAGCCAAAACGTGTTCTGAGAGTTGTACTATTTATCTGCCCATCATATCGAGATCCGTCAATGCCTATATCTAGTCTTTGTTCCCATGCTCCTTTTCATATTCTTCAAGCGTTTCTTTTGTTATTTTCCAGTTGCGTCCGAATTTTATCGCCCCGATCTTCCCGGTCCGTGCAAGTAAACTCAGATACTCCTCGCTATATCTATTACCGCTTATTTTCGCAGCTTCTGTCAAAGTTAGATATTCTTTCGTTGCCATGCCTAGTGAATCTAAATATATGTCGAGCGATCTTTCAACTGCCTTGGCAACAAAATTTTCGAACGGGATCTGATTATTTTCCACTTGGCCTTGGATTATTGTACGTATATACTTCTTCCTTTCTGCCCTGAGAATTATCACCGGCGGATATCCATTGCGCATCAAGTAAAGATTCATGAGCAGCCTTGCAGTCCGCCCGTTTCCGTCAATAAATGGATGTATATCCACGAATTTCTGATGAATCATTGCAGCTGTCTCGATCGGTTCCCTTCCACGCATATTCAATAGTCTGTACACCTCTTCCATTAGCTTCGGTACTTTTGCAGCAGTGGGTGGGGTGTAATCCGTACCGCTGATCCGCACGGCTCCCCTTCGGTAAAAACCTGCATTCTGAGGGTCAATCCTGTCCAAAATCACTGCATGAAGATTGAGCACGTCAATCTCTTTTATTTCTGATTTGTTGACTAAAGATTGAACAAAATCAATCGCTTTGCTGTGATTGGTAGCTTCAAGATATTCCTTAAGACTCTTACCACCTACAGTTAACCCTTCTTCCAGAACGAGCTTGGTTTCACTCAGACTAAGCGAATTTCCTTCTATTGCATTAGAATTGTAAGTCATCTCCACCCTGAAAGTTTCTTGCAAGCTGTGGAGCACGCCTTGGTTGAATGGCCTCAATTTTTCAAGTTCTTCTCTTTTACGAAGTATTCGTTCGTATGTCTTTTCCTCAATGGCCATAAATATATTATATATCGGATAGTTTATAATATTATTTATCCGATATGCTATCTCCGATTAATTAGTTGTATTTGATATCGGATATTCATAAATTTCATTTATCCGATATAAACTATCATTTATATTGCGCCTTCATTAGGCTAGGGCAGGATTTGAGACCTGATCTGAGTTCCCCCCGAAAGAAGGAACTCAGAGCAGATCTAAATGCAGGAGGAAGATGCCGAGACCAGGGCTCGGAACAGAACCGTTTCTGTCCAGGCCGTTTGGTTCTAATCTCCATGTCTGCACTATCATTTTGGTTCAAGTCATAGCAGCGCCCTATTTTGACCTCCTAACCGAGGGTTGTTCTGAGAGGAGAACTATATAAATGCTGCTCTATCAATAAAATTTGCTGTATCCAGAAATAAGTTTACCTAGATAAAATTCGAAGTCCTCAAAAAGATGAGCTCTCTGTGAAGACGTTCCTGAGCAGTTCAACGGTCTGCACTTTCCTTAACACTGCGATGCCAAATTTGGCATCAAGTAAAATATAGCTCGTCTGCCAGAAGTGATGGCATGGCAGATATAGATTTGTATAACTACCCAAAAATATTGAATAACGGAATAGCGCTAATGAATAAAGAGGTAAAGATAAGCCAAGCAAACAAGAGCGATATTCTCTCTTTTTCAAATATACGGCTCGCCAAGGGTTCGGGTCATGGGCGAGTGGCGAAGGTAGTATACTGTATGCGTTGCTGGGCCAAATGGCTGGGTAAACCGTTTAGAGAAGCAACGAAAGAAGATCTGGTTAGGGTCGTTGGCGAACTGGAGAATATCAAATATTCCGAATATACAAGATACGATCTCAAAATCGTATTGAAGATGTTCTACAAATGGTTGGAAGGCAATGACGAGATTTGCCCTCCAAAAATAAGCTGGCTTAAACCAGCTATCAAAAATGAGAGACATAAGCTACCTGAAGAGTTGCTAACTGAGGATGAAGTTTTGAAGATATCAGAAGCGGCCGGAAATATAAGAGATCGGGCACTCGTTCTGGTTCTTTATGAATCTGGCTGCAGGATAGGCGAATTGCTCACACTGAAACTCAAAAACATCGGATTTGATCAGTACGGCGCCGTTCTCAGGGTAAATGGAAAAACGGGGGACCGGCGGGTTAGAATAATCAGTTCCGCTCCTGCTTTGGCAGCTTGGATTGAGATGCATCCAAAGGCAAGAGAACCGGACGCGATGTTATGGCATTCGACCTGGAGAAATCCAAAACGGGGAAACAGAAGTGTATGCCATGGCACGATCCATCAACTTCTCAAGATCTATGCAATCCGAGCGGGCGTCAAGAAACGTATTTATCCGCACTTGTTTAGGCATTCACGGGCTACTTTTTTGGCTTGCAAATTGACTGAAGCTCAGATGAAAGAGCATTTTGGATGGGTCCACGGTTCAGATATGGCTGCTACCTATGTCCATCTTTCCGGGCGCGACGTCGATAATGCGCTGCTAAAGCTCCAGGGGCTTGTTCATATTGAAGAGACGAAATCCGAGAAGCTTAACGTGCGGGTCTGCCCCCGTTGCAAGGATCATAACTCACCCATTTCGAAGTTCTGCGCCAAATGCGGCCTGCCACTCGAAGAGGGCATGATAATGAAAATGGAGGAGATAACGACCAAGAGCAATAACGCGATGAACCAGCTAATGGGCAATGAGGAACTCAAGAGTTTTATCATGAAGAAGATAACTAGAATAGGGCTGGATACGAGGATAGATTAAGAATCGTCATCAAGAGTATCGTGTATTGAAACTATTTTGCGTGAGAGTTGCTAAGGTGCTACTTCTCCTTCTTCTCGCTTGAGTATTTGAGATAAATCAGCGCCCTGGGGCTAGTAAGTTTCAAGGTGTGAATCTGTTTTGGGTCAAGAATAGCCCGTTGCACAAGGATTTGCTCTGCTTCATCGAGCTTTTTCTTGTCCCGCGATTCGGCCAATACAATATTTTCAATAGCGTAAAATCCATTGCCCATATTTACGAGCAATAACAACGCTCTTGCTGCCATGGTAGCGAGTTCCGGTCTAGTGATCCTGCCACGCACGAGGGAATCCTCGAAACTGCCAAGTGCGCTTGATGGGATAAAGAAATCAGGCAAAGGAGCGACTTCGATGCATCGTAACAAAGTCGATTGGGCGCTCTCAACGCATTGCACTTCGCTGAATCCAGTGCTCCGCAGCTTGTTCTGGTCCGAGATTATATGCTGCCAGTCATTCACCATATGTTCCAGGTCAACACCAAGTTCCAAAAGGCAGTCGATGTCGAAAATATCCTTGATGATCTGGGTCGGTTCAGCTTCGAAACGCCCAATCGTACCAAAGGAAAGGGAAGAAAGCTTTGCAGCTAGGAAGTAGCACTTCTTGGGAATCAATACCTCGGTGCCAGCAACCTTGTGTTTTTCAGTTTCAGGAATAGCAAACCTGCTAATGTCGAGTTTTACTATCACCCCCTCTTTGGTTATTGTGTAGAAAAGGAAATTGGGATTCCGGCTCTGACGTTCTTTTACTACATACCCTGCCTCTTCGAGGCTCTTGAAAAGAGTCGAAACATCCCCGGGATATGAGATATCCAGGTCTATACTTAGTCGTTTGGGCTTTTCGAACAACGCTTGGATCGCGCTGCCACCTAGGAAAACAATACGTTGGTCTATCCTAACCAATACAGAAAGCACGTGGAAGACCGTATTGCTCCTTTTCTCGAAATCCTTATTCATGCGATCATCCTCACGAGTTCAAGGTTCTTGAGGCCGGATCTGAAATGCCGTTCATCGATTTTCATATGGGCTTTTTTTGAAAGCTCATAGGCGAAAATGCTCACGAACCAGCCAAGATACCTCCTTATAGAATAGCGATACAATTCATTGAACCGTACGGCTTCACTGCTGGTCAGATAGTACTCCCAAAGATCCAAGACGTCTCTAAGCGAAAGCGGCAGAACCTCTGTTTTGGCGTAGTAAAGAAGATCCACAAGGCATTTCTCAAGTTTGGGATGGGCACCTTCGACCTCCCGTCTATTCGTGGCTTCTCTGGCAACAATAACGATACTAGCCTCTTTTTCAGCCCGGCTTATTTTAAGAACCGGTTTTTTTACTCCTGCATAGATGTTATAATCCGGGAATTCCCCGGATAGCATTTCGACCAAAGAAGCAATAGCCGTTCTGTCGCATTCGATGAATATTATATTCTTTCTCCAATTATGCAGATTCGGAATGAATGGGGTCAGATCCCAGATTGTAATAGCAAGAGCTGGCATTTCCTTTGATACCAATTTGACGATCTTAATCGTATCAGTTCCGAAACCCATCTTTGTCATGTAACTAGATTATATGACAAGTATTTTTAAGTCTATTGTTTGTCATATAATAAGATTATATGACAATTTGATATTCTAAGGCTGTTTGCTTTTTCTGCCTAGAAGAACAGATCTATCTCTTTTTGGATTTGTAATAAACATCCGCCGCCTTCTTCAAAAGCTCGGTATGTAGCTCCATCAGTTTGTATGCGCATTCCATCCGGTTATCATTCGTGATTTTGCACTTAAAAACTCCTTCCAAAAAGTCATCGTAACCATTAAAATGAGGTTCATGCACCAATCGTTTGTGAGCCTGCTCTAATAAATATGCTAAACCAAGATGGCTCAACGATTGTTCATAGGGTGTACCCTCTGTTGCAACTGTCTGTGGCGATTCCAGCAATGCCATTCTGTGTTCCAATAAAGCCAAACGGTCCTCTAATTTTGACATAGCCATAATATTTTCAAAAAATGTTAAAGGCTAGTAGTTAAAGATTTGAACCCAGGGCGCAGTTCTCTAAAACTGCATTTTGGCCGTTTTTTGAAATTTTATCGACGATAAAAAATCAGAAATAAAATGCAGGAGGAAGACCCTCAGAGCAGCTCTGAGGTCTGACCTTTCCTTAGCACCCTGATGCCAAATTTGGCATCAAGTAAAATATAGTCCGTCTGCCGGAAGTGAGGCTATGGCGGATATAGATTTGTACAATTATCCGAAGCGTCTGGAATACGCCTTGGGTAAGCTGAACAAAGACCCGAAAATAAGCCCGAAAAACAAGAAAGATATCGTCTCGTTCTCGAAAATCCGCCTCGCGAAGGGCTCCAGCCATGGAAGGGTCGCCAAGGTCGTCTATTGCATGGAATATTGGGCGAAATGGGTCAAAAAGCCGTTCAAGGAAGCCAACAAAGACGACCTTATCATGGCCGTAGGCGAGCTCGAAAACACGGGATTGGCCGAACATACCCGTTACGACCTCAAAATCGTCCTGAAGATGTTCTACAAGTGGCTGGAAGGCGATGACGAGACCATGCCCTCCAAGATCGCATGGCTCAAGCCGAAGATAAAGAACGCCAGCCACAAGCTGCCCGAGGAGTTGCTGACCGAGGACGAAGTCCTGAGGCTGGTCCAAACCGCCGGGAACGTCCGGGATAAGGCCTTCATCCTGATACTTTACGAATCCGGGTGCAGGATAGGCGAGCTGCTCACCCTGAGGATCAAGAACATCGGTTTCGACCAGTACGGGGGCATCCTTAGGGTGAATGGTAAGACCGGGGATCGGAGGGTCAGGATAATCAGCTCGGCCCCGGCATTGGCCTCCTGGATGGAGCTCCACCCGCTCGGAAAGGATCCGGAAGCCATGCTCTGGCACTCGAACTGGAGGAACAGCAAGAAGAAAGACCCGAGGAACCTCAGCCACGGCACGGTCTACACCCTCCTGAGGGAATACGCAGCCAAGGCAGGCATCCGCAAGAGGGTCTACCCGCACCTTTTCAGGCATTCAAGGGCTACGGTCCTGGCGAATAAGCTCACAGAAAGCCAGATGAAGGAGCATTTCGGCTGGGTCCAGGGTTCGGAGATGGCGGCTACATACGTTCATCTATCTGGTCGGGACGTTGATAACGCCTTATTGAAGCTCCAGGGGGTAGCCCAGCCCGAGGAGCAGAAAGAATCGAAAATGAAGGCTAAACTCTGCCAGAGGTGCAAAGAGCAGAATACGCCTGTCGCGAGTTTCTGTATCCGATGCGGATTGCCCCTGGATCAGAATCTGATGATAAAGGTCGAAGAGGTGAAAAGCAAGACCAATAGCGTGATGAACCGGCTCTGGGAAGACGAGGAGTATATAGAATTTACCAAGAAGAAATTAACTGAATTAGGGTTAGATGGTTGAATAGTCGTCGGCTAATGTGTAATCGCATCTTTCACATCCCACACGCATTCTTACGCCTATGGGTTCCGCATCTTCATCATTACTGCTATAACTATATGTTGTCTTATCAGTTATTTTTCCACCGCATAATGGACAAATGGATAGTGAAAGAAGGGTATCTACTCGTCCTTCGAACTCATAAACCGATTTTATTAAATTAATCAAAGTTTGCAGGTCATCTTTTGTGAGGTCCTGCTCGGAAGGGATCTTTGCTAATATTTTTTTTGCTTGTTCCAGAGTTGAAGCAACTTCTTTGAGTTTATTTTGTTCAATTTGAGGTAATTCCAGTCTATTCTCATATGTACGAAGTAATATCTCAGCTTTTTCTGAAAACCACTCCAAACTTTCAGAATAAGCAGTTTTCAGTTTAAAATTGTCAGCGTTAGAATGATATTCTTTGCCTATATTAATGAGCCAATTCCTAAATTTAGGGGCTTCTTCCCTGAGCATTTTAAGATCATCAGATCCAGGATCAGAATCGAAGTCTACATGCTCAGTTTTACTATTTCGTATTTTTGCAATCTTTAGGATAATACCAGTCCACTCATCATATTCCTCACATGTAAGTAGGGATGGGCCTAGTATAGTCCAGCATAGGTTAATTGCAGCATTTTTCACGGTGTTTTCATGTATGTAAAAGAACCTCACTGCTGCTTCTTTAATGAGTCGATAGTAGTAGTCGTGCAAATGTTTGAATGCTGCCCTACGTTCTGGTATGGTTCCAAGTTTTGCCCGATCAAAACTATCTAGGTATTCCTGTAACTTTTCGTCCAAGTCTCCCATGCAAATCACACAATAATCTTCTTTAGCATGCCAATCGAGATATTGAATAGTTCGGGATAAAAAGTAGTTGACCAAATGATTTACTTAAAAATCGCAGCAAATGATGCGCCAGTTAGAAGTCCTGAATCTACAAGTGCTTTTAACGTCCCCAGAGCCGCATCTTGTGGCCCCGGAATAAATAACTGAAATACAAATCCTAATGGAATATTTGCACACATGCCATACAAAATCGGGCCAATCGCCAATATGAATAGAACTACTGCCACGAATTCAACAATCAATATGATAATTTGTCCAATTTGCCCCTTCATTATTCCACTGATTAATGAATTGTATAAATCAATTATTAAACTTGGTCTTTACGTCTTTCTCCGAGTGTCTTCGCCAACTTAACAACCCACGCGGGGAGCTGTTTTTCCAGTTCTTTCTGTTCGGATTCTTCCATCACTAGTTTCGAGCAAATCCACTACTTATTGGTTGATGTAAAATTTGACGCTATGATATCAAAGGTATGAATCCTTGGTAGGGATTCGAACTATCCGATAATGAAACTAAGGATGCCCTATGATTGCATCATCTATGATTTTTGGAATTGGGAGAGACAACCAGCCATCAAAATTTTTGCGATATTGACCTTTTCTGAGGGAGAATTTTACGCACAATTTTTTATACTCATGCAATATGAATTCAAAACATTTTTGTTCATCTAAGGGGTAGTAGCCATTAGAAAAGGATTTGTTTAGAGTATTCTCACGATCAATTGGTGGCACGAAGTTCGGGAGATAAAAATGAAGTGTTTTAGACGTGCCAACAAGCTTTGCGCCGGATTTCATAAGATGCAAATTCCTGAAAAGTTTACCTGCTTTAGAAATATCTTCATCAGTTGCAGTCTCTATTTTGACTTTGCGCAGTTGTTGGATCAATTGCTTGTTCTTGTGAATTTGCTTATAAAAGGATTCAAATTTGCGGAGTTTTGCTCGGCGTGAATTCATTCGCCAGCTGTCTAGTGTTGCATAGACAAGCTCCACAAATTCTCTAGAAAAAAGAGCGTTTGGCGTTTTCTTATGCCAGCGGAGAATGTCAACATATAAGCGATATCCTGGTTGGTATAAGGGCCAAAGCGAGATATTTGCACACTTTAGGAATTGTTTCTTATTGCGAAAAATCTTAACCAATTCCTTGGAGCGTTGTCTTACGAAATCACCTGGCAGGATTTGTACTACCTCATAATCCCATCTTTTTCTCGCGTTTATAGGAGATTTCAGAGGCTTCTTTAAGCGTCGTTGCTGTAAATAATGTATCCAACATGCACCATAGTCTTCCGTTAGACCAGATATTCCCATTTGGGATTTCCTTTCGCGGTTCGAAACCAGGGCCAAGGTAAAGTAAATAGTGATTTTTGATTTTTCCTTTCTTAATTTCCGGCATAAAGTCGTGCATATCACTTACAACTTCGTATCGTTCTACGTGATGTATCGATTGAAGACGACCATCAAACCTAAATCCAATATAGTTGGGCGGAACTTTAGGCCATCCCTTTCCCTGCGGGTAAAAATACCTTTGTTTTTTCCCTGAAATGTCCCTCCAGCTTATTTCAGACCAACTAGGCTTGCCATTAGCTAATGATACCACATACACCCAATTTGATTCGGCATTCTCCATCGTTATCACCCCGGCCAAGTACTCTTTCAACTCTGAGAGGATAAATTTTTCACGATTAACTGAGTGATGATAAACATCATTTATTGAATGGATAATGTCTTGCCAGGACAGTGTATCAATAGGGATTCCGTATAATGATTGCGGCAGATTCTCTTTCGCATATTTTTCTGAACATTCGCTCAATACAATTAATCGACGGGTTCGATGCTTATGCCCGCCAAACCTATTTATGTAACGTTTCAGTTGTTCGTTGCTGGGTAGATTCCAACCTTTTTTTGCCTCGATAATGATGAAGTATTGGTTATCAATCGAGATTTCAAAATCAGTAAACCCCTTGTCACTACCAGATTCCTGAAGTTTAATTACGGCTGAT
>CAWDBH010000017.1:0-135783 GCA_963800555.1 uncultured Microcaldota archaeon | reverse complement strand
CGAACAAATGCTATGAATACCTCGAAGGCTTCATGCAGGAGACGTATGCGAAGATGTACGAGGAATCCAAGATGGCATGCGACCACTGCCTGGTCTCGCCTTCGCAGATCGCTAGGGAGATCGGGAAGGGGACAGGCCAGGATTCGTTCCTGCATTGGTGCACCAAGAACAAGATCCCCGTATTCTGCCCAGGCATAACCGATTCGGCGATAGGCCTCCAGACGTATTTCTTCAAACAGAAAAAGAAGGATTTCTGCATCGATGTCACCAAGGACATGAACGAGCTGGCGGGGATATCGCTAAATGCCGAAAGCACCGGCGGCATCATCCTAGGCGGCGGGATATCGAAGCATCATGCGATAGGGGTGAATCTCCTTCGCGGCGGATTCGATTATGCGGTTTATGTGACCACATCGTCTCCATGGGACGGCTCTCTCAGCGGGGCGAGGACGAACGAGGGCATATCGTGGGGCAAGATAAAGGAGAAGGCGAACCACGTCACCGTGGATTCCGATGCCACGATAGCGTTCCCGCTGATAATGGCTCGGTTCCTGAAATGATCAGGAGCAGTCTCCGACCAGCGGCTGCGGGCCGCGTTCCGTCTGGTTAGTGATCGAGTTCTCGGTGTATGTGAATGTGACATTCATGTGGCTGAATGTTGTCCCGGTGGCGCCGCACGCTATCGGCATCGTCACGTTGATGGCTTGCGCCTGGCCGCTCGTGAATGCGGTGCCGGTAGAGGAGACCACAGAGCCGTCCATCGAGATTTTCGTCAGGATGACCTGATTCAAGGCGTTGTTCTGGACCTGGAGCTGCAATGTCGTGCCGCTCTGCGACCAACCGGTCACCGCAAGCGGAGCCGCGGTTCCCCATGCCTGCATGCTCTGGGTCTGCATAGTTCCTGCGCCCATGCCAGCGAAGCCGCCGAGCAGGTAGACCAGGACTAGGGCTATGACCAGGCCGATCGCCATTATAACTAGAAATTCGGTCGAGACTTGCCCTTTGGACATCATATCACAAGGATGATTCTCAGCGGATTTTATAAAGCATGTATTTGCACTAAGAAAAGAGATAAATAAGAAAAAAGATAGGGGGCCTAAGAGCATGTGCCTATTATTGGCCTGATGCCCGTCTCACTCTCACCAGCTATGCCCGCCTTGTTGTAGGTGATCAGCACATTCTGGTGGGTGAACGGGCTGCCGGACGTGCAAGCTGCTGCTGTGACCGTGACTACCTGCGATTGACCGCTCGCGAAAGTGGTGTTCGTAGCGAAGACCGAGGCGCCGTCCATTGATATGCCAGTCAGCGTGAGCTGGTTCACATCGTTGTTCTGGACTTGAAGCAGCAATGTCGTGCCGCTCTGCTGCCAGCTCGTTATGGCGAACGGAGCCGCGGTTCCCCATGCCTGCATGCTCTGGGTCTGCATAGTTCCTGCGCCCATGCCAGCGAAGCCGCCTACGAGGTAGACGACGACCAGAGCGACGACGAGGACGATGGCCAAAATTACAAGATATTCTGTCGAGACTTGTCCTTTGTTGAACATTGTATCACAAGGAGGATTCTCATCTGATTTTATAAAGATTGTCCTCGCGCCTGCAGAAAGAGAAAATAAGAAAAATAAAAAGAGGGATTGGACCTAAGAGCATGTGCCGATTATAGGCCTGATGCCGGTCTCGGTCTCTCCAGCTATGCCACCCTTGTTGTAAGTGATGATCACATTCTGGTGGGTGAACGGGCTGCCGGACGTGCAAGCTGCTGCGACGGTGACCGTGACTACCTGCGATTGACCGCTCGCGAAAGTGGTGTTCGTGGAGTAGACCGAAGCGCCATCCATCGAGATGCCCGTGAGGGTGAGCTGGTTCACATCATTGTTCTGCACCTGCAGCTGCAATGCCGTGGTGTGCTGCTGCCAGCTCGTTATGGCGAGCGGAGCCGCGGTTCCCCATGCCTGCATGCTCTGGGTCTGCATAGTTCCTGCGCCCATGCCAGCGAAGCCGCCTACGAGGTAGACGACGACCAGAGCGACGACGAGGACGATGGCCAAAATTACAAGATATTCTGTCGAGACTTGTCCTTTCTTAAACATCATTTCACCTTGCTATAAATCTCGTATAAGTTTATAAAGATTTTCCATGTCTCAGACGAGCTACTTCGTTACTTAGACGCACACATCATACCATGAAGCCTGAGAGGAAAGAGGCGATGAACGCCTTGGCGAAGAGGAATGCTACGACTGAAAGCACAGCCAGCACCGGGAAGCTTTTGACACCGTACATTATCTTGCCCCGATCGACCACCCCGATGAGTATGGAGACCATGAGGTCTATGACTATCAGCGTGATGAAGGACATGTTCTGCATGTCATCCGGTGTTATCAGTATCTTGCCGCTGAAGCTCGGCATCTTAGCCCCGCCGGGCATCGCTGAGGTGGCTCCGTTCGTGTTGGCCTCGAGCTTCACGAACACCAGGACGAAGTTCGTGGAGACCGCGAGAAGGAACGGCATCACCAGGATCACGATGAAGCTGAGGAATATCGTGTATGTGCGCGTCGCTGATATGAGTTCAGCGCGGAGATCCTGGATCCTCCTGACCTCCTCAGCGCTGGAGTTGAGCAATCGCACCAGCTGGCCTCCGGAATTGACGCCCTTCGCGAAAAGGGTGACGGTCCTGCGTAGGATCGGGGAATCGAAATTCTCCGATACATCGATAAGAGCGTCTGCGATGGACCCCTTGCCACCCATCTTGGCCATGGAATGCATGACGGCTTCATGGAAGGCGCCGAATTCCGGCCTCGATGCATGCACGAAAGCAGCGTAGGGGCTCATACCTGCCCTGAGATTGGATACCACGAGGGAAAGGAAGTCGGGGAGCATCTTTTCTATGGCTTCCGAGCGGTCCGCTATGCTGAAATACAGATTGAGGTAGTGGAGGATGACGGATAGTATGACACCCCCGAAGAACAAGCCCGCGGCTATCGATACCGTGGTGGGCGAGGTCAGAGGGTTGAATATGACTAGGTACAGCATCAGCGGCAGGATGCCTGCGAGCAGGCTGACGAGCAATGCCCTGCCTAGAACGATTGCGCTCCGCTCCTGGCTTATTCCTGCGTACCTCATCTTCTGCTCGAAATATGATGACAGCTTCCGGGGCATCACAGCACTGAACCTGCGGTAAAACCGCATCATCGTCTGCATGGGTGCCCCGCCTCCGGCCTTTTTGGGCTGGACAGCGGCTGGCGTCGGCGGTCTGGGCTTGGAGAAGATGGAGTTGAGGAGGCCCTGCCTCCCCTTCGGCTGGCTCTGCCGGGCTGGCTCGGGCGCAACGCCTATCTTCGGTTTCTCTGTCTTGCTCTTCATCCTTGGATCAACTGCCGAATATCTCCGGTCGGGTGGAACTCATGTACCCGATCATTATCGCCTGCATAAGCACCGACGCCCCGAGCAGCAGCACAAGCGTCGTGAAAGTCACTCCCAGGCCGCTGAACGCCGAGAGCAGCACCATGAAGGTTATGCCCAGGGAAGGCACCACCGTGGCGACCAGCATGTATATGAGCATGAGGAAGTTGAGGTTCGCCGAGTAACTCTTTATGTCCTGATAGAGGTAGTTCTCTATCGACTGCACGATGGCGGAAAGCGCGGTGCTCAGGCTCGCCCCGGATTCCAGCGCATTGACCACCTGCCAGAGGGACCTCTTCATGTATTCGCTTTCCGTCTTTATGGCGAGCTCCCTCAATGCGACCTGGTCCGGCACACCTCGTTCAATCTGCTTCACTACCCCTGCGAGATCCCGGGACACATAGCCGTAATCACCCAAGGCCACGTTCTTCATGGCATCGAAAAGCGGCACCCCGCCTTCTATGTCTATCATCATCTCACGGAGCGCGAATAGAAGGTCGTTGCTCTCCTTCGCGGCGATCTTAGTCATGATGATCCCGGGGTATATCATGTGGAACATGAAGAAGACGAACCAGAACACCACCCCCATCAGGATGGCTGTCGGCCACACCTGCGCCATGTCATGATAGCGCACGAACAGCGCCGCGGCGGCTATTATGAAAAGGAGCAAGCCGTAGAAGAGCGAGGATACGAGAGAGCCCACCGCATACCCTTCGGGCTCTATGTCCATCCTCAATTTCTGGAGCACAGTGCCTAGGCGGGGATTCACAGAAGTCAGGGCGCGCCCAAGCGACCTGAATCTGCGGCCAAGCCAGAACATCTGTCTGGCCGAGACGAGCATGAGAGGAATTTTTTGTTCTGGCATCGGTCAACCCCTTAAAGCACTTTCGAGGGCACTTGCCCTTTCGCGGCAGCCTTGGTTATCGTATCCGGCTCGGAATAGAAGAGCTTCATCACCCTGCCGACATCCTCTATGTTCTCTAGGTTGTTCTTCTCCATCCAGTTCAGGATGGATACCTTGTCCTTCAGATCGTCGTTGCATTCCTGCTCGCTGAAACCGGTGTGGAGATTGAGCTCCTGCATATAACGGTGGGGCGGCTTCACGAACTGGAACTCGTCGTCCCTGGGCTTCCAGGTGTAGATGCGGTTGAGCTCCGGCCCTCCGGCCCCGGTTATGACTTCGGATAGCTCCAATGTGCGCCGAATGTTCTTGCGGCGGTCCCGGTACTGGACGAGTATGAGGTGCAGATCCTCCACCTCGGCCCCGGGCACCTCGATTGGGGGCTCGACAAGCCTTTTTAGCACCTGGCTGCCCGTATCCGCGTGAATCGTGGAGTAGACGCTGTGGCCGGTATGCATCGCTTCGAAGAGGACCTCGGCCTCGTTCTTCCGACGTATCTCTCCCATTACTATGCGGTCCGGCCTCATCCTCAACGAGTTCACGAGGAGGTCCAGCATCGTGACCTCGCCCAGCCCTTCTGGATTCGGCATCCTGGTGACGAGGGGCACCCAGTTCCATTGGTAGGTCGGGAGCATGAGCTCGCGGGTGTCCTCTATGGTGATTATCCTCTGGTAAGGCTGCACCATGGAGACGAGGCCGTTGAGGGCGCTGGTCTTCCCGCTCGCAGTCCCACCTGCCACGAGCACGTTCATCTCGTACTGCATGGCCTGCCAGAGGAGGGCGGCTATGTCGACTGACATCGCCCGGACCTCGGGTTTGATGAACGTGACTATGGTCCACGGGTTCCTCGCGAAAAGCCGCAGCGTGATGGTGTTGCCGTGCGAAGAGATGGGGAACAAGGTCGCGTTCACGCGGTCCCCGGTCCCCAGGTGCGCATCCAGCACGGGGCTGAGGGTGCTTATCTGCCTGCCCACTTTGCGCGCGATCTGCTGGGCGAAGTTCTCTATATCAGCCTCGCTCGGCATCGTGACGTCCGTCTTGAGCCATCCGAATTTACGATGGTAGACCGCGACCGGGACCGTGGCGGAGTTTATCACTATCTCCTCGAGCTTCTGGTCCCCGATGAGCGCTTCCAGTTCTCCCAGCCCATACATCTCGTTGAGCGCCGTATCGGTAAGCGTCTCTAGCACGGAGGGCTCGGGGCTCAGCTCGGTGCTGATCATGCCGGATATGGCCGAGTACCGGACGAGGAAATTCTCTTCCACGAGCTCCGCGCTTTTCTCCTCGCTGGTCCCAGGCATCTTCCTGGAGATCGCCTCCTTGAGGTATTCCAGATAAGCGCGCATGTAGACGCTGATCTTCGGGAGCGTGAGCTGGTATGCGGGGCGCCTCTCTGCCTGGGACTGGTAGATCTTCGCCGTGCCGAGGACGTGCCCTTCCCTGGGCGAGATCTCGTATTCCTCTATCACCTTCCCGGAATCTCCGGGTGCGGAGTTCTTTTTCTGCTCCGGAGGGATGGAGATGTACGGGGATTCGAATATATTGATGGGATAGTGCGTTTTCGCGAGATTCGCCTTCTCGAGGATCAGCGCTACCTTCTCCACGTATTGCTCATCCCAGGAGAGAGCCCTGGATATCTCGCGGAAATTCGCCCGCCCCTTCTTCTGGACGAGCAGGACCATCTCTTCTATCTTGGTTTCCATGGCCATGTTTCACTCATCTCACTCGCACTTATAATATCATTCCCCGATTGGGCATTTCTTCTCCACGCTGCCCTGCACGTAATCTATCGTGGCGTTGTAAGCGTATCCCATCTTGTCGGTCGCGTTCAGCGGCGGCAGAACCGCGGCCCACGAAACGGCCGCATTGGTCCCCCTCGCCTGCACCAGCAGCGAGCCGCTGTTGCCGTTCTGGGGCCCCACGGTAATGGTGAGGCTGCTCCCCGAGTAATACAGTACCAGGGTGTTCTGCTGGTTGGGGGAGACGCTTCCCGACTGGATATACGTCCCATTGATGTCGGTGATGTCGATTGTCACATTCATCGTCCCGTTTGTGAAAACCATCGGAGTGACGTTCGTGCGCACGGCGGTGACCGTGGCGTTGATGGAGTACGATGAGGCGCCCGTGCCGCCGGCCCTGGAGAATAGCGATACGTTCTGGGTGTGGTCGTTGGAGTAGATATAATTCCCGTCTATGTATAGGGAGGTCACACCATCGGTGAGATTCGAGAGATTCGTGGTTATGCTGCTGGCGGTCTGCGGCGCAATCTCGTCCGACAGGTACGCGCTGTATCCCACGATGGCCGGCGTGTAATTATATCCGCTCAGTGTATCCGCCACGGATATGCCCATGCTGGTGTTCGTCTCGGAGAATACCATGCTCGGTCCGACTATGGAATTGAACTCCTGCCCGATGCCATCAAGCAGGAACGCCGCGTAGGTGAGTGGCAGCGGATCCTTGAGCGCCCGATCAGTGCTGAGCTGCGTATCGCTGAGCGACATGGCCAGCAGCACCAGTATCATGACGAGGCTCACCGCCAGGAGAGTGATCACGAACCCGCGCATCTCAATCAGACCCCGCCTTGAACCATGATTCAGTTTGCACCATGAAATTCTCCTGGTTGAAGCGTTCGGAAGCCGCCGCGGCCTGCATGTCGAGGCCCTCCGTGTAGTTGCAGCCGCTCTTCACCGTGCTCGCCACCACGTCCCCGGTGCTGTTGTATATGGTGATGTCCATGCATGCGAGATCCGGCGTCGCTTGGAGAAGCACCTGGACGGCGCTGATGTTCCCTTCGATCGCCTGGTCTATCCCGCCGGTCTTCTCTAGGACGGTGATCGTATCGAGCGTGAGCTCCTTCAGATATATGTCGTTCGGGGACCGCGGCTGGTATATCTGGGTCGTTATTATGATTATCGCGAAGAGGAAGAACGATATCGCGATCACGGCGTCCAGCGTTATGACGAACCCCTTCATCCGAAAACCTCCATGTGCACGATCACCGGGGTGCCGTTCATTATTCCGAACCTATCGATCACGACCGAATTGCTGGTCGTCGGACCGGAGAACTTCCCGAACTCGTAATAGACGGTGCCCCCGGTTAAGTCGGTCACTTCGAGGCCGAAATCATAGAACTGGAGACCGAGGCGCGTCTTGATGGTCGAATACGCTGTCGCGTTGTAGGCCACCAGCTGGCTGAGCTTCAGGGGGTTCAGCTCGTTGCGGCTGTTGACGAGTCCGATTGCGGTCACATTGCCGGTCATGTTCGGGAGCATCTCCCAGCTCGTGGGCTCGCCCGGCGTGGCGAGGAGGGATTCTGATGCCAGGAATGCGCTGGATGCCATGCTATTCTGCGCCGAGGCCTCGCCCCAGCGCAGCACTATCGAGTTCCACACCAGCAGGTATATCATGAGTATGAACGAGAGCGCGAGGAGGCCGGTCATGAAATCCATGGCCCATATCTGCCCGCGCTTAGCCGCCGATATATATCCCACCCGCTTGGTTGCTTATCACGACGCTCCCAGTGCCCAAAGAGCTCGCATTCGTCTGCCCGTCCAGCAATGGCGCGCTCGCATAATCGTAAGGCCGCTGCGCGCCCACTCCGAAAGAGGTTATCGTTATGTTCTCTCCCGGCCCCAGGTCCTGCGGCGTGAAATTGTAGCTGGCCCCGTCTCCGGCCAGATAGACGAAATTGATGGCGGTCGCGATGGATTGCGAATCGCGCTGCGCCGCCGCGAGGTCCTGCGCCTGAAACAGGTTGAAGTTGCCGCCGAACAGTATCGCGAAGACGACGACGAATATCAGCATCAGCGCCGCGTATACCATGACGAATTCCGATGATACTTGGGCTCTCATGTGCATCAGTGCCTGCCTATGCTGTCGAATATCGCCGTGAGCGTCGCCGCGTTCGGCGCGAAATAGTAATTCCCGTAAGTCAGGAGCGCGATGTCGGTCAGCTCGGTGTCGTTCACGTCGCCGCCGATCCCGATGGTATATACCGTCACGTTGTTGGCCCTGCAGTATTCTGCGCCATCGATCGCGTTCCCCACATTCTCAACGCCGTCCGTCAGCAGCACCGCGACCTTGTTAGCCGTAGGCCGGGACCTGGAGGAGACCAGCTCCGCGCATGCGTTCTGCAGCCCGCATTGCAGGCACGTGCTACCGGTAGGAGTCGGCAGGCCGTTGATGGACGCATAGAGTGCGGCCTGGTTCGCGGGCGTCATGAGGGCGAGGGTCTGTACGGTCGTAGCGGTCGTGCTGAATGTCACGAGTCCGGCCTGGATGTTGTTCCCTGAGACGTTGAGGAAGGTATCGGCTGAGGCCTCTACCGCGTTCTCCTTGTAGGGAAGCTGTGTAACGGACAGGAAGTCGTTATAAGCGGTGCATCCGCTCGCGTTGCGCTTCAGCCATAGCGTGAGCACGTAAGGAGCCTGGTAGCTGGCGACGTTTATGCTGCTGGTGATGGTGGTGTAGCTGGTGCTCGTGGTGTTGCCGGTCCCGACGGTGGCGCCGTTTATCGTGGCGTTGTATGAGACCAGGCAGTTGGCAGTGCTCGCCTTCACCGCCACGGTAAGGTTAGCCATGTTCCCCGATGTGACCGGGACTGTGATGTTCTCCACGTTGCTCCACCCCGTGCTCGCGGCGTTGACCGCGGATGCGCTCGAAGCGTTGGTGAACGTCCACACCATGGATCCGGACTGGTCGATCGCGAGCATGAGGTCCACATCCACCACGCCGAAGCTGTCATTGTAGATGCCGCCAATGTTGCCTAGCGAATCCATGCATTGGTAATACACGTTGTAATTGCCCACTAGGAACGGGCCTGCGTTGAAGGTGAAGTTCTGGGTCGCCGAAGTGTTCCAGGGGGAGCCGAACGCGGCCGCCGGATACCATGCCCCGTTATTGCCGACCTTCACACTGCATCCGGATACATTGCTGTCTCCGGTATAGACATCCGTCGCTATCCCGCCCAAGGTGATATTCGAGAGTGTGGTCGGATTGGTGGGGTGGGTCATCTGGATCACGATAGGCCCCAGCGTGTCGGCCTGGCTCACATTGAAGTAATAGTAGGCTGTCGGCCCCGTGTTGTTGTAGAAGTCCGTGCACTTGGCCCTCACCGTGTGGGGGCCTAGATCGAAGCCGCTCGTGTAATTGAAGACCGACAGTTCCGTAGGTGAATTATACGCTCCGTCCACAGGAAGCATGCTGTGCCAGTTGTTCGCGTTGTCGGCGTCGATCTGGCAGCCGGTGATGGTGCTGTTCCCGGTCATGGAGTCCGTGGCGTTCACGTAGATCGCCAGCGGTTGGCCCAAGACGGCGGGGGTGGGCGCCTGATAGATGTCGACTATTAGAGGGCCTTGTATGTCCGAAGTCGGATAAGGCTGCTGGCCGCTCGCCACGACCTCCACCGTGACCGGTATGTCCACGTTATCCGTGAGATTGTTCGCATCCTTGGCCAGGAACACGATCTGGCCGGAGTAGATGCCGGAAGAATTGGATGATGAACTGAATTGCAGGTTGATGGCGTGGCTGTTGTTCGCTGGGAGGGATATCGAAGCGGGTACTCCACTCATGCTCACATCCGAATTGGCCCATGTCGTGGTAGTGCTGATGTTGATGCCACTGGTCCATACGTTCGTCACGGAGAACGAGTAGGACGCCGTGGAATTGCTGTTCATCACCAGGAAGATGCTGTTTTTGTCGAATTCCATCATGGCTTCCCCGATGCGCACCCAGTCCCCTTCCGAGACGACCCAGACCCACTGCATGCCGGATGTCTGGGGGAGATAGCCGTGGACCGCGAAATTCTCCAGCGCCACGTAATCCGTGCCCGCGGATTTCAGCGTTATGGAATTGTTCCCTACCACCGAGCCGTTCGGATCGTAGTCGCTCGGGAGATTGACGTATACGAGCTGCCTGGACCCTTCGCCCTGTGAGTAGACCGACTTGGCAGCAGAGCTCAAATCGAGCAGTGAGTTCTGCGTGTCCTGCGCGTTCTTCTGCTGCTGCAGGGTGTTGATCTGCTGCTGCGCAAGCACGGCTATAACCAGTATCACTACCAGCGACATTGCCAGGACGGAGAGGAACTCCATGCTGACCTGGGCTTTAACCATCAACGTCTTTCAACCCCTTGAATACCTTGAGCCCGTTCTTGGTTATATTGAACAGGTTGACCCCCTGGTCGTGATCGGTATCCCTCATCTTTATCACTTCGAGGGCCCTAACACGTGTCGCACGGCGCCTGGCGTGGTAGAGGTTTATTATGCCCTCGGTGAGGAAGCCCAGGCGGTCCCTCGATTCGTGCTTGAGGCTCACGGGAAGTTCGGCTGTCACGAGCGCGGTGACCTCCCATTTTTTGAGCATCTCGAAAAGGTTGAGCACGGACTGGTTGGCCTTGTAGCGGTTCTCGAAGAACATCTCGTATGCTGTCAGCGAATCTATCGTTATCCTTTTCGCACTGATCGATTCCACAGTGTCCCTGATCAGTCCGCCCCCTTCTTCCATGATCTTGACCACTTCGTGGGGCTCGTACCTTATGACCTGGAACATCCCTTTTTTGGTGAGGTCTTCGAAGTCCCATCCGAATTTCCAGCCATGGTTGTATGTCGCTTCCTTGGATTCCGCGAAGCTTATGTAAACGCCCGGCTCGTCCATGAATTTGGCTCCGTGGTAGAGGTACTGGAGGGAGAAGATGGTCTTGGCCGCTCCGGTGTCGCCTCTTATCAGGACGGAGCTGTTCTTCACATAGCCGCCTTCGATGAGCGTGTCGAGACCGGGTATGCCGCTGGTCACCCGGACGAGACGATTTTCCGGGCTCGAAACATCCACAGGTCTCTTGGCAGGTTTCGCCAGAACCTTCCTCGGGGTTTTCTTGGCCATGCTTTTCCTTTCCTCTTAAGCTATTAATATGTTCCGCTGAATCGCGCCAGACGATATACGGAAAGGCCTGCTCCGCGTGGGGAACATATAAATATTATATTGACAATTCGTTACGATAGCGTTACCATATTAGTCATCAGTATCGGTACTCATCAGTATCGGGATGGGGAAATGTCCATACGAGACAGCGTGACCAGTTGGTCCATACAGAATATCGTCCTTCCGAACGCCGAGGATATGCGCAACCGGGGTCATATCATCAGCAGGTTTCTCATCCTTGAAAATATATCAGGATGCCTCTTTGACGAGGGCACGGCCCTAGATCGTGGAACCACCATAAAAATCGGGAAGCGTACGCACTTCATACCCGAAATGATCTGCCAGTGGACGGAGGAGGCTGAATAGATGGAGGACAGGAAGAGCTCTTGGATTCTTAAGAATATCGTCCTATCGAATTGGTTCCTGAGGAATATCCTCCTGCCGAACAATGAGATAATCGACAAACCTGGATATGTCATTTCCAAATATGTCGGAAAGGGGACTGACTGTTATGTGCGCGAGGTCTTTTTCCCGGAGATCGTCTTGAGCGATCTGGAGACGCGGATAATCGCCAAGCACGGGGAGAAAGGCAGGGCTGCCATCTACGAAGCTGGGAAGCTCTGGGGTATTAGATTCGGCATTACAGTGGGGCTGCCGAAAAAGGATAGCCTTCCAAAAAAGGAGTTCCTGGAGTTCATGAACACATTCATGAGTCTCATGGAGTCCGAGTATGCATCTGAAACCGCATACGCCCTCGATTATGATGGCGACCGGTTCGTCGCATCGTTCTACGACTTGATGGTCTGCAGGCTCAACGGGCACGGAGATTTCCTGATCGGGACTATGAGCGGAGCATGGCAGCATATCATAGGACGGCGGGTCGAAGGCATCCAGGAGAGCTGCCAGGGGAGGGGAGACAAGAAGTGCGTGCTGGAATGCGCGCCGCCCGGTTTGCTGAGAGGGAAGAGAGAGTCATTCGGGAAGGCGGCCCCAAAGGACTTGGGCTTGGAAAAGGAATATTTCGAATTAAACACGATTAAAAAAACCCAGTACGCGAGGAATTCCTTCTCCGATCTCCTTGAAGGGCGGTTATTCACCTATAAGAACGGAATTTTCGAGTGCATGGGACAGAGGTTCATGCTTAACGAAGCTAGCTCGATTTATTTCCTTGAGATAACGCTCGGCGCCCTTGAAGACGGAGATGACATCCTTTTCGATACGGCATTTTATTATTTCAAGGGATTTGGCATGAAGAATATCTCGCCAGACCTCATCCATGACTTGCTGCCTGCCCTCGGATGGGGAGATATCAACGTCATGAGCTACGGTAAGAAAGCTATATGCATCGGCTATCCTTGGACGAAATACGCGAAAAAAACGTCCTTCCCTATCCTACGCGGCATGCTATCGGGGCTCGTATCATCTTTTGCAGGGAAAGACATTAGATTTAACAAAGTGGTTTCCACTACTTCCTCCGGGTCGTTGAACCTGGTCCTGACGGTCGGTTGAATGGTCGCCCTTAGAAAGATATTCGACTGGCTGGTGATGAGCGATATATACGCTTCACTCATCGCATCCGGGATCGTCATCATCACCGAAGCCGTGCTCGGGCTTCCCATTAATGCGCTGGCCTTGGCAGCGGTATTCTTCTCCTCACTCGTCATATACTCGCTCAACAGGCGGGATGATGGAGATATCGATTCTATCAATGTCCCGGAGCGGACCATGTTCGTTGCGAAGAACGGCCAGGCTATCCTGGCATTCGCCACGGTGGGCTTTTTCGCCAGCTTTGCATACGCATTTTTTGTCAACTCCCTGTTATTCCTCACGATGGCAGCGGGCTTCGTGTTCGGCCTTCTCTACAACTTCCCCCTGCTTCGGCCTTTGGAAGGGATTTTGGGCTTCTCGCGCCTGAAAGAGCCGCTGGCGGTGAAGAACCTGATCGTGAGCGCACTCTACGGCGCATTCGTACTCGCTGCCGTCTTCGCCGCTCATGCACAGATATCGGATTTGGCGATCATACTGGTCGTCTTCATCTTCTTGCGGTTATTCATCGTCAGCACGATATTCGACATGCGTGATATCGAAGGGGACTCGAAAAAGAGCATACGGACCATCCCCGTCACATTTGGCAAAGATAAATCACTCATGTTCCTGAATGGCCTGAATCTGCTGACCCTCGTCTTGGGGATCGCGGCTGCGGTTTTTTATGGTACCCCGCTCTTCGGCGCAATGATATTGTCTACGTTCTTGTATTCCCTTTATTATCTTGAGGAATGCAGGAAAGGCGTTGATATGAGATACCTGTGCAGCGTGGTGGTGGAGGCGGACTTCGTGCCTGCATTGGCAATCGCCCTCCCCTTTGTCCTCATACACCTGATTTGAATTCGAAAGTTACTGCACCACTATCCCGTTCTTTGTGAAATCGAAGCTGTATATCCCGCCTTTTATCTTCGCGTTCCTCATCTTGACTATCTCGATGGAACGGTGGAGCTCGGATCCGATGGGGGTCGAGCGGAGGAGTATGACGCCATCGCACGCGAACTCGCTCACGGTGTCGCGGCTGTACCAGTCGCTGTTCTTCGAGACCTCAGATGTCAATATGGTCGTGATGTTCTTCTGCTGGAGCATGAGGACGAGATCCGTGACCATCTTCTTCACGACCATGGTGTTCCAGTCCGATGGCGCCGAGACGATCGCGCCTTTCGGGTCCCCGTAAAGGAGCTCGTCGACGGGTATCTTGTCTATGTCCACGACCCTGTTGCGCGTGTGCGCGGCGAGGCTCATGAACGTGAACGAATCGATGACGAGCCTCTGCGGCTTGAAGCTCTTTATGGCTTTATCCAGGTCGGAAAGCATCTCTCCCATGGTCAGCGCTGGCAGGAGCATGATGCGCGCCATCTTCTTCTTCTCCAGGGCTTTGAAGTTCCAACCGAAAAGCATCGCCTGCTCGCGCAGCTTCTCCTCCGATTCCTCGAAAGACACGTACAATCCGCGCTCATTGTATTTCTTCGCGCCTTCCGCTATGAACTGGAGCGAGAATATGGTCTTTCCGCTGCCGACGCAACCTGGAAGGAGGAGGACTGTGCGTTGTGGTACGCCCCCTCCGAGAAGAGGATCAAGACCTGGGATGCCAAGCCGTACCTTAGGCTCTGTTTTCATGTCTAGGTATGGATACGCAGTAATATAGTTTTTATGGTGGGCGCCCGCGCCCCGCCATTTAAAAATCGCGCTGGCGGATTACCATCATGCTGCTCGAACTCCTATTGCTCGCATTCTGCGCGGGCGTAATCGTGAAAGCCGTCGACTGGATGGATGACGACCAGCCGGGGAAGCATCCGTCGAAATACCCGCTCGCGGTCCTCTACGGAGTCCTCATAGGCTACATGATATCGCTGTCCCCTTTCTCGGTCCTGTTCCTCGCCGCGGTCGCAGCCCAGATCTTCGCGACCAAAGTCGACACGGTAGCGCACCGGGTCGGCCTCGCCGCGGTCTTGATCACGGTCCTCGCTATCGGCATCCCGTCCATAGACATCCCGGTCTTCATCATCTTCCTCGTAGCCGCATTCCTCGATGAGATAGATTACGTCGGGAACCTCAGGCCCCTCACCGAGTGGAGACCGTTCCTCAAATTGGCGGCCCTCGCCTTCGCCCTCGTGGGCCAGTACGACTATTTCCTGGCCGTCATAGCATTCGACCTGGGATACGAGTTTTTCAGGTACATCGCAATGAAACGAAAAGCGAAGAAGAAGGCCCGCTCGTAGGCTTTTTAGATGATGGCTGAGAAGTAGGGTCATGGATGATAAGGAGCTGGACTTTGCCGTCAAATACCCTTTCACTGACGAAGCCAGGAAAGCGATAGCCAGCATAACACTCACGGAGAGCATCACCGACCGCGGGGTCGAGCGTATAAAAAGGGCGCTGGAAGGCGACATGCGGGCATCCGTATCATTGCGGGGCTCGGACAAGAAGGAGAGCATCGCGTCTTTCGCCGCATCGCGCATGATACTGGGTTTCCTCCGGAACTCGTTCCTCACAAGCAGATTCGCGGTGAATGAGGCCAAGATCGCGCACGGCTGGCTGGACCGTGCGGATGAGAAGGAGGTCGACTCGGTCGCGAGGATCTTCGGCATAGCGACGACCCCTGAGAAGGGGCGCATGCTCATCACGCTTCCGGTCTATCTCAGGTTCAGTCCCCGCTCGGTCGATTACCGCATAACGAACAGGCGCCTCATCAGCGGCATGGTGGAGATAACGTACCACGAGAAGAAAAGGCTCGTGGAGGAGGCGGTGCGAAAGCACGTCGAGAGGATACCGCTCGTGAAGGACCCCCCTGAACTGATAAAGCAGGCCGGAGAGAAGCTCCTGGAGAGCCTCCCCAAAACGCAGGCCGGATCCGGAAAGCTCGCCAGCGGAGCGAAAGTGGATGACCACCCCCCATGCGTGGAAAGGCTGATGGAAAGCATGAGGAAGCACGAGAACCTCCCCCACCAGGCCAGGTATTTCCTCGCCACGTATCTCATGGCCATAGGCATGAACGACGAAGATATAGTCCAGCTGTTCTCGGACGCGCCTGATTTCAAGGAGAAGATCACGAGATACCAGGTGACGCAGATACGCAAACGCGCGTATAGCGTGCCGTCATGCGCCACGACCCTGACGTACGGGCTCTGCGTCGCGGTCTGCAGGATTGGGAGCCCGCTGAACTGGCACACGCTCGGGAAAGAAAGGAAAAACTTCATCAAGCAGCAGATGGCCGGATCGATGGAAGCGGTAAAGGAGAACACGGAGGCGCCTCAATGAACGAAAGCGACCGCGCCCTCATGACGAAGATATTCTCCTCTTACTACAGCCAGGCTGAGCTCGAGATCGTGGGGATCGAGCAGCGGGAGTTCGGGGTCGGATTCAGCAGGAAAATCGAATCCCGGCACCTGGCGTTCGCGCACCCTTCAGAGCTGCGCAATTATCTGATGAACAACACCCCATTCTTCGTATCGCATTCGATATCGTATTACGAGCATCCGGCTGCGACGCCCATGGAGAAGAAGATTTGGATGGGCGCGGACCTCGTATTCGACCTGGATCTCCATGCCGAAGGGAAATACGGCGCGTACGTGCTTCTCGACAAGGTCAAATCTGACCTCTCGCGCCTGGTCACGGACTTCATCAAGGGCGATTTCGGATGCAAGGACGTGATGCTCGCGTTCTCGGGCAACCGCGGCTACCATGTCCATGTCAGGGACAAGGATTTCCGGATCCTCGGAGGCGAGGAGCGGCGCGAGCTCGTCGATTACATCATGGGGAACGGCCTCAATTACAAGGATTTTTTCTCCGAAAGCGGGGAGAAGATCGCGAAGCTGCACGGGCCCAGACCGGATGAGGGAGGATACCGGGGGCGGTTCGCGAACATGGTCCTCAAGGCCCTGGAAGATGACCCGTCTTCCATCCACAGGAGCCTTAAGCAGGAGAAGACGAGGGAAGTCTTCATGAAAGGTATCATGGAGGGGAACTGGAGCGCCTCTCCAGTCAAGAAGAACCCGGAACTCATAGAAAGGCTCGCACCGATAGCGAAGATGCTCCCGGTCGCTTCGGTGGACACCGATGCCGGAGTGACGCAGGATCTCAGCAAGCTGATACGGGTCCCTAACTCGATCCATGGTGACACCGGCCTCATAGCGAAAGTTTTCGATGCAACGGAACTCGAGAGATTCGAACCGCTGCGCGACGCGCTCATGCCTGCCAGCCAGGAGCTCAAGGTGAGGTTCCTCGAAGACGTGCCCGAGCTTCCTTTGCGCGGCGAGGCCACTGGGCCTTTCAAGAAGGATGAGGAGAAGAGATTGAACCTGGCCGTTGCTTCTTTCTATGTGCTAAAAGGAAGCGCGACCATGATTAAGGAAAATAATAAAGAACCCCGCTCTGAAGGGCGGGGCATTTAACCAGTGGCAGAACATCATATAAAAAGGTGAAAACATGGAGAAAAAAAGCGTAATTTTGCCAGAATGGAGACGAAAACTTTTGGAACAACATCTACTTACGGCACTCATATTACTTGAGTTAGTTTTGAGTGTAATATTCATTTTAATAGGATACCTTACGGGAAATATATACTTTAGGGGAGTCGGAGTTGGATTGATAATTGCTTGGGTGACGAGTGCAATAGCCTATTTATACAAAAAGAAAAAGGAAAACCCTTAGATAAAAAATTATTTCCTGCCCTTCCCGGACGGAGCCGGGGCTGGGGACGATTTCGTGAGCTGGATGCGCGGCGGTATGAGCGGGGCTGTGAGGCCGAGCACGCGGGCAACCAATGTGCCATTCGCGCTGCCGCTGTAATTCACGGCGCTCAGTATCATGGTCGCGTAATCATCTGGCAGTTTCTTGCTCGATTTCCACGTGTCGATGACGCTCTTGGAGAGGGCGTCCTCTTCCTTCGCGATCAGCACTCCCTTGATCTTCATGGTTCCGACGCCGGTCTCGTAATTCACATTGTAGGCGTAGGTGATCTCGAGGCTGCCGTCCGATGCTTTGGCCACGTCTTCGAGCGATATGTTGATGCTCAGGCCGCTTATGTTGGCATTCGGGGCCTTGTTTCCGCTGACTTCTAGTATCCTTTCACCGACAATCATAGATTCGCCTCCGTATAAAATATGGACAAGACTGTATATGGGAAAATATTAAAACGTACGTGAAAACGGTCACGTCGGTTCCACCTCTGGAGACCCGTACTTCCACTATTCAATATAAACCTTTGCGGAGAAAGCATTGCATGGCTTCTTTTGATCAGATACTCTCACAGAAATCCATCTTCCGTGATGTGTCTGTGCTCTCTCCGCATTACGTGCCGAAGGAGCTTCCATTCCGGGAGCATCAGCTCCACGAGATAATGTCCGTCCTCTCACCAGCTTTGAAAGGCCAGAAGCCGAGGAACCTCATCATATACGGTCCGAGCGGCACGGGAAAGACATGCACCATGAAGCGCGTGATGGAGGATTTCATCGAGACCGCGAAGAAGAAGGAGAACAAGGCCACGATGTATTACATCAATTGCAGGATATACGCTTCCAGATACAGGATACTCCAGAAGGTGCTGAAAGAATACATCCCCGAGCTGGAGAAGGCCGGATTCGGGCTCCCGTTCCTGTATGAGAAGCTCCTCGAGATAGTCTCGAACGGGGAGCAGATGACCATAATACTCGACGAGATAGACGTTGTTAAGGACCTCGACGACCTCGTGTACACGCTCACGCGCTCGAACGACGAGATAAAACGGGGCGGGGTCTCCCTGGTTGGCATCTCGAACCGGATATCGTTCAAGGATTCGCTGGAGACCAGGACCAGAAGCAGCCTGTATCAGAGCGAGATAATATTCCATTCATATCAGTCCGAGCAGCTCCAGAAGATCCTCGAGCAGAGGGCGAAGGAAGGGTTCGAGAAGGACGTCGTGGACCAGTCCGCCATCAATCTCGCGGCCGCCATCACGTCCCAGGAGAGCGGGGATGCCAGGTACGCGCTCACCTTGCTGCATAAGGCCGGCGAGATAGCGCAGCAGAAAGGATTGTGGAGGATAAGCGACGAGGAGGTTGAATCCGCGCGCAAGAAAGTGGAGGTGGACCTCACGGTAGAGGCAATCAACGCGCTGCCTGAGATGAACCAGATCGTGCTCTACGCGATTGCTACGCTCTCGATTTCCGGGAGCAAGTACTCCCGCCTGGAAGGGGACGACACGGGCCTTCTGTTCTCCGGAGAGGTATATGAGGAGTACGAGAGGGCATGCAACAAGGCCCATAAGCGCGCGAGGAGCGCGAGATGGTACCGCGAGTACCTCAATGACCTCGAGACCCTCGGTTTGATAATCACCACGCCCAGCGGTCGCGGGATCCGCGGCCAGACCACGCTCATCAAGATAGGCCCCGACCCCGAGAACGTAATCACGGTCCTCAAGAAGAATATTTTCGGCAACTGAGCGTGATGGACATGGTATCCAAGGAATTACCGAACTTCATCTTGCGCGCCATACTGCTCATCTTCATCCCGTTCATCCTGGGCGCAGCGATATTCCCGCACATGCAAGAGATGGATGGCCAGCTTCTGAGCAGCCCTCAAGAAAGCAGCAATGCGGATGTGATCGTATACTCATTCACCCACCCCAGCAGCGATATGATGGTGCCGCAGAAAGTGAACGCCATATTCCCGCTCGCGGACTACCTGGATTTCCCTCCACTGATTTCTCACAGCAGCACCCAGCTCTGCTTCCAGGACAATGACAGCTACCTGGTGCTATCGGACGGGACAAAATACGACCCAGAATTCACGTGGACCGTCGATCTCAACAATATGACGCTCACGGTCGCACCGGATTCCATCAATTGCACCCCAATCGATTTCAACAAATCCAACGATTACAAATGGTACGTGAATATGGCCCTGCCCCTCAAGGACCCGAGATTCACCGGCAACCTGACTTTCGTCCCCGAGACGATGACCTACCCCATGATCACCATGAACTATGGCCTGCTCCAGGGCCTGATCATGATACCCGTGTGCTACCTCTTCATCTGGTATCCGGCGGCAGGCATTTGGAAGAAGCTGCACAAAGGGTTGCTGGAGCAATGATCATTCTATTTTGAGCTCGTCCACAAGCCGTATCATGTTTATCTTCCCGTTCTTCTCGACATGGACGATCCCGCGATCCTCGAGCTTCCTGACCACGCGGTGCGCCTTGAGGCGGCTCATCCCAGGCAGCCTCGATATCTCGGACTGTGTGGTCATCCCGCCCTTGCTCGAAAGGAGATCAAGTATGTTCCGCTCATCCTCACCGAGGAACTTCATTATTATGCCCATGTTGGTCTTGGCAGCCTTCTCCTGCTTCTCTATGGTGGCGTTCAGGATGCTGTAGACGACAAGACCGGAACTCACCCCGAAGACGCCCATTAGGACCATGAACTGGATATGGTACTAGATGAAAGGCTGGAGGAACCCCGGCACGGCCTGCCCTTCCGAATAAAGAGCGAACACGAAAACTAGCACGGTTACCAGGAAGATGAAAATTGAAACTATCACTATGCCTAGGGTTATCTGCCTGCGGATATCCATGGATTCCACCAATCTCTTACGTCGTGAAATGTATTGTTTCATCTTTTAATATATATTGTTTCAGCGGAATGAAACAATGGTGGCGATGCCACAATGGTGATTATTTGGGAGACATCATAATAAGAAAGACGACGGCGCTCGTTTTCGCGGGCCTCTTGCTGGCGGTGGTGCTGGGCGCGTATACCGCCTTCAGCACACCAGGCAACCAGGGAACCGTGATAACACAAGGAAATGGGCAGGCTCAGGATATTTATATCAAAGCCCTCAGCGACGGCACGTATGACAAAGAGGAAGTCACTGTCAAAAAAGGCTTGCCGGTCAGGCTGCACTTCACGGCGGACCCGAACGCAGGATGCGGAAGGCAGATGGTGATATATGGCATGAATATCAGTGTCAGCGCGATTTCCCAGAACGGAGAGGAGGACATCGTGCAATTTACCCCACAGCAGGCAGGCACGTTTGAATATAGCTGCGGCATGAGGATGTGGGGACCGGGCAAGTTCATCGTAGTTTAGGAGTGATACCTATGTCAAACGACATCAAAATCAATAAAGGACTGATAATAATGGCCTTGGGGCTTCTAATCGCCTTGGCCGCGGCGGTATATGTGATTACGCCAAATGGAGGAACAGTAGTTCAAGCACCCGATCCGAATGCACAGCAACCAGCTCCAGTACAATCAGCTCCATTAGCACAACCTCAGGTTAAATCCGGTGGATGCGGATGCGGCGGCGGGGGCCAGATCGCGCCTGACCCATCCCAAGCAGTGCTCATGAATGCAAGCGACGGCTCTGCCGATGCCAACGCGCAAGACATCTATATCAAAGCATTCAGCAACGGCACGTATGACAAGCAGGAGCTGACTGTCAAAAAAGGAATACCGGTCAGGCTGCATTTCACGGCAGACCCGAACGCAGGATGCGGAAGGCAGATGGTGATATACGGCTTGGGTATCAGTGCGACATCCAATAACGGCGAAGAAGATGTCGTGGAATTCGTCCCGCAGCAGGAAGGGACGTATCAGATAAGCTGCGGCATGAGGATGTGGGGTCCTGCGCAATTAGTGGTGACATCGTAGAGGTTGATTGCATGGAAAAAACCTTGAGAGTGGAGAAGATGCATTGCAGGTCCTGCGAGATGCTGCTCATGGATGTCATCTCCGAGATAGACGGGGTGAAGAAAGTCAGCGCGGATTTCAGGAAGGGCACGGTGACGGTCAGTTATGACAAGCCTGCGGCCATGGATCTTGCTGAGAAAGCGATAGAGAAGGAAGGCTACAAGGTGGTTTGATGGAAAAAGATTCGACGATCCCTGCTGGAAAAAAGGAATACATCCTTAGCCTCACCGGAATGACGTGCGTCTCATGCGAGAAGGTCATTTCCAGGGTGGCAGCGCAGAGCGGAGGGAGCGTGAAGGACGTGGATTCCAGGAACGGCACGCTCAAGCTCGTATGCGACGAGAAGAGCCTGGAGCCGATAAAGCGGAAGCTCGCGGAGAGAGGATTCAAGGGACGCAGGGAAGGGGAACCGGCTGATTCCGGACGTGGGGATCCGGACAGGGTGAAGGATTACATATTTTCGCTCCTGGCCGGGGAACCGCATGTAGAAGTGGAAGCCGAACTCACCAATTACGCTGTCGCCTCTTCGGCTATCCTTATAGGCCTCGGCATCTTCACTTATGGCGGCCTTTTCAAAGGATTCGGGAGCCCGTCCGCCACGATCGGGCTTCTGCTGCTTGTGATAGCTACAGCAGTCATGACGGCATTCTCATATTTCCATATGAGCAGCTACCGGAAGTCCGTGTCCTGCATGCACGGGATGATGATAGGGATGACCCTCGGCATGATGAGCGGATTCCTGGCTGGAGCGCTCACGGGTGCGACGAACGGGATATTCATCGGCTCGGTCGTAGGGATGCTCTTCGGGATCGCGCTCGGCTTGGGCGTGGGGAGGTTCTCAGGAGTGATGGGTTCCATGGAAGGCATCATGGCAGGCCTTATGTCCGGGACCATGGGCGCGATGATGTCGGTCATGATGATAAACGACAACCTGATGGCTTTTCTCTATATACTAACAGGAATCTGCGCGGTCATTTTCGGCGGCCTTAGCTATATGATGTACCGGGAGGCAGGATCCGCCCCCAACCCTGAATATAGCGGGGACTTCAAGAGGTTCTTCGCCGCTAGCGCCTTGCTCAGCGTGATGCTGCTGGCGATCATGATGTACGGTCCCAAGGGACCGATAACGCTCAGATGAATAAGATATTAAGATTTCTACAGGATAGCGACTGAGGGAATGACATGAAAAAACTCACGATACCGATAACAGGCATGGATTGCGCATCCTGCGCCATGAACATAGAACGCAGGCTGAAGAAGCTCGAGGGGATCGAAAGCGCTAACGTCAATTATGCCACCAACAAGGCCACCGTGGAGTATGACGAGTCCAAGGTTGGTCCAGGCAACTTCAAGGAGACCATAGAAGGGCTGGGCTACGGAGCCGACATCGCAGAAGATACGGCCAAGAAAGGGAAGGGCCGTATGCTTCTCCATGTGATCGGGATGGATTCCTTGCGTTCCGCGATGGGCGTGGAAAAGGCCCTGAAGAAAACTCCGGGCGTGAGCAAAGTCAATCTAGATTCCAGCCTGGAGAAGGCTGACATCGGATACGATGAAGCAAAGACAGATTTCTCGAAAGTGAGGAAAGCCATAATCGATGCAGGCTACGATGCCGAGCTGATGGACCTCGGCCAGGGGATAGACAAGGAGAAGCTGGCCCGCGAAAATGAGATAAAAAATCTTAAGGACAGGGTCGTTTATTCGGCCATATTAACCATCCCGGTGCTTCTGCTATCGCTTCCGGAGATGCTCAAAGGGATGATAGCGCTGGAATACCCGCTATTTTTCATCAAGAACATGGCTGCGCTGCAGTTCCTCTTATCGACGCCGGTGCTATACCTTAACCGAGAGTTCTTCACCTGGGGTTTTAGAGGCCTGATCAACCGGATGCCCGGCATGGACAGCCTCGTCGCTCTCGCTGTTGGGACAGCTTACATCTACAGCGTGCTGGTCAGTTTCGGTTTCATCAGCGGCAGTGTCTATTACGAGACCGCGGCCCTGCTGCTCACATTCATAGTCCTTGGCAAGTACCTCGAAGCGGTCGCCAAGGGCAAGACGTCCGAGGCGATAAAACGGCTCATCGGCCTCCAGCCCAAGACCGCGCTTGTCGTGCGTGAGGGGAAAGAGGTCGAGATAGCGATAAAGGACGTTGCGGTCGGTGATATCATAGTCGTCAAACCGGGAGGCAAGGTACCGGTGGACGGCGTCGTCACCGAAGGCTCGAGCAGCGTCGACGAGAGCATGATAACCGGGGAAAGCATACCGGTGCATAAGACCAAGGGCGACATCGTGATTGGAGCGACCATCAATAAGATCGGCTCTTTCAGGTTCAAGGCCACGAAGGTCGGCAGCGACACCATGCTCGCGCAGATAATAAAGCTCGTGGAGGATGCGCAGGGCAGCAAGGCACCGATACAGGAGCTCTCCGACATTGTCGCTGGATATTTCGTGCAGGCGGTGATAGTGCTGGCGCTGCTCGCTTTCGGATACTGGTATTTCATAGCAGGGCAGACGTTCCTGTTCGCGATGACCATCCTCGTCTCGACTCTCATAATCGCATGCCCGTGCGCCATGGGGCTCGCCACTCCGACCGCGGTGATGATCGGGACAGGCAAGGGAGCCGAGAATGGGGTCCTCATCAAGGATGCGGAAAGCCTGGAGATGCTCCACAAGGCGACGATCATAGCTTTCGACAAGACAGGAACGATAACCGCTGGCGATGCGGTGGTCACCGATATCATCGCTTATGGCATGAGCGAATCCGAGCTTCTGAGAACCGCGGCTTCAGCCGAAAGCGGTTCGGAGCACCCTCTGGCCGAAGCTATAGTGAGCAAAGCCAAGGAGAAGAGGCTCAGGATTAGCAAGGCAAAATCGTTCAACGCGATTCCGGGTCATGGAATCAGCGCGATGATTGGTGATACTCGAGTTCTTGTAGGCAATGCCAAGCTCATGGAAGATGAGGGCATCACTGTCAAGGAATCTATGACCAGGGCGATGCGCAAGCTGGAGATTGAAGGGAAGACGGTCGTCATAGTGGGCCTTGGAGACAAGGTCGCGGGCATCATCGCCATCGCGGATACGATAAAGGATTATTCCAGGGAAGCTATAACGGCGCTCAGGAAGATGGGCTACGAGACAGTGATGATGACCGGGGACAACGAGCGGACCGCCATGGCCATAGCGAAGCAGGCCGGCATAGACCGTGTGCTCGCCCACGTGCTGCCTGAAGACAAGGCCAACGAGGTCAAGCGTCTCCAATCCGAGAAGGAAAGGGTGGCTTTCGTCGGGGACGGGATAAACGACGCACCGGCACTCGCGCAGGCAGACATCGGGATAGCGATTGGAACGGGAACGGATGTCGCCATAGAGAGCGGAGGCATCGTGCTCGTGAAAAGCGATCTGCGGGACCTGGTCGCGGGGATCCAGCTGAGCAGGTACACACTGGATAAGATCAAGCAGAACCTCTTCTGGGCCTTCGCATACAACATCATCGGGATCCCGATCGCGATGGGCGTTTTGTATCCCTTCACTGGGTTCCTCCTCAACCCGGTCGTGGCTGGGGCCGCTATGGCTTTCAGCTCGGTCAGTGTAGTGTCTAATAGCCTCCTGATGAGGGGCTGGAAGCCACAGAAGCCTTAAATCGATTTGGCACGATATCTACGCGGGTTGATATTTATGGATGAAAGCCTGGAACAGACATTCGACAAGTATGCTCAGGGGAAAGTGGAGGCAAAGGAGAAACAACTCACCTTTTCGCTCAAATCCGACATAACCGCCATCAAGGCGAAGCTGATAAAGAAACAGTATGACGAGCTGGTGAAGGCAGGCTTCAAGAAAGAGGATGCTCTAGTGATCATCTGCTCTGGAGCGATCACTTTCTGATTTTCTTTTGCAATGACGAGACGATCTCGGCATCAGCTTGGATCAGATCGTAGCTCTGAAGCTCTTCGAGCGCGACCATCCTCGCGTCCTTGCAGTCTAGCAATTTTATTTCCCCGCTTAGCCAATTTGCGAGATAGGAGATAATGACTATGTGGGGATAACGCGAATTCGGATTCACGCTCGAAATGACGTCAAAGACCCGTAGATTTCCGATGGAGATGCCCAATTCCTCTTTTATCTCCCGAATAAGCGCGCTTTTCGGATCCTCCCCGGATTCGACCTTGCCCCCTGGGAATTCCCATTTGCCTGGAGCGGATTTGCAATCATCCTTGCGCTGGGCTAGGAGATATTTTCCGTCTTTTTTGATGATCGCTGCGACAACTAAGAGAGGACTGCCCATACGTATCAATTCCAAATGCTAGAGATTGAAAAGGAATTCTTTTCTTATTTTCTCTTTCTTTATTTCTATCCCTTCAGCTCGCAACATCCTTATTTTGGCTTTCGTCCCGTCTGCAAACCCCCCTACAGTCCCGTCGCTCTTTATGACACGGTGGCAAGGGACGGATTCCGAGCGGTTCTTGTTGAGCGCGTTCCCGACGGCACGGGCGGATTTGGGGTTTCCGATTACACGGGCTATCCAGGAATAGGTCGCCACTTTACCCCGTGGGATGCGTTTGCATGCGGAGAAGACCTTGTTTGCGAAATCCATTTGAGATCAACTGGGAGAAAAACGCTAGGGGGGAGATTTGAACTCCCGAACGCTTGCGCGCAAAAGGTTAGCAACCTTTCGCCCTACCGGGCTAGGCGACCCCAGCATGATTGTTAAACTACCTTGCCCCAGGCGCTCAGGCGCCATCTCTGGCCCACGCGCCTGGAAAGCGCCACATGCATGTCCGGATATACGACCGAGGGGTTCTTGAGCTTTATCGTCGCGACGCCCTTGGCCAGCTTGGCTATTATGCCGACTCCGGTGGACGTGTGGACGTTCACGACGACGGGTTCTGCTTCGCGCAACGGCATGTTCTGAGCGTCCGCGCGTTCGAGCAGATGGTATTTGACGTTGATCACATCGGTCGGGTCCGGCACCTCGCCTTTGTGACCGATGACCGATCCCACGAATGAATCCGCTTTCGTGAGCGCAGGATCGAGCGTTGTCCCGACGGCGACCAGGCCTCCGGGCCTCGCTTCGTCGAGCTTCTCGCTCTCTTCCATGAGCAATTGCACTTTGCACAGTGCAGCGACGGGCTTGGCACCTTCCTTTCTTGTGATGCCGGGCTTTATCTCTATCTCATCGCCGAGCTTGAGCACTCCCTGCACTATGGAACCCCCCAAGACACCGCCTTTCAGTTCGGAAAGCGGGGTGCCGGGCCGGTTGACGTCGAATGATCGCGAAACGTACATGCGGAGCTTGGCTTTCTCATCATGCTCCGGCGCCTTCATCGTATCGATTATCGTGCGGAGCAGGACGTCTATGTTGAGGCCTGCGTTGGCCGAGACGGGTATGATGGGCGCCTTCTCCGCCACGGTCCCTTTGAGGAACTGCTTTATCTGCTTGTAGTTCTCGACCGCCTTCTCTTTCGTGACTAGGTCGATCTTCGTCTGCACGATAATGACGTTCTTGATGCCCGTGGAATTGAGCACGAGCAGGTGCTCCGCCGTCTGAGGCTGTGGGCACGGCTCGTTCGCGGCTATCAGGAAAAGGACGCCATCCAGTATGCTCGTGGCGGCTATGACCGTGGTCATCAGCGTCTCGTGGCCAGGGGCGTCCACTATGGAGATTTTCCTAACGGCCTTGATTTTTGCGCCGCATTTCGGGCATTTGGCGGCCGGGGCGTAGATATCGTCTTTAGTGCAATGATATATGTAGCAGTCTGCATAGCCCAGGCGTATTGAGATATCCCTCTTTTGATCTCCTCGCTGTGCGTGTCGGTCCATTTGCCGGTCAGTGCTTTGGTGAGCGTGGTCTTGCCATGGTCGACGTGCCCTAGCATCCCGATGTTCATTTCGGCCTGCATCATTTCTTCTCCTTCTTCTCCGCCTTAGGGAAAAGCTGGTCTAGCGGAGACGCTCCGGCTGTCTTCACCGACGCGTTCACCTGGACGATCTCTGTGGAATATGTGTTTCCGCGCACGTATTTCCTCCTGCGTTCCCCGTTGTGGGTCGCGTGGAAGCCTACGCCGTCGCTGGTGAGGATCATCTTCTTGGCGGAACCGTGCACCTCTTCCCTCATCGGGAAACCGCTCCCATCGCTGCCTCCGGTGAGCTTGAGCGTATAGCCCGCCGCGCCCACGAGATTGCCGTCCAGCTCGTCTCCGATCTTCTTCCCGGCCAACACAGACTCCTTGTCCTTGGGGAGCTCGGTCTGGTGGCTTTTTCCGTTGGATTCCGATATGACTATTCTCATTTTCACACCTCTGCGACATGAAAGCCGCTATGAGTAGAATTGAACTTTTAATAAGCAGGAGTTATTTTAAATATGGGGGGAAGCCCAGGAATGCCATGATTGCGGCGGATAGGTCGATAAAACAGGACGCTCATTGCCGCCAGGCACGGGCGACTACAAAAATATTATGAAAAAAGAAAGAAGACTTTATGCGTTTTTCAATCTCGCTTTGTACACGAAGCCGTCTTTGCCTAGGTAGTACATGAAGCCGCTTTCCTTGCTGATCTTCTCGGAACCGACTTTCTTCTTCCTGCCTCTCGTGTTGTGCTTCATCGGGGCGGCCCAGACGAATCCGTCCTTACCGACATAGTATAGATATCCGTCCTCTCTCGAGATTTTCTCAGATCCAACTTTTGATCCCATTTCGTCACCTTCTAATTTTAGCTCCCACGGGAGCGTTTGTGTTTAATCTGCACCCATTCTCTGAGAGATATTTTATAAATCTATCCCCGATGGAACGACGTAGATAAAGGCATTTAAAAGTAGCGGCGCTAAATAGCGCGCATGCTCCAGCTGTTCGCGAGGCCCAAACCCTGCCGTATAATGACCCTCCTGCGGGATAGCGAGAACGCGTGGCATCTCTCCAAGCTGGCGAAAAGCAGCGACACCTCGTATGTCTACGTGACCCACCTGGTCTCGGAACTGCAGAAAGGCGGGCTCGTCACCATAGAGAGCAAAGGGAAGAAGCGCATCGTGAAACTCACGGAGAAGGGTCTTGCTGTCGCTAATATAATTTACGAACTGACGAACAAGCTCCAATGATCAAGCCGCTCTCAGCGTGGTATTCTTCTTGATGTAGCTCATGACCTTGTCATAGCCGATGTAATGCGAGAACACAGTGACATCGACGGGGTACGTGCCTTCCCGGGTCTGGTTGTTCGACCACACGAGTATCTGCACGTCCTTGGTCTCTCCAGCCTTGAGCTCTCCGACGCGTTTCTCGACCGCCTTGTTTATGCAAGCCGGATCGAACCCTACCATGACATCTTTCGGCAGCAGGGCGTCGACGGAGACAATCTGCGGATCCGCGGAGATGTTCTTCACCTTCACGACGAGGCTGATGGAGCTCGCCTTGTTGGCAGCCAAGCGCAACGGAGCGAACGACAACGTTACCGCGAATGGATTGGCCGATTTCCCGGATGCGGGTGCGGACGGCTCTGATTTCATTTCCTGTTTCCCAAGTATAGAATCTAGCATTCCCATGAAGTCACCGTTAATATGTATTGAGATGCAGAAAAAGATTTAAGAAGGATGGTTACTAAGGGTTACGATAGTTCTTAGGCACTTTGTTTGGACAGAGGCCGGACTAGAGGATGTAACTATGGAATCCCAGCAGAAGATGCTCCTGGCAGTGATTATAGTGCTCGTGGCTTTTGCATTGTTTATCGTTTTGACCACGGCTCCGGCGGCTCCTGTAGCCCCTGCGAAGCCTGCGGACACGACTGCGGCCGAATCGATACTCCATAAAGCGATGCTTTTCGGGAAAGGCCAGGGAACGTATTCCTATTCGTTCAGCGATATATCCAACGGATACAACACCACATATACGCTCGTGAGCCAAGGCGGGGAGAGGGAAGCCATAGTGCAGAACCCGATATCCACCAAAGAGATATATTATCTGAAAAACGGCACGATACTGTGCATCACTTACGGCGATGAGCAAGGGTGCTCGATGATATCCGGGAACGCGGATGCGGAAAATTACCTGAATTCCATCAGCGCCGACTTCTTCAACGATACCATCATCAACACCAATGATGCCGACGCCACGTATCTGCTCGATCGTGGGTACATAATGCTTGACCCGGCAGTCAGCAAAGAGACCTTCAACGGCCATGCTTGCGACGCCGTAGATTACATCGAGAATATGACCAACGTCACTGTGGAGGATGCGGCCAGATTCGGCATCGGCGCCACCACCCCGAAGATATTCCGCTGGAGCATGTGCGTAGACAACCAGACTGGCTACCTCTATGACAGGTCATTCAACTACACTTATAACGGGATCAACTACACATCCGAGTTCCAGCTCATCTCCTTGGTCCCCAACGCTCCAGCTATAATTCCGCCGCAGAACCTTAGCGGCGATGCTGTGGCGGTCCTCACGAATGAAAGGACGGAGCAGGCTTATCTCGCGGCATGCATCACGGAAAAAAGCGGCGACGAGCGGGACAAGTGCATCGAGACGGAAGCGAGGGAACAGGATCGCCTTGACATCTGCATGATAGCGGGCGCAAGAAAAGACGAGTGCCTGGTGTCCCTTATGCCTCTGCTGAAAGACATCTCGATATGCGGCATGGTGACGGATCCTTCGTACAAGGACGATTGCTACATAGAGCTCGCGGGTGCGGAAAAGAACGATACGTACTGCTCGTATATCACGAACTCCACCAACGTCCAGCTTTGCGAGCAGGCTGCCATACCGGCGCCGTTCCCGCAGATGAATCAGACCCTTAATGAGACCGGAACGAACCAGACTGGCAGCCCGGCTATGAACGTCAGCAACGCGACAGAGTCCCAGGTCAATGCCTTCATGTACTACATCGACAATACGAGCGGATCGGCCTCCAATGCTACCACGAACAGCACGAGATAACATATCTTTTTATTCTTCTTTCGCGCTTGATTGGGCATGAAGATAGCCATATTCACGGACACTTACCTGCCCCAGACCAACGGCGTGGTCGCCTACATACACGATGCGATCGGAGTCCTTTCGAAAAACCATGAGATTGTGCTCTTCGCCCCTGGCCAGGGACCCGTGAGGACGGAGCAGGTCAATGACAACTTCAAGATACATTGGATTCCATCGGCACCGTTCCCGTTTTACGAAGGGTATCGCATCGCCTCGATGGATTACCGCCGTGTCAGCGCCATCCTGCGGAACGAGAAACCTGACATCGTGCATGCGCACGCTCCGATAAACCTCGGGCTCCAGGGCGTGATCTCCGCCACCCGAAATCATGTGCCTACGGTCATCACATATCATACGCATTTCCCGGATTACGTCCCCCATCTGCTGAACGGGAAGCTTCCGAAGTCCCTTCGGAGGCTGAGCGAATACACCGCCAAGAAATTCGTGAAGTACATGTTCCGGAACGCGGATGTGGTGACCGCACCCACTATCGAGCTCGTCGAAGAGCTGCAATCCTACGGCCTGCGCAATGTCGAGTACCTGCCCAACGGGATAGATATGCGGAAGCTCGCATGCTCCCCAAAAGACATCGCCGCATTCAAGAAAAACAACAGGATACCCAAGGGGAAGAAGATCGTGCTTTACTTGGGAAGGATCAGCTTCGAGAAGCGCCTCGATGTCCTTCTGGAATCCTTCGGGATGATGGAGAGGAAGGATGCCATACTGGTGATCGCCGGAGGCGGACCTTATATCCGGAATTTCGAGGGCCTAGCAACGACGATGGGACTCAGGGATGTCATCTTCACGGGATTCGTGGCTGACAAGCAGCTGGGGGCGGCTTACGCATGCGCGGATGTATTCGCATCCGCTTCGGATACCGAGACGTTCGGCATGACCTTCGTGGAAGCGATGCGCATGGGCTGCCCGGTGGTCGGGGTGCGGAGGCTAGGCCCGAAAGAGATTATCGAAGACGGCAAGACGGGATTATTGGTGGAACCAGGCAATCCGAGCGAACTGGCTGGGGCCATCGACCGGCTTCTTTCGGATAAGAAGCTGCGGGAAAGGATGGGCGATGCAGGCCGCAGAACCGCCATGAGATACACGATAGAAGCCAGCGTCGGGCAGATGATGAAGATATACGACCGCCTCTTGGAGAGGAGGGTGTTCGAATCTACACGATAGTAGGGATAGACCCTGGGATAAAGACAGGGTACGCCATCCTGGACCTTTCGGGTACGCTGATCGCGGGCGGTTGTGAGAAAGAGGCGAACGACGAGCGCATCGTCCGCTTGATATCCGATTACGGGGTTCCTGTCCTGGTCGCGTCTGACACCAGCCCGCCGTCATCCTTCGTTCAGAAAATCGCGGCCCGGCTCAATATCCGGGTCTGCTCGCCGAAAGAGAGCATGAGCAGGCTCGAGAAGAGGGGGATTGGCCGACGGATCGGGGATCCGCATATACGGGATGCTTACGCCGCTGCGGTGAAGGCATACCGGAAGCATGCCAACCGCCTGCGTCAGATAGATTCCATGGATCTCACCCCAGTTGAGAAGGAGAGGTTCAAGAGGATGACTATCCTGGGCCAGAGGATCGCTGATTGCCTTCCAGACAGATGAAAAACGTACACGAGACACCAGAAAGCATAAAACAATAGCTTTATATATGAAAAATGCGTAAATATATATTGCACGGTGTGTACTGGTGATACTTTGGTAGTCAAGAAATCTAAGAAAACTCCTATTCCGAAGAAAAAGGCGGCCTTGAAGAGGGTTATGCCCAAGAAGGGCAAGGCTACGCCCAAGAAGGTCCCGACGAAAAAAATCGCCAAGAAAGCGATTACCCCCCCGGAAGCGCCAAGACCTGTGCGCATGAGCGGGGCGGAAGAGCAGACCCTCATGAGGAGGGTCATCACCATACTCGGCGACGGCAGGATAAGGCAGGACCTCATAGGAATCGGCGGCGAGAACGCGCTCGCCATCGTGCGTAATTTCTCAGGCAACCTGAGCGACGAGGATCTGGCGAAACGGCTCAAGATCAAGATAAGCGATGTGCGCGCCACGCTCAACAAGCTCCATAACGAAGGGCTTGTCAACTACATCAGGGAAAAGGACAGCGAAACCGGATGGTACTCGTATAGCTGGTCGCTCAACCACGAGAGGATGGAGAGGTGGGTGGCCAATCATAATTCTAAGATGAGCCACCTCGGCGCAGACGCAGGGTCGGAGTTCTATTTCTGCCCTTCGTGCGGCACCGAAAGCATAACGAACTTCGAATCCGCAGCAGGATGCGAATTCCGCTGCGAGCGCTGCAACAAGATGATGGAATTCATCGATGAGAAAGGCATCGCGGAACTGTTCGAGAAGAAGAAGTGAGTTTTTGAGGACCCAGGAGCTCAATGCGTATCTTGTCCTTTTCAACGAGGGCAGGATACTCCTCCTGAAGCGCAAGAGCGATTTATGGGAGTTCCCTGGCGGCGGGGTCGAATGGGGCGAGAATCCCCAGGATACCGCACTCCGCGAGACCCTAGAAGAGACCGGCCTGACCGCGCAGAACCTCTCATTTTTCATGATAACATCAGCTACTTATGAGAAAGAGCTGGATGAGAAGCATTCTGTCTATATCGTGTACAAGGGCGACGCCAGAGGCAAGGACGTGACGCTTTCAGGAGAGCACACCGAATTCCGCTGGGTGATGCCTCATGAGGCCAAATACATGAAACTGGCCATGAACGCGGAACCAGTCCTTGAGATGCTCTGATCACATCGATTTGAATTCCAGGAGCATCTTCTCGAATTCTTCGGCCGTCAGGAACTGCAACGAACCGCCTTCCGCCTCCATCTTGGTTATCATAGGAGCTACCGAAGGCGAGGAGACCAGCATGCCCTGGAACGCCTCCTTGTCGCTGTTGTTCTTGAACAGGAGTATCGTTATGCCCTTGTTTATCGTGGAGAGCGCATGGCTTATTATCTGAGACGAATCCGAGGTTTTGTCGAAGAAGTGCACGAACATCTGCTGGCCGACCACGGTTATGACGCTATCGGCCTCTTCTGACTCGCCCAGACCTGAGAACGGGATCGCGTTGTTGACGCAGATGTCCCTCAAGCGCCGCATAAGAGCCATATAATCCATGCTGTGCTTCGTCTTATCGGTCCATTCGCTGAGCCCGTAATAGCCGAGCGCTTCCTTGACACGGCCTTTCTTCTCGAGGTCGTCTAGGAGGAATTCGACGTTGTAATCCGTGATTATGATGGGCTTGCCCTGGATGAATATGTCCTTGAAACCGTTCTTGACCTCGTTGGCGGTCAACGGGGTATTCTGCCATCTGTAGGTATCGTTGATCTTTGAGAAGATGCTGATCACGACATCGGGAGACAACGGTATCCTTGTCCGGGCCACCGGCGGGAAATCAGGTATGTCTATCGAGAAGAACACGTCCTCCTGCCTGGCGAAGAAGACACCGATGCCCACGATGCCTATGGCGAAGATGCCCACAAGCCAGAACAGTGGTTGGTCGAAGAGCGTCTGCGCCCTCGCGTGGTTGACGGCAATCACAGTATTGTAGGTTCCGGCCGTGAAACTGAAGTTGTGATCCCCATACGGAAGCGACTGGCCACCGGTGTTCGTGACGTCCACCTGGACGTTATTGACATTCGTGAACGTGAATGTGCCGTACTGGCCGTTATCCACGGACACCGCCAGCTCGCCCAGCGTGTATGGTTGTCCTGCCATCTGTATGTTGAAATTATAGATGGACTGCTTCTGCTGATCCTGACCCGTGAATTCGATGTCCGGGGACACGACATCCATATAGGTCTGGGCGTATACCTTCCCTGAATCGTCCATGAGGCGGGCGACGTACTCTCCGCCTCCCACGACAATCTGCGGCTGGAACGATGCATCGGATTGGACGTTGATGTTCCCTTCAGGGATATTCTCGACTTCGGTATCGTTGACATCGTATATGTTCAGGAACATGTCAGGCTGAGCTGCGACCGGTTCGATCAGATGCGCATTCATCCTGGTCGGTTGACCGGTGACGTTATACGGAATAACCTGTCCGCTCTGCTCAGCCACGAGCGAATTCTTGGTCGTCGATTCAGCTCGTAGCAGGATGGTCTCGCGGACGGGATTGTCGGAGACCAACGGATACCCTATCAGATCCACTTTTATCGTCGCATTCGGAGGATCGAATGTATTGGTGAAGAAGTACCGGCTGCCCGAGTATTGCGTCTGGTTCTCGAACACGTATGTGTTCGGGTCGCCGTCGGATTTTATCCATGGGGTATCGAAGACCATCATCGCGATGTCGTCTGCGGCCACCGTCGCGTTGTCCCAACCTGAATCCAGCGTCTGCGGCACGAATATGAAGGCCCCGTCGCCCTTTTCGAGCACGCTTACAGAGCCGTAGATCATGCTTCCCGAAAATCCGCCTAGCGGTGAAGCGCTATAGAGGGGCTGCTTGAGATGGAAATCCGGGGTCGAGCTGATGTCGGCGCTCTCATCGAATGAAACGGGAATCGTGTTGATTACATCCTGTGGCGTCAGGACAGATAGGCTGCCGTTAAGCATGTAGGTGAAAGGCTGGCCGATGTAGATGACGATGACGCCCTTGCTGGCCAGGTTATCCATGTTCAGCGGGCTGTCGACTCCTAGGAACTCCTCGGGCACCACGCCCGAAGGGACAATCACTATGGCGCCTTGCGGGAGGGTGACGAGCTGCTGCATCGTAATCTCATTGAGGAGCATCTGGCGGGTAGAAAGGTCCGATCTCAGGATCCGCACGAAATCGGGGTATGACTTCGTCTCTTCAGAGCGATCCGAGACTAGGACGAACACCTCGGAGGGGATGCGCTGGTCGTACGCTGTGAGCTGCACGGTGAGATTCTTGAGGTTTTCGGTGTCGTAATCGACTAACACCGCGGACATGTGAGTAGGATTTATGCGATCCCCCAGCGTCAGGATCTCGCCATGGTCCACGCTCGCATTGATGACACCCCGGTTTATCGCCGGCTGGAAAGCGCCGGCGTTCGGCACAGACTGGACAGCGAGGTACAGCCCTGCCAGGATCAATAGTATAAAGGCTACCGCTATCGCCGCTCCGATGACCACGAAATTGAATCCGCCCGGAGATGGGGCTGATACGGCGACCTCTTTCCTCTCTTCTTTCTTGGGCTTCGTGAAGCTGCGGATGGCATCCTTTATGCGCTCGATCGGGGGCCTCTCTTTGATACGATAGTGCCCTTCGTATTGGTAGCGCTTCTTGATCTCGAAGCGGTATATTTTTTTCTTGATTTTCGTGCTCGCCAGGTCAGGCATAAAGATCGTGCCTATTGTATTACGTCTATGTATCCTTCGCTTACGAGCTTGTTGAGTATCTCCTCGACACGCCCGTCCGCCACTTTATAGGTCTTGGCGAAATCCGGGATGCTTATCGAACCGTTGTGCTCCGATATCCACTCTTGGAGTTTCGTCTTGAGCGAATCCTCCGACATCCCTTCAAGCTGCTTGAGGCGGAGACGCAACTCGTCGTTCTGCGTCTTCAACTCGTAGTTCTGCGATGTGAGCGCCTGGCCCTGCTCGGTGAGCCGGTCAATCTTCTTGGTGTAATCGACAACCTCTTTCTTCATCGAATCGTAAGCCGTATAGAGCTTGGTATAATCCATCGTCACCGAGCCCGCGAGCTCTTTGATGGCGTCCTCGACGAGTTGGTAAAGGGTCTTGTTATCCACGGTATAATACGATTCCATGAGCGATAGTATGTTGAGAAGGTACCTCACGACGTCGACGCGGCGCTTCTTCGGGCCGATCTCCGGCGGTATCGTGTAGAGCACCTCGATCTCTTCCTCGCGTATCTTGATTATGGAGAACAGGTAGGGGTTCTTGTTTATGTCCCTGCTCTCGACGTATATGACATTGAGCGCATCTTTCTCAGGCGCAATCTCGAGGAATGATATCGAACGCAGGACATTCGTGAGGTCCTTGAGCTTGCCTGTGAGCTTGCCCTTGATTTTGAACCCGTCGACCTGGGGCGGATGGGTTTCCTCCTTGGCCCCTGCAGGCGCAGCCGTCTTCTGGGTTCCGGTCTTCTGGTCGGTTTTCTGGGGTATCGGAAGCGGCATCAGAGCACCTCTTTCTTCTTTTTCTGCTTTGGCTTGTATGCTTTTTTAGCGGGTTTAACCTGCTCGGGATTGACTGGAGATGGTTGGACTGCCGCGGCAGGTTCGATCTTGGCCGCTTTTGGCATGAACGGAATGGAGAACTGCTTCCCGAAGGGCTTAGCCGGCATCCCTTCAATTGCGGGGGCATACCTGAAAAGGGGGAACAGGAGAATCACCAGAGCCAGGAGGATGCCCGCGAAGAAGGCGAATGCATCGAATTTCCCGCCCAGGACCAGAGTGAACAAGATGAGGATGACTATTATGCCCGATAGCACCCCTGCGAACATCATGCTCCGCTCGAAGGCGCTCCTGCGCTCCTGATGCTTCTGGAGGCAGTCTTCGCAGACATAGAGCTCGTTCATCTGCGCGACATGGAGCGTCTTCTTGATAGCGAGGATAAGATTGAGGAACCGGTCCCATTTGACCGGATACGCCTTCTTGCCTTCGACATCTTTCTGGCACGAGATGCAGATCTTCATATCAATTCACTCCTCGAGCACTACCTGGCTAATCTCACGGCCGACCCCGCCGCTTTTCTTGAGGTCGACCTTGCCGAAGATGTTGATTATCGTGATGTCATCCAGACCGGCATCCTTCAGGAAGTCGCTGATGTTCCGCCTCACGATACCGTCACGCTCAAGCAGAACTACGAACGAGACGACATCCATGCGGCGGCTCCCTTTCTCGAAAAGCTTCGTAAGCTCCTCAATCTTATCATCCAAGAGGCCGAACTGCCTCAATTTCCTTCTGAAGTCCTCCTTCAGGAACGAGACGCTTCTTGACACGGACACATCCCTCCTCTGTTTGTCTGTGAGCACTCCGGCGAGATCCAGGAAGTACTCCTTGCTCGGCTCTTCGCCTTCGATCCTGTCCACAAGGAATGTGGATGGGTAGGGGATCGGAAGGGTGAGCGACATATTGACCGCGCACTGGCCTACTCCCAGGCGGCTGATCTCATCACGCATGTAGTTGGAGAAATTCAGCGAACCCTGCAGATAATCCAGGAATTTCTCGAATTTCACCTTGAGTATGAACGTCGTACCCACATTGCTGAATATGGCTTCGCTGATGTCCGTGGGGTTCTGCGACGCGATTATCATGCCGAAATTGTATTTGCGGCCTTCTCGGACGATCATGACCGCATCGGAGTTGTCCTCCTTCCCGATCTTCCAAGCCTCATCCAGGACTATGAGCAGCCTGAGGCCCTTGATATTGGACCACCCCTCCAGGCGCATCTTCTCCTTGATGAACTGAAGCAGCGTAAGCGCGGCCAGGGCACGGGATGTCTCGTCGGGGAGCCCTGAAAGGTCGAGATCCACGAGCCCCGAGCTTATTATCTCGTCGAGGCGGACCGTGCTCTGCTGGGCGAAGAAATCCTCGCCTGGTTTGGTGAACTGCTTGAGCCGATAGATCGCGTTCTCGAGCTCAGCCGGGAACTCGTACGAGCCCACCTGCGCGGTCTCGGTCAGAACCCGGACCACGTCTTTGAGGGTCGGGGCGGCGAGGGGCTTCCCGAGCTCGTCCTTCTGCTCGAAAGCGTCCATCTTGAACTTGCCTTCCATGTAGACCTTTTCGATCGCCTGCTCGGTGAGCCGCCTCTGCTCTGGATATTGCGATATATCCGTGAGGAGCTCGAGCGTCCTGACTATCTGCTTGATACGGTCATACGGTTTCATGCCGCCTAGGTCGAGCAGGTTGAGGTATGAGCCTTTGCCGAGCGAGATGACCTTGCCATTCGTCTGCTTCACCCACTCCTTGTACTCGCCCGCCCAGTCTATTATGAGGGCGTTGCTGTTCCATACGAAAGCGGAGCGCAGGAGGAACGTCTTGATGAAATAGGATTTACCGGAACCGGAAATCCCGACCACTGCGATGTGAGGGTTCGCGACATTCTCGTACGTCCAGTAGAACGGGACGTTGAACACCTTGGTCCTGCCGATGTAGATCGAGTTAGTGGGGTCGCCGAAGAGCACCTCCATAGGAGGTTCGGGGGGCCGCACGAGCAGGTTGCGCCTGGAGATCGCGCTGTTGGAGAGCTTGACCAGTTTGAGCTTTCCGCCGATTGCCATCTTCAAACCACGCTCTCTTCAAGTTCCTGCGCTGTTATCGGGAAGAATTTCTCCCATTCGAAGCATTTGAGCATCTGATCCCCCGTGAGTGTCACGACTTCGACATTGAGCGCGTTGGCCAGCACGGTTTTGAGTTCGTTCGCCTGCGTCCTCGCCAATGCGACAGCCGCGTCTTTGCTGAGTCCGACGGAGCACGTCTGGGCATATGCAATTATTCCCATGGGCTTCACGCCTTTGATCAGGCGCTGGAGTTGGTTGTCCCAAATGGCGACCTCGCGCTCGTATTTGTCAATCCGGAGCACATCTGGCTGGGGCTTGTCACGCTCGCGTGCCAGCCTCAGCTGGGATTCTGCCCTCCTAGTCTCGATGGTCTTCCTCTTCTCGCCCACATCCTCGACATAGAGCATGTACGCGATTTTTGTGACGTATTTGATGTTCGATATCGCCCTTTCGAAGAACTGGCTGTATGCTATCGTCTCCTCAGTGCTTTTCTCTGTGGCCGACTCGAATATGCTGAGGCCGAGGAAAGCCGAAGCGTAGAACACTCCGTTGATGCTCTTGACGATGACATCCTGAGCCGGAGGTACCTCATAACCGAGGTCGCTCATCATGATGATATTCGTTCTCTGCGTGATGAGCGGCACGAATATGTATCCGAATTTCCAGAACATGACCCCCAATGCCGATCCGATGAGGCAGAGTATGCCCCCAACGATCGATAGAAGACCGCCGCCGCCCACTAGAGAGAACAGGGCGCCCAAAAAACCAACGCCTATAGCGGCATATACGTACATATTTGATGTGGAAATCGCAGCCATTTGTTATCCCTCTGGTCGAATTGTTATAGACATGGAACGCATCATATAAAAATCAATCCTTAACAGCATCCTCGACAATCTTGACAGCGTTCCCTATGTACGTGACATAATCGAAAACCTTCTCCGCGTCATCCTTGGGGAGGACCTTGCGCTCGAGTACCAGGTCTTTCAGGTGCCTGCTCTTGGAGAACGCCTCTTGGGCGAGGGTGCGGACGAGCTCGTGCGCTTCCTGCCTGCCCATGCCCCTCTCCGTGAGCGCGATCATCAGGCGTTCGGACATGATGAGGCCCTTGGTATGCTCGAGGTTAGCTTTGATGTTCTCAGGGTAGAAAACCAGGCCGGACAGGATCTTCGCCATTTCGACCAGCATGTAATCCAGGCATACGAAGCTTTCAGCGAAAATCGCCCGCTCGTTCGCACTGTTGGTCAGGTCGCGCTCGTGCTCCAGCGGAATGTTCTCCAACGCAGTCTGCACATTGCCTCTGGCAAGCCGAGCCAGAGAGCACACACGTTCGCTCCTGTGCGGATTGCGCTTCTGAGGCATCGTGGACGAGCCGACCTGCTTCGCAGAGAAAGCCTCGGATACCTCGAGGATCTCGCTCCGCTGGAGGTTCCTGATCTCCTTGGCCATCTTCTCGCAGAGGGCAGCGGTTAATGCGAGTACGAACAACGCTTCCGCGTGCCGGTCCCGCTGTATGACCTGGTTCGTGACCTCTGCCGGCTGGAGACCCAATTCCTTCATGACCAGGGATTGTATCTTCGGGCCCTCCTTACCGAAGGTCGCCATGGTGCCTACGGCACCGGACATCTTGCCTACCGAGATGCGTTTCTTGGCGGCCTCTAGGCGTTCGACGTCCCTCTGGAGCTCTTTGTAGTATAAAGCGAATTTCATGCCGTATGTTGTCGGTACGGCGTGCTGGCCATGAGTCCGTCCTATGCATACGGTCTCCTTATGGTCTAGCGCGAGCTTTTTCAGGACCGTGCTCAGCGCGGCCATGCGCTTCGCAATCAATGCCATGGCTTCTACGAAAATCAGGCCCGTGGCGGTATCCTCTATGTCATAGCTAGTGGCTCCCAGGTGCACGTATTTACCGGCATCGCCTGCCTGCTCTGTGAGGGCTTTCACCATGGCCATCAGGTCGTGGTGTATCTCTTCCTCGATCTCGAGCACCCTATTTAGTTGGACTTTCTTGGCCGCGGCGTCTATTTTATGAGGAGCATCTTTAGGGATGTTCCCGAGCTTGGCATGCGCCTGAGCCAGCGCCACCTCCACAGCCATCCATTTGCGGAGCTTCGCCTCCTCGTCGAAAATCAAGTTCATCTCGGTCCAATATCTCACTTCGAATGGAGAAATCGCCATGCTGGATATGGCTTCCTTCTTATTAAAAAACCTAGGGACGGATGAGGTCAAGCGAATATCGCTCTAATCGTGGATCCTATGAACTGGCTCGCCAGCACTATCAATATTGTCACGATCAGATGCTCTGCCACCACGCGACTCGGGTTCATGCCGTGTGATTTCGCGATGAGATAGCTCAGCACTGCCATGACGACCAGACCGAATATTATCGATAGGGCGACCGCATATTGGAGAGGTAACGCGACCACGAACAATGCTAGTATGAGCGTTATGCCAAGCCGGGTCAGGTAATTCGTTATCGTATTGACATGCGTATGGCTCTTGGATTTCGATTCCGCGTAGATGTGCATCCCCAGCGAGTCCGCGATATTGTCTGCGAACGCGATGACGAGCAGCGCTCCGATAATCCCGAGTTTGGATACCGCGAGCTGATTCAGCCCGATCATCAGAGCCAGGCTGCCGGTAACCGCGGAAGTCGCGCCGAAGCTGAATCTGCTCAAATCCTGCATGGCTAGAACATAGGTATCCTGGTTTTAGATACTTTGCTGCATATAAGTCGCTAAAAGTGAATTATAGTGCATTTTTCCAATAAGGAACCATTAAATACATGAAAGTATTAAATAAATAACATAGTACAATACCAGTAACTCCCAAACGGTGCGATAGAGATGGATGATAATCAACTCAGTGAAGGAATAGCCGATGTCGATAAGACTGCATTAGCCCAAGCCAGAAAGCTTCTTGCGATGGGGGATAAACTTGAGGCAATGCAGTACGCAGCCCTCTGGAAAGGAGTCATCAGCGCAGCGAAGAAGGGCAACAGGGCTACGGCAAACGAGATATACCATTCATTGATTGTAATCGACCGCTATGGAGAATCCCGAGAGATGTACAAGCATCTGTATACTGTGTTAGATCTAGGCCCCAAACACGAAATGGTGTTCCAGACGGTGATAAGCACCGCAGCGGCAGTTGCCAGATTTAATTCCGGCAGGGTCCCTGAAGCCATGGACAGGGAATGGTTCATGAAAACCGCTGGATCGGCTTACGCGGTAATCCTCAAGGTAGGCACGGAAAGATGCAGGAGGTACACCGCAGAGGTTGCTCTCAATGTCGGCAGCGAGGAAGTGCTTGCGGCCGTCTCCGAAGCTGCGATGAATGACAGCAACCAAAGTGTCAGGAAAGCCGCCGGAGAAGCTTACGGGATGCATATGACCTCCAAGGAGATCGAAGCCGCGCGAGTTGAACGAAAGAACCTGCTCATAAAATACGATCCCACTTTGCCACAGGCGCTCTTCATAGATACCATATACGACGCTATCGAAACGATATTGGGGATGAAGAAAGGCGATGCTGAGGATACTATCGTCAGGTCAGCTGCGCTCCAGCTCGCCTCATTTCCGAAGATCACGAAGCAGCTCGACGGATATTTCAGCACCGTACAGGATCATGATAATCTTGAGATTATTAAAGGGAGCTTGGAGAATGCGCTGATTCATGCCCTCGTTATTGGAAGCCCGAATCTCAAAAATAATGCAGTGGACGGGCTTGTGGGGGTAGGGAGCGACCGCGTCCGTTCCATGCTCGAGAGAATCATGCAGCGCGAATTGCCGGGAAGCGCGACTTTGCTGGCCGCGATGGCGGCGTATACAAATATTTCCGCTAACAGACTTAATACCGTATCAGTACTTCCTGCGTTGAGGCCCGCGCATAAAGCGCCCCAATCGGCTACGGTTCCTGCACGGCTCATCACCCGCCAATAGTTAAAAAGGAAGGCGCGGAATCACCTACATGCGGGTGCGGGTGATTAAAAGGCAGAACAATTCGTACTTGGAGCTGCCCCAGGATCTCTCAAACCACGAAGAAATAGAGCTATTTCCGCTCAAGCCCGGCTATTATCTGCTGTCATTGCCTCTTGGCCAAGAGGAATCCAAACCAATAAATTCTGACCAGATCAGCGATGCCGAGAGCGCAGTGCTCACAAAGCTCCTGGCCATCCGTTTCGAGCAGCGCGTCCCGGCTTATGTCAATAAGGTCTTGGGCAAGGACGAGAAACCGGTGCTCACGGAACTCGAACGCAAGGGACTCGTAAATGTGTTCAAAAGCACGAAGTACAAGGATGGGGTCTACAATATCAGCGATAGGGCTTATTTGCTCGCGCAGAAAGGCAGGCAAGCGCCATCTAAGCCCCAGGATACCCCTATCCAGGCGTCTCCTAACGACCTTTCACACCTCCTCAAGACCCAGGGGTTCATAGTCATAAACGACAAGAACCAGGCCAGGATGCTGTCGGAATCGCTCTCCCCGGAGATGAAGAACGGGGCTGTGGCCGGGGTGAAGGGTTTCGACGGCAAATTCTACGTGGTCACGAGAAGCTACCTCAACCAGTCGCAGATAGCTATAAGCAAGGCGCTCACCGAGGACATGGATGCGGCTTCGGTTGCTGCTGCCACGAAGATCGACCCGGAAGGGTGCATGGCTGTGCTCCGCATCATGTCTGAAGCTGGCGAAATCCTGGAGAAGAAGAAGGGCGTGTTCGCTCCGGTGTGATGATGATAATAAAAGACGACATCCACGGCACGATCCAATTCGACGAGCTCGAGGGGAGGATCATAGACAGCCCCGCATTCCAGCGGTTGCGCCGGATAAAGCAGATGTCGATAACGAACATGGTCTATCCCGGGGCCACTCATACCAGGTTCGAGCATTCGCTCGGAACTGCGCACCTCTCATCTGTGATCGCGCGCAAGATAGGGCTTCCCGAGGACGATGTGCGCAAAGTGAAGCTCTACGGCCTGCTCCATGACATAGGTCACACCGCCTTCTCGCATGAAGGCGAGGATGTTGTGAAAAGGTACATAGGCGACCATGAGAAGCGAGGTATGCTCCGGATCACCAAAGGCGAGCTCGCCGACATAATATCGGAGAATTTCGATCCGCGCGAAATTGCCCGTATCGGCAACTCGCCGCAGGGCGCCATCGTGACATCGGACCTGGGCGCGGACAGGATGGACTACCTCAAGCGAGATGCCCTCAACACCGGTGTGGCCTACGGGATAATAGACATGGACCGCATCGTGCACACGCTCATAATCAGGGAAGGCCAGCTCTGCATAGGGAAAGGGGGTTTCGAGGCTGCAGAATACCTGCTCGTGGCGAGATTCATGATGTTCTCTGCCGTCTACATGCACCGCACCGTGCGCATAGCCACCGCAATGCTCTATCGCGCGATCGAGGGGTCGATAGAGGACGGCACCCTGGAACCCGAGAGATTCGGGGAGATGGATGACGAAGAAGCGATGGCGCAGATGAGATTATCCAGGGTTGGCGGCCCATATGCGAAGGCACTCAACGAAAGGAAGCTCTACAAAGAGGTCTGCTCATTCCAGAAGGAGGGATGGACAGGATCCAAATGCAAGAAACTCAGCGCCGCGGTCTCCGCCAGGATGGGGAAGGAGATCATAGTGGATTATCCGCACCAGTTCTTCAAGCCGGTGGAGGTCAAAGTCGAGGTCGAAGGCAGATTGCAACCAATCATCAAGCTATCCAAACTGGTCGAATCCCTCAAGAGCGCCGAAGAGGACAGGATGCGCGTATTAGTGCTTGCGGATGAAGGCGTCAAGGATAAAGAGGGTGGAAAGATCAGGAAGCTCATAGCTGAAGCTAATTGAAAATAGAGGCATCATTCTCAGTACGCTATAAACGTCGCCAGGACATGGACGATGATGACGATGGTGAAGACACCCACTATGAGGAGCTTGGGGTCGACCTCCATGCCGCTGATCTTGATGTCCTTTGAAAATCCTATTATGCCAGCCGATGCCATCGGCATGGACACGCTCTGCTGTGCCATCAATAGGGAATGAGATACGAATGATATAAAAACGTTTGTCACTCCAAGAGTAGTAATGGGCGACGTACAGATACATAGGACCGTGGATTTGAAGAACCTGAAGAAACCGACACTGGTGATAGGCCTTCCAGGCACCGGGCTCGTCGGAAGCGTCGCCGCATCGCAGATAGTCGACGCGCTCCAGATGCAGTTCGTCGGCTATGTGTCGAGCGCCGAGTTCGCTCCTCTTGCGGCCATCCATAATTTCAAGCCCATGCCCCCGGCCCGCATACACTATTCCGAGAAATACAATATGCTCGTCGTCATATCCGAGATGACGATTCCGGTCGGATCCTCGCTCGATGTAGCGGATAAGATTTTCGAATTCGCCAAATCCATCGGGGCGTCATCGATAATCTCTTTAGGGGGGATATCGCTCCAAGACGAGAAGAAAGGAGTCTACATCGTGTCGAGTGATGCGGCAATCGTCAAGGATGCCGTTGCTAAAAAAATCGCCAAACCAATCAAGGAAGGCGCGACCACCGGAGTGACCGGCATACTGCTGGCCAAAGGCACGCTCGAGCATTTCCCGATAACGACGATATTGGCAGAATCGTCCGAAGAGTTCCTTGACCCGAAGGCGGCATCGAACGTGATTCGAGTCCTGTCGAGGTTACTCAATATCCAGATAAACACCAACCAACTCGACAAGGAAGCGGTCGAGTTCTCGAAGGGGCTGCGGGAAGCGGTCGTGAAGGCCAGGATCTCTAAGAAGAAGGGCGTGCCTCCTGCGAGCGAAGGCGGCTCGATGTACGGTTAACGGAACCTAGGGTTCCTTCAGAACCTCCCTTTTTATCTGCAGATGAATCGAACCGGTTTATTTACTTTTTCATCTTATACTTGTGCAGCTGCAGGGGTAGCGAAGTTGGTCAAACGCGAGAGACTTAAGAGCCGCAGTTCCCTAACCGATCGCGGTCTGGGAAATCTTTTGGCTTAGTGCCTTCACAGGTTCGAATCCTGTCCCCTGCATTTTTGTTATAGTCTTGAGTCATGATTAGTTAATATGACGCAATTCAATCCGTAGAACTAGGCGTATCAGGGCCATCGTATAATCCGAACAACGCGAGCAAAGCGAGAAGCGCAAGGCCTGCGAGACCGAATATCAGCACCACCAATAGCGTCAATATATTGATTGGAATTTTGATGCCGAGTAGATTCGCTCCGAAAAGCAGCATGAAACCAATGATGGAGTTCAATACTATCGCACCGAGCAAGCCCATGCCCGGCAAAATGATGCCCCCTAGTAGGAACATGAACACGAAAGCGATCATTACGATTCCGAGAAGATGTATTTTTCCCATATGATCACGAGGTACAATAGAAAAAAATAAAATCACAGATTGACTTTCAGGCCGAGTTCCTTCTTGAGCTCGCGGTAGCGGTTCCTGATAGTAACTTCCGTGACTCCTGCGACATCCGCGACCTCTTTCTGGGTCTTCTTCTCGCCATGCATCGCGCTGGCGATGTAGAGCGCCGCGGCGGACACTCCGGTCGGCCCTCTCCCTGAGATGAGGCCTTTACGCAGAGCCTTTCCGATGAGCTTCACAGCCTCCTCTTGCACTTCGCCATCGAGCTTCAATGCGGTTGCGAATTTCGAGATGTACTGTGATGGATTCGTGAGCGGGACATCGACATCGAGTTCGGTCTTGATGAACCGGTATGCGCGTCCGATCTCTTTCTTCTGGATGCCGGATGCCTTGGAGATCTCGTCGAGAGTTCTTGGGATGCCCTGGATCCTGCAGATTGCATAGATCACTGCCGCAACCACGCTCTCGATCAGTCTTCCCCTTATAAGTTCCGCCTTCACCGCCTTGCGGTAAAGCAGAGCCGCGCTTTCCTTTATGTTATCGGGAAGGCCGAGAGATGAAGCGACCCGATCGAGCTCGGATAGCGCGATGACGAGGTTCCTTTCCATCGAACTGGATATGGAAACCCGTTTGTGCCATTTCCTCATGCGGTAGAGCTGGGCTTGCTTCTTCGGGCTGATTTTTCCGCCACGGATGTCGCGGTTGTACTGGTCTATCTCGGTGACGAGACCCTTGTTTGGCCTCATGAACTTTATCGGGGCGCCGCCCCTCGCTTTCTTCTCCTTCTGCTCGGTGTCGAACGCCCGCCATTCAGGGCCCATGTCGTGGATGTTCTCTGAGATGATAAGGCCGCAGCTGGAGCACAGCAGTTCGCCTTTCTCATAATCCCGGATAATCCGCTTGCTTTTGCATTCTGGACAGTTTGGTGATGCAGTACTCATCGAAATTAGACTCCGCAATTTGCATTATTATATACGCAGCCCCTATGTATATTGCTACCGTTTTTGGGCTAAACCGGTAAAAACGCGTTTTTTCCTGATTTTTACCGATTAATACCTTAAGTGAGCGCTCAGAGAACCCTGGATCTCTTTCCTGAATTGTGCACTGTCTCCTCGTATCTCATCCCGTATCTCGATAGGTAGAACGCGGGCTCGATCGCCATGGTGGTGTTGCCGATAGGATCCATGGATTTGGTGCCGAGGCCGGGATGCTCATGGACTTCCAGGCCGACGCCGTGGCCTATGGAATGTATCATCTTGGGGAAGCCGGCTTTCGCCATCAAGTCGTCCGCGAGCGCGGAGACCTCGCTCCCTTTGGTCATCTGGGGCAAAGAATCCACGATGAACCAGCAGATGTCCTTCAGGCGCTCGTACTGCTCCTTCTTCTTGCGGTCCCCATCCAATATGAAGCACCTGGTGAGGTCTGAGCAGTAATGATCGTATTTCACCCCGAAATCCACTAGGAGGATGGAACCGAGTTTCTTTTTACCTGCGTGGGAGTGGGGGAATGATGAGTCCAGATCGGTCGCCACGATAGGCTCGAACGATATTTCAAGACCCATCTCCAGGGTCGCGAGAAGGAGCTTTTTTTTCACATCCAGTTCGGTCATCCCTTTCTTCAGCTCGAGCGATTCGAGTATCTCTTTCGCGCATCTCGCGGCTTTGGCGACTTTGGATACCTCTTCGGAGGATTTCACGACGCGCATCCGGGCGAGCTCCTGGGAATGGTCCTTGAAAGCGCAGATGCTTTTCAGCCTGGAGAAGAGATGCACGCTTATGGAATCGCTGTCATAGAGGACTGTTTTCCTCCTCAGGAGCTTCGTGAGCGCTGCCATCGCATCCTTGTAGACCACGACCCGGCCCGAGAACGTCGCCTTGGCCACCGCCGCATTCATCTCATGTACGAGAAGGGTTTTTCTCTTGCCTTCCATGAGCAGGAACGCGTGGTCTATATCCACGCCCGAATGATAGTAGAAATTGGCGTCAGGCTCTTCGCCCTGGTATAGCAGTATCATGATGAGAATATGCAGACATGGATTAAAAGTGTTGTCAGACCTCGACGGTCCGAACATTCCCGGGCTCCACCTCGACAGTGAGCTTTCCGGGATTCTTGGTCGCCGGGTAGACGAAATCCACGCTCTGCCCTTTCCTTATCCTTCTCCTCTCGAAAGTGATGTCATCATTGCCGATTTTGACGATGAGGCAGACGCGCGCTATGTTGCGCCTCGCAGTGATGCTGAGGCACGTGTTATGGCCTTCACTGCGCTTGCGGTAGGAGAACGCTCCTGACCCCAAGGCCAGCAACGCGAACAGTATCACTATAAGGAGCAGCAGGCCTCCGAAGCAAACAATCGGGAGCAGGTCCATATCGCTCATACGAAAGCCACCCGGGATTTCGATTTCATGGCCGCGACCTTCACTTTAGCGGATTTCAATCTCCTGCGCAGGCCGCTGTCATTCGTGCAGACTATAGCTCGGTTCGCCTTGGCGAACTCCACTATCCAGTCGTCCACTTCCATATCGCTCTCCACGATCTTTATCCGCCCCTCATTGGCACGGAGCATCTTGAGCGCTAGCCGCGCCGCCATGCCGTCCTTCCCGATAGCCTTGCCTATGGCCTCGAGCTCTTTCACTGTCCTCGAGGAAACCACGAAATGGTGGTTCACGTCCACAAGGAAGTCCAGTTCGCGCAGGACGTCGATCTTGAACTGGAACGGCACGAGGAGGATGTTCGTGTCTAGCACTACAGGCCGGGAAGGCATGCTGAGAGTTGGCTTGGCAGCAATAAAAGCCTTTCGCAGGTGCAGCCATAATAATCCAGGACGCGTATTACTGATAATGGTGAAAATAAGCGAGGAAGTGAAAAACGAGCTCAAGAAACCCATCGGGGAGCTTTTCAAGGATGCGAACGACTTCAAGAAGCTCATCGCGAGAGAGCATTTCAGGCGGATAATCTCCATCGGGGATGTTTGCACCGCGACGCTGCTATCGCTCGGCATCAGACCGCATCTCGCGGTCTTCGATTATCATTCGAAGAGGACGGATGTAGACAACACTACGCTGGACATACTGAAAAAGGCGTACAAGAGCATGATGAGATACGAGAATCCCGCAGGCACCGTCTCGGACACCCTGATAAACGATGCGGAGGCGCTGATGGAGAAGGGAGGCGCCATATTCATTGACGGAGAAGAGGACCTGACAGCATTGGCGTTCATACAAAAAGCAGGTGAAAACGATCTGGTGCTCTATGGCCAGCCAGGGGAAGGGATGGTGGTCGTCAGGCCCACAAAAGAGATAAAAAGAAAGATAGGAAGATGGCTCTAGCCGCCCCTGTTCTTGGTCATGAAATACAGGGCCAGGAATGCGAACAGCGAGAGGACTACGGCGATAACTATCTGCGTCGTCTCATCTATGCCCGGGATGAGGGAGGTGCCGAAATATGTGACACCTATGCCTAGGATCAGGGCACCTATAAGCAACAGCACATTAGTCAAAGCGGCCATCGGAAAACCGTCGGGTTATTGAGCGCCCGGGGTCGGACCTTTGGTGACTACGATTACATCCTCGACCGATTTCACGTTCTTGTAGAGGATGCTCTTGTCGCGGAGCGATTTCTTGGCGTCTTCCTTGCCGCTCGGAATCGGTTCGAGCAATATCCTTGAGACTTCTCCGGTCTCGAGATCCACGATGAAATCCTGTGCGTTGCCGATGAATTTCCCGGAATCTGTGAAGATATCCATGCCGTACAGTTTCGAAAGCCTAGCTGTCATTCTAGATCACCTTGAGTTTCATATTCGGGAATTTAATTAAAAAACCTTTCTTTATCGTAGTACGGCGGTATTGATGACTCGTGAGACTTATATCTACGGGATTTACGTCCTTCTGTTCGCCGTGCTGGTCGGCCTCATAATAGCAACCCCTATCCTCTCCTTCAGCCAGGACACGAGCGTGCTATACAAAGCGTTCTCATATACATGCCATCAGAAGATATCGCGCTCGTTATGCGTCTTCAGCGACGGAAAGAACTATTGGATGGGGGACTGCACACCGCAGGATTCGGTGTTCGTGGATACTGCGACGGATAGCGCCACGATAAAGGTGGAGTACACGAGCGGCACGACGACCATAATCGGATACAAGATGCCGGTGTGCTCCCGGGACGTCGGCATATACGGCGCGATGCTCCTCGCCGCGCTCATCTATCCGCTCTTCCGAGATATCAACGATAAGAAGGTATGGCCTGCGATATGGCTGATACTCGCGATAGTCCCGTTGGCGCTCGATGGCACGATCCAGCTCGTATCCGAGTTCGGTTTCCTCCCATTCGTCTATGAGAGCACTAATGCCATGAGGCTCTTCACCGGGGCCCTCGCAGGTTTCGCGGCATCGCTGTACGCCATCCCGATACTCATGAATATGTTCGGTTCCGATGATGAAAAACCCAAGAGAGGGAAAACTCAGTAATCGTCCAGGCTTCTCTGCTTCTTGTCGATTGTCGCCTTCGCATTCTCATCGAGCACGAGCTCTCCGAAAACGCCGTCATATCCGGGGATCCATCTAGCCGCACCCGATTTCACCTTGATGAGCGCATCGGCGATCTCTTTCGGGGCTCCCTGCCTGATACGGGCGTCGTCCGATTCATAGACCGCGAACTCGGTGCCGAAGAACCTTATGATCTTATCGTATTCCTCTGCCACCCGGACGGAGGTCTCGGGTTTCTTGATGGCCTTGGATATCACCGTTGTGAGGGGCACTATATGCTGGAACGGGACCGCATTCTCCGGCTTGAACCCGAATTTGCGGTCGGCCAGGTCAGCCACGCGATGGAGCACGCCGACGGTTATCTTTTTCCTGCATACGGGGCAGATGTCTTTCCTGTCTTTGGATTCCCATGGCGAGAGAAGCACCTTGCAGTCGCGGTGGCCATCGTAATGGTATTTCCCCTCCTCGGGGTAGAATTCGTATGTCTTGACGAAACCTTTGCGGGTCTTTATAGCGTCCATGATCGAGCGGTAAGACGGCTCTGGGATATCGAAGACGTTCGCCTCCCTGCCGAGCTTCTCAGGGCTGTGCGCGTCGCTGTTGGAGACAAGCGAGTATTTATCCAGAGAGCTGAGCATCCAGTTCATCGCAGGGTCCGAAGATAACCCGGTCTCCAATGCGAATATCTTGTCTGCCTTGTCCTCGAACGCCTGTTCCACGCTATCCACGCCTGATTTAGAGCCGAATATTGAGAACCAGGGCGTCCAGACGTGGGCTGGGATGATGGATATCTCTTGTGAAATAGAGAGCAGTATGTCCGCGAATTCAGGTGAGGATATCCCGAGTATCGGCCTTCCATCGCTCTTGAGGTTTCCACGCTTCCCTAATTCATCATTGATCTGCGCCGCCACATCAAGCGAAGGCGCGAGGACCAGATGATGCATCCTCTTCGGACCGAGCTTCCCGCTGTAGATGAGGCTGATCTCGCATGAGAGGATGAATTTTATCCCGCCATGGGAATAGAGGCCAGTCCCGTCTTCTGAAGGGCCTAAATCGCGGCGTATCTCGCTGAAATACGCAGGATGGGTGAAATCCCCGCTCGCCATCACGTCTATGCCCTTCACCTTGGCGCCTTCGCATAGGCCGGGTATGTCGCACCGCGAGCTGGTCGCGCGGGCGTATTTGCTGTGCACATGCAGGTCTGCCACGATTCGCATGGAGAGTGAAGGCTGCCAATTTATTTAAAAGCGACTCACTCATAGGTATGTGATGGTCAAGAATAAACCAACGGATGCCATGCCAGAGAGGGCCGGATTCCGGGAGCGCACCAGGAACTCTATCCTCGGGCTGATCGCGGCTTATAGGAGGGTGATGAAGCCCTGGGATAGCGCGAAGTGCCTCTTCAACTATCACTTGATCGACGGGGTGCTGGAGAAGGCGGTACCAGATGCCGACATGCGCCTGGCGATAGAGGTCTTCATTCTCTCGGCCCTGATAACGTTCATCATGTCTTTCGTGGCCATAATCGGATCCGCCTACATGGCGAACGCGGAATCACAGGCCGTACAAGCCGCCATAGGGACCGTGCAACCGACGGTCGGGGTGGCTGATCTCTATTTCCCAACCCTACTCGCACTCATAATCTATGTGCCCGTCAGCATCCTGGTTTCCCTGGCCCTCCAATACTGCTCCTTCCGTGTCCTGCGCATGATGGGCGGCAAGGCGGCATTCGCTCAGCAGCTCTATCTGTCCTCGATCGTGACCTTGGCCGCGGCGTTCACAACTGTCCTCTATATCTTCTTCCCGATATCGTGCCTTCAGCTGCTCGGAGGCATCTGCTTCGTGGCCGCCAACATCTACCTCTCCATCGTGGCGGCCGGCAGGGCGTATTCCATCGCGCACCGCCTCGGGCCCGTGTCCGGATTCGCCGTCGCGCTGGTTGTCGCAATGCTCAACCTGGTAATCATCCTCTTAATCACCAACGCAGTGTCCGGGATGCTCGGTATGCCGCAGCAAATCACTAATATCTCAGATATCCTCAATGGTGCGTGATATGCCGTTCAACCCTAAGAAATTCATCGAGACTTCCGTGAAGGAGATAAAATCAACCATAGGAGACGGAAGAGCGATCACCGCCGTTTCCGGGGGCGTGGATTCATTCGTGGCCGCAACATTGGCCGCGCACGCGGTGCCGGGCAGATTGCATGCGGTATATGTGGACACGGGCATGATGCGCAAGGGCGAGACGGAGAAGGTCATGGAAACCGCCCGAAGCGCCGGAGTGGACCTCAAGATCGTGGAAGCGAAGAAGAGGTTCCTGGACGTGCTCGGAGGCGTGAGCGATCCAGAAAGGAAAAGGAAGATAATCGGGGAGCTATTCATACGAATTTTCGAGGAGGAGGCTAAAAAGAGCAAGGCCAAATACCTCGTGCAGGGGACGATAGCCCCTGACTGGATAGAGAGCGGGGGGCTCGGCCGTGACACCATTAAAAGCCATCACAATGTGGGCGGCCTGCCAGATAAAATGGACATGAAGCTTTGCGAGCCGCTGCGCGAGCTCTACAAACACGAGGTCAGGATGGTGGGCAAGGAGCTCGGTCTCCCGGAAAGCATCCACCAGAGGCAGCCGTTCCCCGGACCGGGGCTTGCCGTACGCATCGTAGGCGAGATAACCGAGGAGAAGATCAAGATTGTCCAGGACGCCTGCGATATCGCCGAGAACGAGATAGACGCCGCTGTGGCAGCCGGCAGGATGGAGCGCCCATGGCAATATTTCGCGGCCCTGCTCCCATCCAAGACGGTCGGAGTACGCGGAGACGAGAGGGCGTACCAATACATCGTCATCGTGCGTGCGGTGCGCTCGCTCGACGGCATGACCGCTAATTTCTCACCGATACCGCACGATGTGCTCGAAAAGATATCGACCCGCATCACGAACGAGATCCGCTCCGTCGGGCGCGTGGTCTACGACATCACGAACAAGCCGCCGGGAACCATAGAGATGGAATGACTAATTCGTCGTGTTGCTGCATTTCATCAGCCGCATGATATCATCAGCGCTGGTCACGTTAGAGAGCACGATATCGTTCGTAGGCGTATCGATGACCACGGACGGTGACTTCGATACGTTGTAGTACGCCATGAAAGATTTTATCACGCTCATATCAACGTCCACGGGGAACGAGAATACCTGGGTGTTATTGCAGCTGATCCGGGCCTGGTCCAATATGCGACCCTGCGCATAGCAGTCCGGGCATTCCTTTTCGCTGGTGTAGAAGAATAGCACTATGTTGTCTTTTCCGCCGCACTGCCGATCGTACATCTTAGTGAGGGAGAGCAGGCGAGCGTTCGCAAGGAAATACTCGCTTCGGATCATATCGTAATTGGTGAGGATGCTCATGCTATTATCAGCTTCGAGGTCGGAACGAAGATTGTATATCTGGCCGTTCATAGCGTCGGTCTGGCTTGCGATCATGTTGCATGCTTGGGTGCTGTTATCTCCTGCGAAGGACTGCAATATGAGGACCGCCTCGTTATCCTCGTTTATCTTGAGCAGGTCGTTGTTCAGTTTGCTGTATGCTGCTCCCTCGATGTAGCTGCCAACGATTATGGATACCAGCACGAGCACGCCGGTTATCAGTGCGGCCTTCACGAAAATGTCTAGATTCATAGGTTCACCAAAGATAGTCGCTTCCGTATATCTCTTCGAAGAGACTATAAACGTAAACTCCGGACAGGAAAACGCTGTACACGAACAGGAAAACGCCTATGGCGGGGATGTCTGCGAGGGACAGGTTTTTATTGCCGAGCTTGTGGCTCACCCAGATGGCATACATCCAGGGTATCACCACTATCAGGAACATGAATATGCCCGCGCTGGATCCGAAAAGGCCTGTGATGAGATTCACGAGCGTCAGGCTGTCGGTATGGATATATGCGAGCACGACCTGCGCGTTCCAGAAGAGCGTGTAGGCGACCATGTACGTTATGAAGTAGATGGTGCCCATCGCGGCCAGTTCGCTCGCGAGCGAGAAGGGCATGATGAACATGCCGAAATACTCGTATTTTGGGTTCAGGAACATGTCCCTGTGCTTCGAGATGTTGCTCAGTTTGCCCCGATACCAGCGTATCCTCTGCCGCAGAAGCGCGGACAATGTCTGGGGGACCAGGGTGTAGACCACGGCCTCGTACGCATATGTTATCTTGTATCCAGCCTTGCGGAGCCGCCATGCCATCTCGAGATCCTCGGTTATATTGCTCACATCGAAGAACCCCACCCTGAGGAGGGCTTCTTTCCTGAAAAGGGTCATGGGGCCGGGGGTCACGAATACGGCGTCCAGCATGTAATTCGTGATCGCTGAAAAGCCAAAACCCACGAAATACTCTATCTCCTGCACCTTGCCTAGCAGGGATCTGTTATTCGATACCTTGACGAAGCAGGTGACCGCCCCGACAGAATCGTCGCTGAGCATCTTGGCCATCATGTCCCGGATGGCATTCTTCGAGACGAATGAGTCTGAATCCACGCAGAAGATATATTCGTGGGAGGCGATCTTTATCGCTTCGTTGAGCGCTTCGGCCTTCCCTTCGTTCTTGTCCTTGAGCACCAGTCTGATGCCTTTTATCCCCTTGAGCATGTCCCGGGTGCCGTCCGTGCTGCCATCATCCACGACCAGGACCTCGATATCATCGGGATAATCGGAAGCCTTCAGCGAATCTATGGTCTGGCCGATCAGTTCCTTGCAGTTGTATGACGGTATTATCACAGTGACCGGAGCGAATTCCTCGCGGAGCGGGGGCTTGTCGTACTTGTGGAAGCCATCCAGATAGACGACCAGGAGGACAGTCGTTATGTAGAGCAGGAGGACGTTCGGGATGAGCACGGTCCAGTAATAGCCGAAAGTGTTGAACGACCAGTAGGTGAAGCCTGCCGTGATGAGAAGGAATGCCAAGAAGACGAATGGCCTCTTGCCGGTTGTTTGGATGTTCTTGCCCACGTAGTATACCTCAATTTGGATTGATGATGAAGATTAATCAAAAAGCTTTATTATGGGGATGCAGCCGGAAAGCCGCGCCTGAACATAACCGAAAACGAGGTTTCGTCGTCTTCGCTGCGCGTCGTGAAGCCAGCGGCCTCGATGGCAGGTGCAATCAGAGCGATGAACTCTTTCGCCCTGGTTTTGTCGCGGAAGGCCTCCACGCTCGTGATGCGCTTGCCGTCCCTCGACAAGGCCATGCAGCCGCTGCGATTTTTCCTATCCGGTGCGCCATACCAAAGCTCGATGTTCGAGATATCCGTATACTGGACGATAGATGGCGTGGTGGATAGGAAAGGCTGTATCAGCAGGCCCTCATTATAGACCCGCAGCGGCATCTTGAGCAGCATCCCTCGCCCCTGTAGGAATAGCGCGATCATGAAAAGCAGGATTGTGGAACCGACGGCCTCGGCCACCAGAACCGGCTTGAAGGCAGCGAGGGAAGGGGGCGGCTGCAGCGCTATCCAGACAGGGATGACGAATAATATGATGATGGAGGCTGCAAGAATCGCCAAGCCTGCGGCTTTGCGGTTGATAGAATAATGTGCTGCGTCTGCGACAAGTTCCAAAAACCCACCGTAGGATCAGACGGATTGTAGCATCTTCATGAAGCGCTCGTGCACGGGCGTCGTCCCTTCCTGCACGAACTGCTGCACGTTGGCTGCTATGCGCATCTTCGAATCCGCTGTGCTCACGCTATGATAAGTCCCTTCGGACTGGATGCGCATGTTCTCGGAGCATATCGAGAGTGCGTCGATAGGAGTGTGCAGTTCCGCTGGCCCGCGCCTTATCACCTGGGAGACGAGCTCCGGGGCTTTCTTCAGCGGTGAGACCTCCGCGGCCTTTTTTTCTGCGAACGATTCAGCCATGAAACCACTTTTTTACGCTATTCACGATAATACTCTGCATATAACACTTTAAAAGGCTTGCTTGAGATGAAAAATCATGGATAGCGTCGATGAAGCTAAGAGCATGCTCGCCCAGAAGAAGTACAAGGAAGCGGCCAGCATGATTGACCGCCTGATCCTGCGGAACGACAGGAACGATGACCTTTGGTACCTGCGCGGCGTGGTCAGCCTGAAGATGAAGAATTACGATGCTGCCATGGAATGCTTCGAGCGCGCCCTGATGATAGGGCGGAGATCCAAATACTACATAGTGAAGGGCATGGCGCATTTCGAGATGTTCGATATGCTAGGCGCGGAGGAAGCGTTCAAGAACTCCCTCGCTATAGAGCCTAACGATCCGGTATCGCATTTCTTCCTCGCGATCTGCTATATGTTCCAAGACGACCCGAGATGCGGCAGGCACCTAAAACTGGCCTACGAGAGCGACCCTAAGAAGACCAAGTCGCTGCTCATGAATTTCTATTCCCTGTTCTTGGAGAACGACCCGCGCCTCACCCCGATCCTGAAAGCCAGGATAGAGCAGCGGATGAAAGAGCTGAAATGATTCATTTTTGGCTTACCCGTTTCCTCATCTCGTCGAGCCACGCCCTCTCCCTCAGCGCATGAGGCGTGATGTCCTGAGCGAAACGGACTATCGGGTCGGGCTTGCTCCGGGAGAGCCATTGCTTCTGTTTCTTGAGGCTGGACAGGTACCTGGGGTTCGAGAGGAGTATCTGTGCGATCATACTCTCATAATGGTCCCTCTTCGCAAGGATCTCCTCTAGGGCGCGTTGTGCCCGCGTCTCCGCGACAGTGCCCTTTCCGCGCGTCTTGGCAAGGTCCATCCTCGCTTTCTGCTCATCGTAGCGGAGCGCGATGATATTGTTCATGAATTTGGCCAAGGGTATCTTGATGAGGCTGTCGGTGATGAGAACCAGCCAGCCTTCCCTTCGCAATGCGTCATCGAGCCCGTCGATCGCATGGAGGACGTCCTGCTTGTCCATATCGCCCTTGAGATGCGCCCTGAGGAGCGGATAAGCAGCGACGAATTGCTTTGAATGCACGACCCCGACCCATCCGCGGAGGGCTTCCTTCGCTGAGCGAGAGCTGCATGCGCCAGCCGCGGATCTCCTGGAGCTTGGCGGCCGCGACCTCCGGGGTGACCATCTTGTAATCCAAAAGCCATGCCTTGCCACTGAGGACCTTCCCTACATATTCATCATCCATGAATGCGGAGAGCAGGTCGGGAAAATACCGGTTCAATGCACGGAATTCATCCAGATTCAGTAGGAGCTGCGCCCGAATTTCGGTGTGCTTCTTGGCTATCTCGCGGCGGATGACCTTCATCTCACGGACGAGGTCCGGGTCGTATATCTTTCGGTACTGCGTCTCGAGCTTCTTGAGCTCGTCCTGCTTCGTGTGCAGATAAGAAGAGGCTCCGTCCAGGAAATCTATCAGCAGCATGGCCTCATCCGCTCGCCCTCGCGATGAACTCTTTTTTCATTATAAGCGCGTCTTGATCGAGCTTCGGGGTCTCGCATATTATCGTCCCGGAGTAGCCGTTCTCCGCTAGCACCTTTATCAGCGGCTTGAACGGAGGTTCATTGTTGGTGCCGAGAGGAAGGTGATTGAGCTCGCCTTTGTCAGAATAGCGTATCTCGGAGAAATGGAAATGGAAATGATTTACGTAATCGCCCAGGGATTTCTCGAGCTTTTCGAAAAGCGCCTTGTAGTCGGATTCCCCTTCCAAGCGGAAATCCCCCCTCGCATGGATATGCGCTATATCTATGGCCGGGACCACCATGTCTAGCTCCTGCGCTAGCTTGATGTTCTCGTCCAGGCCCCCGAACGCGCTTTTCTTGCCCACGGTCTCGGCCCCGAGGCGGATTCTGACGTCATGCGCCTTTAGTTCGGATATTATATCGGAGAGGTTCCTCTTCGCCACCGAGTATGCCTCTTCATGCGGAAGCTCCTGGTAGAAGCCAGGGTGGAAGACGGTTATGTTTCCTCCAGCGAGGGCCGTTATTCTGGCCGAAGAGATTATGTGCTTCTTGGAATTTGCGACCTTGACTGGATCGCCGCTGCATAAATTGACGAAATAAGGCGCGTGGGATGATAACGAGACATCGGATTCTTGCGCCACTTTCCCGGCCTCCCTGGCCGAAACCTCGCCCATGCGAACGCCCTGGACGAATTCCATCTCCATGGCTTCGAGACCCAGCTCCTTGCAGCAGCGTATTCCTTCGAGCGTGCCTTTCCCTTCGCATTGGATGGGGATGCCTGCAGGCCCGAAACGTATCATGGGATTAGATAAGAAGTGAAAGGATAAAAATTCGAGGCATTCATTGGCAGACGTGGGTCTGCTGGTTGCATACCTCGCCGGAAACGCAATCCGTGTTCGCATCGCAGAAACCAGTCTGCGCTTTGCAGTTATGATTGGGGACGTCGCAGTACTCCCATGAGCCGCAGTCGGAGCTGGTGCCGCAGCGGTCGCGACGGGGGACGCACTGGTGGGTGGTGTCGCTGCAGTCCTCCCAGTCCGTGCATTCGTTCTGCGCCATGCAGTAACCTTGCCTCGCGACGCATTTGTCCGTGGAGCTGTCGCACTTTTCATAATTCGTGCAATCATCGTCTCCGATGCAGTAACCCGGTTTAGGACCGCATGCATGGGATTTCACATCGCAGGCCTGCCAGGATAAGCAATCCGCATCGAGGTCGCACATGCCCGCTATCAGGACGCAGCGCTTGCTCGGGACATCGCATTTTTTCCAGGAATCGCAGTCGGTGTCTGAGACGCAGTAGCCAGGAGCCGGACCGCATTGATGCGATGATGGATTGCAGTACTCGAAAACGGGGTTGCACTGAGAATCTGAGTCGCAGAATCCGGGGGCTGCCCTGCAGGTCTGGTTCAGATCGCACACCTGCCAGCTCTCGCAGTTGGCGTTGGTCCTGCACTTTTCCCCCGAATAGACGCATAGGTGGGTGTTCTGGAGATCGCATGTCATGAGTGGATCCTTCTGGGTGCATACATCATTCGAATTGCAGTACCCTGCAAGTGTGGTGCAGACAGGATTTGATGCGGTCGTGTTGCAGAACTGCCAGGATTGGCAATCTTTGTTCTCTTTGCATGTCGCCGCAGTGCGGTTGCTTGCGCAGCCTGCTAGAAGGAGCGTAAATGCTATCAAACCGATCAACATCAGCCGGGTGTACATGGAAAACTATTGCGTTGATGGTTTTATAAGGGTTTTATGGATGGGAATTTCCTGATCGCAATCGGCAGATCCCCTATGTCCTTGATCGCGCAGTCCGCTACCGTCGCCCCTTTAGCGTACCTGCCTGAGAGGAGACGGACCGTTTTCATCCCGATTGCCTTCGCGGGGAGTATATCGAGGTCTTCGCGATCCCCTACCATGACGCATCCCTGCGGTTTGGAACCGAGGACTTTGAGGACTTTGCGATAAAACGCTTCCCCCTTCTGAACGCCGAGCTCCTCCGAAACGAATACATCATCGAAGAAGAGCGCGAGCCTGAGCCGGATGAGCTTGTCCCACTGCTTTATGGAATTCCCGTTCGTCGCGACATAAAGCTTGTGCCCATCCTGCTTGAGCCTCATCAGGGCGAGCGGCGCCTTGGGGAACGGTTGGATGGCGGTCTTAGTATCATGGTAAGCTGCCACCGCCGCGGCGATATACCTGCCAGGGCGGCGGACCCCAAGTTCCTTGCAAAGATCGTCGAAATGGTTCTGGTAATTCGAGCCGTGCTTCGATATGATTGCTTCGAGCTTGGAATGCAGGGACTGGAAGTCTGAATCCAATCCCATGCTTATCATGGCGTTCAATGCGTTGCGCCGGGCAAGGGATGAGAATTCCGTGGATGGGAAGAGCGTGTCATCTATGTCTAAGAGGATGTTTCTCTGTTCCGACATCTTTGCCATGGGATATATATGAAATAAGGGAATTAAACGGTGCGCATATCCCTCACTTGGAGCCTGGAATGGCCGTAGTGTGGATGAATTCGCAATCGCCCTTGCCGGTTGTCACCTTGACAGACCCCATGTCCACCAAGCCCCTGATGTCTTTGCCCTGCACAGATGCAGACGGCAGCGACACATCGCCATTCGCATCTATCCTGCCTCTGTAGTTGACTTTTATCTCCATGCCGGCGAATTGGGGGTATTTCTTGTCGATTTCGCCTCTTGCGTCCAGGATATTGTTCCGTATCGGTCCAACCGCTTCCTGTGCCCTGGCCGGATCCGTTGTTTTGCAGTCAGCTGCGGTTTCATGCAGTATAACGGTTGCTGCGGGTTTACCGTGTTTGCGTGCAGGCTCCGAAGCCTTCCTACGTGGAGGGCAACTCGGATGGTTTGCGGCGAAGCAAGGCTCGTTAGTACTAGGTGTGCAGTCAGGGAGCTTGCTGTCGCAAGTTTCCGCAAGGAGCCAGGGGCGCTTGAAGCTGTTGTTTCCTGTTGCAGGATCGAATATGCTCTTAGGCATGCTGGATGGGTCGCGCACCATCTGCTCCCATTCTTCTCTCGGGCGTATTATCATCTCCCCGGGCTTCGCGGACACCAGAGGACGATTGAGCTTCGGGGTACCGAGTCCGGGGTTTCCGGGTATGCATGGCTGGTCGTGTACAATCTTCCAGCGGAAATCTAAGGAATCAGGGCCTTCCAACGGGAGCTGGACCGGCTGACCTCGCGCATCGACCGGGGGGAGCGTGTTCCCATCCATGCCGCGGACATCCGGTGAATCGTCCAAGACCCCGTCGCCATCATGGCAATCGAGCTTGGAGTAGTTCGGGTTCCTTTCTCTGGTGAAAAGGCGATCCGGCCCAATCTTCCATGGATACGCTTCGCTCTGCTCGCAGACGTGGTCCCCATTCCTGGGCTGATCCGCATCCATACGCGGCTCGACCTTCGGGCCGCACCTTGAGAAAAGCACTAGAGCCGTGCATGCGGCAACGGTCAAGGAGGTCAATACTGCCCCCGCATTGTTCTTCTGTCCTGGTATCCTAGAGTATGTGGTTTTCATGTCAATCAACCTTTATCGGATTACTTATCATCGAAATCATGTCGCCCTTGAGCATTTTGATGAAGCTTTTGGGATCTGCGACTAGCCTGGTCTGTCTGCATATATCCGCGAACCTTTTGTAATTCAAGAAACGTCTCTCGCTATCAACTGCTAGGAACTCATCGGCTTTCCTCCTGAAAACCGCGTCTTCCGAGTACATCTGCTTGAATAGCGCCTGGCGCTGTTCATTCTGGTTGATAAGCCTCGCGAGTTTTTCGATTTTTGGCTTCATGATCTTGGCTTCTGCAACCGAGATGGCGTCGAATGCCAGGACGTTGGGATTCAATCCGGAACCGGCTATCGCCTCGAACAGCGCTTCGCCGTAAGAATGATGGTGGAGCACATCCACCTTATAGAAAAACGATTCGTCCTCGAGCATTGCCCTCAGGGCTCCGAGCTGCTCCTTGCCCTGCACATGCTCTCTGGCAATTGAAGAAAAGCGAACGCATACATCTTTGTATGCCCCTCTAAGAGTGGCTGGGAGCTCTTTCACGACCCGCTTGTACTGCGCGGTGGTGTCACGTGTGCTCTTGCTCCTTATCAACTCTGTGGTGAGCAGGATGAGCGACGTGACTGTGAGATACGATCTTTCCAGAAAATCCACAGGCAGGCCCAGCATGGGAAGCCCTGATGAGCGAAGCGTCTTGTCGATTCCGTAAGAGAGCTCCTGGAACCCTCCGATGAAATGGAGCGCTGCGCCAAACGCTGCGATTCCCGCGACGCTAAGCGTGGTGTGGCTGGTTATGAAACGCAATATCGCGCTTCCGGCTCTCGATCCTTTTTTCTCCGCGTCAGGTTTATTGACCAGTCCGGAAGCTTTCACCGCCTGGGGCGGTAACGATTCGGATTCATGAGCGCCTGGCTGTTTGATTGCTGCGCCGATGTCATCGTAGGCGCGGGCCTTGGATTCGCAATCGCCTATGAACAATAGGAGGTCTTGCACGTGCAATGCGAGCAGCAGGTCGGGGTCGGGTCGTTCGTTCCTGCTTATTGCCGATTGCGCGTCTTGAATCATCCTTATCAGATTGCCGCCATGCTTGCGTATGAAAGCGTCCACGCGCGGATCCTCGGCCAAGAATCGGTTCGCTTCTGAGGCGATCTCATCGCTCTTCAGATCCTTGCTCTTGCTTCTCAGAGTTTCAATGAACGCATAGATTCCCAGGCCATCTCCGGGTTGAAGTTTCTCCGCGTCTGTTTTCGGAGGGGAGGATGACGGAGGAGCGGCTATAGGGGCTGCATGTGGCCGCGTAATCGTAGGAGATTGAGTGTCGACCGGCCTTGATCCGCGAACCGGTTCCGTGAGGGGTTCCGCGGGTTTAAGTTGCTGGGAGCTGGGCGTTTTCTGCTCTTTCCTGATTGTATCTAAGAACCCCATCATCCCACCAATATGTTTTAGTTAATTAAAATTTGTGTAAAACAGTTTATAAACATATCATTCTGGGCTGAGTAAAAAAAAGGTATAAAAAATGTAAAAAAGAGATTACTTGGAGACTGGAATGGCCGTAGTGTGGATGAATTCGCAGTCGCGCTTGCCAGTGGTCACTTTGACAGATCCCATGTCCACCAAGTCACGGATGTCTTTGCCCTGAACAGACGCAGACGACAGCGACACATCGCCATTCGCATCTACCCGGCCTCTGTAGTTGACTTTTATCTCCACGCCGGCGAATTGGGGGTATTTCTTGTCGATTTGGCCTCTTGCGTCCAGGATATTGTTCCGTATCGGGCCAACAGCTTCCTGTGCCCTGGTCGGATCATCTGTTTTGCAGTCCACTGCGGACTCATGTACCGGTTTAACGGTTGCTGCGGGTTTGGCGTGCCTTGGCTTTGGCGTCGGGCAATCCTGCGGACAATAGTTCGGTTCACCTTTCTTGCACGATTCGGTTACGGTCGTGACCCCAAGTATGTAATCTCCGGTCTTGGGATCCTTCACATAGGATGCATAGTCCATATCGACATCGACTCTGCCGTTTCCGCATAAGAATGCGACCGGGCAATTATCAGGAGTCATCCACGACTCCCGTATATAATGGCCTTCAGGATCAATCCTGCCGCAGTAGCCGCAGGCCTCATTGAAGCCTATGCCGAACGGCTGGCCGGTCTGCTCGGTGCAGGTCTTCGGTATGGGATCAACGCATACTGGCTTAGGCGCAGGAGGAACCTCTTTGTGCCCGCACTCTTTGTACAGGAATAATAGTGCTCCCACGATAGCCGTGCTAATGATCACTGGTCTGAGCCATTTCCTTTCTGGTATCTTGGCATTGCCACCGGTGTGAGGCGCGACTGGTTTAACAGCTACGGGTACTGGAACTGGTTGTTTAGTTTCAGCCTTAACTGGAGATTTTGATGGTTGGGCAGATCCTACAGCCACGGTTTCATCCAATCCGATACTAGGTTGTACCGGAGTATGGGCTGAAGCATCTGGATTTCTCAATCTTGCCTCCAATCTCGCAATTATTTCATCACTAACCGGGGGAGGTTCATCAGCATGAACAGGTTTCTCTTGGATAGTTTGCCCGGAGAAGGAACCCATCGGAGCAGGTGTATCAGGAATCGTCATTGGGCCAGAACCCCCTTCCTGCAAAATTTCGACATCGCCTAAACTAATCGGTTGGAGCGCGCTTGTTGAAACCGCTCCCGGCGCTTGCTTTGCATCTGCCGCAGGTGCGATAACCGCTATAGGTTCCGGAACACTCTTCGCACCAAATGCTGCTGACGGTGCTAGCGACGGAGCAACAGGCTTCTGAACGCAATCTTTTCCCTTCTTCATATCAGTTAGTTTAACCATATTCAATCCCCTCCTATTATCTGATCCCAGCACTCAATGCATGTCTGTGCCGCGGTCATAAACGCTGAGACTTGGGCTTCCACCCATTCCGAGGCGCTCTTAGCTACGGTATCGTCTCCAGGTTCGGCTACCTGGGACGGCTCGATCCCATTTCTCGTTGCCGCTTCACTTATCAAAACCGACCTTATGATGTTCGGGTCGGCTATGAGACCGGTGATGGCATCCTTGACATGATCTTCACCACGCTCTTTTGCGAATGCGGCTAGTTCCTCGCTGTCCAGGTCAGGGTTGAGCAAGAATCCGATTACGGTGTTCCTGAGAATCTCCGCATGGTCGTGGCTTTGATACGCCATCTCATCCAAAAGACCCGGGGCGCCCTTGCGCACTGCTTGTGCAAATGGCCCTAAATCTTTTTCAGCATGTTTGCCAACGACAACGGTTGTCAAGTCATCCATTATTGCGACCAGACCGCCAGCACCCCTCAAGACTTGGATGGCTTTTTCTAAATTATCTCCAGCCAAATCCCCTACCACCAAATTGAATAATTTGCCGATGAGCTCCAGTTGTCTTTGTATCTCGGCTGATGCCTCCTCAAGAGTATATATTGATTTTGGCTTAACTTTCGGTGGACTCTCAAGTAGCTTTTCGGATGCAGAACCAGTTTCCGGTTTATCGACCGGTGCTCTGGATTGTGCATCTGTCTGAGCCGAAGGCTCCGACGTTGGGAACTGGAGCACCTGGCCGGTTGATTCAGGCGCTGGTAAGGACGGTTTCGTATCGACAGGTTTTGCTGCAACTTCTGGTACAACGGTTACCGGTGCCGGGCCAGGGGTTTTAGTACCGCTAGCTGTCGTGGTTACAACCAGCACGTCAGGTGCATTAACGCTCTCCCTAGCGCGACCACTAAGATCTTGTACCACGGTTGGAGCACCAGATCCGTTTGGGACCGGAGTGCGCACAGTATCGCCATCTCTAGGTGGTGTGGCTTTGGGGACAGGCAAGTCGGAAATCGTCCTAGCGTCATCGGGCCCAGTGAGCGGAGCCGCGGACGTTAAGCCAGCTCCTTGCTTTTTAGCAGCCAATCTCGCCTTCGCCGCTGCGGCGATCTCCCTCATATCTATTTCTTTAGCCATCAGTATCACCTTGAGTCGTAGTAGATTCAACAGGCCCATCTGGAGCTGCCTGATTATCAGTGGTCTCGGTAGATGCGGTTTCCTTTGGAACTGCGGGTTTTGTTTTTGGAGAATTGTAACTCGGCTTCTCCATGCTAGCCACCTCATCTTGTGAGAAGTCTGCTCCACCCTCTATCAGTCTATACATGATAAAAGAAAGTTTTGCATCTAGATTTCCGACAGAACTTACAAGCGCGGCCACTTCGGATTTGGCGTCATTCGCTGCTTTTATCGCTTCGCCAGCCGTCTGGGAGACATACGATAGACCGTATCGGAAGTATCGCATCGCATCGCTTCCAACCAGCCTTTTGGGGGTTTCGACTCCATCCGCTGTTGAGGTTTTAACATCTATGAAAATAATTTCCTCTACTGCAGCTCTGATCGCGTCTGGGATATTAGCGACGCTCCCAAGAATCTGCTGGAGCGCTTCAACCCCCTTGGCCTCACCATCCGTTAAGGATTCAATGGCGCTTATAAGAGGGGTTGTTTGTCTCTGTATGGTTTCCAATGAAGATTGCGCATGTATAGCCGAAGCTTCGGCATTGGCAGCGCTAGTTGCGAGTGCACCCCCTGCGGTTTCCAATTCAGAGAGGAACGCGGCATACTCTTCCTGCAGTGCTGCTACTGAAACCCTTGTTTCTTCCGCAGAAGCAGCTGCTTTACCCGCCGAAGCTCGTGCGCCATGCGCATATCCGCGCATCTCGTTCGTATCGACTACTACTTGATTATGAAGATCCGCCTTATTGGCTTCGACTTGCGCTGCGACGATGAGCAATGCTTCTGCTATAGGACCCCCTGATTTTCCGAGGCACTCCCTGATTTGAGCCGCGCAGTCTTCTATGCTAGGCTTTCTCGCATTTGGGACAGCCGGCTTTTCTTTCGTCGTTGGACCAGGTTGGTTTTCCATCTCTCATTTCACCTCAAGGTTTGAATTAATGTGTCTTATGATATAATTTAGTGGGATACAATATATAAATGTTTGCTTTGGTCAACTTATGTGTACTTTATTTGCCCTCCACCTTCCTTAGCACGAATGTCTTGTCGTCTTCCTCCCCGGAAACTTCGCATCTGCAGAGCCTGGGCATGCGGCCTTCTGCCAATGCCAGTAGCTGCCCGGAAGCGAGAGCGGTGTCCATGGATGCCCCCCGGAAAATCATATCCACCTCATGATCGCACACGCGCTTGTGGAGCCCATCGGACGCATTGAGCACCAGGTCGTTTTTCTCCAGGATAATCGGCACCGGATCCTTATCCACATTGTTGATTTGGATATGCGTCGCATCTCCCAGCGTGGACACGACAGCATCCATGATGAGCGCTCCGGTGCATCGCTTCAAGTCCGCCAATTTCTTCGCTACGGCCAGTTCGAATTCCTCTAACTCTCTCGCGGCGAGGTTATCGGTTCCCCGGTCTGCGTTCTTCCATTCATCCACCACCATGGAACGGGCAGTGCATAGGAGCTGGAACATGACGTCGTGAGGGCGATTTTCCATGATGACTTTTCCGCCCCGCATCACCTTCCAGACGCTGTCGCCCGCATGGATACCGTAGAATTCATTGCCCCGCATAAATGTGACTGATGCGGTGGTTGCCATGTCGTTCTCGCGGGATATATCGACGCTCTCTTTCGACCGTAGCTGTTCTGATAATATTGCAAGATCCGCCATGACAAGCGTACGGCGTACGTCCTCCGGAGTTGATATCCAACCTGCTGCCGCAGAGATCTCGAACACCGACTTCGCAATGGCGCTCGCACGCTGGGCATTCGTCATGCTTTCCACAGTCCCCTTATCTCCGCCTCCAACGCCATCGAAGACAGCGTCCATGATTATAGTGCCTCCATTCCCGAGATTCAGATGGACTGATGAGCACGAATCTTCGTTTGGTGAACCATCGCTTGCGGCACTGCTGATGAAGGAATCATCATCGAATCCGAACCGGACATCCGTGCGCTCCACGGAGAATGCGTCGAGAATCGTGTTGAACATCGCCTGCCTGCGTGCTGCGGGAAGAAGCGACTCCACACCCAAGCGATCGTTGAAATTGAAGAGCGCGAGTATGGTCGGCTGGTAATATGATCCGTTTATGCTGACGTGCTTGGTCAAATCCCTCCTGACCTTATCCAGTTCGCCCGCCGTGAGCTCGGTCTGAAGGCCATTCTTCCCGCTCAAGGCGACGAGCAATTCTGATTCTTCCGCGGTGTAGGATGCATGCGGGACAAACCTGAGCTTGTGGGCCATATTGGCTGCAGTGTCAAGATGGATATCCCCGCCGCGCCACTGGGATAAGCGCTCGCCCTTGCCTTTCGAGAACCATTTCGAATGGAACTCCGAAAGCTCTTCTATGCGTTTTTGCACCTTCGGGGTATTCATTATGTCTTCCCTTGAGATGGATTCAGGATCCTTCCCCAGCAATTTTGCAAGAATGGTCCTATCATCATCGCTGAGCCGCTTCATCGCAAGCATCTTATCCTTGAGAGCGCTTAGTTGCTCTGGATCCAAGAATGCGCGCCTCCAGTGCGTCGCCAGAGCATCAGGTTCCCCGCGCAGCCAGATGCCGAAGGAATTGACATCTTCTGGTGTCAGATAATCGGGCGATATTCTGAAGAAATATGCTATGATTTCGCGCTGGTCGACCGTAAGATTGGATGGATCGAACAGCGCTACACGCAGGTCTTCGTTATTGGGGGGAGGCAATAGGCATTTCTCATATATTTCCCTGCGGGCCGTATCATATCGTGCTACATCCACTCTCCAGTTCCCTTCCGTCCAAGCCGAAGCCGTGACGTTTCTGAGTCGCACTCCCTGATGCCGGCCTCTAGGTTCAGGAAATTGAATAAGACTTCGTCAGTGACCTCTTTGGTGCCCATCACCCGGGCGATCATGTCTTTATGGGAAGACTCGAGCGCATCCATCATGATCTTCGTGTGAATGCGCCTCTGGGAGGTGCTGATACCACCTGAACCGGGCAATATCTTGGCGTATGATGGGGCTTCAGGGCATGCATTGCCCCATATGACCGAGCGTGTATGGTTAGGCATGATTGAGAATGCGCAGAGGTTCAGCGATCTGGCGGCTTGCCTGATCCGTCCGGTTCTGGTATCCGTCTTCTCCGGAAGAAGGGATTCGAGCTTCTGGTCGAAAGGATCATTGACCGAAGGCAGCTCAAGATCAGGATCGCCATCTACGAGGCCGGTGGCCAATGCGATCAAGGAAGTTCTCGAATAATTATGCACAAGCAATGCTGTTGCGGGCTTGAAAGATTCTGGAAGCAGCGTGGCGTTCACCTCATCCTGGGCCAACCGCATGTGCGTGATCGATCTGATGGCAGCGGCCCCAGGAGTCATGCCGTCCACATCGTTGCATGCTGCGATTATCCGCTCAACGTGACCTATATAAGCGATGGGCACTAGCTCATCCACTTTTCTGCCCCCGGCATTGGCTATGTAATTATAATAGTGATACAACGCTTCGCGGGCTTCGGATATGTCTCTCGAAGCGATAGCGTCTTCAGCAGGTTGATGCTTTTGGAGCTCGCCTTTCCGTTTTTGGATGAGGGTGCCCACGGCCTTGTCGAGTGTTGCTTCAGCCATCGAAGGGAATCTGCTGGCCACCAGCGCTCCGAAAAGTTCCTGCTCGGAATCCGGGAACATCGCCCCGAGCGCTTTCATCAAAGAGAGCGCCTGAAGATCCCGGGCTGGTATATAGTTTCGGCCTTCATAGTTTTGGATCAACCAATCTGCGACGATGAGGTCGACGACGGTGCTTTCGGTCATACCGCACCGGGCCAAGAGGGCATCTTTCTCGATTTGGCTGATGCGTCGGACAGGTTCCATAGCCGCCAGTTTTCTCAGCGTTTTCTCGTATGCGATTATCGCGAGCGTAAGTTCGGCGAGATATTTCCTTGCATTTTCTTTTTGAGGATCATCGCTGAAGAGATCCGGGATCTTCATCCCGCGATCAGTTGCTTCCTGAGTAAAGAATTTCAGGAACTTCATCCTGCGGGAATCGATTTCGGATTTAGCGTCAATGACTTCAGGTTCTGGGGAATTACATATCTCCATAGCTGTGGCGCCCGTTTCATGCCATTGATCGTACATTAGCCGGGACACAATCGGCGTCGCTTCCTGGATGTGATGACGCTTCTCTTCCATTATGGACTCAATGAGCGTGATTATCCTGTCCATGCCATCACATAGTTCTTCCCTTAGCTGCTCGGCATCACGCGTCTCCCGTGGTCTGGGATCGCATTTGCCAGATGCTAATTGTGATTGAGAGGATGTTTTGGCTAGTTGCGGGGATCTTTGAGGTAAGTAGATTATATTGGCGGGGTCTAGTTCTTCTGGTATCTCTTCTGGAACCGCCCCATTATGACCTGGGATTGCAAGCGGGGCCGCGTGTGGATCAGGTGCATCTGTCAAGATATCGCGAATGTCGAGCTCAGTCGTGGTTTGCGACCGCTCGCGGACTTCAGCTGCATGGGTTCCGGGCTGAGGCGCAACCGGTTCGGATTGGAATTGGCAGCGGTGCTCCAATAGTATGTACATCGCTAGAATGAACGGAGAGCTGCCGGGATTCCTGGCGAGCCGATCATTAAGCGTCGAAGTGAGGAAGTTATTGGGGTCGACAGGCCCGTGGCCGATCTCTGCGACGGCCTGTTTCGCATCGGTGATGTCCTGCCTAACGGCGCTTTCGAGATTGATTGTGCGCGTAGAATAATTATAGGCCCATATATCGTATGTAATCTCCTCAAGGCATATACGCAATTGGGCACTCCGATCATTATCCCGTACCGCCCTCCTGAAATCCTGGGAAGCGATCAAGCGCTCCACGAGATTCGAACCGGGTGCTTTAGGAATGCCGTGATGAGCCGATACGAATAGCGATTCGCCCGCTTCTCGCAGCGCGACGATAGCCTTACCGAAGTCGTCCGGATCGAATTCCATCCCCTCGAGAGAAGGGTGGCTAGATTTGCTCTTGCCCGGGATATCGCGCATTATAGAGCGGATTTCTCCCGCTCCCGGAGCTTCGTATTTCTCTTTACGGAAATCTGGGATCCTGTCCAGGGATGAGAAACCACGGGATATCAGGATCATTTTGGCGGCTGAAACCGCATCTAGCCCAGGGATTGACCTGGCATTGCGGTAACGACTCCATGAAAGCGCACGAGGTTCCAAAATGACCCACCTATTTGTTTATCTACATATAAAGTTGTGTAAATTCATTTTATAAGGGTATGTGTTTGAAAGATTAAAAAAGAGATTATAGATTTTTCATTTGGAAGAACAATCCGACGAGATATCCCGCGAGAGCCGCAGCGCCTCCGATCAACATCAGCTCGAGACCACCGCGCAGCCATTTTCCAGACGCCATATTGCTCTTGATGGCGCCCACGGTGAATAGGATCGCGAGTGAAACCACAAGAGCCACGGGAAGCGCCGGCTGCGGCGCCATGAACATGAATGGCACTATAGGTATGAACGAGCCGACGAGGGCGCTCGCACCGACTAGGATACCCCGCTTGAAGGGAGACATCCCATCATCGGGGTTCTCGAGCTTCAGCTCTTCCTTCATCATCGTATCAAGCCAGATTCGGTCGTTAGAGCAAATCTTATCCACGATCTGCTCCAGAAACTCCCCTTCGAACCCCTTGACCCGGTAGATGTCGCGGATCTCCTGCCGTTCGATATCCGGAAGATTCGCCATCTCGGCTTTCTCTCGCTCGACTTCGGCGCGATAATGCTCGATCTCGGCGCGGCTCGATGTGTATGCTACGGCGGCCATGCTGACGCTTTCTGCGAATATCGCTGCAAAGCCTGAGAGCAGTACTATCTGGCTCGAGCCAGTGGCTGTAGCGACACCTAGCATGATGCCAAGGACGTTCACTATCCCGTCCTGCCCGCCGAGTATTATGTCCCGGAAAATCGCGCCCTGGCCTATCTTGTGCGGCTCTGGCGGTCTGGGTTCTGCCGTCTTACCGCTCTTTTTTTTCCTGGTTGCCATCGTATGGACCTTCCGTACAAATTTAATAATACTTGCCTCGAATTAATCACTCCGCTATCATCAATACCGGGCTTGTAGCTCAGCAGCAGAGCGCTCCGTTCGCAGAAACTTTTTTAGGACATGGTTCCATCAAAGAAGTTTAGAGAATCGGAGAGGCCGGGGGTGCGAGTCCCCCCAAGTCCATTTTCACACATGACGAATTTTGTTCCTGGAGCCGAACCATCTCCCTAGGATAATGGGGAATCCGCAAACCAAGTTAGCTGGGCAAAATGGGGCTCGGATGCTAGCGGGAGGGTTTTTATGCATTATCGTACTATTTCACGCTATTGATTTTGATGTTGCCTAATATCTACAAAGGGAATTACAAGCTATTAGCAATAGCGCCGCTACTGCTGTTAGTGATATCCCTGTTCTATATCCCATCGATAAAGATGGGAGTCGATTTCCAGGGAGGCACGCTGATAACGCTTTCCATGAACCAGAGCGTGGACGCTCCGCAGCTCCAGAGCCAGCTCGCCGCGGAAGGGATAGACGCAACGGTGCAATCGTTCCCCACCACGATCGGGTACCAGACCGAGATAGAGGTGCCGCAGAGCAAGGACCTGGTCCAAGCCGAGAGCCTCAAGACGAGCTTCAATGCGCTTCTCCCGAAGGTCTCGCAACTCGAAATCCAGGCATACACCAATACGAGCTATAATGATCAATATCTGCAACAGAAGGCTCAGCTAGACAACATCTCGGACCAGATGTTCGCCTTCGCCAAGGTGAATCGCGCTGATCTCAATATCAGCAGCACGAACGACCTGGATAAGAGATTCACCGAATCATACGATACCGTTTATTCGAATTACCAGGACTCGGTCACGGGCCCGTTGAGCAAGCTGGTGCAATACAATTCAATATCCATCCAGATAGTGAGCCCGGTGCTGTCTTCCAGCTTCATAAGCAGCATATTGATAATATCGCTGTGGTCGGCCATACTCAGCGCCCTCCTCGTATTTCTATTCTTCAGGACGATAGTCCCGAGCCTGGCCGTGCTCACGGGGGCGCTTTGCGATGTCGTAATAGCGATGGGAGCCATGGGGCTATTCCATATACAGCTGACGCTGCCATCTTTCGCGGCGCTATTGATGCTGGTGGGCTTCTCGCTCGACACGGACATCCTCCTCACCACTAGGCTGGTGAAAAGGAAGGGGGAACCGCGCGAGAACGCGTTCGATGCCATGAAGACCGGCCTCACTATGAGCCTCGCGGCGGTTGTGTCTTTCGGAGGGCTGTTCATACTATCCATCCTAACGCACATCCCTACATACTATGAGATATCCGCGGTGGCTCTCGCAGGCATCTTCGGCGACATGTTCGCCACATGGGGGATAAACGCGGTTACGGTACTTACATACGTGGAGCATAGGAAGGTGAAGGAAAATGAACTTGTTTGAAGACAGAAAACTCGTTGCCCTCGTGCTCCTGTTCGTGATATTCCTAGCCGGGATAATCTACTACAAGACGCCCTTGTCGGGAGTCATCATAATGACCGGAGTCATCGTCTTCGGTTCGCTCTCGCTTTTCTGGAAAGAATCGCACATCAAGCTCATAGGCCTCGCGCTCATCGTGCTCCTCGCGCTCACAAGCATCTATATCAACGGCCTGAAATTCGGCATCGATTTCGTCGGAGGAACGCGTATCCCCGTCACGCTCGACCAGGCGGTCGACCAATCCACGATGGACGAGATCGTCCAGACAGTGAAGGACAGGGTCAGCGTCCTCGGACTCAGTGAAGTCCAGGTGCAGGCCATCGGAGACAACCAGCTGTATGTGGAGGTGCCCAGCAACGACGAGAACACTATCAACTTCGTGGAGGGTACGTTATCCCAGCAGGGGGTCTACACGGGCATAGTCGACGGCAAGATAGCCGTGAGCGGGGATAACATCTTCCGCACATCCATCAGCCCCCTGACTGGGACCCAGCTTCTGCAGAGCGGTGGAGGCGGCGTGCCCGATTGGGGCGTGGCTTTCTCAGTGAACGAGGTCGGCGCCAAGCAGTTCGCAGACGCGGCAAAGGGAAAGCAGGATTATCCGGTATACATGTATCTTGATCGTCCAACGGATGCCGTGATATTCCTGAGCAGGGCCACCATCAAGAATGCCACGCCTTCGGATTCGAACGAAAAAGAGGTTATGGGCGCGATACGGGATGCGCTGAAACTCGAAAACGGCAACATCCCGGTTTACATAACCGACGATATCCAGAATGACACGAACGTCACCCCTGCCGATAACAAGACCGAGGCAATAATCAGCGCGAACGCTTCCGCTCAGGTCAAGCAGTTGCTCAAGGAACGGGGATTCACGGTTGTCGAGATGCAGGATGCCAAGATGGTCCCCTCATTCCAGCGGACAGCGAGCCAGGTCCTTGTGCTCGATGAGCTGGATGCTGTCGGACTACTCACGGCTCCGATACTGAGCTCTGGGGTAACCTCGGGAGTCCCTAATTATAACTTCATAATCACCGGAGGCGTGGATGTGACCGACCCCGCCTTGAAAGCGCAGGCCGTGGACGACCGCGTCAAAAGCATAGAATCCATTCTCAAGGGAGGCGCTTTGCCTGTCCAGATAACCTTGGGATCGAAGACAGAGATTCCGGCATCGTTGGGAAGCGAATTCCTCAAGCTGAGCCTGATAACCATCGCAGGTTCGCTAATCGTGATAGCCATCATGATAGGTGTGCGCTACAGGAACCTCTCCGCCACGATGCCGATTGTCCTCATCAGCATGGCCGAACTCGCCATACTCTTATCCATATTGGGCGCGTTCACCATAGACTTGCCTACGATGGCAGGCATCATCGCAGCCATCGGTGTCGGAGTGGATGCGCAGATAATCATAACAGACGAATTGCTCAAGAAAGACGAGCACCACACCACGCGCGAGAAGATAGACATGGCGTTCAGCATAATCAAGACGAACATCGTCGTCGCCATATTCACCATGGTGCCCCTCTTGTTCTCCAGACTACTCTCAGGGCTCCTGCTGGTGGAGATAATCGGTTTCTCTGAATCCACGATCCTGGGCGCCATCCTGGGCTACCTGCTGACAAGGCCGGCATACGCCGCCATCGTTGAGGGAGTGCTGGCCAAAGAGGACGAGAAGAAGAAAACCGGCTAGCAACCTTAGCTTTTATTCCCTTATTTCTATGACCAGCGACTTTTCAGATATAGTGGTGATAAGAGGCCGCCAACGTAGCTGTTTAAAAATACTTCTAAACATAAATTATAACATGCCTCAGATGAAGAATGGTGTTACTCCTGGCCCAGCCCCTGTAGAAAAACAGGATATGGCAGGCCGTCCTCCGCTTCAGAGCGACCGCATGACCGGTCGGACGATCCAGAAAAGATACGTGATACAAGAGCTGATCGGCCAAGGTGGTATGGGGAAGATATACTCTGCCTTAGACCTCAACAGCCAGAGCAAAGTGGCTATCAAGATCATGCATACATCTGATCCTGCCGCCAGAGAACGTTTCCTGACCGAAGCAAAGGCCATGGCGGATATTCGCCACAAAAACGTCATCCGGATATTCGCCGCGGATGACTATGAGGGAAAGCCATACATGGTCATGGAATTCCTAGAGGGCCACGACCTCAAAGATTATCTGAAAAGGACCGGACCGCTCAAATGGGGGGATGCGAGACGCATCCTGCTCGGAGTATGCGATGGCATCGAAGCAGCGCACGCGAAGGGCATTATGCACAGGGACCTCAAACCCCAAAACATTTTCATTTCCAATGACGGCGGAGCCAAGGTGCTCGATCTCGGCCTCGCCAAATTCATGGACAGAGAGGATGGCCCGCACACCGTGACGGGTATGTTCGCTGGGACGCCCGAATACGCGGCGCCCGAGCAGATGACCGACAGGAAGAACATGGATCACCGGGTCGACATATATGCTCTCGGAATCATAATGTACAATATATTGACCGGAGGCGTGCCGTTCTCATCGGATAAAGCGGATCAGGAGGGTGCCAATCTCGAGGTGTTGATGAAGCAGATCAACGAGCCGCCCCTGCCTCCGAACATAAAATACCCTGGATGTGATATCCCGAGAGAGGTAGAGGATATAATCCTCAAAGCCATTCAAAAGAAAAAAGAGGACCGATATAACGATATCGGAGAGCTCCGGGATGCCATCCTCCACTGCGAAGGGATCTCCACGGGTATAAGCCTCGGGGATGTCCTTCTGGTCGACGGCCTGGACACACGCGTGAGGACGCCAGAACCAGTTGCAGCTCCGAAATCCGGTCATGGCATCAGACGAACTATTCTCCTGACCGCGGGCTTGATTAGTGCCGTGCTTGCTTATACGCACCATGAACAATTAGAGGGAGACTACGAGCTAGCTAAGGCAAGCGGGGCCAAGATAGCAGCCAGGATAAGGTCTACCGTGAATGTGCCGCAGGACACCGCTCCGCAGAAGCAGGAACCTATAGCCGCACCCCCACAGGACACGTTCACTATAAAGATAGAAAGCAACCTCCCATGCCGGGTCTACGATGTCACTTCTGAGAATAACGCTATTGATCTAGGCTTCACTCCGCTGACCAAGAAACTTGCGAATGGCGAGCACAAGCTCCTCATTAAATCAAAAGATAAACAGGAGAAGCGGTTGGTTGTATCCCCAGAGCATACAGGGGAGATGGTGGTTTTCGAGAAACCCAAAAAGGTTACTGCAAAGGCCACTGCAACGGAAGATACCGAAGGCGATAAAGCAGCCGAGGATGACGATTCTAAAACAGAAGGCGCACCTGCGGATGATAATGACACCCCCACAGGAACCGGAACAGAGGACCCCCCAAGCAACTGAGAAGCAGCATTTAAATATTCTAATCCGATAGTAAGCGCATGTGTAACCTGTACCTCGAAGGCAACAGGGCTATCGTAGACCTATCGAAATGCCCGTATGAATTCGCTTCTCCTGAGTTCCTGAACCTGCACCTCAAAGACCTGTCCACGACCGAATCCCCGATCAAGACCATCAGGTACGAAGAAGAGATTGTCGTAGAGCTCAATGAGGAGAAGACCCTTATCCTCACGCAGTATGCCGCGTTCATAAGACAGCTCGAAACGATCCTGCTCAAAGAGGAGATATATGGCCTCAAGCAGGACCCTGCTTATGACAACCGGAGGAAGGTCCTCCGAAGGTTCTACGAATATGTCTTCCTAAACCCGCTTCTCGCGGCCCAAGAGCTCAGCAGCTACAACGAAGCCGAGCCTGAGAAATCAATCTACCTCAAAGGGTATCAGACGTATAAAGCATGGGTCGCCGGTATCCTCAAAAGGTACACCACGACGCGCCTCTATAACCTCGTCAAAGACACCGGGGATCTGAGAGCAGCGTTCCTGGAACTTGTCGGATTGAAAACGCTCTATTTCGTCCCTTCGCTAGTACTCGGAATCCCGAAGGATGCCATACCGGTCAAAGATCCTGACGGGCACTATTCGCTTCCTTTCGGGGTGGAGGTACAGATATACGAAATCCCGGGTGCCGAATCCTACCTTTATGTCCAGACTAATAACGGTATAGACCTCCTTAGCCCGGAATTGAACAAGCTCCTCAAGACAACCGTCAACGAGCAGTTCAAGGAGCAGTTCATGAACGTGGACTGGGACATCCTCATGAACCTCAAGACCAGGGAATACCGGCAGTACTTCCTGGACAAGGCTATCATGGACAGCGCCCCGATAACACCGCAGCAGGCCATAGCGATGGGCCGGGAATGCGCGGCATGGGTGGTCGGGCTCGGAGCGCATATCGAGAACCTCTCGCTCGACAAGGAGAATGTCACGGATATCTATATCGACAGCGAAAATTCGCCGATATATATCGAGCACAGGAAATTCGGCCTCTGCCACACGCTTTTCAGGTACAACCGCGACCTCCTCGAGAGGTGCTTCAAGAATATCGTATACACGCTCAAGGGCACGAGAAAGTTCGATGAGAACAACCCGATAGTCGATGTCGTACTGAAGAGGCTCTCCATGAGGTGCCACCTCCAGAGGCCTCCTGCGACCTTCGGCGAGCTCCAGGGCGCGCTCCGTATCATGAAAGAGGAGCCGTTCACTTATGCCCAGTACCTCAACTTCCATTCCATGACCCCGTTCTTCGCCGGATATGACGATGTCATGGTCAGCCTAGGGTGCTCTGAAGCTGTCCTCGGGCTAAAAGGAGTCGGAAAGACCGCATTCACAGCGGCCAAGATCACTTCAATCGGCACCAGGAGAAGGATAATACCGGTCCAGGATATCGAAGAGATACCCGTACGCGCGTTCCGCAAGAGGGGATTCCACATAGGCGCCGCCCGTGTCCAAAGTTCCGATGTCGAGGAATCCACGACCAAGGAGCTAGACCTGGTGACCATGGCGAACGCCCTCCTCCGTATGGGCGATGCCGCGCTGATTATCAACGAAGTAAGGTCAAGGGTCGCAGTGCAGGGAATCATCAACCTGCTAAACACACAGCCAGGAGTCTTCCTGCTCTACAACCTCCATGCCGAGTCTCTTAGAGATATCCAGGACCGGTTGGAGCTGGTGTTCGGGCTCCCGGCCGCGAGCATGTACGCGACTGACAGGTACACGTTCCTCAAGAAGGTCAGGTTCGGGAGGAAAGGGCGCATCTATAGGCTCATAGGTTTCGAGTACGAGAGCGACATCGACGAAAAGAAGTTCGTCGAAGTGTTCCGATTCAGGAGAGGCGAAAGCATCGAGACCTGCCAATGGGAACCGAAATTCGTGAGGAACCCCGAAGGATCCATGTGGGATTTCGACCAGGTGAACCTGAAGAAGCTCCAGAAGGATCTGGATACTCGCATTCGTACCTCCTGCGTTGGGACGGCGCAGCGAAGAGACGGGGATCAGCCCGGAGCAATACGTCCTCCAGGCCTTCTGGAAGGGCAAGATGTACTGGGAGATCTACAAGGCGAGCCAAACACTGAATGACAAGCTGCTGCTTGAATTAGATTTCGTACTAAAGGTGAACACAGCGGCCACAAGGCTGCTAACAAGCATGGAGAGCGAACATGGTGAAGTGGATTTCGCAGCCGCCTGGGAGAAATGGCAGCCGATTTTCAAGGAGATCATGAGGGTGGAGATGCAGAAACGCAGGATGGATGAGGGAGTCGAAGAGGCTCCAGAAGTCGAAGAAGCCCCGGAGACCAAAACGGAAGCCGCAAAGGAGGACACCGAAGACGTGGAAGAGAAAGAGGATGAGGAAGAACCTCCCCCGCCCAGACCTACCCCTGGGATGTCCCTCCGTGAAAGGCTCAAGGCGAAGAAAAGCGAAGTGAAGAAGAAATGAGCGTCAGGAAGGCATTGCCAAAGCTTTCGCCGAGGCAAATTTATACCTTGAATAGCATGCTCAGCGAGCCTTTACACGATACGGTTCAGGCAAGGCGACTGCACATTGATAATCATGGCGGCGAGGGCATCAGAAAAGCGGCCTTGAAAAATAAGAAAAGAGATTAATCATCTCTTCATGTACGCTTCTATCCTGTCGAACGCAATCTCCAACTGCTCGGGCTTCGGCAGGAAGACCAGGCGGAAGTATTTGCCTTTCATCGTCGGAGCGAAGCCAGAGCCGGGAACCGTGACGACGCCATGCTTCAGCAGACCTCGGACGAACTCGTTATCATCCTTCCATCGTTCATCTTCGACCTTTATGAAAGCGTAGAACGCGCCCTTGGGCGAAGCAATGCTCAGGCCAGGTATCCCACGGACGCGCTTGACCACCACGTCGCGGCGCTTTTTGAGCTCTTCATTGAAGCGCTTTATGTGGTCATGGGACCCCTTCAGGGCAGCGATATATGCCCTCTGCATCTCCCAGTTGACTGAGAGGCGCTGGTTGCACAGCCGCTGCATAGTCTCCTTCATGTCATTCCATCCTTCGCCATGGAAAGCCAGGTATCCGACCCGCGCTCCCGGATATAGATAGTTCTTGGAGATGCTGTTTCCGGAGACCAGCGGGACGTCCTTGTGGAGCGTCCTGAGGTTCGTGTATTCGCCGTCGAACACCAGCATCTCGTAAGCGTCATCTGAAATGATAGGAATCTTGTTCTCTCCGGCGATATCGACTATGCCTTCGAGCGTTTTCCTGGAGTATACTGCCCCGGTCGGGTTGTTGGGGTTTATCACGAGGATGGCTTTCGTGTATTTGGTGATGCTCTTGCGCAGGCTGTCCAGGTCCGGCTCGAAGTTCGCATCGCAGTCATAGAATTCCACCGTACCATAGCTGAGGCGCTCCTTGGTGAGATAGAGCGGGTAGGTCGGGGTCGGAAGGATGATATTTCTTCCAGGGTCCACGAGGGCTTGGAAAAGAAAGTCTATGCCCTCGCTCAGACCGGATGTGACGAAGACGTCTTCAGGAGAGACCTTCTCGTACTTGGCGATCGTCTGCCGGAGCTCCGGGTCCCCTTCAGAAGGGGCGTAGCCCGAATAATTCTGCGTGAGTGCCTGCGCTGCCGCATCGAGGATATGCTGCGGCGGCCGGAAACCGAACGGGGCGGGATCGCCAATATTGAGGTAGATCATCTGCGTGCCCTGCTTCTCGATCTTCTTCGCTTCCTGCACTATGTCCCGTATCGGATATGAGACGAGCTCGCTTCTTTTGGATGGTTCTACCATATAGCTCCCCGATTTTTCTGCCATTCGCCTCTCCTCATCTTACCCGTATCGCGTAGTTGCCGACGCTATTGAGGCCGACCATCTTCGCGATCTCCGAGAGCTCCGGATCAAGGACAACGATCATACCGGAGTATTTGTCGGAAAGCTCGCCCTGGCATTTGGGGCACACCTTCTCTTTCGTAGTGACGATATAGCGGCACTGCTTGCATGCGTTCATGATATCACTCCTTCTTCTCTGGTTTTTCCTTCTCCTTCTTCTTCGGAGCTACCTTCTCTTCGAGCCATTCTGTCTTCCCGAGCCCGTCCGGCCTCATCGTGAGGCCTATCTTGGTATCTGAAGACGTTGATTTGAGGCTCACCGTGGAGACCTTGGCCAGCACTTCGTCGCCTTTCTTCAGGTTCCTCTTTAGTGCCTTGGATCCAAGCGTCTTGGACTTCTTGTCGTAGAAGAATTTCTCCCGGTCTATCTGAGAGACGTGGAGCAGGCCTTGGAACGGCCCGATCGATGAGAATGCGCCGAATTCGACGATCTCCTTTATCTCGGCCTTGTAGACCTCGTTGACCGTCGGATAGAATGTGAGGGCCTCGAACTGCACCGAGTAGTATGCTCCGCCATCCCCGGGGATGACGACACCTTCGGATTGCACTTTTGGATTGTTCACCGCGAGGACTATGCCCATATCCTTGTAGATGCGGCCTTCGTAGCGCTCGCGCAGGATGGCGTTCATGGCATCTTTAATGTCGCTTCCGAACATGTTCGGTGGAATCCTAACCCTGTCGTTTACCGTTTTGATGTAATACATAATTTGGCCTCCGTCATTCGCTCCCCGCGCTCGCGGGGAGAGAGTCTAGCTAGTTCGACTAGCGTATTACATTAGTTCAGGTGCTTTTAAAAGGGAACGAGTTCACCAGGAAGTCTTCTTGGATAGCCACTCGGAAAACCGCCTCTGCGGCGTATAATAGAAGAGACGCCAGGTCGGCTCTTTGCTTTCGCATGTCGATGAGGATAGTATTTCACACTTGAATGTTCCATTAATCCATGCTAGATCTAAATCTCTGACCATCATCCGGCCGATAATATCGTTGCTGACCTCAGCCCTTTTGTAATGGACATAGAATTCAAGCTCTCTTGGAGAAAGTTCCGTGATATCTGTCACGCTATCGCATCCCTCACGATATGGGATATGGCTGCAGGCGGCTTGCGATTCCGATTCATCGACTCGATGATCTCCGTTATTATCAGCATACAACTCGGCTTCATGGCAGAGCGAATAGTATTTTATGCCTTCGATTTTCGTGAAATGCCAATTCGCTGCCATGATTCCTAGTGTAGTACTTATCGCGGTCGCGGCCACGATGGCCGCGTACTTTAGCCCTTTCAGAAGTCTCCGCACCCCCATCTTCTCAACAGCCGACTGGTCATAGACACCCTTGCCTGTGTTGATTATCACCACGGTATCCTGCGGTTTGAAATCATATTTCTGCACCCCGCAGAACGCTACAGCTGCCGATGGTTCCACAGGTATCCCGATGGAGTTGAGCCATTTGTATTCTCTGGCTATCTCCCCTTCTGAAACGGTCTTCAGCTCTACCCTGCCGCTTTTGACGAAGTTCATCACGAGATCCTTGAATTTGGAATACCCGTTCACAAGCTTGTCCGCGATATTTTTCCTGGGTTTCTTGACGAAATCTCCGTCCTTGACAATCACGTTCTCTGGAATCGTAACTCCGACGACTTTCGGCGCTTTTTCGCCCCATGCCGCTTCTGCTGCTACCGCCAAATCGGTTAACAGTTCGCCTTCTCCTACAGGGCAAAAGATGTAGTCCGGCTTCACGCCATCGTCAATTATTTCGTGTATTATATTCTTGTAGCCGTTCGCGAGCCCGTAGCTCTCCACAGACACTAGATTATCGTCCGGTCCTGAATAACCGGTAATCCTGCGTGCTATCGCACGCATCTCATCGGAAGAAACAATGCCTTTGGAAAGGTCCATTTCATGGACAATGGAACATGAATCGAGCCGCTTCTTTATGGTCGACGCCAGACCTTTCGGGACCATGTTCACCACGTGTATCTTCCTGCCGCTCTTCCTTGCCTCTTCCTGGGCCATCATGCCTAGGCTGTAGCCCGAGTTGCCACTGGTTATGTGAACGAAAACGACCTCGCTCTTTGTGCTGTGGACATCTAGAAGCGCAGCGCATCTCCTGTCCTTGAAGGTTCCGAAAGGATTTCCATCCTCCCTTTTGACGAAGACGGTTGCCCCATTGCACTTTCCGCACAGCTCGATGCTCTTGTGCATGAAGGTCTTGGATTGAATCCTCATTCAAATCCCACCATGACTTGAAAAACAGTGATACTGAAGCTGTGGCTGGAGACGCAATTCTTCATACCAAGCTCGGTTCTACTGCCGAGGAGACACGACCCCTTGCTGACGCTCATAATTACCCGTATTATTTGTGTTTGATTGTGTTTATAAATGCTTCTTTAAGCGGATTAATCAACGCGGGGAGTATAAAACCGCTGTAGAACGGCGCCAGCGATATATAAGGGGTGGGAGTAAACTGTTTGTTGTGGTGAAATATGGAAGCAAGGGAACTCTACCTATATTCTGAAAAGGTAGACGATGAAGACATCAAGAACCTGTTCAACAGGATAACCAGGTCCAGGTTCCCCTTTCTCGGATTCCTAGAGCTGTCCGACATCTTCTCCCTCAACGCCCTCACCCTGGTAGTGAAGCGGACCAGCAACACAGTGAAGTTCTACACCAAGGAGAAAGAGTGCCTCAAGAACATCTCGCCGCTCATATTCCCGTTCAAGATGTGCGATCCTGCCATCCTCAAGATTTCGTCGGGCTCCTATTTCCCGTTCCCGAGGCTGTACATGATAAGCGGCGGGAAGCACGACTTGCTTGATTTCATCCTGAAAGAGAACATAGAACAGCTGGAACTGAATGTCACCAAGGTGATGGGTCGGTTCATAGTAGTAGGGAATGCCGTGGACGGAGAGGGCCGCAAGGGCGCTGTCATGGTCTTCACCCCGCAGAAGTTCCTCAAGATAAACCTGGAGAAGAACCCGTCCATCTACATAGAGCTTCTGGATCCGCTCCCAAAACAGATATCTATGAGCTCGAGTTTTCCGGTTTTCGAGGAGAGCGGCGTCAGTATAGGGGTGGATAATTTCGACCCGATGCAGCACACGGTCATAGCCGGCACTTCGGGCTCTGGGAAGAGCAAGGCGCTATACGTGCTCCTGAAGGCCATCGAAGCCAAATATAAGGATGGCGTCAGGATAATTATCGTCGACCCGCACGGGGAATTCGCCAAGGCCATGCCTCATAGCAAGATAGTGAATTTCATCGACAACTACGTGGAGCCTTTGGATGTCGGAAGGGACAAATCTCCGATGCTGACACAGCTCGTATCCCAGCTCATAGCCTCCACCATAGGCCAGGAGAACAAATATTCCGAGAGGGTGCTATTCTACACTGTCCACCTCCTCTCTTCCATTGGCAAGCTGGAATTGGGCAATATAAGCGCCTTGCTCACTGACCCGGCTGTCAAGGCCGAGTACGTCAGCATGTGCGACAACGATGAGGTGAAGAGGTTCTTCGACGAGGAATTCAACGACATCCATATGCATCACTTCAACAACGCAATACTGCCCATACTGAACTTCATTGGTGAATATCAGCTCTACTTGGGTAAGGAGAAGAAACGGGAGCTCCTTCTGGACATGCTCAACAAGAACAGGGTGAACATCGTTTCATTCGACCCGAAATTCTTCGGCGGGAGGATGATCAGCTTCCTGGCCGGGGCAATCATAAACCAGATGTACATCCTTGCAATAACCGGCAAGCTGCAGGACAAACCCACCATCCTGGTCGTGGACGAGTTCCCGAGGGTGGAGACCAAGGTGACGAAGGATATCCTTTCCGAGACGCGGAAGTTCAACTTGTACGCTTACCTGTCCTGCCAATACCTCGGCCAGCTTAGCAAGGAGGTCACAGACTCCATAGTCTCCAATGCCAAGAATATAATAGCGTTCAAGATAAACAAGCAGGATGCGACGATGCTGAGCTCGATAATGGAGATAAAAGTCGAGGAGTACTTCAAGAAGCATAGGGCCACCACGGAGCTTGAGGAGTCCAAGAAGGAGATGTTCGTGAGGCTGCACCAGCGGGAGTGCATAGTGAGGCTCTTTGACGGGGCAAAGTACCTGCTGCCCATGAAGGTGAGGATAGTGGATGCAGCCAAATGGGGCTTACGAGAGGGTTACGTTGCTGGAGAAAACCATCCTTCAGATGGAGAACGACAGACTGGCAGAACTCAACGATTCAACAGCTTCCAAGGGTCTGAAACATCCCAAGGCTCGCCGATGACTACTCAGGGCCCTTCGACGCCAGATCGCAAAATGGACGGTTTAAGGGCTCTGAGATACCAAGAAGAGCAAGGTAAATACCGTGATGGGAGTGCGGAAGACGGAGATGATGACCCACCTCCAGAAAATCCTGAACCTGAAAAACCTGAGAAGCCGGCTTTGCCCAATCCTATGACCGAGCATGCGCTCAGGGAGACGCCAGATGCGATATACCACCTTGAGAAAGCAAAAATGGCCGTAGATAAGGCAAAGAAACCATCAGGAAAGAAGCTTCGATATCCATAGCTTCTTCGAACCGATGTTGAATATGCCCCAGTTAAGGCTCTTGTTCTTCTCCAGCTCCTTTGCCATCTGGGCGAGTAGCGCCGTCTTTATCTTCTTGTATTGCTCGGGCGGGAGCTGCACGTTTCCGATGGCGTACTTCTTGGCCTTGGTGTTGAAGCAGAATATGCAGTCCTGGAGGTTGTCGCAGTTATAGCAGAAGTAACAGTCGCTGCAGTTGGCAGAATCGCTGACTTCGAAGCAACGGCTCAGGTTCTCTGAATTGAAGCACCTGGCGCAGAAACTGCAAGAGAAGGCGTAATTGCACCCTATGACGTATTCCGAATGCCTGGGCCAGAAGCTGTAGAGCGCGTACTTGCTTGTGGACACGAGGGCGCTCCTGAAGCAGGCCGAGGAATCGAAATAAATCGCGCATTCCTTCATCCTATTGCAGGTGCCCAGGACCGTTTCCGTGGTCGTGATCGAAATACCATTCAGAGCTTCCGTGACGTTCGCCAGCGAAAGGCCGCGCACCTGGTCTTCGGAAAGGTGCCTCTTTCCGGCAGTTCCGTAAGCCTCTTCTCTGGTCAGCAGCCTGTGCCTTATGGCCTCGTAAAACCCGAATACCGGAAAATAGGTCTGCTTGTCGCTTATGGCTGATTTGACATCTGCCAAGCCAGGTATACGCTTAGTGAGCCATCCCTCATAATCACGGTATCCCGTGAGCTTCTTCCCAAATACGATCGAGGTAATCGACTGGAATGCCTTTTCGTACTCATCCACGCGTACCACCCAATATATCCGCTATGGAGATTACAGACCGATCGCGCTGCAACGTGTCGCGTATCTCCGCAAGAAGCTTACCCTTGAGCGGCGCATACGTATCTTTCTGCAGTTGCAGGTTGCCTATGAGAAAACGCTTGCTCTGCTGGTTGAAGGAGAACATGCAGTCGCTGCAGTTCTCCAGGCTAGCGCAGAAATAGCAGTCGGAGGCTATGTTGACGTGAATCGTCTCCATGCATCTGGACATCCTGAAATTCTCCTGTGTTTTTATGCAGAACTGGGCATCGCCACCAAGCCCGCCTCCGAAGAAATACTCCGGGGATCTCATAGATGACGAGTAGGCGACGTATTTTCCATCATAGATGTCCTGGCATTCCAGCGCGTAGTTCGTGTTCACGACACGATGGGAAAGTGCAACGTGGGCTGAATTGCCCAGCACGATGTTGCCGGCGTAGCATACCCTCTCGGATACCGCTTCGACCAGGGAATCCATATCCTTTATGCTGTTTATGTCAAGCGGCATGGCTGAGAGTTTCCGGTCGTATTCCGCGACCTCGCTGTTGCTCAGGAAGCGCGCATCGCTGCCGAAGCGACCGGAGGATATTGAAACATCTGTCCCTGAAAGGAATGACCGCTTGGATTCCATCGGATCCGTATATTTTTTCAGGTAGTCTCGATAGTCTTGCAGGTCCCCGATTTCGTCTTTCAGAACGATCTTGCATGTGGATTTCCATGCCTTATCGAGCGTCGCGTAAAGATCGTCATCTGTTCCTTGAACCGTCATGCACTCTTGCCTCCGATGCTGTATATGCCCCACTTCAGTTCCTTGTCCCTCTCCAGGTCGTCTGCCATCTGGGCAAGGAGCGTTATCTTTATCTTCTTGTACTGATCCGGAGGGGAGCTGGCTGTTGCCTATCGCGGAATGGAGGTTCTTCGCGTTGAAGCAGAACATGCTATCCCTGACGTTCTCGCAGTTATGGGAGAAATACATGTCTGAGCAGTTGTTCGAACCATCCACCTCGAATGTCCTGGAAAGGTTAGTCGAGTAGTAGGAATCGATACAGAAGCTGGATGTGAATGCGAGCGCGGAGCCGAACATGAATTTGGAGGTTCTCGGCCAGTAGGAATAGGCGGCATACTCGTTGAACGAAGCTATGGGGCAATGGTAGCAATTCTGCGAAGCGTTCACCAATGGCACCATGCCTATGTTCCTGCATTCGCCCAGATGTCCCTCCGGCGAGAAGTAAGCTATGCGTCCGATCGAATCCTTCAGTTTCTCGAAAGACACTATCTCGGATGGCTCGAGCTTGGTGCGGCCGCCGACCTCCCAGGATCTCACCCTCGCTCACAAGCCGGTCCTTCAGGAAGAGATCGAAAGGCTTGTTCCTACCCATATAGACCGTCCGGCCGCTCACAGCGGATTTCACCTTATCTATCGGAGGGATATGCCTCATGAGCCATTTCTCGTAAGAACGGACATCGTGCAGCGGCCTTCCAAACAGCAGGGCTGTCGTTTTCCCGAATGCTTCTTCTATGGGCGGCATATCGCATACATCCTCGTTTCGGTTCCGTATGCCCAGTTTCTCGATGCCCGGGACGGGCTCGGCTGGGGCACTCGAAGCTGCGATGTCCATGAGCGAGGGGAGCCTGCGGTTGCGCACCAGCTCTTCGCGTATCTCGGACAGCAGTTTCGCCTTGAGCTCGCCATACTTGTCCTTCGGAAGCTCGATATTCCCGATCACGTGCCTCTTGTTCCTGAGGCTGAACGAGAACATGGCTTCCTGGGAATTCTCCACGAAAGAGCTGAAATAGCAGTCGCTCGAATCGTAGCAGTTCCAGGCCTCGAAGCACCTGGATTGCTTGTGCGTCTCGAAGGTGCGGACCAGGAACGATGAAGAGAAATCGCTCACTGTGCAGAAAAGGTACTTGCTGCCGCGGCAGTAGGATGAATAAGCGATGTTCTCGCAGTCGTATATGAAGTTGGAGCCCAGAACATGGAACGAGTTCTGCACATCCGAGCTGCCTTCCACGTCCTTCGAGTTCCCCAGGACGACATTGCCGCAATAGACGAATCTTTCCTTAAGCGCTTCTATGACGGAGTCCATGTCCTTGATGTCATTGATGCTTAGGGGTCCAGCCTTGGCCGCAATCCCGACCTCGTCTAGAGAAACGAACCGGGCATCGGCTGGGTAATCCTGCACTGCGCAATTGACTTCCTTCCCTGAGAGATAAGAGCGCTTCCTGGTGAGCGGCGCCATCGGTCCTTTCAGCCAGTCCTCGTAGAGCCTAAGCTCTCCGATATCTTCCCCCAATACGACCTTGCACGTGGATCTCCATGCGCTATCCAAAGTCGTATAGGACTGGAAGCGTATCTGTGGACACATATTAGCCTATTGTCTATAACCGACTATATATCATTGATACCGCTCCACAGCGGTTATCGCATGAAACGCATGATATCGTTGAGGACTGGAAGCAGTTTGTGCTCGGCTTTCCTGAGCAGCTCTGCGAATGTGGATTGGCTCACACCCATCCTGTCAGCCAGCTCCTCTATGCTCGTCTTCTTCGGCTCCTCGTAATAGCCATAACGGCAGGCGAGGTCGAACGCCTCCATCTGCCTGTCGGTCAAGAGTTCGCTGGCGAACTTAAGTTTGGTGAAGCCGCTGGTGCGGAACGTGTCCAAATTCGGGGATTCTGACGGAGTCAGATAGTGTTTGGACTTTATCTTGAGGTCATAGCCATGCTCGCTCACCAGCTCTATGAAGGCCTTGAGGCTTTTGAAATTAGGAGCGAGCATGGTGACTTTGTCCACACCGCCTTCGCTCCAGGTGGGCTGGAGCCACATGGTCCCGGTCTTGGCCAGATAAGGGGCTGTGGAGACCGAACGATCCTGCCTCACGGATATCTGGGATGTCTTCGGCCCGATCAGCACGACCTGGACCTCGCGGATGTTCTTGTGCACCCGGGCTTTATCGACCACACCCTTCAGGTTCTCGGTGTCCACCTCGAAAAGGTTGGTCACTGTCTTCTTGTCTCCGCTGATGGTGGCCAGCCATTTTATCCGGACATCCTTGAGCTTGTCGCAGACTTCGATGGACGTGCATTGGTGGGACTGCTCCAGCTCTACTATGATCGGCTGATTCTTCACGGCCATGGATAGGCATCCTATGCAAGATATTAAGGTTTTGCTGATGCACCGGTTTATTTAATATTTACTATTTAACATTAGTTAAATAAGGTGTTAACATGGCAGGAAAAATCAAATGCGCGGTCGTTGGTGTAGGTAACTGTTTCGCCGGCTTAGTGCAGGGCATAGAATACTACAGGAGGAATCCGAAGGAGCAAGTGATCGGAGTCATGCACGAGAAAATCGGCGGCTATACTATCCAAGATATTGAGTTCGTCGCCTCTTTTGACGTCGGTGAGAACAAGGTCGGCAAACCATTGAGCCAGGCGGTATACGAGTACCCGAACAAGGTCAAGTGGACGGATTCTGTCTCTTGCTGCTCCGGAACGGTCAAGGAGAGCCCCATACTCGACGGGGTAGGCATCTATGTGGAGAATATGATAAAGCCGATAAAGCAGACTAAGACGGTAGAGCAATTGAAACTGGAAGCTATTGCAGAGATAAAAAAAACAGGCGCCAGGATTATTCTTAATCATCTTCCAGTAGGATCGCAGAAAGCCACCGAATTCTGGGTAGAAGTCGCGCTCGAAACCGGGTGCGGGATGGTCAATGCGATGCCGGTATTCATAGCGAGTGACCCGAAATGGGCCAAGAGATTCAAGGAGAAAGGATTGCCTATCCTTGGGGATGACTACAAAGGCATGGTCGGAGCTACGATAGTCCACAGGACTCTGGCCAAGCTCTGCGATTCACGTGGGACTAAAATCGATAATACATACCAGATCAACGTCGGTGGTAACACGGATTTCAGTAACATGCTGGAACGGGACAGGCTGCAAAGCAAGAAGATATCCAAGACCGAATCGGTCCAGTCCCAGCTCAGGCAAAGGCTGCCAGATGACCAGATATATGTGGGCCCGTCGGATTTCATCCCGTTCCTTAGCAACACTAAGCTCATGTTCATGCGCATAGAAGGCAGGATGTGGGCTAATATTCCGTATAATATGGAAGTTCGGTTGGAAGTCAATGACAAGGCCAATTCCAGCGGCGTTTCTGCTGATGCGCTCAGATACGTCCAGTTGGCTTTGGATAAAAAGATATCCGGCCCCCTTATAGGGCCCAGTTCCTGGCTTATGAAACACCCGCCGGATCAGTTCAGCGATACTGTCGCAAAAGAGCTGGCGGAGCGCTTTGAAAAAGAAGGATTCAATGGGATTCCAGAGAACCGAGGGATATAAGCGGTTGGGTTTTTCTTTTTCCAAATTTGTAAGGCTGACATCTGGTTTTTATTGATTTGGCGGGAGATGTTGGCATGCTCCTATTCTCCGATGTCGCCGAGGTCTTCTCCGAGATAGAGAAACGGAGCGGTAGGCTCGAGATGACCGACGTGCTCGCCGCCCTCTTCGCGAGGACCGGCAAGGACGAGATAGACAAGCTAGTCTACATAGTGCAGGGAATCATAGCACCGCCATACGAAGGGCTCGATCTGGGCGTAGGAGAGAAATTCGCCATAGAAGCCATCGCTTCTGCTGCTGGATACTCGAAAAGCCAGGTGGAAGCGAATTATAAGAAGAGCGGGGACCTGGGGGACACGGCCGAGGAACTGATAGGGAAGAAGAGGCAGACCGCGCTTTTCACGAGCGAGATGGGCCTCGTCCGCGTGTATGAGACTATGCGGCGAATCGGGGAATCGTCAGGCTCGGGTAGCCAGGAGCAGAAAATAAAACGTCTTGCTGAGATGCTTAACAACGCCTCTCCACTCGAAGCGAGATACATCGTCAGATTCGTGCTCGGACGCCTCAGGCTCGGTGTCGGAGATCCGACCATAATCGACGCGCTCTCGGTGTCGAAAAAAGGCGACAAGTCCCTCCGCGAACCGTTGGAGCATGCTTACAATGTCTGCACTGATCTCGGATATGTAGCCAAGACGTTCTACACCAAACCAGCGTCAATAGAAAAATTCCATGTCCAGCCATTCAAGCCGCTCATGCCGGCACTCGCCGAGAGGCTGAGCGATCCCCAAGCCATAATAGAGAAACTCGGAAGATGCGGGGTGGAGATGAAATACGATGGCTTCCGCATGCAGATCCACAAGAAGGCCGATAAAGTGGAGATCTATTCGCGCAAGCTCGAGCGCATGACTCCGATGTTCCCTGACATAGTGAAGGAAGTCCAAGCCATGCCCCAGAAAGAGCTAATCTTCGAGGGGGAGGCCCTGGCTTATGATTCCGAAAAACACCGCTATTTCCCGTTCCAGCAGACCATGCACAGGAGAAGGAAGCATGGGATAGAGCAATCTTCGAAGGATTTCCCGCTGAACATCTTCGTGTTCGATATAATCTATATCGATGGGAAGGACATGACCGGAGAGCCGTACGCCAAACGCAGGGACTTGATAGTCAAGACATTCAGGGGCGAGAGGATAAAACCCAGCGAAAGCGTTGAGGTTGAGGATGCGGAAGAGCTCGATAGATTGTTCCAGCGCGCTATAAACGAGGGCCTGGAGGGCATAATGGCTAAGGATCTGAAATCCCCTTACACCGCAGGAAAAAGGAAATTCGCGTGGATAAAGCTCAAGAAATCCTACGGGAAGGCGGTCGACACGATCGATGGCGTGATAGTTGGTTATTACCTAGGCCGCGGGACCAGGGCGCAATTCGAGTTCGGAGGAGTCCTGCTCGCGGTGTACAATCCGGATTCCGGGAAACTTGAGACGATAGCGAAGATGGCGACCGGATTCACGGAGCAGGAGATGAAGGACCTGGAGGCGCTCCTTGAAGAGACGAAGACGCAGAAACCGGCTTCGAATCTGGATTGTAGGATAGATGTGGATTTCTGGGTGGAACCGAAATACGTCGTGGAGGTCGCTTTCGACGACATCACACAATCACCCAACCATACATGCGGATGGAGCGGAGAGACAGGATACGCACTCAGGTTCCCGCGCCTGGTGAAGATGCGGCCAGATAAAGGCGTTTTGGACATAACCACGACATCCGAGGTAATCGAGATGTTCCAGATGCAGCGGGCACGGGGGCAATAGTTTTTTTAAGTTGAAGAGGATATCCTTCTCATGGAAACCTCATTCGTCAAAACTGACCTTGCAAAGATGAAGGGGGAAGTAGTGTGCTATCTCCACTTCCAAGGCACAACGCCCGATAAGGAGATCGCGCGACTACTTGATGGCGTGAAAAAGGAGAGGTACGAAGGCAAACTGCTCCAGACGCTCGCGTGCGATACAGGAGGGGAGCGGAAGCATATTGTAATTATCGGCCTGGGTAAAAAGGAGGAATTCAAGCTGGATTTTTTCAGGAGGGCGGCCGGATTCGCAGTGAGATATTCTGCTGCGAGGAAGGAAAAGAACGCGTGGGTCTTCCTCCCATCTAACCTGCCCGAGGGTGTGGGCTTGGGAAAGGCGGTCCAAGCGCTCTGCGAAGGCGGTCTTCTAGCATCATACAAGTGCACGGAATTCAAGACGAAGAAGGATGAGCTTTTCGATGTGGAAACGCTGGTAATCGCTAGCTCGAATGACAAAGGAGCTGAAGAAGGGTTGGAAAACGGAAACATCATGGCGCAGGCCCAAAATTATGCCAGATCCTTGGATGACCAGCCAGCCAACATCGCGAACCCGAAAAAGGTCGCGGAATGGGCCAAGACATTGGCGAAAGAGGAGGGGCTGGAGATTGAGATCTTCGACCGGGCGAAGATGAAGAAGATGAACATGAACGCGCTCCTCGCGGTGGCGCAAGGAAGCTCCGAGGAGCCATTGCTGATAAAACTCGAATACAACAAAGGCAAGAACCTTCCCCTCTATTGCATCGTCGGGAAAGGGGTCACATTCGACAGCGGGGGTATCAGCATAAAGCCCGCCCAGAACATGCACGAGATGAAATACGACAAGACAGGGGCCATGAACGTGCTGGGGGTATTCAAGGCGGTTGCAAGGCGCAAGCTCCCCATCCGCTTGATCGGACTCATGCCGCTTGTAGAGAATATGCCTTCAGGATCCGCCCAGAGACCTGGAGATATCGTGAAGGCTTACAACGGCAAGACCATCGAGGTGCTCAACACGGACGCAGAAGGAAGATTGATCCTCGCTGACGCTCTGGCGTACGCAACCGAGCAGAAACCGGAGGGTATCATCGATATGGCGACATTGACGGGTGCGATCGTAGTCAGCCTCGGCAGGCACGCCATAGGATTGTTCTCCAACAACGATGAACTTGCGGAGAAAATCATAGAGGCCGGAGAGGAGACATGCGAAAGGGCGTGGAGGCTGCCGACCTGGCCAGAGTACGGGGAGATGATTAAGGCTGATTTCGCCGACATAAAGAACATAACAGAGCAGAGCGAAGCCGGATCCATCACAGCGGCGATGTTCCTCAAGGAGTTCGTGGGGGAGACCAAATGGGCGCACCTAGATATAGCTGCGGTGGATTATGTGAAATGGCCGCATCCGTATCTCGACAAAGGGGCTAGCGGGATTGGTGTCCGCCTAGTAACCGAAGCGCTTGAGCGCCTACCTAAGAAGAGATAAAAAGCATACCATCTAGGATTATGGATGAAGGTGAGGTTGTGACTAAATTTGTATTCAGCGACAGTGCCATAAAATGGCTGGAGAGCCACAGGTTCAGGGACGACGAGATAGACATGCTCCACGATGTCCTTAATTTCATCGAAACGCATCACAAGAAAGGAGATAGCAGGGTAAAACTGCCCAAGGATGCGACTCCGAAGGTGTCCACTCTCACGTATCTCCTTGATTCGATCACCGATGTTGACGACCGGCCGATATGCTTCGAGGCGAGCGGGCTGATCGAGATACCGGATGAAGCGAAATCGCATTTCGAAGAGGATCTGGAGCTTGACGAGCTAGAGCGTGCGGTTGTGAAACTCAAGAAAATCAAGTTCGCGCACAGATACTCCGATCCGAGAAGAAGGGGGACAGTGAAGGGCGGAACCGACACTGCGGATTGATTTTTTTATTATTCATATCTTATCCTGAAGCCCTTGAACTCTCCAGTGGCTTCTATCCACTCGTATTTTACCTCTGATACCGAAGCCCCTGCCGGACCCTTGTAGCACCATTCTAGGAACTCGCCCAGCGAGGATTTCGAGCCTTCGGCCAGAGCTTCCACGGAGCCGTCGTCCATATTGCGGACCCATCCGCTGAGGCCGAGCCGCTTTGCCTCGCTTTGCGCCCCTGCCCTGAAGAAAACACCCTGGACGTCTCCTGAAACTCGGATATGCAGCCTTACCATTGTTATAGGGATTGATGGAAAGGATAATAATGGGTTATAGGAGCCTTGATAAAAAATAGAAAAAATCAAATAAAAAAAGGAGGTTCGAAAGGAACTTTTTTCACTCCATGTCCATTCCGCCCATGCCGCCAGGACCACCAGGTGGCATACCGCCTTTGGCACCGCCTCTGGAAGAGATTATATCGTCTATCCTGAGGATGAGCCTCGCGGTCTCTGTGGCAGAGCCTATGGCCTGCTTCTTCACCTTGGCAGGCTCGAAGACGCCCAAGGGCTTGAGATCGCCGACCTTTCCGGCTATGACATCGACCCCGATCGTCTTGCCGTTGGCTTCCTTGTGCTTGTTCCTCAGGGCCACGATCGTGTCTATGACGTCCATACCAGCGTTCTCTGCGAGAGCCCTTGGAATCGATTCAAGCGCCTCTGCGAAGCCCTGGATGGCGAGCTGTTCCCTGCCGCCGATCTGTATCGCGTAGTTCTGGAGCTCCCTTGCTATCTCCATCTCGACGCTTCCTCCGCCCACGACGTATTTGCCGTCCTGGAGCGCGCTCGAGACAGCGCCTCTCGCATCGACCACTGCGCGTTCGACCTCGCTGACAACGTGGTCGGTTCCGCCGCGCACGAATATGGTGACGCTCTTCGGGTCCTTGCATCTCTCGACAAAGACCATAGCCTCTCCGCCGACTTTGCGCTCTTCTACAGTGCCTGCGAAGCCCAGATCGGATTCCTTCAGGTCCTCGAGCGTAGACGCGATGCTCGCCCCGGTCGCCCGTGAGAGCTTCTCCATGTCGCTCTTCTTCACGCGGCGGACTGCTACGATGCCTTTCTTGGCCAGGAAATGCTGCACCAGGTCATCGATGCCCTTCTGGGAGAAAACTACTGTGGCCTTGGTGGCTGCTATCTTGTCCACCATATCCCTCATCATCTTCTCCTCCTGCTGCAAGAACGCTTCCATCTTGTCGGGGGATGTTATCTCTATCTTAGCATCCACTTCGGTCTTCTCTATTTCGAGAGCCGCATCCAGAAGGAGCACCTTCGCGTCCTTCACCGATTTCGGCATGCCGGCGTGAACGATCTCCTTGTCTACAAGGACGCCCCTGATGAGCTCGGTATCTAGGACTTCTCCGCCGGATTTCTTCTCGACTTTTATCAGGTCGAGATCCACCCGAATCTTGCCGTTCTTTGTCTCTGCGACCTGCATCACAGCATCAGATATTATGTGAGCGATCTTCTTCTTCTCGTCGTCGCTGCCGATGCCTTTGGAACCCATGGCGACCAGCGCTATCTTGTTGAGCACTTCCTTGTCTGCGAGCGTGACCGGCTCGGCCACCTTGTTTAGCACTTCTTCTGCCTTCTTCGAAGCGAGCTCGTAGCCTTTTATCACTACGGTCGGGTGGATGTTCTGGTTGAGCAGCTCTCCGGCCCGGTAAAGCAGGTTTCCTGCGATGACCACGCTTGTGGTCGTGCCGTCTCCGACCTCCTTGTCCTGGGTCTTGGCTATCTCGACCATGAGCTTGGCTGCCGGGTGGTCGACGTTCATCTCTTCGAGTATCGTCGCGCCATCGTTCGTTATCACGATGTCCCCGAGATCCGAGACCAGCATCTTATCCATACCTTTCGGACCTAGAGTGGTCTTGACGATGTTCGCCACCGCATAGCCTATGGCTATGTTCACGCGCATCGCGTCCCTTCCAATCACGCGCTGCGATCCTTCAGGCATTACATATACCTGATCTCCTGATACCTGTTTCGTCATAGTGTTTCACCTTTCGAGCGTTCAAAATCGGCTTAATCTGTCGTTTGGCTAAAATAAGCTAACTATCTATTGATAAAAAACCTTTAAAAAATTAGCGCAAAGCCTGAAACTCCCAAGATGCAGCCTCAGACATAGCGTTATTAACTGTTTGGTAGTATATGTATTTTCATGAAGAGAGAGCTAAGGCACTCTGGAGCGCCTGCTCCAGAGAATATCGATAAGGCCAGGCCTACCCAGAAGCATCCGCCGAAACTCGATTTCCCTTTAGATATGTTCCATTCCCGTCCTTTGCGCCCTAGAGAGAAGGCTTCGCTTTTGGATCTTCTCCAACCAGAGCATGACGGCGAGACAAGATGCGCTGCCGCTCAGGTCATCTTACGGCTTGGTATCGTAGAGACGATACCGATTATGAGCGAAATGCGGGCCGCTGCCCACCCGATAGTCCGATCAGCATTTGATCTCGCAATGAGATTCATGCGGAGGATGAAGTCTCACTCGGAAATACCGCTCCCTGAAGAGCAGCTGGGCATATTGATGGTGATGAGAAATTCTAACGAGCCCAAAGAAAGGCACTATGCGGATATCGTACTGAATAAAGCTAATATCATGTATGGCACGCCGATGCTGCAGCCAGATTTAGGTCATCCGAGAGCACGCGGCATATATGAGACGACACCACATCAGTTGCTTGGTGATCTAGATTACGCTTTCAGGGCAGATGCGGTCAAAGCGGACGGATTGCCCGAAAGCGTCAGAAAAAAGATGGGCCTTGGACCGAAAAAATAACCTCATCTTATCGTCTACCTAACGGCAAACAAGAAGAGTATCCTCTAAAACCCTTCCAGATATTTCTCTTCTGTTTATGGATCTAGGGAAAACGCTCCGCGAAGCGCTGTCCAAACTCACCGGCAAGCCGTATGTGGACGCCGACGATGTCAAGGCGCTCATCAAGGACCTCCAACGAGTGCTGATATCGAACGATGTCAGCGTGAAGCTAGTCTTATCCCTCTCGAAGAAGATAGAGGAACGGTCCCTGAAATCCGAGAAGATGGAGTCCCTAAGCCTCAAGGAGCATGTCACTAAGGTCGTCTATGAGGAGCTAGTTTCGCTTATGGGCCAAAGCTACGTGCCGAGGCTCGACAAGCACAAGATACTCGTCTGCGGCTTATATGGCTCCGGAAAGACCACGACATGCGCGAAACTCGCCCATTTCTACAAGACTAGGGGCCTGAGCGTCGCACTTGTGGCTGCCGACACGGACAGACCGGCGGCGCAGGAGCAGCTGGAGCAGCTATCCAAAGCCGTGGGCGCAGCTTTCTATACCATCAAAGGAGAGAAGAATCCGTCCAAAATAGCGGCGGACGCGCTCAAGAAATCCAAGGAAGACATAATAATCGTGGACTCTGCGGGCAGGAACGCCTTCGACGGAGCGCTGGTCGAGGAATTGCGCTCCATAGCGGATATCATGAAGCCTGAGGAACGGTTTTTGGTTGTCAGCGCGGATATAGGGCAGATTGCTGGGAAACAGGCATCGGAGTTCAACAGCGCGGTCCAGCTCTCCGGAGTAATAGTCACCAAGATGGATGGCTCCGGAAAAGGGGGTGGAGCGCTCTCATCGGTATCTGCATCAGATGCCAAGATAGCCTTCATCGGCACGGGCGAGAAAACCGCTGATTTCGAACCGTATAATTCCGAGAGATTCGTTGGCAGGCTCCTTGGGGTCCCGGATATCGGGGCGCTGATGGAGAAGATAAAGCAGGTCTCGGAAGAGACCAACATCAAGGCGATCGAAAGCGATGAGCTCACGTTCGAATCTTTCTACGAGCAGCTGAAAGCCGCGAAGAAGCTCGGGCCGCTCAGCAGCGTGTTCTCCATGCTGGGCGCGGTCGATATGCCTAAGGAGATCGTCCAGCAGAGCGAGGACAAGATGAAGAAATACGAGGCCATGATCAGCTCCATGACGAAGGCCGAGAAGAAAGACGCATCGTTACTGAAAAGCAGCCAGTCGCGCATCGCGCGGATAGCGCAGGGGAGCGGATGCACCGAGAAGGAGGTTCGCGAGTTCCTCACTCAGTTCGAGAAGATGGAGAAGATGATGGGGATGTTCAAGAGGAACCGTGGCTTCAGGAAGAAGATGGAGAAGATGATGTCCGGAGGGATGCCGGATTTGAAGACGGTTGGTTAGAGCTTGTTTTAGGTTAGAGAAAAGAGGAGTGAGGGGCATAGTCTGCCTTCTGTAATTAGGCGACATTGGACTAAGCGGCGTAAACGCCTTGCTCCGTCATCGATGCTAGGGACGATCGTTGCATCCCTCCGGCTTGCGCCTTCGGGTATCGTTTCTGTTCCGCCCCCTTCCCCTTAGAGGAAGAGCATCTCGCGGAGGGCAGAACTTCCTCATTTCCTTGCGGAAACGTAGGTCGCCTGCCCCTCACTCTGTGATATTTAGGAAACAACGATTTGATATTGTTAACGGAACGGCCTGGAATTCCTCCGGAGCGCCTTGATGCCGGACAGGTTCAGCAGGGAGCTTTCGATCCCTTCTATTTCCTTGGGATCCATCGCCGCGCACATATCCGCCTCGATGAGTATCGCAGGATATGCGAAATTCTCGCTTATGGACGAGAGCGAGCGAATGATGGATGCGATTTTATCCACATCGCAATCATAGGTCTCTATCCTGAGAGGGAGATCGTGTTCGGATGGTTTTAGATAAAATACTGAAATCTTCTCCCCGAGTGAAAGCAAATCCTTGCTTACGCCTTTCTTCTCCTGGTAGTACGGCATGGCTTTGGTCCGTTCGCCTTCTCGGAGCAAGTATCCGCAGAGAAGGGTATCCGAGCAAGAAAAGCCCATCGTTTCAGAAAGTTTGCGCGCCCGAGAATCCTTCACCACGCCGCAGAGCATGCATCCTTTCTCTTTGGAAATTGAAAACAACTTGGAATATAGTGAAAGAATGTCATTGTAGGATTGCGCGAGTTCGCTATCGTCCTCAGGCCGGTCGGAAGGCAGTGGCAGCAGGGAGCCGTCCATGAGCATGATTTGTGGCGAGAATCGTTCTATGGAAGCGATTGCGCATTCGAGCTCGGTTTTAAGTCGCACGAGCGAGCGAAAAACGTTCGCTTCATGCTCGTCTAGCGAGTTTTTCAGATCGAGGCCAGGTTCTGGGGATTTCGTGGGATGATAAGCAAATTCGCCGAGAACAGAATTCTTGTAGTGAAAGTTAACCCCGACCGCGCGGGATATCACGATATCCGCCCCATGCATCCGCTGTGCGACCAGTCCGCCATCGACCGCGCACACCGAGAGCGAGATTTCCGTGCTTTGTACTGGGACAATAAGTGATGGGTCAGCTTCCCGGGCTGAGATCGCACGCTGCCGCAGGACATCGAATGACCGGCGCATGTCTCCTGCCAGCTCGGCTATCCGCTCCCTCATGAAAGATAGTCTCAGTAAACCATATTAACTCCTTCTCATAGGGTATTACCCATGATCCTTTCCGATAATGGTATCAAGAAGATGTTGAAGGAGGGGAAGATATCCATCACCCCGCTCGATGAGAGACAAATCGGCCCTGCAAGCGTGGACCTTACCCTCAGCGATGAATGGCTCTTCTTCAAGGACGAGTATTCCAGGGAGATCGTCGATCTGCGGGATACCGGATTCCAGAGCGCATTCGATATGAAGAGAGCGAAGGAGATAACCCTCAAGCCAGGCGAATTATGCCTTGGTAAGACAGTTGAGAGGATAAAACTGCCTGATGACATCATGGGTCGTCTCGAGGGAAGGAGCAGGTATGCCCGGATGGGCGTCATAATCCATACGACTAGCGCGCTCGTGCAGCCAGGCAGCGACAACAGGCAGGTGCTCGAGATAGTGAACCTGGCCCCTTTCCCCATAAAGCTCCACGCGGGCATGAGGGTATCGCAGGTCGTCTTCGAGCGCCTTGAAAGCAAGACATCCAAGCCATACGCTAAATTCGGGGAAATCGCGAGGAAGCAATGATGAAAAACGGCATATTGATCATAACCGTCGTGATAATGGCGGCCCTGGTGACGGTTGGAGCGTTCCTCTTCAGCCCGGCTTGGGGGAACCCGTCCGTGGTCTACATCGAAGCGCCGTTACACAAGAACATGTACTTCCAACCTGCCCCTGGAGATGTATTCACCTATCTGGTCACTATGGAGAATAGCAGCACCAATGCCACTTACGAGATATATCCCGGAGACGGATGCACCTATGTGCGCCTGATGGAAAGCGTGAACATCTCAGGAGATTGCCTTGATAGATCCGGAATGGACACGGCTGGATTCAACACGACCGTTGGCAACCCACCCCTGCTCATGTTCCAGCCCTGGATGCTGGCCCTGAATGGGAATTGGACCTGGAACAGCACCATGTTCATGTCTTTCAACGGGGCCCTGAAGGAAATCTCTCAGAACTCGTATCGCGTTATAAGGCTCGAGAACTACAGCGGCAGGGAGGCGTATGTCGTCGAGCTCAAATCGGATAACGAGAGCCCGGATTATGAGTGGGTGGATGCTGATGAAAGGATATTGCTGAAGATGACAGGCGACGGATACGAGATAGACCTGGAGAACAGCAGCTGATTATTCCTCTTTGTCGCTTCGGAGGACGACGATGGGGATCACTCCCCTGTCAAGCTCCTCTTCTGCGATCCTGATGAACGAGGTCTGCTCTGTCTCGACCTTGATGAGCGGCGGGGCGCCCATCGAAAGCTGAAGAGAGCGGGCGCCGATTAAGCGTGCGATCTCATATTTAGTAAGCTCCATACTTTCACCCTAGAATGCGTGGATGGATAAGGATTACAACACAATATAAATATTGCCTTTCTTGCCGATGACGATGGCCGTCTCGTTGGAGGACTCGAAAGTCTTAGCAGTGCCTCCCGAGACCTTGATTTTCATGCCTTGCTTCAGCATGGCGCCACGTCCTTCATAGAGGTATACGACCCCTTCGTTGCCTCCGTCATCATTGGCTACGATACGGGTCGCGAGATCCTTGACTTTCTTCGTCTTCTGGTATTCGCTCGTATCGGCACTCTTTATAGTGAGCACTTCGGTATTGATGTTGCGCATCCCGTTCTTTATCTTGGTTATGTTGGTGAGCTTGTTCTCCTTGAACTTCTTCTTCGCGAGCCTGAATGCGAGGCCGATCTCGCGCGCCGCGTCCTCTATCATGTGGTCCCTTTCCTTCTGCATGATATCCTCATCGCCGTTGGAGAGCATCATCGTCTCGTATGCTTTCTTGAAGAACGTGTCCGGGAGATGCTCGATCTCCTCCATCTCCTTGAGCTCCTCGATTTCCTGCGTCTCCACGCTTGCGATCTCCAATGATGCCTTATCGAGATCGGCTTCCCTGCCCACGATACCGAGCCCGCCCGTAGCATTGTCCGAAGGAATTTCCGGCTTGGGCGCCTCGAGTGGAGAGTCCGGTTGTGCTTGCGGGGGTGGAGTCGGACCGCTCGCGATGCTGTCCAAGCCAGACATGACTTCCAGATAATCAGTAAGGAACTCCTGGATCACTTTCCTGCCGGCCTCCTCTTCGTGCCTTCTCGTGCCGCCGTGCTGGGCATTGGCCTTCTGGTAGATCTTCTCTATGGAAGGCATCATCTTGGTCCTGACCATCTCTGCCTTCTCCTTGCCTAGGCGCCTCTCGAATATCTGCGTTATCGGGCGCAGGACTTTCTCCTTTACATCTGCCTGCGTCTGGGATTTCTCCTCTTTTTTAGGGGCAGCGAATATCGTGGCGAATGACATGAGCTCCGGTTCGGAAACCTTCTTGGTGTCCAGGAATTTCTGAGCGGTCTCCCGGACTCCGGAATCTTTGTCGAATGAGAGCTCGATCAGCGCGAACTTCGCCGCCGGGTCGTCGATCTCCCCGAGCTTCTTCGCGACATCCTTGCGTACTTCCGGATTCTCATCGAACGTGAGGGAGACTAGCTTGCTGATATTTAGTGACGTGGAATCCATTCTCAATCACATAGCCCTGCGCTGCCAATCTATTTAATCATTTTCTCGATTGCGTCCAGGCACGCGTCCAGGTCCTTCATCTCGAAGTTGCCCATGTGGGCGATGCGAAGGCCGTTTTCCTTGAATTTCCCGCGCGATCCGACTATCTTTATCTGGTATTCGCTAGCGAGGCGGGATTTGATCGTCTTGGCCTGCTCGGCGTCCTTGCAGACGAACCCGGTCACTGTATTGGATTCGAACCCTTTCTCGGCTGTGAGTGGGAATCCCATCGCGACGATCCTTTTGCGGACATGCGCGGCCGCATCCGCATGGCGTTTTACACTTGATGGTATGCCGCCTTTGGCATCCAGCACGTCGAAAGCCTTCTGGAGCGACCAGAATAACGTTATCGCAGGGGTGTTCGGTGTCTGCTGGTCCTGCTCGTACCGTTTCTTGTGCCTGCGGAGATCGCAGTAATAGCTAGGGATGTACTGGCGCTTGGTGTAGCGTTCCACAGCTTCTCTGGAGAGCCCGATCAATGCCATGCCCGGAGGCGCGGCGATTCCTTTCTGGCTCGCGGTCACGAACGCGTCCGCATTGAAGGCCTTCATGTCGAATTCGGTGCCCGGCCAGGCGGATATGCCGTCTATTATTGTGAGCATGCCTTTGGATTTGGCGTATGCGCATATCTCTTTTATGTGGTTGCGCACGCCCATAGATGTCTCGTTGTACACCATCGCGAGTATCTTCGCTCCGCTCGAATCTATGTGCTGTTTCGCGCGCTCAAGGTTCCATCCCTTGCCGTCATCAAGCCTCTGGACGATGGCGTTCGCATACACCTTCACGGTTGTCGCCTGATGATCGCCAAACTCCCCGTTCGGGAGGCAAAGCACCTTGTCGTCCTTCTCGCACAGGTTCAGTATTAACGTCTCGAGGCCGAGCGCTCCTGATCCGGTGATGACATACGCCTCCTCGGCATTGAGATATTTTTTCAATCGCGGAACGATATCCCCATAGAGCTTGGTGAACTCTCCGCTCCTGTGAGTGATCATCTCCTTGCACTGCGCCTCTGATATCTCCTTCAGGACAGGTACCGGACCTGGAGCTAAGAGTATGCCCATAGTATCACCGTAAATTCCTGTTCGTGATTTTGCGACAGCGATTTTTAATAAGCGCCGCATGACTACCATTTCAAGGAACTCGTTCCGTCCCACCATGTTTTCTGAGAACCGCCGCCAGTTCAATATGGCCCAGAGAAAAGGCTGTCTTCAGCGCGGTGCCACCATCGTGATTCCTTATGTTCACCTTGGCGCCATTTGCGATGAGCAACTCTGCCATTTCTATATTCCCGCTGAATGCGGCTTTCATCAGGGCAGTTTCACCGAAAAAATCCCTGGCACCCACATCGGCTCCATTCGATAGCAGCATCCTTGCTATGGAGGTCCCGCCTTCATAGGCGGTTTCCATCAGCGCATTAACCCCATAATCATCATTCGCGTCCACAGCGGCATTTTTTGCAATCAACACGGCTGCGAATTCCGTATCGTTGTTCCTGGCTACGATAATCAGCGGAGTGGCCCCGTCCTCATCCTTCGCATTCACATCGGCCCCCTGTGCTATAAGCTCCCTGGCTGAGGCCAGATCCCGTTTTTCTGCAGCCTCGATGAACTTCCAATCCAGTCGATTGAGCTTTCGTAAGACATGGCTGACGCTATCTGAAAATTTCGACAGCCTATCAGGAGTAGATGCGTCTCTTGCCCTCATGAGCGTGCCTGCAAAGCCCCGCTCTTTCACTTCGATATTGGCGCCGGATAGCTTTCTTCTTTTCCCCCACCTATCTTTCCATTTAGCATCTGCACCTTTCAATTGATCCGGACTTTTGGTTTCATTGAGATCATCCTCCATTTTAGCCATACGATGGCATTCCTGATATGGTTTTAGAAGGAGAGTTTAAATGTTTGTGTAACGATTTGAACATTTATGCGTCTCTGATCCCAATCTATGGGTACCGGCAGAGGTTAAAAATAAGTGCGCACAAAGATAGCGTTATGGAAGACAAAGAATTGCAGACGATGATGAAAAAAAGACTCGCCGAGATAGAGGCTGAAAAAGCCAAGGCGAGGAATCCCGAGGTCATCGTCTATTCGACACCTGACTGCAGATACTGCGCGATGGCAAAATCCTTCTTCAAAGACAAAGGCATAAAGTTCACTGATTATGACGTCTCTGCCGACAAGGATAAGGCCCGCGAGATGGTCATGAAGACCCAACAGAGTGGGGTTCCGGTCATCCAGATAGACGGGAGGCTGCTGGTCGGCTTCGACCAGAAGCTCGTGGAGCAGACCCTGATGCTGAAGCCGCTCACTAAGAAGGAGCATGTGCTGAACAACATGTTCTTCGACTTTTTCGGCCTCCAGTGAGCTCAGTAAATGACGATCACGGGCTCGTAGTATTTCCTCACGCTGCCGGCATAGACGCGGTTGGTGAGCATCCTCTGGAGTTCTGACTTCGCTTTTTCCTTAGAATCGTTGAGATATCCGAGTTTCATGTTCAGACGTATTATGCGGCCAGGTATGAGGTGCCTCGTGGATTTCGGAGGGAACGGGGTGTGTGCCTGCGCAGCCTTTATCACCTCGTCCTTGCTGTACGACCTACGGTAGAAGACGGATTTCCCGAATCCGACATTCTCCTGGAATTCCTCGGTCGGGATATAATCTACGGAGTCCTTCTCTATGAGCGAGAAGATGTAGTTCTGCTCTTCGACCATCTCCATGAGCTTGTACGAGCCTGGATTGATGAGGTGGCATTCGTTGTTCTTAGAAACCACCATGAATGGCGCTCGAAGGTTGTCGATCGCCTCCTTTCCCGCGTCATAATCGACCTTCTCGTGCTTTATCGAATCAAGCTTGAAGATGTTTTCAGGTGGGAGCGAGATGGAAGGATACCATGTACCGAGCGTGATATTAGGGCTCATATAATCGACGAGTTGGCATGTCGCGTGCTGGCACTCTATTATCTCGAGGACCTTAAGGCGATGGTTGCCATCCAATACCAATCCGGTCTTCTTATCAACGATCAACGGGTCGACTAGATGGCCAATGTTGAGCATGGCTTCCTTGAGCCGCTTCAGGTTGGCTGAGATGACCTGCTCGTGCGACAGCAATGATTTGACTTCGCATACGTCTAGGCTGGTTAGCAATTCATCCGCTAATGAGACCATAACCTCACTTTAGACTAAAGATTCGATTTAAAAACTATCGGAACCGAGGACGGCGGATGACGAATTCAACAAGACCGATAACGATTTAAATGGTTTCAACAAATATAGATATATGGTTATTAGTAGCAAGGCTGGCTTAGCTTACGGGGTATTCAAATGCAGCGACCCCAGGCCTAAACCAGAAGTCCTGGCCAGATTCAAAGAGGCCCTTGAGAACATCAAACTCGCACATGAAGAGACAAAGATCCCACTCGAAACCGAATTCGCCGTATTCGATATCCAGGAGGGCAAGACCCAGGTCCGGATTAATGGCGAAGAGGCTGCCCTGCTAAATATTATCACTGCAGTAGAACGAAAAGGGGCTAATTTCATGATATTCTCTTCCTTGCCCAACGCACCTAATGAGATCGCTGCGAGGGATCTTGGAGATACCCTCAACATGCTTTATGGCGGGACAGAACTGTTCGATGCCGAGAGCGGAGGGAGAGAACGGCTTGTGATGGATGTGTTCTTTCGAGACGGCGCCGCATATAGATCGAAACTACAGCTGGATCTTGCAGATGCAGACCCTGACACGAATTAAAAGGCACGGGAGTAGCATCCGGCAGGATGCTTGATGAAACTTTGGCTTAGTCGAACTGGCTTAAAGTTTCAATGCGACCGCCGGGAATTGAACCCGGTCCGCGAGATTGGCAATCTCGAATCATACCGATAGACTACGGTCGCGGGAGATGAACCCATTGAATTGATGGGAAGCATTCTGCTGGTTCTAGGCATGGAATTGAGTGCAATGATTGAAAATGATTTCGAAAATCATCGGGGGGTCTGGAGTCCCGAATTTTCTGTGAAAAAAGAAGATAGTGTCTTGCATTTATCCAGAAGGGAAAAATTAGCAAAAACAAATGCGACCGCCGGGAATTGAACCCGGTCCGCGAGATTGGCAACCTCGAATCATACCGATAGACTACGGTCGCGATTCACTAATCAGAAACAATAGAGCCGACTCTGAAGATATAAGCAAAACAATAAAAAACCCTTCACCGGCTCCCGGCAATCCTCACGATCAAATCCAGAGCCGCCCGCGAATTCAAGCGCAAAAGCTCTTCTTCGTGCCTTGCCGCCGCTTCCGGAGAATTCATCGCTAGCGAGAACATCACCAGGAACTTCTCGAGTTCCACGGTTTTTGATTTGCTCTCCATCAGAAGCAGGATCTCGTATCCTTTTCCGTAATCCTTCAGTTCGTAATATGCCATGCCGGTTATCAGCGCGCATGTGAGCATATCCTCTTGCGTCGCCGCCAGATTGAAAGCTTTCCGCCCCTCCATCTTCGCTTCTTCGTATTTGCCGTGGCCCAACGCTGAAAGGGCGAGTAGATAATGAGAAGTCATCGTATCCGGAAATTTATTCGCGAATTCCTTCGACATCGAGTAGGCGCTTTCCCGGTCGCCATTCTTCAGATAGATAGATATCTGTGCCAGGTACGCGCTGGGCTTTGTCAATTCCATCGGCAAACACCAAGGTTCTTTTTCCGCAGACTATTTAAAAAAGCGTAAATAAAAGAGACCGTATGGTCGAAAGCTTCAAGCCGGAAGAAAGGATGGAGATCGCGAAGCATGCGATCGCACCGCTTGCCGCACAGCTCCAGGGGCACGGGGTGGATGTCAACGCGTTCGCCAACCAATTCGCGGATGCGAGATACGCAACATCAGGGAAAGGCAATATCTCTTCCCAGGCGACGCTGCGTTTCGTGCAAACGGTTTTGACATCCCATCCAGAGATGGCGGACGAGATGATCAGGGCGAGGACACGGAACATGAGTCCTGACGACCAGAAACTCGTCAATGCCGCAGTGGAAAGAAGCGGGACGAGCGGCTACAAGAAATACGCTTATGCCGAATCGGTCATCGCGCAGACCAGGCAATTCAGCAAGGAGGAACGCGGAGACATCCTGGGGATCGTGAAGGCCGGCGAATCGTTCCCCGCGGCGGTCGCCAGGGAGAGGAAGGAACTCGCGGCGATAGCCCGGGAGGGTGAAGCCGAGAAACCAAAGAGCGCTGATGATCTTTATAGGGAAGGAGAACGGAACGTCAGAGATCAGGTCAATAAGGTACGGACGGAGATTTCCAATCTCAGCAAGTACATGGATCCGCTGGAACAGGGCATGTATGAGGCTCATTTCGCCCGCCAGGTCCCTGCCGCGAGGGCGATCGAAGGCTATTCCGGAGCGGCAAGCATCCTTGGAGGCGTTTTGAGGCCAATGGAGTTGAAATGGGCGCTCCCCAAGTCCTGGGGAGGGGAGACGGGCAAGGAGATGCTCTACAAGCAAGGCGAAGCCATAGTCGAAGGCGCTGAGGCGATGGCCGGGGCAGGCAAGGAATGGCAGGAAGCGGGCGCTGCTCGGGATAAATATCGCGCGGCTATGTCAAGGTGCAAAACCGCAGTGGCTAATTACGAAAGATCCTATGGGGATCCGGCGGCATTTGTAAGCGCGGCGAAGGAACTGGACACCGCGACCAAAGAGCTCGACAAGGCTGCGAAGGGATATGTCGATGCGGCCAAGCCGATGGCGGCATACAGCGAGAAGATGAATCACGTTTACGAGGAAGCCAGGTCATTCGCTATGACCATTGGGCTGGCGGTCGCGATGGCCCCGGTTGCCAAAGCGGTCGCCCATCCTATTGGGCATGCTCTCGGCAAGGCGGTCCATGCAGGAACGACCCAGGCCACTGCCACGGTACTGGGCACCGATGCAGTAGAGGCTTTGGCGGGCAAAGCGATCCACACGGCCATTAAAGAAGGTGCGGCGATACTGCCCACGGTGGCGAAGGATGGCGTGGAGATGGGTGTCAAGGCAGGGGAAGAAAGCGCAGTGCATGGGGTGGCAGGAAGGATACAGCATGTCGCGCTCGGCCAAGAAGAACATGGGAAGCAAGATGCTGATCGCGAGAGACCCATAGTGCATCAGGTCCAGTGATCAGCAGGAGACCTTACCTTTCAACGTGGTCTGGATATGACCGTTCATCAGATCCCTTGTCGCTGGATTCGAAGCTGCATCCCTGAGCTTGCAGGCGATGGCGGGATCGATATCGAATGCCCATCTCGCGAGTATATCCTGCTCTTGGATCGGGGTATTGGAATCGAGTATTGCTCTGGAAAGCATGCTGGAAGCTTTTTCAGATGCAACCAGGTTATTCATCCGGATGAATTCGGCGGATGCTGCTGCCAGACGGTAGATGATGGGAAGGCCTTTCTTTGAAGAGTCTCGAATATCTTTTCCCTTCAGGACGAGGCCGATGGCTTCCTGAAGCCCTTTCTCCCCGAAAAGCGCAATCCCATAGGAGATCGTTTTCATATAAGCGTAGATATCGGACCGAGCATTCTGGAATGACACCGGGTCCACGTACAGGAATCCCATATCTGTCGCTTCCTTGACGAATTTGTCGAGCGCCCGGCCCTTGAACTTCGATGCATAATCGTTGATTATATCGTAACGCGCCTTCTGCGAGATGCCGAGCCGGACCAAACCGAGCACGACAACCGACGCTTCGTCGAAAGCCAGCTTATCTATGGCGCTCTTCGCCGTTTCCCTGGCCTGCTCATCGCTCACTCCCGGTGTTTGCGATGGCTTTGATCTGCTGGTTTCGTTTGGCTGCATATTACCACATCCATTTGTTGGGGACGCTCACTGCGGCAGGTCCTGGCCTTGGCATCCGGAAACAACTTGGATATTCATATGAAGGGGAGGTATAAAAACGGTCAACTCCCGAGGCACTGCGGAAATGAACCCTGTGAAGGTATTTATAGTCTGGAAGAGATATATGCTCTGAGATAGGAGATAAACATGGCCATGGGAAAAGGCGCTTACCTGCAGCGGATAACGTCCGGCATGAACAACTGGCGCAGCGTGGAAGTCGGCCAGAATCTGGATGGCTCCAGCCCGCCCTCGGTTTTCATCGGAAAATACGGCTACCCAAAAGTCTCCATCGGCCCGATGATAGCCCCATACGAAGGAAATACTTCCATACTAGATACCCCAGAGGTATGGATACCTTCCAAACAGACCCAGGAGGACATAATCAGGTTCAGGCTGGATCTGGTCCGCGGGAAATCCGAGGTCAGCATCCATGACCTGGGCAACAAGATGGTGCAGAAGCTCCAGGAGATATCAATGGCTGATGATTCTGTGGAGAGCGAAGCGAGCTTCAAGCACAAGCCGCGTGGGATGTCTTTCGACGAGGAGCACACACCGTTCGGACCGAGTGCCGCGATGGAGAAATTCGACATAGGCAATGTGAAGTGGGAGCAGCATCTGGAAAAGGCGTATTATGATACCGATCTGAAAGCGACCGATGCGATCACGAATCTTTTCAAGGATGGCGTCTTATTCTCACAGATGCAGAAGGCGCTCTCGACAGGGGGGCTCGGCATCGGCAAGAACAGGAAGCTAGTACCGACAAGATGGTCGATAACCGCCACGGACAGCATGCTCGCGAACCATCTCTATTCCAAGGTGAAATATTACGACATAATCCCGGATTACTCGGTGTACGAGTTCTCCAGCCTGAACAACTACTATGCGGTGCTCCTCACCCCTACACCGTGGCAATACGAATGGATAGAGGCGTTCATCCACATCATGGGGAAGGAAGAGATGATATTCGCGGACCATGAGGCACTCAAGCCCAAATCGGAGTATTCCAGCGTGGGTGGATGCTATTACAGCTGCAAGTTCGGGGTCCTGGAAGCCCTGGAAAGGATGAAAAGGCAAGCCGGAGCCATAGTGCTGAGGGAAGCCTACGAAGGATACGTCCCGCTCGGCGTATTCAATGTCCGTGAGAACGTGCGGAACGCCATGAAGCAGAAACCCAAAACGTTCGCGACTTACAGGAGCGCGCTCGCCTACATCTCCAGCAAGCTTAGGCTTCCGATGTCCAGGTTCATGGAGCAGGGCGTGCTGCTGCGCGAGATGCTCTCCAGTAGGCAGACGACCTTATGAAAAAATGGGGAAAGAATCATGCCTTGACGAGCGAGTACCTCTGTTCTATATTGAGGAACGAGAGGTCGATCTTGGACGAGAAGGCGCTGAGCACCGTGTTCATGGCCACATAGGATATGGAGATACCTGACGCAAACGCGAACCGCTCCACAGCGACCACAGGTATCAAAGCAATCCACGCGGCTGCCGGCATCGGGAATGCGTAAAGGAACACCACACTGCCCACCGCGTGTGCCGTGAATGTCGCACCCAGACTGCGCGCGAACAGGTTGTTCTTGAAGAATGACGCTCCGAGCGGTATCAGCCAATAGAGGGCGTAGTACCATGCCTGCGCTCCGACTGGACTCAACCAGAAGAGAACCATACACACAAGCCCCACCAATGCGCTGTCGATTTTCTTGCTGGCGAAATACCAGGCCGCGAATGCCATGGGGAATAACAGGAGGAATGACACCAATGTCAGCGGGGTTCCCAGAAATACGAAATTGGCGATCTCGACTCCTAGAGCCGAAATAACCCCAAGTGCAGGGTTAATTATCCCTCCGCCTATTGGACCTATGAGCTGGAATCCAGTGAAGTACTGATCATTGCCTCCAACAATCTTAGAAAGGTTGAACTGGTAGAGAATCAATGCGGTTATAGAGAAAAGTAAGAGGAACGCAAGCTTCCGGCTGTCGAATTCAAATTTCATGCCACCCATCCATCGGCTAATCGATAATCTTATACAGCATGGTAGGGCATTTAAATCTCTCCCACAGCCAATCAACTTCGGGAGCGAAATGGAAAACGTGCAAGAAATCGAAGAGTTCTTATATACACTAAAACGCAAAGGTCCGAAGCTCGGGCTCGAGCGCATGCAGACATTGCTGGAAACGCTCGGACGACCACAGGATGCGTTTAATTCGGTCCTAGTGGGAGGGACTAACGGGAAGGGTTCTACTGCCGCTATCATGGAATCTATCCTGCGCGCAGCCGGCTACCGCACCGGTCTCTATATCAGTCCGCACCTTCGGATCCTGAATGAACGGATTGCGATCGATGGTGAACAAATCAGCGATGACGAACTCGTTGAAAATTATATTGAGATAAAAAATGTGATCGATAAGTGCCAGGAACTGGATCCATCTTTCGAGATACCGACATTTTTCGAGGTTACCACAGCAGCTGCATTCCTGCATTTCAAGAAAAAAGACGCTGATATTGCTGTTGTGGAAGTCGGGCTCGGAGGTAGATTGGATGCAACGAACACGCTGATGCCTCGCGCCTCAATTATCACAAACATATCCTTGGAGCATACGGAAATACTCGGAGACACTGTAACGAAAATCGCTTACGAGAAAGCGGGGATAATCAAGGAAGGTGGATTCCTCATCACAGGTTCGCAGGACTCCGAAACGCTCGATGTGTTCAGACGGGTGTGCAATGAGAGGGGATCACGGATATTGCGGATCGGACAAGAGATAACCGTAGATGAAAAAAACTCTCCGGATGAGGGAATAAAGCAACGGTTTTCAGTTACGATACCGGACAACGCATACGATAATCTTGAAATGCACCTTCTGGGACCGCACCAGCTCTTGAATGCAGGCTGCGCATGCGGGGCGGTTTATGCGCTGCGCATACAGGGAATCGCGATAAGCGATGATGCCTTACGCATCGGATTACTCGATGCCAGATGGCCCGGAAGAATGGAAATCGTCCAGAAGAACCCGTTGGTGATTCTCGATTGCGCGAAGGACGCGGCTGCAGCCAAATGCCTGCGCATCGCACTTCAGAAGATACTTGGCCAGAAGCCCATAGTTCTTGTGATCAGCATCTCGGCTGACAAGAGCATCGATGGGATGCTCGACGAACTCGTACCGATCTCGGATACAGTCGTAGCGACAGCGCATAAAGTGCTGGGACGTGCAGCGGCCCCGGAAGATCTCGCTCGAATCGCCTCGAAACTGGGCAAACCGGCTACCATCATTCACGATGTAAAGGATGCGGTGGCCAAGGCTATAGATTTCGCTGGGCCGAAAGGGGCTGTGGTCGTCACAGGATCCGTCTTCGCCGTTGGCGAGGCGAGGGATATATGGTTTCGGCCAAAAGCTGGCACTGGCCGATTTGGCCGCGACTTCAATGAGACACCCCGCAAATGATTTCTCAGGGTGGGTTTCCAGGGCCTACGGCATTTAAATATTAGCTCGTGAAAGCCCGCAATATGAACGCCAAGTATCTCGTGCTGCTGCTTCTGATCTTATCCCTCTCATACGCAGATTGTATTGGATATAACGATACGTTCCAGGTGCGCGTGCTTGACGCTAAACTACGGCCGGTCGAAGGCGCAGCCGTGACCGTAAATTACGATCGCGGAGCCAGTTTCGGAACGCAATATTTCACGACTCCGGTCCAATACACCGACCAGAATGGTTTGCTCGACATGGCGATCTATAACCAGGGAACGCTCTCTAGGACCATAGACTGCAATATTGTGATCAATGGCTCCTTAGGAGGAGCCTCGAAAAGTGTGACCATCACCGCGAATGTGCATGGCCCTGTAGTGGATGTGCAGTTGAACGTCTCTCCGCTAAAGTTCTATGTCCGTGACCAATCGGGAGTTGCATTGGCAAACGCGTCTGTGAGCGTCGATAACATAACTGAGCAGACAGGCACGGACGGATCCGCGGCGTATACCTTGGCTGCAGGAAACTATAGTTATCTTGCAAGTTATCTCGACGCTAGCCAATCCGGTATCCTTACGATCACGGATGACAGTGAATTCGTGGTCAAATTCGCATTTTACAAAATCAGCCTGAATGTTTCCGACGATTTTGGCAATCCCCTCCCAGCGACGATAACCATCCTCAACAACACTTACACTCCGGAGAACGGGTATTTCGAAAACAACAAGACGTTCGGCCAGGAGATCCCATACTTGGTATCATATATGGGCTTGGAAGCTACAGGCGCCATTTCACCGGCAACGGATCCGAATGCCATGGTCACATTCGACATACATGCGCCTTCCATCACTGACATAACTGCGAACGCTCTTACCGCCAGCCCCACATTGACGATGGCGATCGTCGATCCCGGAACTCAACCGAGCGGCGTTGATTTCTCATCCGTCAAAGTCACTTACCAGTTAGAACCAGCGGATGAAACCACACCATGGGATAACGCGGTGGTCTTCACAACCGGCCGCAATCAAGTGACTGCGGAATTCCCGCAGCTGCCTTCGGATCGCGTGGTTCACTTCAGAATCGATGCTAAAGATAAAGCAGGCAACAAGGCCGAAGTAGAAGGCGAATTCACGACGTCAGCAGCAACCGTGGAAAATGTTACAAATAACACTATAAACCAGACAATTACACCTCAAAATAAACCCCCAACACAGGGTTTGCCACTTTTGTACATCGTGGCAGGTGTTATTATAATGATTTTGGTCGTTTATCTGGTGATTCACATTAAATCGAAAGGTCCGGATGGGGGGTAATACCACTATCTTTTTAAAATGTCTGTTTTATAAGTATGTACACTGACATTCATAAATTACAATAATATGATAATGAAAAGATGTTAAAAAAGGTGAAACAACATGCCTCGCGGAAAGAAGATTATTATAGAAACTCAAGTCGACGATGAATTCGTGGATAGGTTCAAGGCCATCGATATCGATGAGATACGCAAGGAACGCGATACTACCGAAAGGGGTCTCTCGTCCTCGATTGCAGGTATCTTCAAGGTCGCGCAGAACTTATATCGCCAGAAGGCGAGCGAAGACGAGCTCGAAGGAAAACACGAGCTGTTCTCGGTAAGATCGGCTTATGATTACCTCAAAAACACGGGAGTATACATCTCTTTCAGGGCATTCGGCGGCAGGATCGAGAGAGGCACGATCCCATTCGTGAAGGTCGGCAGGAAGAGGTACATCCCGAAGAGCGTCCTCGATGACATCTCCAGCACCAAACAGGAGTTCTACACTGTCAAAGAGGCTTACGAGGAGTACAAGAAGGCCAACGACAACATCAACTTCAGGGCTTTCATAGGCAGGATTGAGAAGGGGTCAGTCCCGAGCGTGAAATTCGGCACGAGAAGGCTCGTCCCGAGGGACGCAATCGAGGCCCTCACGCACATCAGCTCTGATTACTTCTCGGTGAGCCAGGCCATCAAGGAGCTCCACAAGAGCGGCATCAAGATCAAGAGGAACGCGTTCGAGCGCAGGCTGGACCGCGGCAGGATACCGCACGTCAAGGTCGGAGGCAGGCGCTTCATACACGAAGACGTGCTTTCCGAGCTCGTTGACAAGGAAGTCTCGCTCAGGAAATAATTTTTTTATTTCATTTTATTCTCTTCATAAAAAAACCGTAGGTTCTATTTATCTTCTTCTCCCAATACCTCCATGGCTTCTAGCATAAAGAAGGCTTTCTTCATCGATGCGGGCTATACGGTGAACAAGGGCAAGACATACATCACCCTCATCCTGAAAGGCAAAAAAACAGTTAAACGGTACTACCAGTACGACCCGTATTTCCTCGTTGAAGCTCCTGCAGACAAGAAGGATCTGCTGCTATCGATTAGGGCAAGAGATAAGAAGGGAGTTGAGATTTCTCCACTCCGCGTCGAAGAGAGCGAACGGCAGGTCGGATTGGAGAAGAGGGGGATGCTCAAGCTTTATTGCAAAGAGCCATCTCACGTCCCGCTGCTCCAGCCCCAAGTTCCTTTTCCTTGCCATGAGCATAACATCCCTTTCGCTAAAAGATTCATCTTCGATATGGGATTGACACCGCTCGGGATCCTCTCTTTCGAGAGGCAGGGGAAAGTCATCAAACGAATTATCTCGATCAAGAGCGGGGAACCGAAACTGAACTCTATGGGTTTCGATATCGAGACATACAACCCGAGCGGAGTGCCGCGAGAGGAAAAGGACCCTATCATAATGGTGAGCTATTGCGGGAAGAAAAAGGGCGTGCTCACTTATAAGAAGTGCGATAAGAAATTCGTCGAAACCGTCCCTGATGAGAAAACGATGCTCGAGAGGTTCGCTGCGATAGTCAAGGAGGAGGACCCGGATGTCCTGGTAGGGTATAACTCGTCGCAATTCGATTTGCCTTACCTCATCAAGCGAGCTGAAATCGATCGGGCTAGGCTGAGCATCGGCAGATTCGGAGGCCAAATCAAGCCGGTGAGCAAAGGCCTCACGAAAGGGATGAAGATACAGGGCAGAACGCATGTCGATCTCTACCCGATGATGAAATTCTTCGGATTCATAGGCCTGATAAAGGCTCAGAGGTTCACTCTCGACGCGGTCGCTGAGGATGTCCTCGGGAGCAAGAAGCTGAAGATGGCTAAGGAGGATATATGGCGTCTGTGGGACAGTAATGACATAGACCACCTCTGCGAATATTCCCTGGTGGATTCCGAGCTTACATACGCGCTGGGCGAGCGTTTCATACCGATAGAAGCAGAACTCTCGGGCGTGGCGAAGATGCCGATTTTCGATACGACGCTTTCTACGAGCGGCCAGCTAGTGGAGAATCTCCTCATGTTCCACGCTACCGGCAAGGGCATACTCATCCCGAACAAACCGGGGGGAGGATCCATAGGCGAGAGACTGGCCGCACCAATCCAGGGCGCGTTCGTGAAACTGCCTGAGCCTGGGATATACGATAATGTCGCGGTGCTGGACTTCCGCGGTCTGTACCCATCGATAATAGTATCGTACAACATAGACCCTGGAACGCTCATCACACGGCAGGACAATATGACCGAGGACTGCTTCGTCTCTCCGACCGGAGCCATGTTCTCGAAGAAACAGATTGGATTGATACCGTTCGTCCTCGATTACCTCATAGACATGAGGATGGTGCTCAAGAAAAAGCTCAAGACGCTGGACAAATCAAGCGACGAATATGTAAGATTGGGAGCGCGTTCGCACGCGTTCAAAATCCTCTCGAACAGTTTCTACGGCTATATGGGATACGCGCGCTCGAGATGGTACTCCAGGCCATGCGCTGAGAGCGTGACGGCATGGGGTAGGAAGCACATCATGGAGACGATTGAGGCTGCTGAGAAGAGCGGGTTCCAGGTGCTTTATGCGGATACGGATTCGGTCTTCCTACTCTATAAGGACAAGAAGGACGTCACTGATTTCATGAACAGGGTGAACGCCTCATTGCCCCAGAAGATGGAGCTCGAGCTCGAAGGCTTCTATCCACGCGGAGTGTTCGTGAGCAAGAAGGGCGGCGGGGAAAGGGGCGCGAAGAAGAAATACGCATTGCTCGGTGAGGATGGCAGGATAAAGATACGAGGATTCGAGCTCGTCCGCAGGGACTGGTCGAAGATAGCGAAGGAGACGCAGCTCAAGGTCCTGGAAGCGATACTCAAGGATGGCAGCAAGGAGAAGGCAGCGGCGATAATACGCGAGGTCGTCCTCAGGCTCCAGACTGGGAAAGTGCCCCTCGATATGGTCTCCATCAGCACGCAGCTAAACAAGGATCCTGGGGATTACGAGGTGAAGAGTCCCGAGCTGTCCGCAGCCGAGAAACTGAACAAAGCAGGAATCAAGGCAGAGCGCGGGACCATGATAACATATGTAATAGGAAAAACCGGCAAAACAATATCCGAGAAGGCGGAGCCGATCGAGCTCGCGAAAGGATACGATGCGGACTATTATATCAACAACCAGGTGATGCCCGCGGTCATGAAGATAATGAAGGAATTGGGCTACGACGAATACAGCATGAAATTCGGCGGCAAGCAAAAAAGCCTGGATCATTTTTTCTGAAAAGATTATAAACAATGGCAGAGATATAAATGCATGTCAGCGGCTCCTGAATTTAAGAAGAAAACCGAGATCGATCAGCTCGCCGAGATCATAAATGGGATATTGGATGCGGCTGCAAAAAGCAGGGCGGGATTCACTCCAGATGGAATCAAGCAGTTCTACACTGAAGGACAGGAAGCCAGACAGAAACAGATGACTGCCACACCGACCAAGCAGATCGGTACGATCATAGCCCGAAAAAATGAACCTATGAGATCTGATATAAAGGTCGCCGAAGGGGCTATAGAATACAGCGTCAGTCTCGCTGAGATGCTTGAACTCGCTGCAGTAAGGGGCGACAAGCTTAATCTCAAGAAATGGATAGCTGGTTGATACTTATGGTCTCGCTTGATTTCATTGACGAGAAAAGCAAAGCGAAGATAGTCAGCATCTGGAAAGCCATGGATGAGAGCGACAAGGGGCACTTCATAAACCAAGTAGCGCTGGCTTTGAGCATCTTCGGCAGCGAGGAAAGGGGCAGGCGCATCGTGATCGAGATACTCGATATGATGTGCTCCAATGGCACGAACACGCTCGCGGATTTCGGGCTCTATGTGGACAAGGCCGTATCGCTACCTGATGCAGCCGGGATGGGCGAGAAGGTCAAGCGAGCGGCCATAATACTCGAGGGTTATCGGATAAAGAACGGACTTCCTTCAGAGCCGCACCACGATTTGGAGTTGTAATCGACTTGTTTCTTTGCAGCGCCTGCAACCAGGCCAATGGCAATGCTTTCCAGATAGGGCAGTGCCATATATGCGAGAATCGTGCCGAGAAGGCCCTTGCGACCGCTCATGAAGCTGCCTATATCCTGAAGGAAGAGAAAGGCCTTCGGAGCTTTTGCATCTCTACCACGATACCTACCGAATGGCTCACGAGAGAGGAGGATGTCTGGGATCATAGGGTGGAAGGTTCTGAAAGCGTGAAGAACTCGCTGAACCGCATCATAGTGAAGACGCTACGCGAGGAAACAGGCCTGTATTATAACAGCGCCGATGGGGATTGCCGGGCAAAGTTCGATTTCTCTTCACCTGAGCCGAAATTCTCTATAGAAAGGACGCAACTTTTCATTTTCGGGAGATACAAGAAGCTGGTCAAGGGCCTATCGCAGAGTCGCTGGCTATGTGCGACATGCGAAGGTAATGGTTGCCTTTCCTGCAAAGGGAAAGGGAAGAATTACGAATCAGTGGAGGAGAGGATCGGGGAGCCTTCGAAAAATGCTGCAGGGGCAGATAGCTACGTGATGCATGCATCAGGAAGGGAAGATGTTGATGCCACGAACACTGCTGGCAGGGGATTCGTACTCGAATTGAAGAATCCCAAGAAACGGGAGCTTGATCTCAAGACGCTCGCGGACGAAATCGGAAAAAGCGACGAAGTATCTGTGGAAAACCTCCGAATCGTGCGCAGGGCGGATGTGGAGCTCGTAACAGAATCCCATTTCGACAAGACGTACGAAGCGGATGTGGAATTCGGAAGGATGATGGGTCCCGAAGATTCTGCTTTGATACGAACACTTGAAGGAAGTACTATCCTACAGCAGACACCAACTCGGGTTGTGCACAGAAGGGCCGACCTGGTGCGCCACAGGAAAGTCAAGCACATCGAACCGGCCAATCTCCAAGAAAACCATGGAACGCTCATAATCAAGGCTGAGGCAGGCACATACATCAAAGAGCTCATATCCGGAGACAACGGAAGGACGAAACCGAGCGTGGCTGAACTCCTGAAAACGAGCGCGGTCTGCACCAGGCTCGCGGTCGTAGATATAGACGATGGTTTCTTGGATCTTTGCTTGGTTTAATAGATCAGCCCCTTACCCCGTACTTATCCATGTAAGCCTGATAGGAAGCATAGAGCTTGTCAGAGACGAATATCTTCTTATCGACCTCGCGGTTTCGCAGATGATCGAATATAGCGTTGATGTTGGTTATCGGATGCACTGGGATGCCTGCATCCTCTGCGAATTCCACGGTCGCCGCCCGTCTCCTCCCGATTTCGAGACGGTCTACCGCTATCACTATACCGACCACTTCGGCTTTGAGCGATTTCTCGAGCTTGGATATCGCCTCCACCTTCGTGCCGCCAGTCGTGAAGACATCGTCCACTATGACGACTTTCGCACCCTGGTCCACCCCCTCGGAACCGACAAACATACTATTGGCATCCGCACCGTGGAGCTTCATCTCCTTCCTGTCGAAAAGCCATCTTTTTTCAATCGAATGATTGGATTGGAGGGCCATTGTGGCGCTGATGGCCAGCGGGATGCCTTTATACGAAGGGCCGAACACCACATCGAAATTCGCTCCGAATGATTCATGAATCTTGGATGCGTAGTATTTGCCGAGCTCGGATATCGTGGATCCGCTAGTGAGGACGCCCAGATCTATGAAATAAGGAGACGTGCGTCCGCTTTTCAGCATGAACTCTCCGAACCTGATGGCATTGTGCCTGGCAAGGAATTCTATGAAAGCTGTGGTCAATCTATCACCGATACCACTAGGAAGACATATCTTTTAATGTTTGGGAACCATGAGGGATGCATGGGCAAGAAACTCGGGGCGGCTGGCCTATCTATCGGGGTCAATGTGGCCCTACTCATCAGCAAGTTCGTCGCTGCTCTCATTACCGGGAGCATCGGGCTTTACGCTGAATCGGCCCATTCCCTTTTCGATGTACTTGCATCCATCCTAGCTTATCTGGGGATAAAAAAGGCTGGGGAACCTGAGGATAGCAACCATCATTTCGGCCATGAGAAATTCGAGAATCTCTCATCCCTACTCCAGTCTCTGCTGATAATCGCGACGGCGGGCGTTGTGATGTTCGAGGCATACGGGAGATTCTCTGCTCCGGGAAAGATCGAGTCATCCGAGATAGGCATAGCGCTAATGCTAATTTCCATACCAGTCATATTCCTTACATCGAGATATCTCGGAAAAATAGCGAAAAGCGAGGGGAGCTCGGCTTTGGAAGCCGATTCCGCGCATTTCACGACAGATGTGATAAGCTCGGTATCCGTGCTGGTCGGTCTCGTCCTTGTGAAGCTTGGATTCGCCTTTGGAGACCCGCTCGCGGCATTCGTGGTCGGTTTCATCATGCTCTACATATCAGCACGGTTGCTGATCCACTCTTTTTTGGTATTCATGGATTTCAGCCCGGATGATGAAACCATGGACAGGATACGGAAGATAATGGAATCCGAGAAAAGGATAACCCGGTTCCACAAGCTGAGGGCGAGGATAGCCGGAAGCAGGGTGCTCGTGGATGTCCATATCCATGTACCGCACATGATGTCCATAGAGATGGCGCACATGATTTCGCACGAGCTAGAGAGCAGGATAATCCGGGAAGTCAAGGAAGTGAAAGAGGTCAGCATCCATATAGAACCGGATTAGTAAGCCCAAAGCCATTGATATTCCTCGATACTCTCATCTCTATTGATGTGGAAGGCCATCACGATCGCCCAAAGTATTATGGCGCCTGCCGCAAGATGCTCCGCAAGAGGATGGAAATTCGTAAGCGGGAGTGGTAGTATCAGCGCAGCGATCATCAAAGAGAACCATCCGATGCGATCTCTCAGAAGCCCTAACCCTATCAGGATCAGTGATATGAAGGCCAGGAAGAAGAACAGCGCCGAGATGAAGATGTGTATCATGAATTCATCAGCAGTGAATACGGAAAGCAGTGAAAAGAACAGCATAGATGAGGAAAGGAGGAATGCGCCCGCTCTGGAAAGGCCGGCAGGATACTTCAACCACAGGAAGATGGCGAATATGAAGCCGAATATTCCAGATATCGCGAGGCCTGTATTGAAGATCAGGTATGATGAGGGATTGGTGCCGAGGTAGCTCAGATACTCGGATGAATAGTTGTAACCGGGATAGCTCAGGATCGCGGCGAGGGTGAAGATGATGAAGACGGACGGTGCGATGAAACCGGCATAGCCGCCGTACTTCCTGATCAAAGATGCCATATGTATCTTGATGCCTTCAGTTTATTATCTGCTTCTGGCGCCATCCCGAACCGCTTTCACCATCGCTTTAATCTTCTCGGCCGAACCGTCTTTCTCGAATGCTGTTCCGACCTGAATTATATCGGCTCCGGATTTGATGACGTTGCGGGCCTCTTCCGTTGTCCTTATCCCGCCTGCCACGATGTAAGGGATGGTTATGGATGATTTCACAGCTTTCACTATCTCCAGCGGCACATGGCCATCTTTGGGATTGCTGCCGGCATCGGTTATGAAGAAACGGAACCCCATGTATTCCGCTGCCATGCCGAAAGCCGCGGCGAGCTTGGGTTTGTCGCGTGGGATACGTTTGGCATCCCCTACCCATCCGACCGTGCCTCCAGGATCCACGACCACATAGCCCACCGGGAGCGGTTCGACCTTGTAGTGCCTGACCAATGGTGCTGCGAGCATCTGCGCTCCGCTTATCCAATAAGGATCGCGCGAGTTCAGCATCGACATGAAATACACCGCGTCGGCGTATTTTGTGAGCGTTCCGATGTTGCCTGGGAATAATACGACAGGTTTGGAGACGTTCTCCTTGATGGCTTTGGCCACCGTATCCAACGGGTCGCCTTGGACGCCAGTGCTTCCCCCTATCAATATGACATCTGCATCCGCCTCGTCAGCGTTCTTTGCGGTCTTCACCGCCTGCTCCGGGGTCGGATAGTCCAACGGGTCGATGAGCGCGAAAAGAAGCCCTTTCTTGGTGCTGAGCTCTTCGATAATGTATCTCTCAGTCTTGCCTTGCATGCTCAAACCATCCCTCCCATGTTCTTCAATATATGAAAGACAGCGGCCATGCCTACCATTTGTGTAGGTCTGTCCATATGACCATGGCACGATAGATATTCATCGATATTCGTTTTCTTAATCCTTCTGCAAAGGGCGGAAAGCTGGGCATCCGAAAGAGATGTGATGAAATTATGCAGCATGGAATGCATCGCCATATCTGGTCCGAATCGGGCCCTCCATTCGATCTCGTACCTTAGCGGGCTCGTCGGGCATCTCCCTGCTATTGCTGCGCAGTTCCCACCGAATATCACGCCGCCGCCGGTGGTGGATTTCACCTGCCCTGCAGCGTCTCCAACTAGGATGACGCTCTTCCTGCCGAATCTGCCGGCGGTCCTGGGGCGGGTACAAAGTGGTATCAGAGAGCCGCGAGGCCTAGGGGCTGAACCAGGGTCGATCTTCTTGAGCTTCAGCAGATGCTTCCATGCGTTGTTGGCATTATCCGGCGCGAGCACCCCTACTCCGAGCTCAGCGGTTTCCTCATCGTGCGGGATTACCCAAGCGAAGAATCCGGGGAAGCGCTCCTTGGATAAATGCATCTCCAGCACATGAGGGTCGTCGCATGCAAAATCAAGCTCTGCTTGCAGGGTGGAAACGTGCCTATTCAGCATTGGAAAGCTGAAGGCGCGGGCTACGAAAGATAGCGGACCGTCGGCTCCGATGATATTCTCCGAGTGTAGATCCGAGATTCCTCTTATACGCTCGTTATAGCTAATCCTGGCGCCTTCCTCGCAGGCGCGGTCCACAAGCGCCCTATCCATTGAGGAGCGATCGCATACGAAAGCCACCGGCTCCTTGCGCCTCACACCGAAGGAGTCGTTGCCAAGATAGATGTCTGCGCCTTTTATTTGGTTGACGGTATGATTTCGATAATCCACGAAGCCCCCCAGGGATTCCATCCCATCTTTAGAGAAGAGCCCGGAGCAGTTCCGTGGAAGACCCGCGGAATCATGCTCTTCCGAGATCTCGACGGTGTGGCCGCTCCTTAGGGCGCTTATGGCCGCTATGGAGCCGGCTGGCCCTGCACCTACCACGTGGATGTTTGGCATGGAAAGAGGTTGGGTGAAAGAATTTTTAACCATCAGGGGCGGCTCCTGAATGCCAGGAAGCCTAAGGTGGCGAGAAGAATAGTGGCTGACGGGCATCCGGATGGCTGAACATTCCCTGGACTCCCTTCTGCCTGTGTTGAGCCTATGACTTGTATATCTCTTTCTATGGTTATATCATTGAAAGAGACGGATATAGGCACCGTATAGACCAAACCGCTCTGGAAATAAGAAGTGTTGATGGGTTGGAGGAGTTGCTGCGCCTGGCCCGGTTGTAGCAGTATGATCCCAAATTTGTCCGCATTGTAGTTTTGAGGAGCCTGGAAAGCGTAAGTGCCATAGACATATTCGGGACGGGAATTGTTGATTGTAACATCGGCAACAAGGGTCTTGTTATCCATCTGCATAGACATCGAAACACCTTTCGCATCGGTGCTCTCAGTCACTACCGATGGTGTATCTCGGACTGACAGATTTACCTCAGTGCTCGTTGAATTTAGGGTATCGTATGCGCCAGACTGATCATCAGCGTATTGGATGCCGTAATGTGTATCGTCCATGATGCCGACCTGACCGAAAGTCGCGTCAGCAGGGAGCCAGCCGTAACCAGGTACCAGGATCTCTGCCCATGCATGCTGCTGCCATCCGTTAACATAGATGTACCCGGTCACATATTTCGTATCGAAGCCCAATGACCGAGCCATCGCGATGAGCAGATGGGTATATTCCACGCATACGCCGCGGCGTTCGCTAAAGACTTCGACTGCTGATTTCGTATGCCCCCAATAGCTGAGATCGTACATGACATTAGTGTGCACCCAGTCGGTCAAGGCACGGATTGTGTCCAGAGAGGAATTCTCATCCTCCAGAAGGCGAGCCTGGTTCGATATGGCATCGCTGGCTTCCGTGAGATTCGTGGAATTGAGCGGAGTTCCAGGGACTGCACTGTCGTTGGCGATGTGCGGGTCATAATCGATATCGACTACAACGGTCGCTTTTAGAATCATATGATCCGATGTCGGGGTTCCTGTGTACTCCACCCACATGACCCCGTCCCGCAACTCCTGCTGCATGGGCGGGTCTGTAGATACCGATACGATACGCTGGAAGCTGTTGTTCACAGAAACGGCTCCCTGAAAGTCAATCGGCATTCCATTCGCTCCATCGACCGACCATTCCCTAACCATCTGGATACGTGAATTTCCGTAAGATGCGTTCGCCACATTGAGCGCGATGGATAAAATAATCAGGGATATGAGCAGTTTCCCCATTGTTCATCCCCCGCGCAGCGCTTTCATATGCTCAATCCTGCGATTCACCAGGCTGCTGGTGCCGATGTCTTTCCGGTGCCAGACAGGCCCGCTGACGCACGAGCAGCCCTTCTCTGCTATTGCTTCGGCCTCATCTAGGCGTTTGGCCTTCCCGATGATGCCGAATGCGCGCGAGCCGGTGGTCTTGATGACTCCTCCATCCTCGTAGACTGATGCGTAATAAATGCCTGCCGAGCAGCGTTCCATCCCAGCCGCATCTATGGTGACCGGGGCGCCCTTGAGAGGCGAATCTGGATAACCTTCCGGCACGAGGTATTTGACCACTGTGCAACCATCCTCGAAAGAAGTTGGATGGAGCTGCCCTTCCGCTACTGAAAGCATGATGTCGGATAGCGGGTCCTGTAAAGTGGAGAGTACGTTCATCGCCTCAGGATCCCCGAAACGTGCATTGAATTCTACCACTTTTATCCTGTCTGCAGTTGCCATGAACTGGCCGTACAGCACCCCATGGAACGGGGATCCTTCCTTCTTCAGGGCGTGGATCGTCTGCTGAATCACTTTCTTCGCATCTTCGATGTCGCTCTCTTTCAGGAACGGAAGCCGCATGCCCGTCGTATAGCTGCCCATGCCTCCGGTGTTGGGACCGCTGTCCCCTTCAAAAGCGCGCTTGTGATCCTGGACGGCTGGCATCACGCTAGAGCGCGAACCATCGCAGAATGCTTGAAGCGTGAACTCCTCTCCGATGATTTTCTCTTCGATGAGCACCTTTCCGTCCTTTTTTATCAGCGATATCGCGTAGTCCGACGCCTCCTGGCCGGTAGTGAAATGATCCCCGCTCACGCGCACGCCCTTTCCCCCTGTGAGGCCGAGTGGCTTGATCGCCACTTCGCCTAGGTCCTTGATGAGCTGCGTCGCTTCTTCCGGATCCGAGAGCACCTTATGTTTCGGAGAGCCGTTGACACGATGTTTGTCGAGCAGGGCGCGCATGAAAGACTTATCCCATTCTATGCGAGATGCTGCTTTGGAAGGGGAAGAGACGAGCATGCCCATGGAAGAAAGGACGTCGCTGATGCCGGCTGCGAGCACCGCGTCCGGACTCGCGAATCCGAGATCGAACTCGATTCCTTTGATCGCGTTGCGCACCGCATCCGGATTCTCGATATCGCAGACCCAGTGCTTCTTGGAGAGCTGCGCGATCGCAGGATTCTTTCGTGACATCACGGAATACAGCTCGCAATCCTCTGCCAAGCGTTCGGCGATGATGTGCTCCCTTGCGCCATTGCCAACAAGTACAACTTTCATTGCCCATCCCTCATTCTTATGCACCCTGGCGTTTCTTCGTAGTGCCGAATAGTTCCATGAATGTATCCATCATGGATTTGGATAGCGATTTTTTGAAGATGAATGAACGCACGTTCGGAAACTGGCGCGAGAGCTCGAAAGAATATATATATTCGCGCGCAGGAACCTGCTCGACTGGCTTCACTGTCGCGAACTTGCGGTTCTTTCGTCTCTGCTTCTTCATTCTAGGCGCCTCCTGATAAAGCCTTCTCGGATGAGCATGTTGAGTCCCTCCTCAGATCGTGACAACGCGACGGAATGCGATTTCGAGAACTCGCGGATGTCTATTGTGCCGCCATGGAGCTTGATCCAGTTGTATAGGGATTCTTTGAGAAGATCGTCGCTCATACCGCTCATCGCGGTGAGCTTTTTCTGCAGTTCATCGCGATTGCGTTCGCATTCGAGCAGGATGCGGGTGTTGGTCTCACTGGAGCGCACAAGGTCGTCGTATTTGGCATTAAGATCCCCATAACGGCCCTGCAGCTCGGAAAGCTGCGTGGAGAACTCCAGTGCGTCGCGGTCGATTATCTTGGAGACCTCTGCGAGCACCGCGTTTATATGCACGAAAATTCCAGTCGGCTGCACATCATAATAATCCTCAGCGACCTGCAGGACGTTCAGGAACGTCGGCATGAGGTCAAGCAGACAGGAGAGCTTATTGCGCTCCTTTGAGAAGCTATATGTGAAATCGATGGAGCCTGGGGAAAACTCGACTCGGTATTCGAGATACGGCTTGCCCTGCAGATCCTGCCCTTTCACCTTTTCAACGGTCAGCGTGTTCTTTCCATACGTGATTTTGGTGAAACCCAGGCCGCTGAAAAGCGACGCGAGGTTCTTGAGAGGCTTCTTCTGCTTGGCCGCTACAGAGATCTTATCCTCAGACATCCTTCCCCTCCAGCACGACGTTCACTACGCCTTTTGTTGCCTTGCGCATGCGCACGAGAGAAAAGACCTGAATGAGGTTCTTCTCATCTATCCCGAGCTGGCGCAAGAATGAGATTATCGATGGTTTGGAATAACCGAATTTCTCCAGGACAGCCACGAGTTGCTCGCCATCTAGCGTCCCGTCCCCCCGCTCGAACTCAGACTTCACCATCCCGAGTTGGCTCTCATTGAGCCCCATCTCATAGAGCATCCGCACGAACTGTTCCCGTTCTATCTCAACAATCATATCCCCGCCCCGCAACTTGTATATGAGGAGAGGCTCCTCCCCGTCGATCTTGTCCATCAAAAACGTCATCACGCGCGACTGCCGTTCTCCGAATATCATGTTCACTGCGGCGTCTCCTACGCCGAATTTCGATATCTCGTTATCTATGAAATCCGAATATCCTATGGATTGCTTCACATAATCCCTGTATTCCCTGAGTATGATCCTCAGTACAAACACCGTCCCGATATTGCTGAATATCGTCTTATGCATATCGGTCGGATTCTGCGTTGCTATCACGAGCGAGAAATTGTACTTTCGGCCTTCACGGACGATGGCGATTACGTCGCTACGCTCATCCTGCGCTATCTTCCAGGCTTCGTCCAGGACCACGAAAAGGCGTACATGCTTGTTATCCTTCTGCATGCCCTCGGCGCGCATCAGCTCCTTGATGTACTGCAGGATGGTGAGCCCGGCCAGGCTCCGCATCTCTTCACTCGGAAGATCGTGCAGATCTATGCAGACAAGCCCGCTGGAAGTCAGCTTCTTTATGTCTAGCGTGGAATCTCCGGCGAAGAAGTCGCTTCCCTCCACGGTGAATCTCTTGAGGAGCCGTGCCGCCTTCTTCTTTCCCGTCTTTTCCAGGATGCGCACGACATGCGAAAGCGTCGGCTTGTCGCAGTTCCCTTTGCAGCAGAGCTCGTCCATTGCCTTCCCCACGTCCTTCTTATTCAGGCGCCCTTTTTTGCGTTTCACTGCCCTCTCTTCTTCCATCAATTTGAGCGTTTCGCCCATGGTCGGTTTCTGGCTGCCCATCTTGTAATAAACGTATTCCAGGGCCTCCTCTATCTCGTCGCGCTCGTTGGGATAGCTCTTCAGGTCCACGAGTATCTCGAGCGCTGAAATTATCTGCTTTATCCTGCTGCGCTTTGGCAAGCCGACAAGATCCAGGATGTTCAAGCGCTCCTTGGCTAGGTTTATGACACGCCCGCCCGCCTGCTTTACCCATTCATTATATTCTCCGACCCAGTCTAGGATGATTGCGTTCGTGTTCCATATGAGCGAAGCCCGCGTGAGGAACGTCTTGACGGTGTAGGATTTTCCTGAACCTGTGATACCGATAATCGCTAGATGCGGGTTGATGAGCTTGGATGGATCCCAGAAGACAGGGGTACGGAGGAAGCGCGTCTTGCCTATGTACACCCCTTGCGAAGGCTGGGAAAGAAGAAGGTCCTTTCGTGGCTCTGGAGGATGCACAAGTATCATCTTGCGTGCGACCTCCTTGGAGAGCATGTAGGACGATTTCAGCGCCATGTTTTCCTCCTTCTAAGAATAGTAGAAGTATACCGTTCTGACGATATATAAATCTTCATGTTTTTGGGGCGTTGCACATTTATGACGATATGCACATTAATGACTGTGGCTGGGCAGGAATCCGGTGATCACCCGCGTTCGCACTTGTTGGTGTTGGACTTTCAAGCTAGAACAGCTCGTCCTTTACCTCTTCCTGGGTCGTCGGGAAGAAGAAGTCCCATTCGAAGCATTTGAGCATCTCCAGGTCCGCGAGCTCGCGGATATCGCATCCGAGAGAACTGGAAAGGATCGTCTTGAGCTCCTTCGCCTGCCTTGAAACACGGCTGTATGCTTCATCCCTCGTCAGACCGTATGCAGTGGTCGATGCGAAAGCTATGACCTCCACCGGCCGCTCCCCCTGGGTTATGCGGTCGAGCAGGCGATTCCAGTACGCGAGCTCCCGGTCCATCCTCATGCTCTCGTCAGCGCTAATCTTGCTCTCTTTCGCCTTCCTGGCTTCAACGGAACCTCTCTTCGTTTTTATCTCGTCTATATGCTTAGAGAGGTCCAGTGTACTTATCATGAGTGAAATCTTCACGATGTATTTCATGGAACTTACGGCTCGCTCGAACGATTCGAACATTGTCTTCTTCTCTTCTGTGTTCTTATCGATGGAACTCTCATAGAAGCGTATTTCCAGGAATTTCGAGGCTAGATAGCCTTCGGATGTTTTTTTCAGTATATAATCCCTAGAAGGAGGTATCTCATAGGAATCGCGGATCTCCACTATGTTGGTGGCCTTTGTAAACACGGGGAACAGGATGTACCCCCATTTCCATAACGCGATGCTCATGAGGAAAAAGACGGATCCGATTATCGGGAGGATTGGATTGGGATAGAGCAGCGATACTATGACGCAGAGGCCTCCACCCAGGAGCGCACCTGCCGTGACGACGCGATTGAGCAACATGAATTAGACAATACAGCCGCTGTTTAAAAAGTTTGACGAGCGGTCGACCCCCCAGAAGGGCTCGTATTGTAGGAAAAATTTCCGCATGTAGCACGCGAGGGAAAAAATCAGATGCTCGCTATAGTACGGATCCCGATCTCGCTTCCTAGGAGCGATGATAGCTCCCGCACGAAAACTATCGTCACGATAAGCGAGAACAGAGGCGCGACGACTGCATATAGCAGGGATTTCGCGAGCGCAATCTCGCTGCTTTGTACAAGCACCGTCAGATCGCCGCTGAAATCCGTTGAATATGGATATGATATCGTGCCGTTAGTCGCATTCAACGATGCGTTCTGTATCTGCAGCATGGCCAGAGCGCACGGAGTGAAACTAGTCATGTTCGTCGTATTCGTAATATTCGTGATATCCGTGCCGTTGAGGACCCCCATGTTGCATCTGCCGCTCATAATGTCCAGCTTTGTGGCCAGGGCGCCGTTGCCGTTCAGGTCCACTATCGGCATTGCCGCATAATAGCTGTTGTTCGTGAAGTTCTGCATCAATGCGGTACTGTTCTGGATATCGGCCATGGGCTCTGGGAATATCAGCACGAAAGTAGGGTAGAATATGAAGAGGCCGATCGCCAGCGCCAGCAGGAAGCCGCCTACCTTGCGTGTCGCGAAGAATGTCCTCAGGATGAGACCTAATGGGAATATGAGCCCGAGCGCATTCTGCCCTATGAAGTCGGCTATGCTGCGGTTGAGCTCCACGAGGATCATAATGAGGTTCAGCGAGAGTAACTGGAACGAGAGAGCCGCTGACACTGCCGCGAGGTTAGTGAAAGGCGCTATGGTTAGCGGACCCATGTTAAGCGATATTGTCTGGTAATAGCCGACCAAGTCCATGGTGTGGACGACGGCCTGGAAAAGCCCGAAAAGAGCCGTGTTCATACCGTCAAGTGTGCAAACGAGCTGCACCACTACGCTGCCCGTGGAGCAGGATTGGGACACGACGGTGGAGCTCACTGCGTTCACGAGAGCTATTATGGCGGCCATGGATCCGATGATGGCTGAGTTGACAATGGATTGTATTAGCTCTTCAATGCCGAAATGCTCGACGGACTTATAGCCGAACGCACGGCCGAGACCGATGAGGATGCCTGCCAGCACGATCGATGCGGTTACCACTATGACCGCGATGTCCATCCCTACGAATTCGCTTGCCATCAGGATGCGATACTTGTTTTATGATTAAATAACTATTGCCTGAGCAGCTTTCTCCTGACGAATGATATGATAGTTGTCGTGCCGCGGGCATAAGGCGGGGCAGGTCTGGTGATGAGCCTTGTGCCATTGGATTTGAGGGCTCTGAGCAAAGCCTTGGAGTCATCCAATTCGTCCAAGCCAGGCATATCTACGTAGGTGGAACCGAATTCGAAAAGGAAGTGGCTGTCAGTCCCTGCGGCTTGCGGGAGCTTGTGCGACTCTGCGAAGGCCTTCGCCTTCCTGTTGAAATCTTGGTCGAGGCACCTCGCGTTGAAGACTTCGACTATATCGACTTTGGCTGCATCGGGACCGCTAACATGCCTGCCGGAACGGCCATAGTCGAACATGTGCGGAAGATATGCGAGGCCGCCCTGCCCATGGATGATGTCTATGGTTTCAAGGAAAGACGTTCCTTTGGGTATCTGCTCGTTCACGTATAGCCCTACCAGGTCGCCTCGATCCGTGAAGACCTCCTCGGCAGGAACGAATGGCGCCCCGGTAGCTCTCATATCCGCATGCGCCTTGATGCTGTTGTGGTCCGCGAGGGAAGGTATTATCCCGAGTTTTGTGGATTTCCTCGCGAGGTCAGCCACCTTGATGATGGAATCTGGAGAACGCCGCGTATGGACATGGAAATCTATCTTCATATGATGGCCCCCCCTTTCTCCAGCGCATCCATAATCTTCAATGAAAGCGATTCGATATCCGCCCTTCTCGGCCTCTTCTTTTTTGACTTCACCATGATTCGCCCGCTCCCATAGACGCTCAGCGTGTAATCATCAACCTTAGCCAGAAGGACTATGCCCGTGTTTCCGGCAACGCTACCTATGCTTCCGATAGCTTTCTCGCATCTGGATAAGTCGATTCTGCGCTCACGTAGTTTTATCTCGAAACCACCTGAGGAATTGCAGGGTTCCACCACGAAGTAGCCATTCATCCGAGTTCCGACCTCCAGAAAAAATCTTTCCTGAAAAGGTCGAAGAATACCGCTTCCGGAGCCTGGACGATTGGCTTCCCGATCACATGGTTAATAGCCTGCGATGACGCCAGCGATGCGGCGAAAGAGGCTGCAGGACACAGGACCGTGGCGCAAACCGAGTACTGCCCCAGCTCTTCCGCGTCGGTTGGGACCTGAAACGCCTTCTCGAAGGAATATTTCGTGAATACCGTCACTATCCCACGAACAGATCCGGCAGCGCAAAAGACGTAAGGTATCCCTTTTTTCCTCGCTGCCCGGGCCATCATGAGCTTGGTCGGAAGATTATCCGCGCCATCCAGGAGCATGTCGACCCCTTTGATCGATGAATCTGGCTCGAATCTCCCGTTCGAGGTTATCCGGACGGCTTTGTTCACGGATTTGGCATGCTCTATCGCTGATACGACTTTCGGCCGATCCAGGGTCTTGTCAGTGCAAAAAAGCTGGCGGTTGAAATTGGACAGCTCGAAGCGATCGTGATCGAAGAGGACGAATCTCTCCGCGCCTGCGCGAAGGAGATTCTCGAATATAAAGCCTCCAGTGCCGCCCAGTCCGACTATCGCAAACGTCGTTTCCCGTATGCGCCGTTGCTGCGCCCTCGTGAACGGGTTCCGCCCGAACTTTTCCCCATACAAATCCATAATGATCCCGGATCCAGTGCTCAGGATTTGCCCGACTGTGGCTTGTCTGCACTGAATTTCTCCTTTATCTTCCTCACTTGCTCCTGTTTCACATGACCGGTCTGCAGAGCTGTCAGGTTCCGGAGCATTTCGAGCCTGCGCTGGACGTGAGGATCTATCGCCTTCTCTCTTATGGCGCCGAAATTCGTTATCACATAAAAGGCGGTGGAGATGCCGCTGAATATCAATATTATAGCACCTACCTTGCCCAGAGACGTCTTCGGGGTGAAATCCCCATACCCTACAGTAGCGAGTGTGACTGTCGTGAAATACGCTGCATCAAGGAAGCTCCACCCTTCCACGATGTGGAAGAATATTACCGAGAATACATAGATGATACCCAATGTGAAAACAGGGATCAGAAGGTTCTTGTCGCTCGGGCCAGCCATGAGTATCCTTCACCCTAAGCACAATATAAATTTTTGTATAGCATTTGAGCTCATGGATTTCACGATAGACTGCTTGGGCGCATCAAGGGAAGTTGGACGGAGCGCTTTCCTTGTGCGGACTGACCGCAACATAATGCTCGACTACGGCATCAAGATATTCGACGACAGCGGGAATGTGAAATATCCGCTCGAGAGCCAGCAGGAACCCGATTTCGCAGTCATATCCCATGCCCATTTGGATCACTCGGGTTCACTGCCTACGCTTTACAACAATAGCAGGATCAGATGGTACGCGACGCCCCCCACATGCGACATCTGCGAGATACTATGGAAAGACAACATGAAAATCATGGGGGAGGACCTGGAATACGGGCTTCCCGAATACAACCGAGCCCTGAAATACTGGTCGCCACTTCTTTACGACCAGACCATGCGGACTGGAGACACACGGATAACATTACGGGATGCTGGACATATTGCAGGCGCTGCGATGGTGGAGATGGAGTTCAACGAAAGGACGCTTCTTTATACGGGAGATTTCAAATGCGAAGATACGAGGATGCACAAGAAAGCCAGATTCGTGGACGATGTAGATGTACTGATCATGGAGAGCACCTACGCATTCCGGGAGCATCCGCCGCGCAAGGAGACGGAAATGAAGCTCATGGAAGAGATATATGATACGATCGAGAAGGGCGGGAACGCGCTGCTGCCTTCTTTCGCACTCGGCCGCACGCAGGAACTGATATCGATTATCCGGAACAATGATGAGGATATCCCGGTTTTCGTGGATGGCATGGGGCGCGATATATCATCAATCTACCTCAAGCACCCTAAATACATACGCGATGCCAAGGAGTTCGCGGGTGAAGTGCGCAGTGTCGAGATGGTCCAAGGTCTCGATGATCGGAAGAGGGCCGTGAAAGAGCCGTCCGTGATAATCTCCACCTCTGGGATGATGAATGGCGGACCGGTGCTTAGCTACCTGTTCAACACCAACAAGGATTCAAAATTGATCTTCACCGGGTATTGCGTGGAAGGGACGAACGGCTGGACATTGCAGAACAAGGGATTCATAACCAAAGACGAGCAGGAGCTAACTGTGGACCTCCCTGTCACATACCTTGATCTGAGCGCCCATGCAGGCCGGGCTGAGCTTATGGAATTCATCAGACGCGCAGATCCGGAGAAGGTCGTGCTCGTGCATGGCGACCGGCCTGACGAATTCGCGAAAGAGCTCAAGGAATCGCATGGCTACGATGCGGTCGCTCCTCTCCCTGGAGAAAGGCTGGAGATGTGAATTATTTTCTGGATTTTTTACTGGTTACGAACCGCTCTATGATGAGCATTTCCTCGGGATACGCAAGATGAGATTTCGTTCTCGAGTACGAGCGGAAAAATTGGCGTATCGCGGAATCTGCTTTCGTTACCGGCCGCTTCACCTGCGCCCAGATCTTTCCTTTTTTCATTATGAATTTAGCCTTCCTGTGGCTCGCCTTGAAATCAGAGACGCGCTCTTTCATCTTGAGAGGAGGTCCGCCAACCAGCTTCTTATCCGGCAACTGCAGGATCTTCAGTACGATTCCGAGCCGGACGAGGTGCCTGGAATCATCGGTGATGATATCGAGTACAGAAAATTCTTCTAGATGCTCCTCCAATTGGCCGCACATCTTCTTCAGCTGACCCCAGAGAACGTCATCCACGATGCCAGGCCGAGGCATCGAAACAATGAAGGAGTGGCTTTTTCCAGATATTTTCTCCATACGCTCCTCGAAAGATGGCATCTCCCTCATGAAAAATTCCTTGGAGGGCCGTTTTAGGAACGCTTTTGAGAGAGATATGAATCTACGCAAACTCTGGCGCGATACGGCCGCCGCGACGTTCCGGTTCCGATCCGTCGGATCTATCATCACGAAGTTGCCGAATTTCTCATGCGCCAAGGCTACCTCTGGCCGCTTGTATGTCGCTTCCAGGTCCACGAAAACGTTCGCTTTCCACTTGACAGCAGAGCGCAACAGGTCTGGGAAAGTCCGGAATTTGATTATCAGCAGCTCGCATAGATATCCGGAGAACCCTTCGGTTTTTATCTCGGCCCCATATATCCCATTCGCCCGCAGGAACTGCTTGAGCAGCAGCACCTCTCCGGTTTGCCCCTTGCGCAGCGAATCCAACACGAAGACAGTGTGCAGGACCGAGCGATCCACTGCGCTCATGCGTTCTGCCGCCGAGGAGATCTTATATGCAGGAACCAGATCGATACGCCTCCCATCGAAATGGAACCTGACATATGGATGTTCGGCGTAGCTGACCTGGTAGCCTACCGCAGGGAATGCCTTGCCCATGATGGCGCGCACCGCCGCCTCGAGCCCGCTCCGCGGGAATGACCTATCGAACAGGACGAAGATGTCTATGTCGCGCTTGTCACGCAGGAAAGTGCCTTTGGCCATCGACCCTACGAGGACGGTCTCGGTCTCTTCAGGCGTGTTCTCGGATATGTAATCCTTTATGAAATTTGCGAATGCGAGCTCTGATTTGGATTCTTCCGGAGAAGGTTTTATCAGAGCGAGTGCCTCCGATAGCGCCATCCTCATGCTGCTTGCCCTGGGATTCATCGGTTTCACGATTACTAGCTCCCCATTAAGATTTAAAAGAACGCCATGGAATTGCACTCATGCGCCGGTTATTGCTGTTCATAGTCATCGTATCATTGCTAGGGTTCGGTTGCCTTGAGCAGAAGAGCTATCCAGGAACCAGGAATGAGCAGATTTCGAACACGCAAATCGTTGATCTGGACGGAGATGGCTCTCCGGATTACATGGTATATAATTTCTCTCCCACCACCATCCAAGATGCGGGCATGGTCGTCCAGCGACAAATCACTGTCGCGGTGCAGACGAACGCCACGTATGATACCTTGAATAACAATATAACCGATGTCGACCTACTCGTAGCAGGCCAGAACATCGATGAATTCTCAAAAACATGCACCCAGAGCGATAGCGCATGCAGCAGTAACATAGGCATCCTCAACGTCGTCTGCTCAGATATCGTTACATGCAGCCGGCTCTGCTCGAGTGCATCCGTGAGATGCAAGAAAGTGGCTGGCATTTACGGAGACGTGCTCGGAGGCTCTATGATCTCCTACGTCCAGGACAACAACGAGATTCGCTCGTTGATATTGGATGCGGACCAGATGGTGACAACCCTGCGGGGCGCTCCCGAGCAGGACAAAGACGCATTCCTTCAGGAGACGCGTTCGCTTGTATTCAGGGTGGCAAACATAAACGCCAATCCGCTCTATACAAACCAGGACCTGGGCATGTGCGACCAATCCGATTTCGGCATCAAATACCTTATCGATGCGGCGCAAGCTATCGGCACGTACACTCCGACGAACACAAGTTATACTTACCGGGTCTTGATATCAGTCAAACCCCTCCAGCAGGCAAGCGGAAACCAGCTCGGCGCAGAAGTGAATGGAGTATCCATCACCGACAGGCTTCCGCGCACTGCGGTCGAACAGACAGACGCCATATCTTCCATACAATCAATTTCGGCCAGCCAGGATGCTTCCGATTCCATAGTCAGTTGGTCATCGACAACAACGTCCAATGATGGGTACATGCTGGCGTATGAATTCCAATCCGACCAACCCCCAGAGGTCGTGTTGGCGGTATTCAAAACACCTGATGTCGGGGTTCAAAGCATAAACTTCATGGCGCTCATACCGACCAATATGGCGTATATCGCCTTGGGGAATATCGTGAAGAATTATTATCTCGCTCTCGGCCTCGCGGTTGGCCTGACATTGGTGGCCCTCATCTTCATTTACAACATCATAGTGCTGGTGCTCAACCTATTTGGCGAGAAAGCTGCCAGTTCGACTCTGGTCTCCGGCTTTAGGAGGGCTTTCGGAAAAACGGATGTGAGATGGAGAACGGACTTCATCATTGCCGTATTGTTCTTGGGA
>CAWDBH010000016.1:0-139444 GCA_963800555.1 uncultured Microcaldota archaeon | reverse complement strand
TTGGAAGGCAGAGCAGCGCATGCATATCCGACCCCTGAAGAAAGATTCACGCAATCCGGTGCGGTGGGGTAAATGGGAGGCCCCCTGCAGACCTGGGGGCATTCGCTTGCGTAATGGCCATCGATGTTCGGTCCCAGCTGGGTCGCGTTGTTATATGGGAAACACGAGCTGATGCTTTTGCCGTAAAGGAAATACGATTGATTGGTCGTCGTGGCCGGGGTCGGTTGCTGGATGCTCCCGTTCATGATTTCCTCCGCGACATTCATGTCGGTGTAAGCGAGGTAGATGCTTTCAGAATCATTGATCGTTCCTCCATCGTAATACGCTAGAGGGGCCGGTACCAGGCATTCCGAAGGGCAGCCCGTCGCCTCCTGCCCATAGGCCATATCTCCGTTGGTGACAGTGTTGAGGGTCATCCAATCGAAGATGTACATGCCGGGGAAGAAGAACATGACCCCGATAGCTATCGCCATGAGGAGTCCCCCGAGTTTCCTCGAGAAGAAGAAGCTGCGCATGACGATCCCGATCGCGAGCACCACCGGGGCCATATTGAACGATATGGCCTTCACGAAGAACTGCTGCGATTCCATGAAGGAGAGGAGGTTGGAATAATACTCGAACACTATCCCGTATTTGTCCATGTTCAGGACATTCTGCGCCGCGAAAGTCCCGGATACGCCGAACTGCAGGCAGTATATGGATATGCACGTGATGCCCAGCCGCCGGTTCATCCAGCCCCCTGCATCCACATTGTTCTTCAGCACGTCCTTGGACTTGGCTACTGCAGTATCGACGTAATTCCCAAGATAGCGGTCCGTGACCGCCTGGAGGCAGGTGGCCCCGCTCGGAGCGACTCCAGAGCCAGTCTGCATGCATTCCGGGACATTGATGTTGCTCGAAGCAGCGATTCCGATGACGACCAATTCGATGAACGCGATAGAGGCGATCAGCACTGCGATGATGATGGCGTTCGTGAACACCTGAACCAGCTCGTTTCCGGCCCACGCCTGGAGTTCCGGCAACTCGAAGCCGATGCCCACCGCATAACCCATAGCGACGAGTATGATGGATATCATGAGCGCGATGATCGAGAGCACCATCCAGTTGTTCGCGATCTCGAGGGCGGAATTCGAAGTCTTCTGCTGGAATATCTGCGTTACCCCCGTGTTCGCGGATGCGATGCCTGCGAGGAGGAAAACGGCAAGGAACAACGTGAGCAGGTTCTTCATCATCCCATCACCTTCAAGGCCTTGTTCATCGCTGTGAGGAACGTTATCACTATGGCTATTGTGAGATTGGGCAGAAAGAACGCCTGCGGTATCAACCTGGCCACCATCCAGAAACCGTCCGGATTTGTGCAGACCGATGTCGGGGTGCAGTTGCCGCCGTCGGCTATATAATCGCATACCGCTCCGGAGAACTCCGTGCAGTCGCTCTTGCTCATCAGTGTGTTATACATGGCGAAGTTCAAAACGTAGAGGAACGGGACGATGACGTACAGCGCGAGGGAGAGCGCTATAAGTATGTTGCCCATCTGCCTCGTTGGGATGAAAACTCGGAGAAGGAACGCTATCGGCAGCAGCCATTCCACGATATTATCCTTGATGAACTGCAGAGCCAGCTTCTGCATGCTTATGCTCATCATCGCCGGGATGAGGAAAGAGTTCAATATCATGTCGTACTGGTTCGAGACGATGCGTTTGTACGAAGCGGCTGAGGAGGTGTAGGAATTGAGGAGGGGCCACTGCAGGCTCCACGACATGGTGGAATCCATGAGGTTGTCCAGATAAGCCTGTATATACGATGTCGACATCGTCGTGGCGTCATCCAGGGCGGACTTCGCGAAGCATGCTGCCACGTCTTGCATGGTGGCTCCGCTGTAGCAAGCCGTGGTTGTGATTCCTGTATTCTGGAAGACCGAAGCGCTGAAGAAATCCACCACATAGCACGATGTAAGCACGATGCCGCTCATAGCGAGGAGTATGAGTATCGAGAATCCCAGGTGGTATATCTCGTCCTTCGCGAATATCGTGAACGGCGCGTTGTTTGTAGCGGTCCCTATCGTGTATGCCAATGCGATGATGATTATCGTGAAGCCGATCACGACCAGTATGAGGTCCTGAACGCCATAGCTCGGACCCAGTATCACATCCGTGGCGTTGTTCATGCATGCCATATCAGCGAACACTGCCGAGGATAGCAGGAGCATGATGAGGATAAGTTTGGTGTTCATCATATCAGCCTCTGGATCCCTGCCATGTACCAATCGCCGCCCAATGCGGCCGAGATGCTTCTCGCTCCCACGACCGTGATTGTCATGATGATGATTATATCCAGATAGATGAGAAGCACCAGGTCGTTGATGTTGCTAAGGAAAGGCCTGAGGGTGTCGTATACGTCCATACCATAGTTGGTCGAGGCTACGGCATCCCTGGCCATTATAGCCCCTTCCCAGACGAGCAGGAGCGCTGCCATGACGAGTTGGAGGATTTCGGTGACGAGTGGATAGATGACATACTGCACTAGCGGATAGCAGGCCGCGAATAAACCCGGACCTACGAATGGGATGAAATCGAGCGGGAGGCATACGATCAAGGCGAACAGAGGGTCCGTGAGCCCGAGCATGACCCTGATGAAAGCAGACTGGCAGAGCGGTCCCACGGTCGCTGTGATCGCAGAAAGCGGCTCTGGGATCATGCTCCTCAGGTCGCTGCCGCTGAGATGCGGATATTGCATCACGCTGGGCGGGATGGTCCCGTTCAAGGCATCTGCCACTATCACCGAATACGGCAGCAGCACCATGCCTGCCAAGGCGAGGGCTATTAGCGTATTGCCCGTCTTCCGGCTGAATGGCACCAACCTGAACATGAACGCGAGGGGGAGCAGGATCTTCGGCCCTATGACTTTCATATATATTATGAGCATCCTCAGGGCTTCCACCAGGAAAATCGCGTTGGTCAGTCCTTGCGTCGCCATCGTCAGCGTGGTAAGAAGTATAGCTATCCCGGCCAGCGGATTCGTGGAATAGCTGATCGAGACGTACCAAAGGGGGACATTAATGTATGGCGCGAATGTGGCCGCGACCCTCAGCCGCGCAGCCGCGAGTATGACCCCTGCGTACGCATCGTCGAATTTCCCGAGCCAATTATCCAGGATCCCCTGGGAATGGTTCACATAATCCGGGGTGCCTGTGAGCGCGATGCTTATGCCGTCCGAGCTTATGAAGAAGCCCATTATCAAACCGATGAGGATAAGGGCGACTATGAATTCGCGGATCTCGGTCTTAGCCCATGCCTCCAACTTTGGGTCTGAAATGGATGTGGCCAGCATGTTGATTGCTGCCAGGAATATCACGACTATAAGTGCGATTATCGGCACAACGAATGTGAGATCTATCGGCTGTATACTGACTGATGAGCCTGCGGAAGCTATGGAGAACAATAGGAGGAGCAGCAATCCCAGGCCCTTGCGATGCATGCGTAGTTTTCTTGCTCACCTATTAAAACGTTTGTCAAATCCGTGCGCCATTTCCCGCCCCAAACCCGAAATGCCTCTTCGCATGAAAATTTATAAACCTGCTAAACCGATACCTATCATGCTGTCCGATGCCATCCGTTCGCGGCTTTTCTCCAGTTTCGTGCTATGCAGTCTCGTGCTCTGCCTTATAGCATCTTTATCTTACGCGCAGGATCGCCCTTCGTGCGACGCCTTCCTGAATCGGCCGCAGGCCAAGGTCCTCGTGGCTGCGGATCAAGACACGCATGTCGCGCAGATAAACGTGTATTATGATGATTCGACAGCGACGCCTTCCCGACAGCCTGTCAATGATTCGATCGTCCTGGTGGAATTGACCAATTCCAGCGGTTTGAAATACCTCTATAAGACATATACGGATAGTAGCGGGTCGGCAACATTCGATTTCACGCAATGGGACAAGGCGTGCGTGAACATAAAAATCCTGTATTGCCCTTTCTGCAATGTGGCGGGCGGCGACTGCGGATTCGCGCAATGCATCAACTACTCAAATATACATAACGAGACTGGCTATTATAAGGACATAGATTATGCTGGTATACCCGGCGGAGCCATAACGAGTCCCGACGGTATTCCATCTTGGGGTAGCGCGCCAGCTCCGAGCCCCCTGAATTCGCAGCTTTACTTCCCAGACCTGACCACGATGGCTTATTGCGCGCCGCCCGGCCCGCAGAGCGAGACTCCCGCGTTCTGCCTCCCCCTGGTGATAATATTCGCTTTGCTCTCGGGAGCGCTCTACATGACCGGCAGGAACCCGTTCGCTTCTTTCAATCTGAGCGGAAGCCGCGTCGGCAAGCATATCCGGTACCAGGCGAGAGGCCGAGGATTCTCGATGAATGTTTCAAGCGTTGCTACGGCTGTCTCTTCTGGCATCAAAGCCGCAGAGGGCCCTAAAGGCGCGGATGGCAAAGCCGCCAAGAATGCCGACGGCACTACCAAGACCAGATGGCAGGCCATGAAAGAAGAAGCCAGAGCCACCGGCGGCCCTTTGAAAGCCTTCGGCAGCGTTTTCGTCCAGGGATCGAGATCCCAAATCGCTTGGTCGGCGCATAAGGGTGCATCCGAAGCCAGCAAAGGGAAAGGCGCGGGGGCATATGCCGCGGCGCTGAAATCGAGATTGAATCCACAGCAGAGTGTTTCTGCGGGAGGGGCACAGACGAGCGGAGCCCCGAGGCTACAAGCCGGCCAGATATTGACTGGCGGATCAGGTCGATCACCGGATGTCGGAGCTGTTATAGGGAAATACGGTTTGCTGGGTGGTTTCGCAGTCCTTTTCGCAACTGGAAGCGCTATAGGGAGGATTGCCGACTCCTATGCGACAATCGGGGGCGGCAGAGCCTTGCTTGATCGGATGATGGATGACAAGGGCACCGCAGCATTACGTCTTAGGGAAAATCAGCAAGCCGCCAATGGTATACAAAAAGCCGGGGGAATTCCGACAGACCTGCCGAACGGGAGTACTGGCATCTTGGTTAGTAAAAAGGAGACCATCGATCCGACGACCGGAATGGTGGTGGTAACCGCGGTCTACAAGGTCCTGCCGGAAGTCGGATCTTTGGTCCAAGGTGATCTCACTCCGAAAACGGTCACTCTGACCATGGTAAAGGAACAGGACCCTAAAGGAGGGGGAATGCCCGCCCTCACAAGCACTTCTTCCGTCACAATCAGGATTGTGACGAGTCCGGAAAAGGTCGACTCATCGGGCAAGGTCATCAAGGAGGCAGAATCGAAAGAATTCCCTGTCCTTGCGAAGATGGAAAATGGCAAGGCAGTCTTCTTCATAAAAACGGAAGTGGCCGGGAAGCCCGTGGATGTCCCGGTCAAGGTCGAGGCGAACAATACGCTTTCCGTATCCGGAAGGCGCGTGGATGTCGTGCAAGGCGCCTTCGATATGTCCGATACCAGCAAAGTCCGGGACTTCGGTATCCAAGGCAACAAGATGGTGGTCGGGGAGCCCGTGGTGAAAATCGCTTCAGTTGAGACCTCATTCGCATTGGCAGGTACGAAAGAACCAATAACCGTGAAGACCGTTCCTGGGGGGGAGACCACGGTGGTGTTCCCAAAAGGCGTGAGTATGGACCAAAGCGAGATAAAAGCGGTCGCAGCCCAGATATCTACGAAGACTTTGGGCATATCCAACCTCACTGATAAAGGCGACGCATCAAGCATGCTGAACGCCCAAAAGGCGTCGATGGATTATGCAACCCAACTCGGACAATCCATAACGACCAATGTCGGGGTTATCCAGCGCGATAAGACCGAAGAGTGGAACCAGAGCGAGAAAAAATCATGGGGTGAACTAGCTCGCGATCCCGTGGCTTTGGCATCGGTCAAGAAGGCCGAACAGGAAATAGCCGGAGACGCGCTCGCAAGCGTGGGCATAATATTCAATCCAGCAGAAGTCAAGAACCTCTCTCCTGCTGAAACCAAGGGGAGGGCCTTTGCCGGCAGCAATTCCGAAGCGCTTTTCGATATCAAAAAGGCGGTGGAATCATCCGCTTTTGTCGACCCGAAGAAAAGTTTGGGGATCGGAGAGGGGATCGCAGCCAAGGCCGGAACGCCTTTGCAAGGCGATGTGCTCGCTGCAGCTATGGACATGATGGTGAACCCGAAGCAGCATGCGGAAGGGGTCGGCCCGGCGCGCAGCGTAGATGATCTGAAGAAAATCGATCCTGAAACGGCAAAGCTCTACATACAAGCGGCTGTCCGTGAGGCCCAGAGCAACGGCTCGATTAGCCCGGCAGAAGCATCAAAGCTATCGAATCCAGCTGTTGCCAAAGAATTAAGCATCACGGTCCAGGTCGAAGCCAAATCGGTCGGAGACATCCTGGGTATGCTCCCGAAAAGCAATGCCGCGCAGGTTCCAGTGGCCGATCTGAACGCCATCCGGAACACCGACATATCCACGACGGCAGCTTGCGAACACGCCGGAGTGCCTGTCCCCCCAAGCCTGGCCAAAGTCAATAGCGAAAGGGAAACCCTTTACACCACTAATAAAGCTTCCGAGCAGATGGGTATGCTGGCCAGCGACGGCAAATTCGATCAAAGGATCATGGATCGGCTCGATGTCATATCCAGGGGGAGTGAAAATTATTTGGGATCCGGAGTAGGTGTGATGGCCCCGAAAATCCCCAAAGACGCGTCCACTTCCCTTAATAGTGCAGATGCGCAGAGAAGCCAACTGGCACGTGCGGATGCAGCCATGCTGGAAAGCGCCGTCTATATCGATCCAAATACCGGGAAACAGCAGATCCGGGAGGGGGCTCTCGCAGACGCATTCGCACAGAAGCTAGATGATAACGCTGAAAGGTACCGGGCGGCACTAGACCCCAAGAACCCAGATTATACGGCCGCAGCCAAAATAGCGCATGAGACCGAAGGCATGTGCCGGGATGTCGGAGATAATAAAGCCGCTTCCACATGGAACTATCTGGGTGAGGCACCTTCAGTCGCGGCATCTGAACAAATAGCTTGGAGATCCAATCCCACCGCAGATGAGCGGAAGTCTGCCGAGCGAGCCGCAGATGCTGAGAGGGAAAAAGTATTGCGCGCAGCAGTGCCTGTAGGGCCGCCCACACTCGAGCAGCAGTATATCGCCGATTTGGCTGCGAACGCCAAGAAGGAGGATATGCTGGCCGCAAACGTCGGAGAGAAGAGCAAGGGGATATACGGGACATATATCTACGCCAAGGATCTCGATCCTGATAAGGGCGTCATACCTGCAGGTGGGGAAGTGGCCAGACCTGCTCAGCATCGGGTGGATGACATGAATTCGAAGGTCGCTCAGATGGAGGAGCGAGCCGCTACAATCATGGAGGATGCTGCCAAGAAGTCTGCAGGGCCACCCGAACGAAAGCTCGGAAAGAAAGCTGACGAATCCTGATGGTTATGGAAACACCGACGCCGATCAAGCGCCTCAGGCGCCTTCTCACTTCGGGCAACCTCTGGCTTTACTTACTCTCGCTCATCAACAGCGAGGGGAAGCTGTACGCCTACAACCTGGACGAGCAGATAGAGAAAAGATTCTCATTCAAGCCGGACAAGATCATGGTATATATCGTGCTGTATAGGCTGGAGAACGAAGGCCTCATCAATTCCGAAATCCATGAGCGGAGGAAATACTACACCCTGAGCGCGAAAGGCAAGGAATCACTCTCTGCCGCGCGGGAGCATTTCAAGATGCTCGCGAAGAGGCTCTGAATGCGCATCATCATCACCGGCACCCCAGGCACCGGCAAATCCACCATAGCTTCCCTCCTTTCGAAAAAAACCGGAATAGAGCTTATCAGCATAACGGGCATAATCCACAAGAAGATGCATCTCGGCCCGAGGCACGAGGTCGATATCAAGAAGCTTGCCAAGCATCTGCGTTTCCTAAGACAGAAGAAGGATTTCGTAGTGGAAGGGCATCTGGCATGCGAGATGAAATTGCCGGTCGACCAAGTGATCGTACTGCGCACCGAGCCTAAAATCCTCAGGAAGAGGATGGAGAAGCGGGGGTACGGGAAACTCAAGATAGAAGAGAACCTGATGGCCGAGATGCTCGATTACTGCTCCCAGCGCGTTCAGAAGGAATACAGGATGAAACCGCTCGAGCTGGACACCACGAAGCGAAGCCCGGCAGCATGCTCCAATAAAATCCTTGCTGCGCTAATGCAAAAGAAGAAAAAGATAGACAGCGTAGACTATTCAAGATCATTGATAGCTTTCCTGAGGCTAGACCATGGACGAAAATGATCCGGAAGAATCCGTCGAACCAGTGCAGGTTACTCAAGCACCCGCAGCTCCGGCGAAGAGGCCCAAGGAAGAGAAAAAACTCATAGAGGCGGCGCTATTCATCAGCTCCCGTTCCATGTCTCTGGAGGAGTTCCGCGCGCTCACAGGCATCGGCGCCCTGGGCTACATCCAGGGGGTCGTAGAAGAGCTCCGCAAGGAATACGAGGAACGCGGAAGCGCCATAGAGATAATGGAGGCCGGCGGCAAGTACGAGATGCGCATCAGGAACGACGTCCTCCAGCGGGTCAAGCAGTTCGCGCAGGACATAGAGATAAGCAAGAGCGCTCTCCGGACCTTGGCGTTCATATCGAAGCACGACGGCATCCTGAAATCCGAGCTGGTGAGGAAGATAGGGACACAGGTGTACGAGGATGTGCGGGAGCTCGTGGATGCAGAGTTCGTGAAATCCATCAAAGCGGGAAGGACCTCGAAGCTCACGCTGACAGAGAAATTCAAGAAATACTTCGTCCAGGCGCCAAAGATCGAAGAGGCGCCCATACAGCAGACTACATTGTGATGCTGACGTCGCATAACCTGGTAGTGCGCTGGTCTTGAAAACCAGTCCCCCTGGGATCGCAGGTTCAAATCCTGCCGTCAGCGATTTTTCCTCCAGTTCAGTCGCCTTTAAATACTTTCTAATTTCATTACACATAAGGTGTAACTATGGAAGAAGACCGCATCGTGACCGAGCTGTTCTTAGAGAACTCCACCTTCAAGGAGGTCTCGAAATTCGCCAAAGAGGTAGAGAAACAAGGCGTAAAGCCATTGCTCATGCCGCCTGAAGACCGGGGCATCAGCACCCACCTGATCATCGAGGCTCCGGACCTGCCGAAGGTCCGCAAGCTGCTCAAGGAAAAAAGCATCAACGCGATCGAGAAAGAGGTCATAATAATAAAGCTCGAGAACCGGCCCGGCACCATGGCCGAAGCCGCCAAGAAGATATCCGACAGGGGCATCAACCTGCTCTACGCCTTCTCGGTGACGATGTCCCCGACGCTTTCGTACGTCCTTCTCAGCTCTTCGGACAACCGCGCGGCGCTCAAGGCATTGAACGAGCCTTAATTCTTCTGTCTATTATGCTTTCAGTGTCAGGTCCGGTGCCGATAAGGGTTACCGGGACCCCAATCTTCTTCTCCACGTCCTCTATGAACGATTTCGCTTCCTTGGAGAGTTTCGCGTATTCCCTGACGCCTTCATTGCCCGGGAATCTCACGTCCACCTTCGTTATCGCTATCTGCGTGGCGCCGTTCACCATGGCCGCGAGGCGCAGGTCGTCGAAATGCAGGTTCATGGACGTCCTTCTCGGCCTCCCCGTGACAGTTCCGTATTCCTGCATATTCTTGGATTTGGCCTCCTCGACTCCGACCTCATCCTTGAGAGGGCCGCCGCCCACCCGCGTGGTGTAGGATTTTATCACCATGACGACGTCATCTATCTTCGTGGGCCCGAGGCCGACGTCCGCTGCGATGCTGGAAGCCGAGATGTCCTTGGAAGTGCAAAACGGGTAGGTGCCGTAAAGCACGGAGAGCATGAAGCCCTGAGTGCCCTCTATGATGACGTCCTTTGCGGAATTGACTTCCTTCACGACGTCGATGATGTACGGTTTCAGCTCCGGCGCGTCCGTCACCATCTTCCCGATTCTGTTCACGCGGTCGGAGACTGCCGGGCCGCATCCGGTTTTTGTCGTCCCGATCTTCTTGGAATTCTCGGAAGCGGTGTCCCGCTCTATATTCTCTTTAGTGATCAGACCCGCCCTGAAATCCACGAAGCATCTCTTGTGGGCGTTTATCATCTCGACTTCCTTGAGGAAGACCTCGGGGTTCACCATGACCCCGGCGCCGATCATGAGCTTCGCCTTCTCGTTCACGAAGCCGCAAGGGAGCATCCTCATGGGATATCGTTTCCCCTTATAATTGACTTCGTGACCGGCATTCGGGCCCACGCCGCCCCTCGCTATGATCTGGGGGTCGTCTGCCAGCGCCAGATATGAGAGTATCTTGCCTTTCCCTTCATCTCCGTACTGCCCTCCTACCACTATGGTTTTCATGGTTAATCGCCTTCATTTCCCGCTCTGATTTATTTTTTCTGCATGAGCTATGAACGTATCGACGCATTTCTTCAGCGTCTCTTTGGTATGCGCCTTCGCGGACGCGCCGGCGGCCTTGCTGTGCCCGCCTCCTGCCCCGCCGAGGCTTTTCCCTACCTCGTACATGACATCATTGAGGGGAACCTTCACCGATTTCGCAGCCCTCGCGGATATCCTGGTCTCCTTCTCCTTGTCTTTCCATTTGGCCACGAAAGCCACGTCAGCCGCCTCGGTTATCAGTGAAGCGGCATCGCTCTCGTTGCTTCCGACCTCGGATGTGGCGATGACGTACCCTGCGGCATAAATGAACTCCACGCGTTTCATGGCTGAGAGGAGCGCTATCTTCGTGTCGTCTTTCGGCGCAGGCTCGGCGTATTCGAGCAGCTCACGGTACGGCGCTTCCGCCTTCTTCATGAGCCAGCCCAATGTCTCGAATGTCTGCGCCCTGGCAGACTTGAACCTCGCGCCATCGGCTATTATCCCGACAGACAATGCGAACGCCACGTCCTTTCCGATCTGATCATCGTGCAGCAGGTTGGCGATCATCTCCGCGGTGGATGGCGATTCAGGGTCTATGAACTCGGCCTCGCCTTTCATGTCGCGGTTATCCCCTCGGTGGTGGTCGACCACGCAGAGGACCTTCCAGCCTTTCGCTTTGACCGCGAGCACGTACGTGCTGGTGTCGACCGCTATGATGCCCTGGAAATCCTTCTTGTCCAGTTCAGAGATGTCGATTGTTGCGATTTTTAACTTCTCTGCGAGCATCTTTGCGCCTTCTGTCATCTCCTCGCTGGTGGCTATGACGCTTCCAGGCAGGATTCGGTTCAGGGCATAAGCAGATGAGAGGGAATCGACATCGGCCCGGTCATGGGCCACGATGACGATCCGGCCTCCATTGTATCTAGATAAAAAAGCCTGGAACGCTTCACTCCCCGGGTTTCTCATAACCCTTCATTTTCTCCTGGAGCTTTTTCTGCGTGTCCATCACTATGGTTCGGAGCTTCTCCTCCTGCTTGCCTATGGCGTTGAGCTTGACTTCGACGAGCTCTTCCCTCTCCTTGAGGTCGGATTCCGCGCCCTCTTTGGTCGTGTGCATGAGGATGGATCCTATGGAGCGATAGACCTCGCCCTTAGATTTCTTCAATTCCTCGAGCGCGTGCTTAATCTCGTTGGATTGTATCTGCAGCTGGTGCTTCTGTATGAGGAGAACCTCAAGCTGCTTCTCCATGTTCTCGTATTCCACAAGCTCTTTGCCAAGATCTTCAGTATCCTTCTTCATCCTCGCACCTCATGAATATTCGTATTATCAGTAATATTTCCGTATTCTTATAAATGCTCGTCTATCCGTCCGATTTCTCTTCAATCCCTTCGAACACCTGGAACGCGCGCATGTACGCGTTCACCGTAGCCCGAAGAGCAACGACATCCTGCGCCTCAACCGTGAGTACTAGCTTTTTTTCGCCAATCTCTATCTTCGCGGAAGACCGTTCGGTGAGGCCGCCTTCATGAGACACTGCCTTCGCTGCGGCTTCCGGGTCAGGGAACTCGATCTCGATGCGGCATGTGGCTTTCATTTTTTCCCTCCTTGCAGCGGCTTCTCCCCTGCCCACGCCCATCTCCCCATCTCGTCTATCTTTATCGTGGAGACGATAGCGGCCTCGCCTTTCCGTTCCTCGATGATGTTCAAAACAGATTCACCGCGCCGTCGCGCCTCTTCCACAAGCGAATCTATCGTTTTTTTCCCACGCGCGAGGTATGGTTCCTTGTTCTCTTTGGCGATTAAGCCCGCTCTCCTCCGGGTCTCTTCAGAAGAGTATCTGCTTGTCGTGAACACTAAAACCATCCTATCGCAAGAATTCCGTAGAAGAATCAGGAATAAAATGAGAAAAATTAATCTGTCTTGAATTCCCTGACTATCGGAGGCGTAATCTTGAGCAGTATCTTCGCCCCGGTTGTAGGGAAGACGAACTTATCTCCGCCAGCGACAGTGACCGTTGCACCCGTCTTCAGATCCTTGTATTCAGCCATTCGACACACCTCAGGACGATTTCGCGAATTCCGCTATCATGCGCGTGGCGATCTCGCCCGCTTCGCTCGTGAAGGAGTATGCTGCGCCTGCGAAGACCGTCTCGCATCCTTTGCATCTCCAGACCGCGTTGGCCTTGCGCACCAGCTTGAGCTTGTGGCATTTGGGGCATTCGTAGCGCGACCTCTTGGCTAATATCTGCTTATCAACAGCCTTCCTTATCGAGGCTCCGTACTTCTGAGTGTGCATTTTAATCCCTCTTGAGCAACTCTCTTATGTCGTTTCCGGTTTTAAATGCTATGTCTATGAGGTCCAGGAGCTCCTCCCGTGATAGAGCGCCCTTGGATTTCTGCATCGCGCAGACGTGCTCCTCGGTCGTGCCTATCGTCATCTTGGTCTCCAGCACGCGCTCCTCTTCCCTTGAGGGATCGACGAGCCAGCTGTTGCCGACCTTGATCATGGTGGTCGTGACCGGAAGCACTTTCGGGTTCAGGGACTTTTCGTATTCTCCCCTCACTATCTTCGCGTTCTCGACCTTCGGGATCCTCGTGTCGAGGAGTGCCGCTGCCGCCGCGATCGATGCCGCGTCGGTGTAGTTGCCCGCGTCGTTCATGACGTATATATCCATGTATAATCCGAGCACCTTATCTTCCTCGATGAAGAATGATTTCACGTCCACGCATTCCGCGCTCCTGACCGCGCGGTCCACGACCCTCGCCATCTCGATCGAGTTCTCGTCCGGAGGCCCGGGTTCGAATCTCGCGGATGCGCTCGGAAGCAGCTCCGCGTTCGTCATGAGCACGCCCTCTTTGGGCCTGTCCGCGAACGGCTTGAGCACATCGAACTTGTTGGCCACCAGCACTGTGGTGTCGCCTATGGTCGCGATGGCCGAGCCTTCAGCGGTCGTTATCACGCCGCGCTGGATCGTGACCGGCCGTATCTGGTCGAATGTCCTGCCATCAAACCTGATGCCTTTGCTGAGCGTATTCCCCATGACGTCCCGCCTTATATGGGACATTATGATATCTCTTACTTCTTCTCCCATGTCATCACCACTGCATCTTCTCTTTCTCGCCCTTCTCGTAGTATCGTTTGAGGGCATCGGCCTGGACTTCGTGCACCTTGTCGCACCCGCGTTCGGCCATATCGAGCACCTGGATTATCTCGTCTTTGGTCAGCAGGCCGTCCATCTGCACGAGGAGGATCTTCCTGTCCCGGTGTGATATTGCTATCGGCATGTCCGATTGCCCGAAGTTGTCTTCGAGCTTGTTCAAATCAAGCGCGAGCGATTCACCTGCCTTGCCGACCGCCACTGCCGCTACCATGTCCTTCATCGGGATGCCTGCGTTTGCGAGTGCGACCGCGGCCGCAGTTATGGACGCGGTCCTAGTGCCTCCATCGGCCTGCAGGACATCGATGTAGATGTCTATCTGCGTGTTCGGGAATTTCTCCGCGATCACGAGGTTCTCGAACGCCTCGCGGATGACCTTGGAGAGCTCGTTGCTCCTCCTCGAAGGGCCGCTCCTGCTGTGCTCCTCGAGGGATGAGAACGGGGACATCATGTACCTGCATTTCACGAGCGAATGGTACGGGCTCGCGTCATGCCTCGGGATGCACTCCCGCGGGCCATAGACGCCGCATACGATCTTGTTGCCGCCCCATTGCACATAGGCCGATCCGTCCGCTTCAGGAATCACGCCGACCTCGATCCGGAGGTCCCGAAGGTCCTCCATGCCGCGGCCGTCCGTCCTTTTCCCATTGACTATCAGTTGGATATCGCTTTTTCCTCCCATTGTTTCACCTTTGTTCGAATCTCTGTTCATCTCCTGCTTCAGCAGGCGCGCCCTCGATCTGCTCGCGTGTCCTAACCGGACCGCCTTTGGCTGCCGCGAGCATGTTCGCGACCTCGTCCGTGAGGCCGGATTTGTGGGCTTTCCTCTCTATGAGCTTGATCGTCTTGAGCAATAGCGGCATGTCAGAGTTCTCGCTTATCCAGACATACCCGTTGTTGCCTACCATGATGTCTCCTCCGGTGTAATCCTTGAGCAGGCTTATCATGCTGCTTTTCCTGCCTATCAGGCGCGGCACCTTGGCGGACGGGAACTCTATGATCTTGCCCTTGGGCAGCCTTCTCACCTCGCCCAGGTCCACGTCGCCGACCTCGTTCACCATCTTCACGCGGCATATCACGAAATCGCCGAGCTGGAGCGTGAGGCGCACGTCGCGCGTGGGGATGAAACCGCCCTGTGGCAGGTTCAGGTCAACTTCGAAACCGGCGTGTCGCACGTCGGTCACCATGCCGACGACCACGTCGCCGACGGTCGGCTTGTATCTGTTCTCGAGCGGTATGTATCGCCCTTCCTCGTCTCTCATGCCGACGACCGCGGCGTATGTGCCGCTCTCATTGAAAAAAGTGTTGGGGGCATTCACCCTGCCGTCGGCTATCTTCTCTCCTGGTAAAACTATCGTCCTTTCCATTAAATGACCTCAAATCTACAGGATTTGACTGGGAATCCAGCGACCCATAAGAAGAATCTCATTCTTCCTTTCTGTCTCTCTGGTCTGGTAGTTGGATGGAAATATTTTTAAACGGGGCGCAGTACCGCTTCAGTTCGGGAGTTGCTTCGTCTCCACCTGACCGCCGGTCTGCTTGTTCAGCTTGTCGTAGAATTCCCCTGCGAGTCCGCCGAATATCTCGACCACGACGACCAGGTCGCCGCCTTTGGTCCATTCCTCCCTCTGGATGCCATAGCTCTTGAGGGTCCCGTAGCATTTGTTGGCGAACTGCGCCGGTACCTTCACCGCGACCTTTATCTTCTCGAATTTCATCGGGAGGATCGGGCGGAGCTCCTTCACTATGTCGGTCAGCTGCTCGCGCGGATCCTTGAATCGATCGAAATGCACCTTCGCTTCCTCGAGCGCGTTCTCTATCCTCATCTGCGTGTGCGGCGTATTTGTTCTCGGATCTATCGCCTCGCGCAGAAGGATCGCGATCACCTGCTTGCGCTTCTCTTCGACCTTCTTGCGCCTCTGCTCGGTCGTGAGCTGCACCTCTCCGTTCTTGAGCACTAATTCCAGGATGACCATGATGTCCGTGGATCCGAATGCCTTCTGGATGTCGCTCGGCTTCGCCTTCTCGCCTTTATGCGCATCCGAGTACACCTCTTCGGCGACCAGGATGTTCTTCAGGTCCGGTTTTTTCTTCTCAAGATACGCATAAGCAGCGTCCGGATCGACATATATCTCGAATCTCACGCCTGCCCTTTCGTATGAAGCGATGACCGCCTTATCAAGTGAGACCATTAAACCGCCGTTTCCTTCAACGCAACGCACTATTATATAAGTGACTAATAATCATGTCTCGGCAAAACCAGGAGTTCATCCTGGTGCGGTGGACATCTCTCCTCTATCGATCTGAGCGCTCCTGTCGCTGCCATCCGCACCTCGGTATCCCTGTCGTTATCAGCCGCATCCCTGAGCGCATGGACAGCGCGTCTATCTCCGCTCCTTCTGAGCGCGTCTGCGGCATACTTCCTTGCGTACTTGTCATTGTGCATGAGCAGCTTGATCAGCGCCGGAACCGCCGGCGCCCCTATTTCAGCGAGCGAATCCGCCGCATCAGATTGTAACTCATTTTTCTTCACATAATCCATCATCGCGACTAGGGCAGGGATAGCGCACGGGTCCTTGAACCTGCCGAGCTTCCTGATAGCGTCCAACTGCACATCCTTATCCGGGTCCTTCGTCTTCCTTATCAGGTCGTCCGGGTCGTTGTCCCGGTACAGCGAGATCTCATCGTAAAAGGAGCGTATGTTGTAGTTATACGATGGCATCAATTGGGTTTGCAGAACATGAGAGGATTTGCATCCGTAAACGGACGGCGTGCTTTCCTCGGCTTTGTCAGGCGCAGGGCTGGCCTTGCGGGGCGGGGCCTCCGGTTCCCTGGCTGGATAAGCCTCCGGAGGCGTAGGTGCGATCTCCGGTTGCACGAAAGTCGGCCCAGGAGCCATTTTCGGTTCGGCATACGGAGCACAGCCAGAAAACGCGAACGCTGCAAAGCATGCTATTCCCGCCAAGCGTTTCGAACCCGATCGTCTTTGCATGAAACACCTATTGCCAGCCAACCCTTAAATCACTGACGTCTCCGCCTATGCGAACCCAATCGCCCTGTCATGTCTATTCCAACGGCCCGGTTTCTCCAACGATATTGAAGCATGTTTTATAAATTCTTCCCACCATACTCAGAATAGAAAATACCCAGAATAACTCATATATAGTTGATCCCTCATGGCAGATATCCCCCATACGCTGATTCAAGCATTCTCGCCAACCCCGATTCATTCAGTCAGTACTAAGAGGCCCCGCACATTCAGGGGCGGCCAGGCCATGCAGGAACCGATATCCGGGGGGTCGAGCGGCTACCTAAGCGCCAAGCAAAAAATCGAGAAATGCGCGGTAAGCTCGAGCCTTTTCGAGCTCATGGAGTTAATCCCATCCATTTTCTACGATGTCGAAGCTGTGGAGCTTGCCACCTCTGATGCGAGGCCTGGCTACACCCGCCATGTGAGGGGGTTCACCAACGAGAAGATGGAGATAAGCCGCATCGTTTCCGTTCCGAGCGGGGAAGAAAGCGGTTCCCTGCACCATTCATTGATGACCAATATCATAATCAAAAGAGGTTATCTAGCCGATAATCTGACCATATTCTCGAAAGAGGAGCTCAACGTTCGGGGCGGCGCTTCGGAAAGCGAGATCGGTTCTATCATGGGTGGAGTGAGCGACCTTTTCTCACTGGTGCTCAGCGAGCGCATAGGCGCCCTCACATTGCTTCCGAACACGGCGATGTTCGAGGCCGCTGCCCAAGCCGCTGAAGACGCATCCGGATCGAAAGAATTCTCTATAATACTCGCCGATATAGACGCTCTCAAGCAGCTTAACACCAATCATGGCTATGCAGCCGGGGACAGCGTGCTCGCAGGTGTGGCTGATCGGTTCCGCAATGAGATGGCATCCTTGGGCTACAAGGGCAGCGTGGTCTTCCGGCCTGGCAAAAGCAAATTCTTGCATGAGCTGAGGAACGAGAAAGAGGCCGGAGCGAACCCGGCTTTGAAGCACGATGAATTCGCGGTGCTGATCGACGGGCCAGTGGAAAACGCAGTGAAGGTGGCGAAGTGGATGAAACACTCGGTGGAAAAGGAACCGTTTTCATTCGAGCTCCCCCTCGAAGGTTCCGCTTCAGTGACATGCAGCTTCGGTATCGCCGGAAGCAAGGATGTGGATGGCGGCTGGCGCAAGATGCTCGACATGTGCATCTTCCATCTCGGTCACGCGAAGGAGCAGGGCGGGAACGCAGTCGTCTCATGAACATTTCAAAACTATTAAATACCTGCGGCGAGCAGTTCCCGGTACTTATTCCTTAGATTGAGGTGATATCTTGGCGGAAAATACTGAAGCAAAAAGCACTATCACAAAAGATACGGTTACTATAGGTAAAGATTCGATTTATGTCGCAGGGATTGTCCTTCTCGCATGCCTCATCGCATTATCCATCCTCACGCAGGGGTTCGGATTGGCTAAACCCGCTGCAGTGGCATGCCCGGCCTGCAACTCTACGTGCCCGTCAGGATCCATGGGGATCGGTGTCGGCAGCTTCCAGGCGCTCGGCCAGGCTAGCGCTCCGGTCACGATAGTCCAATTCTCCGACTTCCAGTGCCCGTACTGCGGAGCGCTGTTCAGTGGCGCCGAAGCTTCGATCAGGGCGAACTACGTCAATTCAGGGAAGGTCAAGATATACTTCAGGAACTATCCGCTGAGCTTCCATCCCAACGCCCTTCCGGGCGCCATAGCGGCAGGGTGCGCGGCCGAGCAGAACCAGTTCTGGGCGATGCACGATAAGCTGTTCTCAAACCAGGGGACCTGGAGCGAAGCCAGCGATCCGACCCCGTATTTCTATCAGTATGCGAGCGCCATCGGGCTCGACAACGCGTCTTTCGCGAGCTGCATTGCCAAGCAGACGCCGCTTGGCTTGATACAGGCTGACCAGGCGGATGGGAGCTCTTACGGCGTGCAAGGCACTCCGGCCTCGTTCGTCATAGTGCCGAAATCGGATATCAGCAACGCTACGATATCTGCGGCGGTGGACTCGTTGAACCAGCAATACGGCGCCGGTGCGCTGTCGCTCTCAGCGAACAGCGGCTACTACATCGTCTTCATCACGGGCGCATATCCATACTCGGCGTTCGATGCTTTGCTGAGCAAGGTCTCGTACTGAGACTTTCTTTTTTATCTTTTTCTATAGCTACGCAGCCGGGATTTGGGCGGAACATTTCAAAACCATTAAATACCTGCAGCGAGCAGTACCCGCTACTTATTCCCTAGATGAGGTGATATATTTGGCGGAAAAAGATTCAGTCACTATTGGAAAAGATACGATTTATGGAGCTGCGGTCGTTGTACTGGCGTGTCTCTTTGTGATATCTATCTTCACGCAGGGATTCGGGTTAGTCAAATCCGTTCCCGTGACATGCCCCGTCTGTAACACGACATGTCCGACAGGAAACACCGCGCAAGCGGCTCAACCGACCCAGCCGACCCAGCCCACGCAGGCGGCACCGGCCTCCGGCGGGACCCTCCAGGTTCCCCAGTCGCTGAGCATAGCGCCGCTCGAGGGCTCTTCGAGCCACGCGGTCACGGTCCTGGAGTTCTTCGATTTCCAATGCCCGTTCTGCGGAATGGCTTGGGGCAAGGACTACTCCACCCAATACGCGTCTATCACAGGCACTGTGCAAGACTATGAGACCGACTATGTCAAGACCGGCAAGGCCAACTTCCAGGTCATGCCAGTCGCATTCCTCGGACAGGAATCCACGGATGCGGCTGACGCGGCATTCTGCGCCAACGCTCAGGGCAGGTTCTGGGATATGTACACTGCTCTGTTCACCGCTCAGGATCCGCACGAGGACGATGGGAAATACTCCATCGGCAACCTCACGACCATGGCGGCAGGTGTGACCGGTATGAACACGACCGAGTTCACGGCGTGCTTGAGCAACAACACGTACGTTTCGCAGGTCAGCGACTTCACTGGCGAATGGCAGACGGTCTCGCAGGCAAATACAGGCAGCGCGGGCACGCCTACATTCTATATCCTCGTGGACGCCAGCAAGGCCACGAAGGACCAGGTATCCAAGGCAGCGGCGGCAGGCGGCTTCAACTGGGGCATCACTAGCGACCAGAAGACGTATGTCATCCTCGCGAGCCCAGAATATCAGTACCTGAATGCGACGCTCAGTTCGCTGACCGGCTGATTTTTTTATATTTTTTTATCCTTCTTTTCATATCGCGATCAGTATCAGGCCCACTACCATCGCTGCTATGGCAAGGTATGTGCGCATATCGAGCTTCTCCTTGAGCCAGAAATATGATGCTATGGAATTGACTATCAGGCTGCCAGACCCTATGGCCGCGGTGAGCCCTGCCCCTATCGCGAGGACCGACATGGAGTAAAGGACCGCACCGAAGCAGGCGGCGACCTGCTGGACGCCAATGCTCGGCCATCCTTTTCTATCCGGAACTGACAGGTCCCTTCCCCTGATGAGATAGAACAGCAATACCATGACGAAGATCCCCGTTTCGAGCATGACCGTTGCGCTGTAAGGCCCCATGGCATCCACGAAGACCTTTATGATCGAGTAATACGCGGTCCAGCCGATGATCGTGATCGGAAGGAAGATGGTTCCTCCCTCCAGCCGCTCGCCTTTGGGAATGCTGATAGCGATTGCCGAGGACAGTATGATGAGCGCGCCCGCGATCTGGGGCAGGCTAAGCCTCTCTCCGAGCAGCAGCACGCCGGCGAGCAGCACCAGGAGCACGTACGACTGGGAGAGCGCGAAAGTGGTGCTGGAGCGGCCCAGGTCCATGGCATTGTAATATGCGATGACCGCTCCGGCACCTATGATTATCTCCATGGCGTACAGCGGCAGGAGCCGCTGCGGGATGCTCAGGTCCAGACGGAAGGCCAATGCACCGGCAAGGAGGATGATTGATATGAGCGCATAACCATACACCATGACCTTGTGGCGCCCTACCTTGTTCATGGAATTCTTATTGGCCGTCCCGTTGATCCCAAAGGAAATGAACGAGCCGATGGCCGGTATCAGATCAGCCAAATACTTTCACCTGCCTGTATTCCGGACCCGAGGGGCCGAGTATGCTTTCCATCAGCTCGAATCTCGGGATCGTGAATTCCCCGAAGACGTCGTCCTTGTGCTTCTTGAGGAATTGCGCGGCATCTATCTTTCTCCTCACTCTCACTATAGTGAGGTGCGCGGTGAATTTTCTTTCCTCTTCCTTGCCATATCCTTCGAGCGCGCCGATCACGTCATTCGCAAGGGTCTCGAGAGCCCCCCCGCTCTCCACTCCTGCCCAGACGACCCGTACGTAATCCTCGCTCGGGAATACGCCGACTCCGCGCAGCGTGCATCTGAACATCTTGAAGCGTATCTTCTCCAGTTTTTGCACGATCTCGTCCTTCGCCTTCTCATCCACTTCCCCGATGAATCTGAGCGTGAGGTGCATGTTCTCCGGTTTCACCGGGGTTATCGCATCCGCTGGAAGCTCTTTGGAAAGCGAGGCGGCCATCTTTTTCAGCTCTTCCGGAACTTGGACAGCAACGAAAAGTCTCATGATTTAAAATCCCGCCCACCAATTTTAAGGATATGTCCGTCCATGAGGTGTATTCGCTCTCCATCGATTCCATATCGCTTTTCTTCTCGAGCGGCGAACTCAAGACGAAAGAGATGGACTCATCCCTGGGCTATGGCGTCCGGGCACTGGACAAAGGGCGATTGGGCTTCGCGTACTGCCAGAAATCCGACGACCTCAAGAAAACCGTGGAAGGGGCCAAGAGGATGTCCCGCTTCTCGGTGCAGAGCGGATTCTCGTTCCCCCCGCCTTCATCATTCCAGCAGTGCGACATATCCGATCCGTCTCTTTCGACAGAGGACTACCAGTCGTTACGCGGCTTCGTGGATGAGGCGCGCGACGGAGCGGAATCGCTTGGAGGGAAGGCCCGCGTGATGCTGGGGGTCAGCAGCTCGCATATCAGCCTTGAGAACACCGAGGGATTCCGCGGGGAATACGACAAGACGGATTTCTCGCTTTACATCGAGTGCATGCATGACGACGGGTTCGGATCCGCATACCTGGGCTCATGCAAACGGCCGTCATCCGTTCACGAGTTCGGTGCCGAAGCGGGGCGGATGGCCTCTGACATGCGCGGAGCGAAGAAGCCAGACTCCGGGACTTACACACTAGTCGCGGAGCCAGAAGCCCTGATAAGCCTTCTGGACACTTTCATCCCATCGTTCTCCGGGGACTGGAAGCGCCGCGGCATAACGAAACTGTCCTCCGGCGCGAAACCGTTCTCAGATAAGTTCAGCATGTACGAGGACGGCCTCGCGCCAGGCACCGAGAGCAGGCCGTTCGACGACGAAGGCACCCCGTCGGAAAGAAGGCCGCTTGTCGAGAACGGGGTTGTGAAATCATTCATGTACGACCGTGAGACGTCCGCCCTGGAAGCAAGGCAAGGCGGGACACTCGGTCCCAAACCCGGCGTATGCTCTCGCGATTCGTATGATTCCGCCCCGTCCATCGGCTCATCGAACATAGTCGTATCCCCAGGCGAGGTCTCGGACTTCGGTGAATTGGATAGGTTCATAGAGCTCCATTACGCGCACGGTTCCCATACCGCGAACCCCACGACCGGGGACATCGGCTTGGAGGCGAGCGCAGCTTTCCTCGTGGAGAAGGGCAAGAGGACTCCGATCAAAGGGTTCATGATAACCGGGAACGTCTTCGACATGTTCTCGAACATAGAAGGCATAGAGAGGGGGCAGAGATCCTTCGGCTCGCTGATCTCGCCGCGCATCGCGTTCAGGAACGTCAGGATCGTCTCCTGAGCGGATACGGAAATATATTTATACACCTAATACTCCAATCATCATCGATGAAATTCAAGACCACGGCAGATGTACCCGTCCCGGAGCGGCTCATAGACCAGATAATCGGACAGGATAAAGCGGTCGACATCGTGAAGAAGGCCGCGAGGCAGAAAAGGAACGTCCTGCTCGTAGGGCCTCCAGGCACGGGGAAGAGCATGATGGCGCAAGCCATGGCCGAGCTCATGCAGAAGGAGGAGCTCGAAGACGTGCTCGTGTATCCGAATCCGAACAACGAGAACCAGCCATTGGTCAGGGTGGTGAAATCATTCCCTGATGCGGATTACATCAAGAAGAACCCCGAATTCGTGAAATTCTATTCGCCCCAGGAGCTCGCCAAGATGAAGAAAGCGTCCGACGACCAGAAGTTGGACCTGGCCAAGCAGCTCCGCTTCGGCCTTGGGCGCAGGATAATGAATTTCCAGAAGCCCAAAGACGACCAGAAGGGCATATCATCCTTCCTCATAATCACATTGGCCGGGATACTCCTGCTGGCGATCGCGTTTTCACCGGAGGTCCCGGACAGCATGAAGCTGCTCGCGGCGGTGTCGATCCTGGGCCTCGGCCTCCTATTCATAATCTCGAACGCCACGTCAGGGCTAGGGCGGCGCCTGATGGCCACAGAGTCCGTAGGGCCGAAGCTGATAATAGACAACAGCGACAAATCAACGGCCCCGTTCATCGATGCGACCGGCTCGCGGTCCGGCTCTCTTCTCGGAGACATCAAGCACGATCCGCTCCAGTCAGGAGGCCTCGGCACTCCGGCGCACCTTCGCGTGGAGGCAGGGGCGATACACCAAGCGAACAAGGGCGTGCTTTTCATAGACGAGATCGCTTCCATGAAGCTGAATTCGCAGCAGGAGATACTCACAGCCATGCAGGAGAAGAAATACCCGATCACGGGCCAGAGCGAGATGAGCTCCGGCGCTTTGGTGAAGACGCAGCCGGTCCCGACGGATTTCGTGCTCGTCGCAGCAGGCAACGTCCCGGACATGGTGAACATCCATCCTGCCCTGCGCTCCCGTGTGAGAGGCGGAGGTTACGATGTCTACGTGGAGGATTCCATGGAGGACACTCCTGAGAACGAGGAGAAGCTCGTCCGCTTCATCGCGCAGGAAGTCAAGCGCGACGGGAAGATCCCTCATTTCGATGGCGATGCCGTGAACGAGATAATAGAGGAAGCGAGGCGCATGGCCGGAAGGAGGAAGAGATTCTCCCTCAACCTGCGCGAGCTCGGCGGTCTCGTCCGGGCGGCCGGGGACGTCGCCCGCGACAGATCCCATGCATTGGTCGTCAAGTCCGATGTGCTCGAAGCCAAGCAGGTGTTCCGCTCCGTGGAGAGCCAGGTCGGGGCCAAGATGATAGAGATGAAAAAAGAGTACCAGACCATAATCACCGAAGGCGCGGAAGTCGGCCGCGTGAACGGGCTCGCGGTCCTGGGGGATTCGCGCTCAGGCCTCGTGCTCCCGATCGTCGCGGAGGCCACTCCGTCGGCTTCGAGAAGCGAAGGCCGCGTGATAGCCACCGGTAAGCTCGGGACGATAGCGCGCGAGGCGGTCGATAACGTGTCAGCGATCTTCAAGAAATACATCGGCACCGAGATTTCCCGCATGGACCTCCATATCCAGTACCTCCAGACATACGAGGGCGTGGAAGGGGACAGCGCTTCCATCTCCACCGCCGTGGCGGTGATATCCGCGCTCTCCGGCATCCCCGTGCGGCAGGATGTGGCAATGACCGGATCGCTCGATGTGCGCGGCAGGGTCCTGCCTGTCGGAGGCGTCACGGGCAAGATCGAGGCTGCCATAGATACAGGCATCAAGACCGTGCTCATACCCTCGGCGAATGCGGAGGACGTCTACCTCCCGAAAGACAAGCGCGACAAGATCGAGATAATCAAGGTGAACGACATCCACGAGGTACTCGAGCACTCGCTCGCCGAAGGCAAGAAGAAGGAAGAGCTCCTGAAGAAGATAAAGTGATCATTGCTCGGACTTGAGGACCACGCTCTCGTCCACCGAATTCACGGCTGAAAGCGGTATCGTGTATCTCTTCTCGAACATGGTCTGCACGATAAGCTTCCCCTTGTTCGCGTCGATGCCGACAATCTTGCCGATATACGTGCCGTTCTCGGATATGGCTTCCTTGCCTTCTATCTTCAGCTCTATTATGACTTCCTTGCGGTACCAGTTCACGAAGCTCATGGTCACGTAGCCGAGCACCATGGCGATTCCGATGCAGAGGAGGAACGTGCCGAAATCCACATACGGGGGGTTGATGTTCACAATCCAGATGCTGCCCACCAGGACAAGGAACGCGGTGAGGATGGCCGCAGAGGAATAGAGGATGTACCTGGTGATCTTGAACTTCTTCTTATCCATTATGGCGTCTATGGTTTCTCCGGCCATTATCAGCAGGAAGCTTATCAGCAGAATCCATGCCATGTTCCCTATGACCAGCGCGATGAGCTTCTCAGGAGCCAGGTTGAGCGCTATCCCGTTCTCGAACGATTGGTACCCCACGAATATCCCGATCATGAATACGGCCATCGCGCCGAGGTATCCGACCCAGCTCGTCCTCTCGAACGAGAATCGGACATCGTTCACGACGCCCTGGAGGAAATGCTCGATGCCGAGCACCCTGGTGATGAGGTAGATCCCCACTATCACTCCCACGGGAGCCCAACCCAGCTTGAAATAGACCGATAAGGAAAGCAGGAGTATGAGCAGGCCGGGGATCCCTAGCACGATCTTGGCGAAATACGGGTCGCGGAGTTTTTCCAGGAGCACGAAATAAGTCTTTTCCAGCTCCTTCGCCTGCTTTATGAAAACGATCTTCGTCGAATCTACCTTAAGCCTCGATTTTATAATCGGCAGCATCTCCTCGTCCGATGCTCCGTCCGTGATGAGGACGCATGATGTCGGGTTCATCTCCCTTATTATGCGGTCCAGCTGCGCGCTTATCTCCTTGTCAGCCCGCAAACCGAGGTTCTTGTCCCCGGTCAGGGTCACTATCTCGACGCTCTCTCCGTCCGCGCGCATCTGGTCGTACGTCTTTATCGAGCAATATATCGCGTTCGAGTCCGGGTCCTCCGGGTCGGCGAGCGAGAGCTTGACCGCCCCTTCGAGGTTCTTTTCCCTGCCTATGAGCGGCCCGCTGACCTTGGCCTTCTCGAAAAGATCGTTGTCGCGGTCTATGCACAGGACCAATGTGGGGCGTTTCATCGGTTAAGATTAGCGAAGCTGCTATTTATTTATGTTTTCTTGATGCGCGCAGGAAGATTCCAGCGGCTTTGTAATCGCCGCCATGGTGCCCCTATTAAAAACCCTTCACATCAATTTTTTTCCAAACTACTAATTAGAGGAATCACGATGGGAAGGAGACTAGTTCTTCCCGGAGACCACCTCTCCAGCGCTGAAGAGGCGGAACCGGGCCAGAACACATATTCGGAAAAGGACGAGATATTCTCAGCCACCATGGGCGAGGATCAAAGCGCTCCGGCCTGGCGACGGTGCACGCAAAAAGCAGGGACCTGAAACTCCCTGCCGTCGGCATGGAGGTCTACGGGGTCGTCGCCAAAGCCAGCCCGAACAAGGCTGTCGCTGGTTGCATACCTGTCAGCGAGGCCGAAGGGAAGGGCCGGGGGGTCGAGGTTTTCGCGGTATTGCCTGTCATGGCAATAAGGCGCGGCTATGTCAATGACCTGCGAGACGAGGTCAAGATCGGCGACATAATACGCGCTAGGATCAGGTCGGTGGACAGGACCGGCGTTGAGATCACGATGCTGCCCGCGGATTGCGGAGTCATCGCATGCTTCTGCCCGAGATGCAGGACGCGCATGGACCTCCACGAGGCATTGTTCATCTGCGGTTCCTGCGGCTGGAAAGAGCGGAGGAAGCTCCCAGGAGCGGAAGAAGAGGGCGGCGAAAGCGGCGGATTCCGCGCGAGAGAAGGGAATTTCCGTGAAAGGAGGCCGTTCCGGTCTAGGGAAGGAAGGCCGCGGGAAGGCGGATTCAGGCCTAGGCAAGGCGGTTACCGTCCGAGGGAGGGCGGGCAAAGCGGAGACCAGGGCCCGAGGCCTCCCCGCAAGAGATATGAATATGGTCGTTGAGAGGTGTCACCATGGAAGTCAAGATATTGATCAATGAGAAGAACACGCTCGAATTGGAATTCGTGGGCGGAGACGCGTCGCTCGCGCAGCTTCTTGCAGACAAGCTCAATTCGGACAAGGATGTCGAGTTCGCTTCGTTCAAGGTGGAGCACCCGATCATCGGATATCCGAAACTGCTAGTCCGCACTAAGAAAGGCGAGCCATCGAAGCTCGTCCTCGAGAAACTCGCAGAGATAAAATCTGAGGTAGCGGAATTCAGGAAGCAATTCCTGGACATCGCGAAGTAAGTGGCGCGTATGCTCAAGGAAGAACTCAAGAAAGGGCCAGTGCAGATAGGAATCCTGATCGGCCTGCTCATCCTCTTCCTCATAACCAACGCTATCTTCAGCAACAGCTTCGTACCTCCGCTCATCGGGATGGTCATCGTGATCGTCCTGGTCTATTTCGTGGCCATGGAGATGAAGGAAGGCACCCAGAAGCACGGGTTGAAGCACGAGATCATCGACACCATCATCGCCCTCCTGGTCGCGGTCGCCATCTGGTACGGAGCATCATTCGTCCTCAGCACGTCATCACCGATATCCGGAGTGGTGTCCTGCAGCATGCTCCCGAACCTTCAGCGCGGCGATTTCGTCATCGTGCAGGGCGCGCCCGTTAACGCTTATCAGATCAACATGACGCAGGCCCAGCTTGATTCTCTGGATGACCCGGCGACCATATCCGTCGGGGTCACGAGCATGGCCATCAACGGCTCGATCTTCAGCTATTGCATCAGCAACCCGGGCTACCCAATCTGCCAGGATTTCATCAATTCCCCGGAGAGCCTCGTGGAGCAGAAAGGGGCGTTCACCTACAAGTACGAACGCTGCCCGATAGATATGAGCGGGGTCGTGAAATCCGAGCCGTGCCTGAAATCCATAACTTTCGGAGGCGCGGAGTACCTCACGAACTTCTCGAACGATATCATAGTTTACTCCCCCCCGAAGGGCGACCTGTATGCGAGCGTGGGGGACATCGTGCACAGGGTCTTCTTCGTCATAAACGTGGATGGGCAGAAGTATTATCTCACGCGCGGAGACAACAACCCCATTCTCGATTTGCAGGTGTACGATTACGCATCCGGCCTGATGAACCGCCCGATACCGCAGCAGGACGTCCGCGGGAAAGTCATCACGAGGATTCCCTACCTGGGCTACTTCAAATTGTTCATTTCAGGCTATTTCGATGCCGATCCGCAGTGCAAGACGCAGCTCACGTTCGACCACGTCTAGAGCTTCATGAAGATTATATCCACGCGGCGTTTCTTGTAAGGCATCCAATTCGGAAACGCGGCGAATATCCTGAAACCGAGTTTCTGATAAAGAGAGATCGCGGGCTTGTTATTGCCGAAAACCGAAAGGTAGATTATGTCCGATTCGGGCTTGAAGAATTTTTTTGCCGTATCGATATTGGTCTGCATGAGCGCTCTCCCGAGCCCTAATCTCCTGAACTTTTTCGCCACGGAAAGGCCGAGGAAGACGTTCCCGCGGGTTCTCAAGCGCTCGCGGTTCGCATTGCTCACCCCAGCCACCTCGCCATCCACCCTGGCCACGAGCACGTAGCCCTCGTTCCTCTTCATGGAGGATAATGCGTCCGTTTTCCATTTTTCCTCTTCCTCCGAAGAGACCTTGCGGTCGAAGTGGATTTTCACGTCCTCTTCCACGAGCGCATTGATGTAATCCATGAAATCGCGCGCGTCGTCTGACTTAGCGAGGAATGAAATCTCCGCCATTCTTCCGTCACGGAGCTTCAGCTTGGGCATCTGTTCACCTATAGTGCGTCTCTCCGCCGACCTGCCTCGTCATGACTTCCTGGAGTTTTGTGCGCAACCCCTCCTTCTCCTTGTCCGAGAGCTTGAGGGTATCTATCTTGCCGTCCCATTCGGCCAGAGCTGTCACGACGCGCTGGAAAGCCTGCTCGTTGTCGTCGTATTTCGCGTAATCTAGCAGCGCGTTCAGCGCATAGCGGGATTCGGATTTCCCGAGAGCCTCGATTATCGCGGCCCTCAGTACGTGGTGGGAAGGATTCTCCTGGAAGCCCAGGTGCGAGAAATGGTAAGTGAGCAACTTGGCGGAATCGTCGCCTCCCCGCAGCCTGCCGAGCAGCCTGATGAACTCCACGAGGCCTTCGAGCGATGTATGGTAGTTGAACATCGAGCGGTAGACGCTCATCCTGGTCTGCGCCGGATCCTGGTTCGGGGTCTTGGCCTTGAAATAATCAAAAGTGTGCATTATCCGGAGTTCGGCGCTTTGGGCGAGGTTCTCATGTATCATGTAGAGCAGGAGCTGCCTCACGGTGTCGCTCCCCTCGTTATATATCTTCTCGAGCTTCCCGAGCGCCTCGTTCTTGTTGTCCTCTTTCACGGCGACAGGATAGAATTTGACCGCGAAGAAAGCGCTCTCCATATCCTTGATCGCTGCGGCGACCTCCTTTTCGGTTTTCTCATCGAGCTGGGATTTGGCCGCATTGATTATCTGCTTGGATGCATCCGCCGCGGTCACTGGGGCGGGGGTTGGCCCTTGGAGGCCCGCGTCGACCGGTTTGATAGACTTGGCGTTAGCTGGTTTTTCGGATTTTTTCATGCGTTCCACCTTCTTATCCTATCCAGACCAATGAATAAAAACAATCCGTACGAATCCCCCCTTGTGGAAATCCTATTCGCAACGAGCAACAAAGGGAAGGCGCAGGAGGCCGCCGACATACTCGCGAAGGCCGGCATCAGCGTCCGCCAGTTCCAATTCGAATACCGCGAACTGCGCTCGGACAGCCTGGAGGAGATCGCGAAAGACGCGATGCTGGAAGCGCACCGGAGATGCGGCAAGCCTGTCTTCGTTGAGGACACGGGGCTTTTCATAGATGCCTTGGAAGGGTTCCCCGGCACGTTCTCGGCATGGGTGCAGAGGAAGCTGGGTAACAAGGGGATATTAAAGCTCATGGATGGGGTCGAAAGCCGGGGAGCCAGGTTCGAGACCCGCATCGCATACCATGATGGCGAAAGGATCGCGGTATATTCCGGGACCTGCAAGGGTGTCATCGCCTCAGAGGCCCGTGGAAAGGATGGATTCGGTTATGACCCCATATTCGTGCCGGAAGGCCATTCTCAGACGTTCGCTGAAAACATAGAATTAAAAAACAACCTCTCGCATAGATATAAATCGCTTCTTGAGTTCTCAAAATCATTAGCGTCAAAACGCTGATTATCTCAAGTTGTTCTCATTAGGTGTCCTGTATGGCAAGATTACATTCGAAGAAGAAAGGGAAGGCCGGCACGAAGAGGCCGAAATCGAAGGTGGCCCCGGAATGGACGGCGATGAAGAAGAGCGAGATCGAGGACACGATCCTCAAGATGGCGCGCGAAGGTGTGCCTGCAGCGAGAATCGGACTGGTCCTGCGCGACCAGCACGCGGTCCCCAACCTAAGGGCATCTTTAGGCATGACGCTCAAACAGTTCCTGATAAAGGAGAAGGCGTTTCCGGAATATCCGGACGACCTGCTCAGCCTGATCAAGAAAGCGGTCCGCATGGCCGGACATATCAGGGCTTCCAAGAACGACACTCACAACCAGTCCAAGCTCAACCATGTCGAGTCCAAGATACACAGGCTCGAGAAATATTATGTGTCCAAAGGCATGCTTCCGGCTGGCTGGAAGTACGACCGCGAGAAAGCGGCGTTGCTCGTGAAATGAATTTGGTGAAACACTTATGGCAGGGAAGAAGGTCAAGGCAGTAGATAAATGGAAACTGAAGAAATGGTTCTCGGTGAAAGCCCCATCCATGTTCGAGGGCAAGGAGATATGCGAAGTGGTCGCATCAGATGAGAAGAAGCTCTTGAACCGCATAGTGAGGACGAGCCTCCTGGAGCTCGGGGTCGGAGGCGCAGCGTCCCAGATGGCGATGTTCACCACGCTCCGTTTCAGGATAAAGGATATCACCGGGAACGATGCCAACACCACGATAATAGGCCACGAAATCTCGCCATCATTCATAAAGACGTTCGCGAGGCGGGGGAAATCCCTCATCCACCAGGTCGTGGACGAGAAGACCAAGGATAACGAGGATTTCCGCCTCAAGATAGTGGCGGTTACCGGAGCCCGTGTGAGCAGGAACACCAGAAGGAACCTGCGCAACGCGCTCGTCGAGGAATGCAAGAAAGCCATTGCTGAAAAGACATTCGATGAGGCGATGCAGGACGTGATCTACGGCAGGGTGTCGTCGAGGCTGTTCGGCAGGCTCAAGCAGATAACCAAGATGAGGCGCGTCGAGGTCAGGAAATCACAGCGCGGCGAGATATTCAAGACCTGAAATTTTCCTTTCTGATATAAACGGTCGGTCTATATGATTCCAGGCGGCATGGATCCCAAGAGAATGCAGGCCATCATGAAGCAGATGGGCATCAAGCAAGAGGAGATACCGTCCAAGAAGGTCGTCATTGAGACAGAATCCGGCCAGTCGCTGATAATCGAGAATCCCCAAGTGACCCAGGTGACCGTCCAAGGCCAGAAATCGTTCCAGATAGCCGGGGATGTGAGGGTCGAAGACAATTCCGCCGCGGACGACATAAAGCTGGTCATGGAGAAGACCGGATGCTCCGAGGAAGCGGCCAAAGGCGCACTCGAGAAGGCCGGGGGCGACATCGCTCAGGCGATACTCTCGCTCTCCTCAGAATGATGCAATGTAATAAAAAGTTTCACTGGATATGGTTGGCATGGCCATAAGGCGCGAAATCTTACTTGTGTTCCTCCTTCTTGTAGCCATCGCGCTCGTGATCAAGCTCGTCCAGATCTACAACGGAAGCTTCGGCGAGAATGCCGACGCCAGCAAATTCGTCCTCGAGGACCTCAATAGCAAATACCCTGGCGCGGAGGTGTCGATCATGTCGATAACCCCGATGACCTCCCCGACCGGTTCGCAGTACCTCGAGGTCAAGACCAGCGTCACGCAGAACGCCAGCACGCCGTGCCCGCAGCTTTCCGAGATATTCTACAATTATCCGGTCCAGAATTTCGTCCCGCAGCCGCCCGAGGTGATCACCTCAGGATGCAGGGTGTGCACACAAGGGATATGCAACATCGCATTCCCCGAAGAGGCGATTATCGCGTCGCACACGCTACCTGGCACCGATGCAGTGAGCTCGTTTTTGGCTTCTGAACCAGACGCCACGCCGGGCGTGACCGAGAAGACGGATTCATGGCTGGTGGAATGGGACTCGCCATCCTCCCCATCCTATTATCAGGTAGAGGTAGGAAACAACGGCACGATCCTGGATGTCCAGGGGTTGACTAAGAGCTAGATCGTGTATTCAGAGGACCAGCCCGGCATGAATGAAACGCTGGATCCCGGATCCTTGGAATAGAGGCCGTTACTGGCGAAAACAATATCGCCCATCCTCCACACATGGCAATTGCTGTCTATATAGAAGAACGGCGATCTCCCGCTGGAATATGTCGCATATCCTGTGTTGATGCCGACATCATGGCTGATCATCCTGTTCGGCATAAGCTTGACCTCGATGCCGGGGCCGCCATCCCCCTGCGGAACCTCGTATTTCGAGCGCAGGTGCCTCTCTATCTCCTTGGAGATCGCGATAGCATCCTTGAACCAGGTTCCATAATATCTTGGTTGGATCAGCAGGATCGGTCCGGCGCCTGATGCGTCATGGACGAGATAGATCCTGGCCCTGAACAGTATCTCCGGGGATCCTTCGGCGCGCACCACCATCTGCTTGATCCATGGAAGCTCCACCGTTCCGGTGATCGCTGCCACGTGCACGGAGGTCCCGCTCGGATCCTGGCAATTGGGCGTATCCTTTACGCGGCCTCCATAGAACAGGTCATGGAAATCCCCAGTCTCGGAAATTATATAATTGACTTCATCTCTTCTGAAAAGATAGCGCGTATCTGCTTTCCAGGAATCGAATATTTTCTGGCCCCGTTCTCCTCCGTATAAGGATGAAAGCTCCTTATGGAACTCGGGCGAGAACTTGAAATCCTTGAATTGCTTCGGCCCGCGCAGGTACGCTTCGAGCGCCGAATCGAAAACCCTTCCGGCCTCTCCGCTCTCGAAATGCCTGTCTTCGCAGCGGTTGGTATCCACCCTTTTCTTTGGGTCTCTGAGGGTTTCCAATGTCTCGCGGTATGCCCTTGCATCGGATAGCAAGACCTCCCGTTGGAAGGTCGTCGGTTCGAATATGGATTTGGAATGGAACCCCGGCGTAGCAGGGCTGGAAGTGTATTTATGCCTTAAGATCATGATAATATTATGTTACGCACTAATTAAAAAGCTACCACACGTTCACAATTCCATCCTCTATGCTGATTCTCCTGTCCAGGAACCGTGATATCACGGACGCGTTGGTACGCAGGTGGTCGCTCATACGGCATGAATACCTGGTTTTCCCGTCCGCGATGGCCGCATATATCAGGAGCTGGTCAGCTAGGTGCGTATCCACGTCGAATCCCTTCTCCTTCAACAGCTCATCGTACGCTTCCTGGCCGACAAGCTCGGCCCGTTTTCCCTTCTCCCCAAGGAAATAGCTTCCCCGGAATCCCATCCAGGCGGTCACGGAGTTGCCTATGGAATCCGCTTCGTCCTGCCTGACAAATGTCCTGCCGCAGTTGTTGGCCACGAATATCTTCTTCTCCCGGATGGCGATGCTCTCTGGCAGGCCCGAGACCCTGATCATGGCATGTATCTCATCATCGGTTTTCCAGTCTTCCCTACCCATCAGTGCCGATGGCTTCACGTCGACCTCCATGATTCCCCCTCCTTTGGGATAATAGCCGGGTCTCAGCATCTTGCATCCGGCATCTGCTCCGAAGGATTTTATGGCCGGTAGGAACACCTTCTCGAAATAATCATAGCCAGGCGATTTCATCACATGCGTCCCGCCGATGATGCGGAGCTCGCTCTCCTTGGCGGCCTTGAGGAGGATAGGGAGCAGGGTCTGGGCGACCAGCGTCACCGAACCCGCAGTGCCAATGTCGAATTCGTATCTTCCGCCTACTATCGGGCCCGGTTCGAACGTGAGCTCCGTGCTCCCTATATCCGCATGGCTCAATGTCCCGCGGCATACGTTCCGGACAGCCTTGCACGCTGTGAGATGCTGGGCCTGGAGCCCTGGATTCGGGCGGTTCGCCCTTATGTTTGTGATATGTACCGGCTTCTGGGTCATGGCCGAAAGCGTGAGCGAAGACCTGATGATCTGGCCGCCGCCCTCTCCGTGGGAACCGTCAATCTCGATCATCAATCTGAGTTGGAGCGATTCGGATAAAAAGTCTGGTATTTTACGGCGCCAAGGCTGGCCAGAAAATTGGAATAGAAATAGGCCAGCGGTTTTACCCGCTGGCAAGGCGACCAGTTATCCTCCCATGCACTCAAAATGAGCGTGCGTTATATGTTATTTACAGAAAGTATATAAACCTACCCTAGACCGTGTCATGCATTGTAGCTTCATGTACATCATTTCATTCCGTGTTGCCATATATCAATTCAAGTCTTTTCTTACGGGGCTTCTCCTTGGTTCCGGTTCTTTCCGCCGTGCCGGTCTCCTGAAGTCGCTGGCTTTCTTCGAGGGCCTGAGAGAGCCGTTTCGAATCAGCAGGAAATCCGCAGCCTCGATGATCCCCGGCTCTTTCTCTTTGGCTTCCCTGACCAGTTTTATGGTCTCATCATTCACCGGGAATCCCTCTGCCATCGAGTATGTGATTATCTCCAGGGCGACTTCCATGACGCCAACCCTTTTCTCAGGGTCGTGTATCTCTGCGGAGCGCAACAGCATCACCTGGCCCGCGGTCTCTATGATGCCCGCGAAGTAGCTGGTCATCCGGAAAGATTCCAGTTCCTTCGTAGCTTCTGAAAACACAGCTGGGTCGCTCTGCTTGGAGAACGCTTCGTTGATGGCTGCCCCTATCACTGCCATCCTCCTCGCATCCTCGTTGGTGGACGAGGCGAGCAAATCGAATGCTCTGGACCGCATATCGGGCCGCTTGTCATATATCAAAGTGAAGAACGCCACACTTTGTCCTTCAGAATCATCTTCCGTCATAATCTTCTCCTCCTAACCTCGATAGCATTTCGTAGCTTAAAAAATCTCTGGTGATCACTCAGGGCCATCACCTTCTTTCCCTACTTCTCTAGCTTCCGTCCTTACCCCTTTGGCTGCTTCCAGCATTGCCGCTGCCCGATCATAATCCTCCCCAGTCGGAGGTCGCCATTCTCCCAGATAAAGTCTGCCGGACCACCCGCTCTTGTACCTCACGGGCTCCCATCTGCCATCAGAGCCACGGTTCCTGTCTGTGAGGCCGTTCTGCGCATGCGGTTTTCCGCCCCTCCGGCTTCCATACAACGCGCGGGCATTGCTGTCGATATAGAATACCGGGGAACGCCCGCTCTGGAATGTGCTATAGCCCGTATTGATTCCGGCGTCTGCCTTCAGCGCAGTATTGATGTCCCTCACTTCCACTCCGAGGGGTTCGTACTTGCGCTTGAGAGAATCCATGATCATGCCTTCGAGCTCGGACCTTCCGGGCAAGTTCTTGTCTCCGTATGGCGGCTGCACGAGCAGGATAGGTTTGCCCTCCTCCCCGTTGACCATGATGAGCCTTCTTCTCAGCAAGACGTCGCTGGAACCTGGCGCCCTCACCAGGGATCTGCTTGATCCATGGCAGCTCGATCGTCCCGACTATCCCGCTTACGTGGAGGTCCTTGCTTTTCGGATCCTGGCAGTTATCCTCTCCCCTCACCCTCCCGCCATAGAACCCGTCTTCGAAGTTCCCCGTCTCGCTCATCTCGAATTTCGATCCACGCGCCTCGACCTCTGCTTTGGCATCGCTCCTCCATGCCGGGAACAGGTTCTGCGCGGTATCAGCGCCATACAGATGCTCGAGCTCGGCGAGGAAACCTTTCGAGAACTTGAAATCCCTGAAAGAATCCTCTCCACCTACCCTCGCAGCTATGGACAGATCGAGCACATCAGGGACTTCGTCGAGGCCTCCGGCCCTGCCGAAATAGTCGATGCTGCCGACCGGTCGCTCGGAGCTGGTGGAAATGTACCGCAGGATGTTCTTCCGTAAGGTTGCGAGATCGAATATGAGCGAAGGATTGGAGGCCGCGAATCTCTTCGTGATTCCCATCTCTTGCGGCACAATCGCAGCATACTCTTCGCCGATAGCTGCCATGAAATCCGCCGCAGTGCGTTTCCCAGCCAGCTTCCCGGCCATGGAAACGAGCTGTTCTCCGGTCAAATCATTGCCCATGAAAAGGTCGTAGAGCTCGTTCATGCGGGGCACCAGCTCCCTGGTGAATTCCTTCCGCAGGGCATCCTTCTGCTTCCTCGGCATGTTTTCAGGTAAGGCCGCAAGGCCTTCGAGATTGTCCTTCACGAGGGAGGCCCACGCTTTGGATGCCTCGCTGCCCTCGGATCCAGCGTAGTTGAGCTTATCCGAGAGCTGGAGGATGTTCCTGAAGTTCTGGTTGGATCTGAATTCGGATCTCACAGCATCGGTGTCCAAGGCCTTTACCAGCGTTCCTGTGGGGTCTTGGGTGTATAAAAGCAGGGGCAATCTGCTGTCGCTGAGGCCCTTCTCCTTCATGGCTTTGGCCAGCTGCTCGACCTTGCCCTGCATTCTGGCGTAGTCGAATTGCTTGCTGAGCGCTTGGAGATACCCGCCCCGCAACTCTTTAGGCAGCCTCCTAGCGTCATCGAGAGCGCAGGTCACAGCGGCTTCCCGGACCTCTTTGCTGGCGCCGCTTGTCTTGAAAAGCAGGGTCTCTATCGCGTTGAGGCCGGTATTCATCCTGTTGAAATCGAACGAATTGTTTGTCGGGAAGACTTCCAGAATGCCGTTCTTGCCATTGACGAATAGTGCAGATGGGTTGCTGAACCCTTCGGCGTGGAGATCGACGAGAAGCTTGAGCGCACTCTCAGCCGCGCTTTTCTGGGGTTCACCTGGGGTCGCTCCGAATCGGAAACCGGCTTCGATACGCCCTGCCGCTTTGATGTACGCCATCGCGGCGTCGATCCTGCCTTCAGGGGGTGTCCTGCTGATAAGATATATTTTCCCGATATTGAATTGCTCGGCGAACGGCTCAACCACGCGCATTGCTATAGCACCGAACAGGAAATCCCTATCGCTGATCTGCGCCCTGCCCTCGCTCCTCGCTTTGATGAGGGCAATATCATACCCGATGCGGAGGAGGGGTTCCGCAGGCCTTCCATTCGCGCTCTCGTTCGCCAGTACTATCGAATCCTGGGTGGCGCCATGCAGGGCGTGTAAGGCCGCCACCTCGAACGGCAAATCCTTGTCCGCTGCGACTCTCTTGTTGGTCAGCGCGAACAATAGCTCATCTGAAGTGTCCGCCTTTTCCGGATCCAGGGCAGCTATGCGTTTCGCTTGGTTCACTGCGTTGTCTACGGCAGCCATCACATCCGCGGGTTTGGCTCCCGTCCGGACATAAGCGTCGAAGAGCTCGATCCTCGCGGCTTCGAGCGCCTGCTCTCCCTTGGTGAGGTTCTTGGTCTCGTTGCCTGGCCTGGCCGCAGGTTCCTGGATCCCGTTGAACCTCTTGATGTAGCCATCGCCGTACTGGAGCGCGAATTCCGTCAGCCCCTTGGATATGCCTTTCCAATATGCGGCTTCCCGCTCGGAGCGTTCTGCGGCCGGGATGTCCCCGACCCCCCTCAGGCGCCTGGCTTCGGATTCAGCGGAAGAGGACCTGTCCTCGAATGTCGCGAGCACGTCCCTCGGCCTGCGGAGGCTCCTCGTGGTCCTTATCTCCTCCACAGCGGACGCGAGCAGGAGAGGCTCCATTTCCACGCCCGGGACCCCCAGCATGTCTACGCGCTGCGACCGTGAGAGGTTTCCGTATCTGGCCATGACGTAATCCGCGTTATCCCCGAAAAGGGCAGTGAATATCTTGCCGCGCCCCGAGGGGTGCGCGCTGTGTACTATATACGTGAGGGCATCCACGCTGCTGGGGTCTACTCCAAGCTGGGCCGCGGCGCTCCGCTTCTTGATTTCGTCGACCGTCCCCTCGCGCTCCAGCGTGATCGGAGATCCTCTCGCCTCCACGCTTCGTGCCGGGCCGGTCTTGGGCATGAGGGAATTGACCCGCTCGTAGAACTCCCTCACCGCTCCGGGAGGCGTTCCCGGCGGGAACACCACCGTGAGATTGTCGCCCGCGAATCTTGCGCCGGGGATAGCCGCCGCGGCATCCGTAACCGCCTGAACCAGATAATTCATGCCATAATGGCCGAGGGCGGTATTGCCTTCGGAGAATCCCCATTCCCCTCTCGCGAACAGGATGCCTTTCCTGGGAACGGCCTCGAAGAAGACCTCTGGGGTGAGCGTGCCGCTCTCATGCGCATCGAGGACGCGGGCCGCCTCGTTCTCCGAGATGCGGTACTCGTTTCTTAGGGCTAGGATCCTCCCATCCCGTTGGAAACTCCCGGACCTCTGCAATGTCGATTCGACCTGCCTGTCGATGTTCTCGCGCACGGTCTCCCTGCCGCTGCTTTCCGTGAGCCTGAAGCGGACCTCGGTCACGGTGCTCCCCTGCGCTATCGTATCCGAACGGAAGAGGATCGGGATGCCTTTTCCGTCTATGCCCGTGACCGCGTGCACTCCGGAGACCGGGATGCCGAGGCTCTCGGCGATCGGGTGGGTATAAGTGGCCTGCCTCTCCTCCGCGCGTTCATATGAAGCGCCGAAATCCCCGGACTGCCGGTCGCCCGGCCTCATCGGCTCGTTCGCCGTCCCGTATGCGAAAGCGGCGAGCATCTCATTGCCCCTTCCGAGATATTCCTGCGCGTACTCCTCGAGCGTCATGGTCCTGCTCTGGCCTTGGACATGGGGATCCGGGCCGACCTGCGTGCGATAGGTCCTTGGATCCGGGGTATGGAGATAGCCCAACGCTTCCTCGAGATCCCTCGCTTCGGGTTCCCTGCCCAAGCTCTTCCTCAACGCTGCCATGGAGGCTTCTATCTCCTGCTCCCGGGTGATCGGCCTGAATCCCCGGTTCTCCCGCGCCGCAGCCTCGCGTTCGGCGATATCCGATGCCCTCAGCATATCCCTCGCGTCGCTTATCGCGCCTACGCGGTCATCAGGGATGCGCCTCGACCCCATGACCTCCTCCTTGACCGTCTTCATGGCGATGTCGATGTCCCCATCCGTGATCACTCCTCGTTGCGCCTTTGCCCTGGCTTCGAGGATATCGGCCATCCTGTACATCATGTCTCCGAACAGCTCCCTGCTTATGACGCTGGCCGCGTCATGTCCCTCATGTATCGTCACTCTGTGGCCGCTCTCATCCAGATAATACCCCGCGGTACGATCGATGTCCCCGAGTCCTGATTTGTCTATAGCTATCGTGTACGAATTCACATGCGGGCCCTGCAACCTCGTGATGGTGTCTATCCTATCGTGGATCGCCTGCGGGCTCGGCTCCCTTCCAGCGGACCTCTCATTCTCTATCCAGGTACGGACGTTATCGGCCGCGGCTTCGTAATCCCGCGCCCTCCTTGTGACAATGATCATACCCCTCTCATCGGAGTTCCCGTTGCCGAGCAGGGCATTGGTCTGGAAGAATTCCCCTTCCCCTTCGGGCAATGCCTCCCCCTTGGTTATCGCCCGCTCTATGACGCCCACGGCATGGGCATGCTCCATGACTGCCATGTCCCTCGCCATCGCGCCCGCGGTCTTGAACCATAGGCCGTTCGTGGCATGTATCCCTTCCCCGTAATCCGATCCTGCGGTCACGATCCTTCCGCTCTCGATGACTGCCCGGAGCGCGTATTGGCCTGCCTGTTCCGTGGCGCGCTCCTCCGCGAAGCTTATGCCATCCATGGTCACCCTATCCGCTGAAGGGGGGAGGTGGAGGTCCTTGGCCAGGGAGATTATCTCATCAGCCGATATGTTCGGGCCTATCCGCAGCCCGTCCATGGACAGTATCTCAGCGACTCTGGCCATCCCGGCCTTATCCAGGGCGATCCCATGAGCGGCGTTGAAGAGCAGCGTCGCATCATCCGCGACCTCTTTCGGTAGCCCCTCAGTCAGTTTCCGGATATCCTCGTGTTGCGCGCCCATCGTGGCATCGGATCGCGGGGCAGAGAGCATCCTCTTCGTGAACTCCAGGCGGAGCTGCTCTACCCTGTCGAGGTAAAGCGGCGTGAGCTCTATCCCGAAATTCGATCGCGATCCCTCCAGCTCTGCGGCACGTCTCTCGCTTTCGCTTATCAGCGCTTCGAACCTGGCCCTCGTGAGCTTCGGATCCTGCAGGAGCCTGCGCGTCCCTTCGCGTACGAGCGCCTCAGCGCTCCTCTCTATGGCATCCGCGGCGGCCATCCCGTATCCGGTGCCTCCTTCATGGAGCGTGTCAGCGTAAGCGATGCGGTCCGCTGCGAAGCGGTCCAGATCCGCGGTTGTGACGCCTTCGCTGCGGATGATCCCCCTGGCCTCGAGCATCTCCGTGGCGAGGATGACATCCGGGCGCTTGGCTATCTCGGGGAGGTATCCTGCGGCATGCAGCCCCATCTCGAGCTGCGCCCTCCTGTTCGGTTCAGGCCTGCCGACAGTCGCCTTTATGAATTCGCGATCCTCGGCGAGATCGTAGACCTTCTTGGCCCTCTCATCCGCTATACGTTGCGCTTCTTCGGGCGGTCTACCCCCTGCCAGCAGCTGGTCGCGCATCTTCGTGCGCGCAGCGCCCACCGCCGCATCGAGGCTCTGCCCGTCCGGTCTCCGGACCGCATTTTCCGCTTGATAGGTTATCTCATGGGCGAGTCCCACATGGTCCTTCGCCACCTTGACCGAAGCGTCGCCCCTGCCAATGGTCGAAGACCCCCTATCCGAAGAAGTGAAATTGGAATCGAGCTGCGCGTCGAAGGAGAGGCGTACGTGGCGCTCCGCCCTTTCAGCTTCCGCCCTTTCCTTCTTCTCTCTCATCACGGCGACGCGCTCGCGCTGCTCCTGAGCCCGGAGCGTTGCATGCGCTTCATCCGGAGTGGCCATGCGGAATCTGGCGTCTACATACGTTCTCATCCCAGGTGGGAGTGAATCCGGGTTCGTTTCGCCTCTTCGGACGGAATGGAAGACGTCTTCGGCATCCCGGATCGCAGGATCCGAAACCCTGGCGATGTAGGAATCGGCTTCCTGCATGGCCGCTTCTGCAGATCCGCCCCTGGACCTTGCCTGCAGATACGCGAACTGCCGCTCGCTCAAGGAAGATATCGGCATCTCTCCGGCCGCGACCCTCCCGATCGCGCCTTCGTTCCCCGCGATGGAGAGCTCGTGGTTGCCGCGGAGGAAGTCCTCGAAGCTCCTGCCGCTTGATACGGCTGATCGGAATTCGGATGCGACCCTGCGGAATTGCGCAGGTTCCATCTCTACTGAATTGGCGCTGATGAACGAATCGAAAGCGTCCCTCTCGGTTTGCGGGACTCTGGCGAGCTCCATGCGTGCCATGTGCATATCGCGCGAAGCCGCATGGGCTTCAGGAGCGACCATGGCCTCTCCGAGGAATGCCGCCCGCGCCACCTGCCTCCATCGGGGGACGTATTCAGGTATCCCTCCCGCAGGCATGCGGACGCCCGGGGCCCTGTACATGCCGTGCAGCGCCTGCACGGCTGGGATGCCGATGGACTGGATCCCTCCGGTGGCCGTCTGGGTGAGGAATTCTGCGAGCGTCACATCCCCGGCCCGGTATGAAGAGAGCAATCCTCCCCCTCTGAGAAACTCGTATCCGAATTCCCCGGCCCCTCCTGCCATCATGGACATGCCCGTGACATGGACCGCCCTCTGGAAGCCGCTCATCTCGCTGCCGCCGATCAGGAACTGGCCGAACCTCTGAGAGAATGTCGCGGTCTGCGCTACCGTCTCCACCGCGCCCGCTTCGAGCGCTTCAGCCGCCTCTAGCGTTCCGCTTATGCCTTTCCCCGCGGCCGCGAATTCTCCTGCGAAGGGGAGCAATGTGCCCGCGATCCCCATGCCTAGGTGGAAATAGGACCTTCCAGTCCATTCGCCATACGCCTCCTTCTCCTCCACGGCGCCCGTTATGCCGCTCACTCCTACGCCTGCGGTCAGCACGAGCGAGCCTCCGCCAGTGAACGGGGCGAGGACGACCCCCGCGGTAGCGACCGCGAAAGTGCCGACAGCGACAGTCGAATTGTAGTATGCCTGATAGCTTCTCATCCCCTCCCGTGACGATCTGGTCTCCTCGTCCAGGTCAGCTCCTGTGCGGAGATCCAGCGCTATCGTTCCAGCAGCGTATCTCCTCTTATCACCGCCTTCGCTCCCGAGTATGTCCCTGGCTTTAGGTGCATCTCCACCCATCACCTGCGCGACCGCATCTGCGGCGAGGGCGTGCCTTTTGTCCATCCTCTCCATGAATCTCGAGACATGTTCGTCCCCCCACGAAGACGAATGCTGCGCGAGCGCACCGTACATCTGCCCTTCCAGTATGCCCGCGGCGGAATAAGCGTCGTTGAGCGCGTCGCGTTCCTTCGCATCCTCGGGTTCCCATCTGGATAGCCCCCAATACCCCTCTTCAGGATGCCATGTCCTTTTCACTCCGAGCATGGCCAGGTCGATGGTCGTCCTATCCCTTGCCATGCGGTCGAGCCCAGGGTCAGCGCCTTTGCGCACATCGCTATCCTCTATATAAGATCCCAGCTCCCTGGCCCTCTCCGTGTTCCATGATTCGAGGTAATCCGCCGCATTGAACGTGATGCCCGAACCGCCCCGGGGCGTCATCGCGAATGGATACTCCCTCCCCGCCCGCGCCGTTTTCTCGGAATAAAAGAATCTTTCCCCGCTTATCTCTTCGTTCCTCACCATAATGTCATGGCCGCGGAAATCATTGCTCTGGTCGAGCATGGCCATCGCGAAGTCAAGGCCGTCCTGGGCATGCTTGATATGGGAATCCGACACGTAGCTGTGCGGAGACCATCCGAGCGCCTGCTCCGTGTCGCGCATCTGGCGGTCGGTGGTGGATGCCCTCTGCTTCGCGGCCTCCATCCCCCGCTTGAGGTCCTCGAGGCCTCGTTCGATCCCGATCCTGGCGGCGCTCCATGCGACCTGCCGCTGCCCGTCGTGCCCGTGAGCGACTTGCCTGGCGGCCTCAGCATGCAGCTGCTTCTCCATGCCACGATAGTCCCGCTCATCACCTTGGGGGATCTTGGTCGCTAATCCTGCGGCCGCGCTGTCGAAGCCTTGCTTGTCCTTCACCATCGCGGAGAGGAGCCCCATCGCCGCTTCTTCGTATTCCTTCGCGCTGCCTGTCGCGAGGACACGATTCGCGGCTGCCCTGAACCTTTCGCGCGATCCCTCTGGAAGCTGGAGATAGATATCCATCGCAGCAGCCGCATCGAGCCTGAGGATGCCAGTGGATCCTTTCGGAGCCTGGCCCAGAAGCTCATCCCTCGCCCTGTCCCCTCTCGTCGCGGAACCCTCGAGTTCAGCGATATCTCGATCATAGCTCTCCTCCATCTTGCTGACCGCGGATGCAGCGACATCATTCCTTATCTCCCGCTCGCTCCTTGCGCGCGGCCCCTCTTGCCCGGGAGGCTTCTCCGAGAACTGGTTCACGAGCTCTCCCTTCTCTTTCCTTCTCTCCGAAGCGAGCGCCCTGTCCGCTAGGGCCTCTATGTCCTGGCCCTGCGCGGCCTCGCTCCTTCGCATCCCTATCTCTATGTCCTGCAGTGCACTCTCCGCCACGTCCAGATTTCCGCGCCGTGCGACTTCCTTCGCAGCTTCTGTTTTTTGGTGGATCGCGTCCGTGCTGAAGTATCCGAGCACTTTTCCTTTTCCCAGGCGCTGCTCTGCCTCCATGCCTAGCCTGCGCTCCGCGATGCTCCCCTGCGTGTCGATGGAATCCGCGCTGATTCCGAATCCGGCCTTGCGCTGCGCGCTCCTTGCGGATGCGAACCTCTCCGCATGGTATAGCCCGACCACGTTGCGGTAGTTGCGATGATGCGCCTCCATATCATAGACCGGTTTTTCCCCTCCGCCTCCGGGAGGGCCTCCTATCTTCCCTATCCCGATCCCGATCGCAAGCGCGGTGAAAAGCTCCTTGAGGCGCTTCACCTTATTGTCCGCATCCTTCTCAGCCTGGATATCCTGCAGTCTTTCCGACAGCTTCCCCTGCTCTCCTCTGGGCATGAGAGTCTATCATCTGCTTGATCGATTGGACCGCGCTATCGATGTTCCTGTCGCATAAACCGATTTTGGCCGATCTGACCCCCTGGTCGCGAACCCTTTCGATGTCAGCCTGCGCCTGCACCATACGTCTGCCATTACTGCCCGCTTCCTGGGCCTGCCGCTCCAGGCTGCTGACCCTTCCCGGCGGGATCCGTCCCGGTGCCCCGGTGGGCCTGCCGAGAAGATCCACGTCCTGGTCCTTCGCGATCGCGATCAGGGTCCTCGTTCCCACCCCGAGCTCCATCCTCCCAGATTCACGCCGCTTGGTCGTGAGCCCGACGCTATGCTCAATGCTCTCCAGATTCCCCGCGATCCCACGCGCGTATGTGATGAGCCTCTGGCCCTCGGCCGCATGCATCTGGGCGTTCCTGAGCAGGAGATCGAGATGGAGTACCTGTCCGTAGATCTCCCTTAGCTGCTGCGCATCGGCACTTTTCATCCTCTCCTCATACGCATCGCGGTAGCCCTGGCCCATGCCCGCGACTGCCTTCGCGACCGCATCCGTGAGCTGTCCGGCATCCAGCCGTCCCATGGTTTCATATGCCTCTGCGAACATCCTCCTTTCCTCGGACGGAAGCGCCGATAAGAGCAAATCGGAATAGACTGACCGGATCTTCGATGCGTCGCTGCCGGCATCCTCCACGCGTTTCCTGAACGCGCCTTGCTCACCGCCTGGCAGCGAGCCTATGAGATGATCCATGTTGCGCGATCGGGCTTCGGCGTCATCCTCGCCTAGCATGGCCGCCATCTCCACCTCTGCCATCCCCCTGGCATGGACGAGACGCGCATCCATCGCTGATTTAGTTATGAACTGGCGCCCGGAGAACTCGGCCTGCCCCTCGAAATATCTTGCAGCTGCGATATTCCCGGATTCCTCGGCGCTTTTCGCGGCTTTGAGGAGCCTTCCTGTTTCCTGGGCCGCCTTTTTCTCTGCGACCGAGCTCTTCCTGCCTTCTATCCCCGGCAGGCTTCTCTCGAACGTGATCTCTTCCAGGGATCGCATATGCGCATCCAAGGATTTTTGCAGGGCGATGAATCTCTTCTGGCCGATCCCGATGCGCTCTTGGGCGGATCCGCTCTCCTGCCCGGCTAGCGCATCGAAGACCGAACCCTGGCTGACCGCAGCCCTGGCGAAAGGAGCGGTGATCGACTCGGCCTTTCCCGAGACCCTTCTGTTGCCTATGCGTGAATAATCGCCGAGGTTTTCCCGAACGAACGCGATGGCGTCCGCTCTCTTCTGCCGGTCTTCCTTGCCCAGATCCTTCTCCGGGATGGCGGCCATGCCCGAGAACAGCACGGCCATATCCAGGCATGCCTGCATCGTCTGCGGGTCCGTTGCCCTGAGAGCGATATCGAAATATGCGTTGCATTCGCGCGCGAGCTTGGGATCATGCACGCCCCCTTCATGAGTGGAGCGGACCTTCTGCACCTGCAGCCGCATGAGGTCGTTCTGGGTGAATCCGTCCGCCCCGTTCATCGCGCGGTCATTCGCGCCGCGGCAGATGAGCGCCACCACATCGGAATCCGTTTTCGTCATGGTCGAAGCCGCGGTCTCCGCGGCATCCCGCAGCGTGTTCCCGTCCCTGAGCCTTCCGGCTGCGAGCGCATTCACTGCGGACGCATAGATATCCCCGGCATTCGTCCTCTGGGATGCACCCAAATGGTGCGAGAGGGCCGCCGCCATGCTCTGCCCGGTCGCAAGCAGCGCGTCCAACCTCTTCGATTCGGTCTGCGCGGCGTCATCCCTCGCGATGACCATCACAGCGCCATCGATATCCATGGAATTCTGCTTCGCGAACCCTTCGATCTTCTGCCTGAGCGGTTCGTCCTGGCCTATGCGTGCACGCAACGCAGCAGCGTTCCGGGCGACCAGCGTCTCGGATGCGATATCTCCCTGCGCCATGCGTTCCCTGGCCTTCACCAGCTCTTCGATGATGCCATCGAAAGCCTTGCGGCAGTTTCCTAATGGAAGCCTTCCGTTCCTGAGCATCTCATCGCGCTGCCGTTGCAATGATTCTATCCTGTCGTCCAGGCCGAGGAATTGCCGTGCCCCCTGCAATCTCTCCGGGTGGAGGTTCACGAGGTCGGAAGCCGCTTTGTCCGCGGTCTTCCGCGTAGACCCGCAATATCTCTGCGCCAATTCCGCGAGCTCGGGCGCGCTCTCTTTCCCGTCCCGGAGCGCGGCGAGCGCGCGGCCGAATAATTCCTCCGCAGTCTTCCTCTGGTTAGCATCCAACTTGTTGAGAGCGATCGAGTCCCTCATGCCCTGAGCGATCCTGATGGCCGATTCTGCCGATGTCAGATCATCCAGCGTGGGCGCTTTGGCCAGGCGTTTCGCGATCGCGTTGAGCGCGGCCGCGCTCTCAGGCGGCGCTTTTTTCGCCTCTGCATCCAGCGAGGATGCCACGTCCTTAGACATCCTGGACATCAAGTCCGATGACTCTGCCCCGTCGGCCACCGCTTTCGCGAGCTTCTCATACTCTTCCCTCGCCTTGTCCTGCGGAACGGCGCCGATGCCATCATGGGGGGTCTTCTTCATCTGTCCGGCCGCGAACACCAAGGCATCGCTCTCCTCCTTGGTCCCGGTTTTCAGCACGCTAAGCGCGGAATCATATACGTTCCCGACATGCCGTCTGAGGGATTCGCTCGTGATGTCGTGCAGGTCCGCAGCCATCTCCTTGGCGCGGATTATGCGCGCGGCTATCCTCCGGATGTCATCGTCGCCGACAGGCCCCTTCCCGAGCTTTTCGACCATTTCTCCGACGTCCTTCTGGACATCGCGGATCCCTTTAGCGAGGACCTCCGTCTCTTTTCCGGCCGCGATCTGCGACAGGGTCATGCTTTCCAATTCCAAGGCGCTGGCCAGTTCGCCGCGTTTTGCGCTGATTGCCTGGCTGGCCTTCATGAACGCCGCATCAAGCTCGGTTTCCGCAACCCGCACCGATGAAGATGGGTCAGCGAGTCCGGATATCGTCTTGCTGATGCTATCCAGCATCTGCGCCTTCTCTTCTCCGGACAGCAATGGCGACGAGACACCCTTGAATCCGTCAGGCATCCTCTGCGTCAAGAGCATGAACCTTCCGCCCAAGGCGTCTCTTTCGGCCGCGCTTTCGCTCCGTTCCATCATGAGATGGAGATCGAATGCCCTCTCGGCTCCTTCGATGATGTCCTGCGGCGCTCCGTTCCGGATGAGGGATTTCTCGGCCTCGATAACTCGCTCGAGCGCGTCCGCCCTCCCTTCGATGCGCTTGATCGCGGACCCTAGCCGGTCAGCCTGATCATGCGGGATCGTCTCGTCTTTGAGTTTGCCGAGCTCGACAGAGCTCCGTTCGATTGCCGTGATTATCGGTTTGACAGCTTCCTGGTGGGCGCGGTCCAGCGTAGGATTCCCGGTGGATTGAGCGGCGATGATGAGCACGGACGCTTTCATCCTATCCAACCGCTCGATGGTTTCCGTCCTCTGGTCGAGGTGCAACGTCCCCCTTATCTGGCGTGCGGCTTCTATCGCTTCGGTTGTCGCTTTCTCAGCGGCCGATATCGCTTTGGACGCGGGGTTTTCCACCCGCTGCGGCGTGGCTGCCAGCTGCCTGAGCACCCTCTCCGCAACCTGGAGCGCTTCCTCGGGTTTCTGCGAGCCCTCAGCGCTTGGTTGTCCGCTTTCCTTAAACGTGCCAGCCATCCGATCACATCACGCGTATGCCAGACAGATGTCTGTGAACTCCTTGAGCCCCTCTACCCTGGCTTCGACCAGATCGTTCTGCCCCCGTACTGGCAGCATCTTGCGTTCCCAGTTCACGATCGCGTCATAAAAGAATCTCAGGCGCGCAATCCGCGGTTTGAGGTCTTCGGGCTTATCCGTAGAAGAGTTCCAGACCGCCATGGCATTCTCTATCGCGGATATCGCGTTGTTGGCCTTGTCGATGGCGCTCTGCTCCATCTTGTCGATATCATTCAATGAAAGATCTGAAGGCAATATTGCCGTAGTTCTCGGCGACTGAGGCGTCAATCTCAAGGTTCTCGGTTTGTCTGGCATACGCTTCCCCTTATCTGATTTTGCCTCTTGTTATATTTATATATTTATAAGATATTCGAATTTACATTTATTACAACCATATTTTACCTCTTTCTAAACCTATTTATAATCATTTCGTATTTAAATCTAGATATGGTTGGACGACCTCAACAAGAAACTTACTCTCTTCCACAGGTATTATACCCTAGGCGGGAATCTCCAGTGCGGATGCGCATCTCCATGACTTCCATGCCTATCCAGGATGCTCTTGCGGAAGCAGCGTCCTCAATCCCGCTCTGTGATGGCGAAAAGGCTAGGATCAAAGAGGCGGTCGGACGATTCAAGGATAAGGCGGGGGAAGCCCTCAACGAAGCGATCGCAGCTCATGCGAAGAATTGCCGCGGCGGGTCTTACGATTCTCAAGAAGAAATCCGCGTGCTCGGGAACATGTGCGTCGCCATGTACCTGGCGGATTGCGTGGACAGGATGTTCCCGATCGTCATGGAAAAAGGCGATGCCGGAACAGCATCTCTTTTCAACATTGCGCTAGCGCATGTCTCCGGATTCATGGATGGGGATTTCTTTCAGTTCACCCCCGGTCAGATCCTCACCGGGCTCAAGGGATTCCATCCTATACTTTCATCCTCGTTGAGCAGGTGCGGCCTGGATGCCCTCGTTTGGGGGCGTGGCGGCATGCCAGATCTCAGTAAGATGTACATGCAATACATCGACGAGGTCAACCGCAGGAGCGAAGAGGTGCTATCGCGCCTCAAGCAACCAATATAAATTTTGGGCGCGCAACCGCTCAACATGAGAATACCTGCCGGTTCGGTGCGGCATCCTGATCTTACGGCCGAATTCCGCGCCCAAGTGGATTTCCTGAAAAAGCTCGCGCAGGCGAGCTGGTCCGAATCACCGTCTGGAACGGCGAAGGCGCAGGAAAAGAAGCAGTCCGATTTCTTGAGCCTTGAGAAGCCACTCGCATCCGAACTCGACCGGTTCACATTCCAGGATTTCAAGAATCCCGGACCTTCTTTCACGCCCATGCTCGTGAAGCTCGCTCTATACATCTATCTCATGGACAAGGTCCGCGAGTTCAACGCGGCCGCAGCAAGGATAAACAAGGACGGCCTTTATGCCTTGCATGATGCTGTAAGGGGTTGGACATATTCGTTTCTCACCGACGGATTTTTCAGGAAAACGGCGGATGATTCGATCCGGGAATATCTTTTTTCAGAAGCGCAGTTCGTAGCCATGGCGGAACTCAGCGGCGTGGAACTGGTCAGCGTGCAGGATGCGGTCGCCGCCTATACGCCCAAGGTGTTCGAAAGACTCGCAGCGATCGTGCGGGAAGCCGAGGGCAAGAAAAAAGGCAGGAACAGCGGCCGGGGGTCCAAGCCGAAGCGTCCGAAAGGATCAAAGCGGCATGCCCGCGGCAGCTGAAGCCGTTTTCAAGGAGATCGTTCTTCTTTTAGAATTGCTGATATACCCGGACCCCTTCGCAATCCTGGCAGGTATCGCGTTCGGGATTTTCGCGTTTGTTTTTTCGATCGGAGCGCCCATCAAGCCCTCTGAATACGGGAGAGCGGGGGGTGCACCTTGTTTTACCAGGGCCGGTTCGCTTCTCCTGGATATCATCACGAAAGCGGTTTGGATGGCTAGGTCAGGGCTGAAATAAACCGGCGCCTTGGTTTCCACGCAGTTCTGATATTGCTGTTGCGGAATGGCGTCCTGCATATCATTTGACGCTATGGCCTGGGTTGCTACGCTTTGGATTGCCGGAGCCTGGCTCTGGTTCATCGCGGGTGCGCTGTATTGAGGGGCAGGCCTTTGATAGATTACCTGTGAATCCGATTTCGCTGGTGCAACTATTGGAATCGTCTTCGGAGCATTCATCGAAATGACGGATTTCCCCACCCTCGTTTCGTGAAGAACACTCTGGGGGGTTATTGCGGTTGGAACCTCGCCCTGCGGTGCATCCACGCACCTTCCCGGAGCCTCTTCCCGCACTGGTTGCAATAGAGGATTCGCCGGCTGCGCTTTATTCAAATTCAGCTTCATCCGAGCGATTCCGATCCGAGTGATCGCGCTCTCAACCGAGATGACTTCATAACGACGAATTTCTGCCCGCGGTGTATGGATGGTCTGACCCTTCTCGCGTGTCGCCATCACGCTCTTGATGATCCCGCTCACGATCGGAGGCAGGGATTCCCTGTGGTATGAGAAACGAGGCGTGGCTAAACCGTAGGCCTGATACGCGTTGCATCTCCCCTCGATGGCCTGGCTGGCTCGTGTCACCCTAATAATAGATGTCCTCGCATAGCCGTATCCTGCCCATATCGATTTCCTGGAAACTATGCCCCTCTGCCCCTTGTGAATCCTGCCTAGGCATGCCTGCCGGTACTGTTTAGGTAATCGATGGTTCTCCTGTCCCATATCAGTCCTATGAGTAAGGGGGTTCATCTGCCTGAGTGAAGCCAACAGGTATTTTTAAACCTTACCACGGCGAGTTCGGTGAATGCCGAAGTCAGTCATGGTTCCCGTCGATTATCTGAGAGGAAGTCTCCGCAAAGGAGCAGGAACCTGTCCATCTTCTCTTTCGGTACCGATGCTCCGGCTGCCATCGTATGGCCTCCTCCGACCCCACCCAGATCCTCCCCGGCTTTTTTCATCAGATCCCCTAGGTTCAGCCCAGCGGCGACTAGCGTTTTGCCGGCCCTCCCGGATATCTTGACAGTGTTCGCATCTCCGAGCGAGATGCCTATGATCGGTTTCGTCCATGTCTGCTGCAGGCACATGCCGCATACCGTACCCACGATATTCTCCTCTACGATCCCTCTCGCATCCAGGAAATAGAACCATCCAAGGTCCTGCACATGCGCGGATGCGTATTCTATGCCGGCTCTGAGCATCCTTCTATGCTGCAGGAGGAGCTTGCGCGCATCATCCTGGGCATCAAGGTCTCCGAGGCAGACTTTCACCCCGACATCATCGTGCGAATGCCTGCCGCACGCATTGAGGAGGGTGCTGAATTCGTTGGCCTCGTATGCCTCGTTCCGCGGCCTTTCCGGGAACACGTAGCTCTCTCCGATCAGGTCCGATGGATCACGGAGCCGATTGGAGGAGATGAGAGTCCTCGCGAGAGCGCTCACTATCGCGCGTTTCTCGTTCTGGTCCAAGTCGGCATACGCTCTTTCCGATCCTGCGGCATTCCGCATCTTTATTCCCAGTTCGATCAGAAGTTCGAATGCCTTGTCCTCGCGGTAGGATATCCCCGGCACGTAAGGGTCGTCTGAATACGCGAGGAACTGCGGGAGAGGTCTGCAATATCTTCCATATAATCTCAGGTCCTCCTCTATCCTGACCTGGCCCGCGTCCACACCACGTTCGAGTACCCACCTGTTCATGCCGGACAATGGAGACTGCATATCCCCGACAGCGCCCACTATGGCCAGGTCGGCGTGCGTCCGGAAAACGCAGAACGCCGTGCCCGAAGCGCTGAGGTCTTCCCCCCCGTCGATACCGTGGAGCATCGGATTGGCCTGAGGTTTGGAGATCCCTTCCGTCTGGTGGTGGTCGATTATCACGGTGTCCTTCAGCTCGTTCACCCGCTTGTTCCCGCCGCCGAGATCCACGAAAATCGTCTCCTCCTCTTTCAGGTATCTTTCGATCGCCGCGTCATCTAGTTTTTTTATACATTCGCGCCGGTAAGGTTTCCCCTGCTCGATGAACGCTGAGACGACCAGGGATCCGGAGCTGAGGCCGTCCGCATCGTAATGATGCACTATCAGCGGATCCTTGAATGAGAAGGCAATCCTTTTCATCTCAGCGCAGGAATCCAGGAATCCCTGGGCATCTTTATCTTCCATCATCAATCCCTTGACTGGGCACGATTTAAAACTCGTTCTCCCAATCAGATTCCATACTCATTGGTGCTGATATGAAACTCGACAAGAATGATTTCTCGGAATGGTACAACACGATAATCAAGGAGGCGCAGCTTTGCGATCTCAGGTACGGAATCAAGGGATTCGTGGTCTTCATGCCATGGGCCGTCATGTCCATGAACCGCATGTACGCCATGTACGAGGATGCGGTGGAATCAACGGGCCACATGCCCGCATTGTTCCCGGCGTTGATCCCGGAGGAATATTTCAAGCGCGAAGGGGAGCACGTGAAAGGTTTCGTTCCAGAAGTATTCTGGGTGACCGAGGCCGGCAACAACAAGCTCGAGGAGAAATACGCAATGAGACCGACGAGCGAGACCGCGATGTATGCGATGTATTCGCTCTGGGTTCACGGCTCACGTGATCTTCCTCTCAAGATATACCAGCGCTGCCAGGTCTGGCGCTATGAAACAAAAGCGACCAAACCGTTCATTCGCAGCAGGGAATTCCACTGGATCGAGGCGCACGACTGCTTCGCCACGCGCGAGCAGGCCGTCGCTCAGGTGCGCCAGGATATGGAGATGGCTGAGCAGGTGATACACGGGCAGTTCTGCGTCCCGTTCATATTCTTCAAGAGGCCGCAATGGGACAAGTTCGCGGGCGCAGAGGATACCTTCGCCGCTGATACCCTTCTTCCTGACAGGAAAGCGCTCCAACTTCCATCCACCCACATGCTCGGACAGCACTTCTCCAAAGCGTTCGGCATCAAATACACGGATGACAAAGGGAAGGAGGAATACGTCTGGCAGACCACCTATGGGCCGTGCATCTCGCGCATATATGCCGCAGTGATAGCCACGCATGGGGATGACCGAGGCTTGGTGCTTCCGGTCCGGCTCGCTCCGGTGCAGGTCGTCATCGTGCCTATCGTAAAAGACGAGAGCAGGGATAAAGTCATGCAGAGATGCAGCGAGGTCGCTAACGCCATCGGCTGCTGCTTCCTTGCCAAGATAGACGATTCCGACCGTACGCCTGGCTTCAAGTTCAACGAGTGGGAGATGAAAGGAGTCCCGATACGCATCGAGATCGGGATGCGCGACGTGGAATCGGACGTCGTGATAGTTGTCCGCCGCGACACCGGTGAGAAGATGAAGGTAAAGACGAGCGAGGTCGACGCGAAGCTCGACGAGGTCGCGCAATCTATAGACAGGAACCTGCGCGAGAAGGCGGACAAATGGTTCGCGGATCAGCTTTCGGATGCGGACACGCTGCAGGCACTGGGAGAGAAGCTCGAGAAGCACGGATTCGTTCGCGTGCCGTTCTGCACGGATGCGATGGAAGGCGAGAAATGCGCCGACATCATCAAGGACAAGGTCCAGGCGAACGTGCGCGGGTCTATGTTCGAGAAGAGCGACAAGCCGGAAGGCAAGAAGTGCATATCCTGCGGGAACCCGGCGACGATATACCTATATGCAGCGAGGCAATACTGATTTAATATAAAAATAGCCCCGGGCAGATTCGAACTGCCGTCAAAAGGTCCAAAGCCTTCTATCCTTGACCGCTAGACGACGGGGCTAAAATAGGACAAGCTAGAAAAGCTGCGGAATATTATAAAAAGGATACATACTGATATCATTCCTCATTCAAGGGCCCGTAGTCGAATGGTTAAGACGCCACTCTCACAGGAACTTTTTGGGAAACCCGAAGAGTATTGAGCTCAGTGGAGATTCGCGGTTCGATCCCGCGCGGGCCCATTCATTCTATTTTCCCGTTTCTTGTCCACACCGGTTCTCCCATCCTGCCGCCTTGTCTCCTTAGATATGCCGATACCTCTCCGTGGTTCTCTCTAACCGCGAAATCCAGGGCCGTCCATCCGGTTATTGTAGCCGAGTTTATATCCACTCCGTCGTTATGCGCCTTCTTCACTCCGTCAATGTCCCCTTCAAACGCGGCAGAGCGCATTTTGAATCCCAGCAACTCGTGTCTCCTTCGCATCGAGACCCCCTGCTTCGTGGTGGTCGCTCCATCAATTTCTCTGCAGGATGATATGTTCATGTTTATATTTATTGTAAATTGTGTTTATAAATAGTGATGTCGTACGCGTTGTCGCGTTGTTTTTAATCCTTGCCTGGCTTTCCTATAACATGGCCAAAGCCAAGAAGACTGCCAAGGGAAAAAAACCTCCGGGCATGAAAAAACCAAAATCCAAACCTCTAGCCCGCAAATCCCCAAGGGGCAGTCCAAAAAGGACGGCCGCGAAACCGGCCAAGATCCAAACCGTACCGCCAAAAAAAGCTCTGACGGGCGGAGAGAAAAACCCTGTGCCTGGAATCGAGATGCCGAAACTGCAATCGGTCCCGAAGCCGCTATCGGAAGAACCGATAACCCCGGAAACCATAGAAGCGAAGCCGCCGGAAAAGGCTCCGATGAAAACCGGAATCCAGCCAGCGTTTGATCTCCTGCCGCCGTGGGAGAGCAAATCCGTCCTGAGCGATTATTTCGCAGAGGAAGACATCATTTTCGAACTGCAGAGCGCCAAATCAGAGGCATCCGCTTTTCTCGCGAATTCAGGCGAGGTAAATCAATCCTTTCCAGGATATTTCCTGATAGCTGCCCGGGAAGGGAAAGAGATTGTCGGAGCGATCGATGGTTTCGCGATACAGGGTGTTTTAGTGATCGCGCGGAGCCGTGCGGTGGGTGATAACAAACGTGAGCTCCATTCGTTGCTCTATTGCGCTGCGCTTTCCATGTTCCGGGATTCCAAAACCGTTCTTTTCGCTTCGTCTCGTTCCGCATTCTCGGAAGATGTCGCAGGCAGATTGATCTTCTTGGGGCGCAGCGCAGGCATGCAAGGTATCCCATCGAACCATTCCGACACGCTTTTTTTCATCAGGCGGATCGGCAAGGAGAATGATTTGGTCGCAGACGGCAAGGAACTGGCGGCGTTGCTGCGGAGCGCCGGCACGATATTCAAGCCGGGCGAATTGTTAAGCGAGCTGGGGAAGCAAGGCGCAGTTCAATTGATCCCGCTCCCGACCTCTCCTGATAGCAGCAGCCGGCTCCATGAGCTCGAGGATACTGTACCCGCGCTCGGCATCGAAGCAGGAGAGATGGACAAGATACTAGAGAAGCTGAAGGAGGACTATGTCTATGACCGGAAGGACATAACCCCCGAATCGCTGTGATTGATAATTTTTTCCCTCCTTAACTAAATCGGATGAAACTTCTCTCACTTTACGACAGGATGCTCGCGGAATACGGCCAGCAGCGCTGGTGGCCTGCCGACTCCCCGTACGAAGTCATGGTCGGCGCGATCCTCACCCAGAACACCAACTGGAGGAACGTGGAGAAAGCCATAGCGAACCTCAAGGTAGCAGCTTGCCTTTCTCCAGAAGCGATAATAGAAATGGAAAAAACAAGACTCGAAACACTAATCCGCCCGAGCGGCTTCTACCGGCAGAAAGCCGAGAGACTTAAACTCGCTTCTGAGAAATGGATGGAAGTTACGCGGAAAACACCGAATCTGCGGAACGAATGGCTATCTGTCAAGGGCATCGGTGAGGAGACCGCGGATTCAATACTCCTCTACGCGTTCGATCTTCCATATTTCGTCATCGACGCATATACGAGAAGATTCTGCGCGCATCATAATCTCTGCGGGTTCGATGATTACTGCGATTATAGGCAGTATTTCGAATCCCGGCTTCCAAGGTCCGTCCCGCTCTACAAGGAATACCACGCGCTCATCGTGGAATGGGGGAAGAGGAATCCCGGAAAGAAGAATCTAGGGAATGCTCAAAATAAAAAGCAATGAAAAGATTCAGAAGCCCAAGAGATCCTTGAGCCTGTGGATCACTTTTTTATGGATCGGTTTCTCTTCTTTTAGCGGTTTTTTCTTGGCATCCCCTTTCTTTACCATAGTCTTTTCAGGAGCGGATTTCTTTTTTGGCGTTTCTTGTTTCTTTGCAATCTTCCTAAGCGGCTTCGCAGCCTTCTTCTTATCCGGAGCCTTCTTGGCTGGCGGCTCCATCTTATTCTGGGTCTTGGCTTTTTTGGGTATGCTCTTTATCGCGTCAAGGATGTCATCGTAGACCTGTTGGCGGTTGCCATCATCGATCTCGAAGACCTTGCCTTGCGCTGCGTAATTGTCAACCATATCCTCATGGAGAGAAGCGATAAGCGGGATCGAAGCGCTGAATATCTCGTCCAGAGCATCAAGGAAAACGCTGCTTTTCGTCTCCATCGGGCCTATCTCGTCTATGATTATGACATCATATTTCTTGAACTCCGAAAGCGAGATCATGGCTATGGTCTCGAAAGCCCCTATATCCACGTGGTACTTGCTCACCTTGGGTCCGTCGCGGTCCAATGATGCGAGCGTGTCGGTCTTCCCGGTCTCGATATCCTGCACGAGGAAGCCCGTCCTTTTCCCGGAGTGTTTCTCTTCTGGGGATAAGAATCCGCCGACATAGAAGCCGCGGTCCTTGAGGTCCTTGATCAGCGTCCTGAGTAGCGTGGTTTTCCCTGCTTTCGGCAATCCGGTGATGAAGAAGTTCTGTGGCATGCGTTATCCAAATCCTGCAAGGATTATAAGCTTGATTAACCCTGGCGCAAGTACTAAAATACAATCGCGGCCTTATCCTCTCATGCTGCGATTGACTTTCCTTGGCACCTCCGGTTCCACTCCCACAGTAGAGCGGGGCATGCCAGCCATAGCGATAAAATACGAGAGCGAGCTCCTGCTCTGGGACTGCGGTGAAGGGACCCAGCGCCAGATGATGCGCTACAAGGTCGGCTACGGGAGTGTCAGCGCCATCTTCATCACGCACCCGCACATAGACCACTATCTCGGCCTCTTCGGGCTTCTGGAGACCCTCAAGCTCTCATCGCCTTCTCCGAAGAAGCTAAGGCTTTTCATGCCCAAGACCATTCAAGAGCCGAATTACGATTTCATCACGACCGAGAGCGTGAAGTCCGGCGAAGTCTATGGCGGCAGGGATTTCTCGATCACGGCGTTCCAGGTGAAGCACTGCCGCGGAGCCTATGGCTTCGTTTTCCAGGAAGACGAGAAGATAAAGTTCCATGAGGAGAAAGCGCATTCGCTCGGCTTAGAGGGGCGCATGTTCAAGGAGATTCAGCAGAAGGGGTCCGTGAAGGTCGGCGGCAAGACCATAAAACTGGAGGATGTCACGTGGAAACGGCCGGGCCGCAAGATAGTCTACAGCGGAGACTGCTTCCCGGACCAGCATCTTGTGGAAGCGGCCAAAGGCGCCGACATCCTCATCCACGAAGGCACATTCGATGCTTCCCTCAAGGAAGAAGCGGCCGATCGCCAGCACAGCACGGTGGAGGACGCCGCCAGGACCGCCAAGGAGGCCGGAGTGAAACGTCTTTTCATCACCCACATCAGCCCGAGATACTCAGACGTTGCGCCGCTTCTCGAGCAGGCGAAAGCCATATTCCCGGCATCAGAGATCGCGGTCGATGGGCTTTCGATTGATATGTGATCGGTGAACACCCCACGCATATCCATATATAATACGTATGCAGCAATCTTTTCCTGGGTTGGGAGGATACTGAACGGATGTTATTATCCGGACAGTTGACGAACTTTTTCTCAACCTGCCCATACTTCGTCTATGAGCGTATCCTACATACGTTTATTGACTAAGTTAAAAATCCAGTTTATAAACTGGAGTTTAGGTAAGCGCAGAATCTTTATAAATGTTTTGTCCGACTGTTGCACTAACAGAGACAGGGGGAACCCTATCTCTATCCGGAGGAGATTATCCTTCGGGGTTTTTTGGGCCGTATAGGCATCACCGCTATAGTATTTTTCAGCGGCCCTAAAGAAGAAAAGCAAGCGGTGAAAAAAACAAGAGGTGAAAGAATGAAAGTAAACTTGAAGAAATTAGGAGCGATCGTCGCAGGTGCGGCGATACTCGCTAGCTCAGCAGCGTTTGCGGGCCTTATGTTCGGCTCGACGACGCTCGTTGACGACAACGGTGCCCCGGTGGCCAAAGTGGTCGTGGGAAGCAATGCTCTCCCGTCCGACGCAGTGGCTGCAGCACTTATCGCCAACAAGATAGCGAGCGAGACGTACAAGACTGAGACCTTGACCGCGCAAGTCGCAGGTTCGGCTAGCTGCAATTCGGCAGCATCCAACTCGACCACGGGCGGAACATGCTCAGTGACCAACAAAGAGGCACAGTTGTCAATAACAGTGCCAGGTTCGGTTGCATCAGGTACCTACACATTCGGAAACCTGATAGGCGACTGGGTGAACAGAGATCTGTTGGACAGAATCGACAATGTTGCAGATTCGAGCGTGAACTTCAACAGCGCCGGTTACAAGCCAGGAGGATCTGATACATCTTCGGATGCAAGCCCGTTCACGGACGGCCAGACCACAACTCCGGCAAGTTTCCCGAACAACGAGTACCTCTACAGAATAGATGGTAGCATGTTCTCGTCGTTCGCAGACACCCCGATAACGGACCCGGACAGCGGCAACTCGTATGTAGAGCACCAGAACCTGTGGGTACAGGGCGACAACCACTATTCCACAACCGTTAACGCGGATGTAGGACAAGTGGACTTCCTTGCATACACACTGCAGTTTGACGGACCAGGCTCAGACCAGATCGGTATCCCGGTTTGTACGAGGGCGAACAACCTCGACTACACGGCATGCCTGAATGGCCTGTCAGGAACGAGCACAGACGATGAGACAGCATCTCACCGCGTGCCGATCAACTTCCTCGGTTCGCAATGGGTCATCAGCGACATGACGCCCCCGACTTCTCAAGCGACCAACGACAACACCATCGTCAGCGGTGGTTCGGTCAAATTGGCGAAGGAGTCCATCGGTGGCATATTGAACCAGGGTGAATCGCTCCCGGTCGACAACCTGAAATTCCAGCTCGACGACTTGGAAGCGAACGGTGGTCAGACAGCAGCGATTATATCGGTGCTCGATGCCAACGGCAACGTCCTGAAGAAGGACACGATCCCTCCGGGAGAGACCACAGAGTTCGATGTCGCAGGAACGACGTACAGGGTACACGTCTACAAGGTCGCGCCAGGTTATACCTTCGGTGCGAAATGGGCAGACATGGCTATCTACTCGCAGGAGCTCACGCTCGCGGATGGACAGCAGCTTGACCAGGACAACGGAGTCAACAAGCAGTACACCGTGTCCCTTGGATGGAAGAACCTGGATGCAAGCGACCAGAACGACACGACCCCAACACTCGTTGGTGACCAGAGAAATGTCGACACGTTGAGAACGATCGTCATCTACTCTAGTGATATCAGCGAGATGAGCAGCAACGGCAACTCGGAACTCACGGAAGGCGCATTCGTGCCGATCGTGCAGGACCCGGTTGGATGGGAGCTCTCATACAAGGGCCTTGACCTCACCTCTTCAGACAAAGAAAGCCTGAAGTTCGAGATCGAGACCGAGAACCTCCAGCTGGCCAACAAGTTCCAGTCTGTCGAATCTAACGGAAGAGCTGAAAGCTGCACACTGTACGCACCGTTCGTGAAGGTGACCTCGGGTTCCACTGGCTCGATATTCGATATCGACGCTACCGGAATCTTCGGATCAACGACCACGCTGTCAGACAATGAATTCTACGTGACAGCAGCGGGCACCAGCGGATCAGGTATGAATTGTACCTACACCAATGGAAGTGCGATACTGAATGCGGTCAACTTCCCAGATGGCGCAGTGGTCATGAAGATCTCTCCGTCGGCCACGATGTATGACGTCGCTAACTATACGCAGGAAACCGGTGGTTATGGATACAACTTGGTCAAGTACAGTGATGTCGGAGACGGCAGCACTGCATTCGCTCCTCCGAACGGTGGTGCGATATTGATCGAGAACTATGCAAACATCGCTCCGGGTGACCAATTGCTTGGTAACCTGTTCGGGTCAGCTTCAGGTGGTACAACCCCAGCTGGTAATGTCGATGCCTCGGGCACCGTCATACACCCTGACATAATGTTTGCCATAGCCGAGAAGGCAGGAACTGGTACGTCCAACAACTTTGTTGACTACTACGCGTTCGGTATCGGTAAGACCGCCACCGGATCAGCATCCGATGCACTTTTCCAGTTCGTTTCGTACTGGAGCAACGGAGTTCCGCTGCAGGTGACTTCAGACAACGCCAAGATACTGTACGGTCACGCGACCGAGAATGCAGTAACCGGCGTACTGGGTACCTACTGCACCAACTCGACATCGGACTACTACTGCAACACCGGCATGGTATCAGGTCCTGTGAACGGGAAGACCGAGCTTGTCCAAACTGGATATCTCTCCGAAAGGGGCTCTGAATTCCAGTCGATGAGCGACCGCGTCGTTCAGTTCAACATGGCTACCAAGCTGGCGAATGCAGAATGGTTCCTTGGTCCGACACAGGTCAACGCAACCGCATCTGACGAGAGCGTCGTAACTCTCGGTGAAGGTGCCTCGCAGACCATAGATGGTGTCACCGTGAAAGTCCTCGGCATAACCGAGGATGTAGGTGCATGCAGCGCATCAGGCGCGGCAGCAGCTTGCACGTCCGACATGTCTGGTGTCTCGGCAGTGATCATGCCGCAGAACACAGCCAACGTATCAGTGGCAATCCCGTACACGGGCAGCTATGACAACTTGGTCATACTCGACTCCGATGCCGCGGGCGTGAACACCCTCATTTCAGTGGGTGGTAACGATGTCAACTCAGTCACAGCAAGCCTTCTCCAAGGTTCTGCGGTCGACTGGACTGCGACGCCACAGATAGTTAAAGAGGTTGTGCAGGGCTCGAAGATAGTCGTAGCGGGTTACACAGCAGAAGACACCCTCGCGGCTGCCCAGAGCTTCATCAGCCAGGTCCAGAGGACCTAAATTTAATTTTTTATTTTTATTTTTCTTATTTTTCTGATTCTAGCCAAAGCATCACGAGATCCATCATCCTGTACGAATCAAGTCCGCCCCCCACTGGTAGTTTTTAAATCTTCTTCCATCCAATATAGGAGCATGGCACCATTCCAAGTCGACAAGATGACAGGGAAAAGTCCAGCGGCGTTCCAGAATCCGATTAAGACGAACATGAGGGGGGAGATAACCGAGATCGTGCTATCCGTGCCCATATTCTTCGAGAAGAACACGTTCCTGGTCGTCCACATCCCAAAGAACGTCGTCCAGGACCTGATCAAATCCACGGCAGCGCAACCGGAATCCGAGCGCGCGCAGTTCATCCGGGACTGGATCAAGAATAACCAGCAAGCGATTTACGAGAAATACGTCGCATCAGGCGGCAAGACGACGCACTTCGATTACGAAGCCGCCCAGATCGCCGCTCCGACGACATTGCCAAAACCCACCAAAGTGCAGCCACCGCCGACCGTTTTCCAGACCACGCCCGAGCCTCCAAAACGCGTGATCAGACTGGACGGGGCGGTTGTCACCGGAGAGAAACCGCCAGCAGAAAAAATCGCTTTGGTATCCCCTCCTGAGAGGCGTGTAATCGCGATAGCCCCGAAGATCGAGATACCTCCTCTTCCGAAAGGCGTTCTGGGTGGAAATGGCAGCGATAAGCTCCCGTATCAGATTGAAGTCAAAAGCCATAGAGTGTCCGATGGGGTCGGGGCAGGCATATTCCCATGCAAGTTCATCTTAAGGATCGAGGACGTGAATATCCACGTGAGCACCAAATTGACCCTCAGCCAGCTCAAACGGGATGCCCGCTCGGATACCCAACAGGAGGTCTTGCGAATCTCCGAGGGTATAATCCATAATTATGCGGCGAAAAATAAGAGGGAGATTGATGACAATACCGCTATCAACGGCATCAGGAAACAGACGCAGATGGCGTTTTCCAACATTATCGACACGCTCATCAAGAAATACCCGGAGACTGAAAAATACCTCAATTCCGGGAATTGATGGCGCCATATCCGCATAATGTGGATATCCGGCACCAATACCCTTTTTAAGCGCCCCGCCGATTTCAATCCCATGACAGGTACCTGCTCCAGATGTGGCCGTGTCGACGAGATGGAGCACGGTTCGGACGGCCTCCCCTACTGCTCAGCCTGCATTTTCTATGGAATGAACAAGCAATGCTACCGGTGCAGGATGTATCTCCCGGCCACCGAGCTCCAGCAGTACCGCGGGCAATTGATGTGCCCCTACTGCATCCAGGATGCGCGTGACCAGGACCGCAAGGAAGAGGAGTATGTCGACCATGGAAACCACAAGACCGAAGTCATCACGTATGTAGAGCAGTGCGAGCGATGCGGTCGGGATCTCCAACACCGCGCATACATCTGGAACGGGAGGAGACTCTGCAAAAAATGCCTCGACGACGCGAAAGATTCCTGGGAATTGGCCCGCGGCGGTCCCATGGGCCCGATGCAGAGGATAAAGGTCGATACGCGTAAGCCGAGCGAGAAGCCCTCTTTCATAGAATCCATGATAGGCGAGTTCCTGATGCTCGCGGGCTTGAAGAAGCGGCCCGTGGGCGAGATAATCATATACCATCCGAAGATGCAAGGAGAGATAATCGCAGCCAAACCGATGTCCGAAGTGGCGGTCAAGAAGAAGGACAAACAGCAGAACATCGAGATCGAAGGTATCATGACCAAGGATTCAGGAGTGAAAAGCGAAACGAAGACTTCTTTCGCGAATGTCGTATCGGTCAATGCGGAGACAAGCAAAGAGCAACCGGAAAATGAGGATATAGTGGCGATCGAACCGCAGGAGCATCCAGCGAAACCGGTTCCTAAAAAACGCAGGAAAAAAACCAATCCATAAAAACACGTGTATCCTACTTCTAAGCGGGAGGGGAAAAATGATAAGTTATTCTGATCTTCGTGATATGCAACGCCGTGAGATGGAATCATCGGCCATAGTGGTGCTGCCGGACGATTTCTACCAGGTGATATCCCACGTCCTTGCCAAGAAAGGCGCAGAGGCAATCGCTTCGAAATCGCTCCTAGCTATAAAGGAATACGAGAACATCAAGAAGATCGTCATAGCAATCCAGGCCAAGCGCGAGGAGAAGATCGTCCTCATGGCGGTGCGTGGCGAACGTGAAGGCGCGGGCCTCACAGCAGAAGAGCGCCAGATGCTCAAGGATCTTTCCGGAATAGTGTCGAAATACCGCGAGGTCGTGAAAAGCGTTTGGGGCAATGAGACCCCCGTTCCGCTGGAATCCAAGCGGATAAAAGTGGTGAAGGAAGTGTCGCAATACCGCGGCCTGGACAATGCGCTATACGGCCCGTTCAAGTCCGGAGACGAGACATTGGTCCCGAACGCAGAAGCGGAATGGCTTCTGAAAGCGGGCATGGCCGAAATGCTGTGAGGGCGGGTCTTTTTTAAACCGATATGAGGATAATTATATACTGATTATCGCATCCCTCACGGGTCGATAGCGATATAGGGTGAAATCATGAAATTTCCGAAAGAACTGAACACCTATTGTCCTTACTGCAAAGTGCACCAAGTGCACAAGGTGAAGGCTGCCAGCAAAGGCCGCGCGAGCACGCTCTCGGCAGGCAACCGCAGGCACGCTCGCAGGCTCAAAGGGCACGGGAGCAAGAGGAAGGGCGAAAAGAGCGTGAAGAAGCAGGGCAAGAGGCAGAAGATCGTCCTCCAGTGCCCGAAATGCAACAAGAAGCACGAGCGTGTCGTAGGTACGAGGACGACCAAGAAGCTCGAATTCAAGTCGTGATGTTATGGCAGGCAAATATCTCAAGGTCCAATGCAAATGCGGGAACGAGCAGAACATATTCAGCAACGTCACGTCTGTAGTCAAATGCACGAGCTGCAAGGAGCCGCTCGCCCATCCTTCAGGCGGACAAGCTGTTATCCACGGAAAGATCGTGGCTGAGCTTGGGTGATTGGAATAGTCGATATCCCCGAGGAATCAGAGCTTCTAATCGCAGTGATAAAGAAGATAATGCCGTACGGCGCCTTCTGCTCCCTGCCGGAATACGGTGACAGGGAGGCGTTCCTACATGTCTCCGAGGTCGCGCCGCGCTGGATAAAGAACATCCACGAGTTCATATCGGAAGGCCAGCGGGTCGTCGTGAAGGTCCACCACGTGGACAAGGAGAAGAATCAGGTCGATATCTCGATAAAGCGCGTGAGCGAGGAAGAGAAGAAGAGGAAACTCGAGCTCATGCAGAACGAGAAGCGCGGAGCGAAGCTCCTCGAGATCGCGATCGAGGGCGCGAAAGGGACAGTGACGCTCGCGGATGCGACCGCGGAGATAGAGAAGCATTTCGAGGATGTCTATACCTGCTTCAGGGAAGCGAGCATCAAGGGAGAGGACGCGATAAAGAAAGTCGACCTCCCCAAGCCGCTGAAGGCGAAGATACTCGAAGTCGCCCAGAAGAACATCAAGAAGCCGGTCGTGAGTGTCGGCGCCATAGTTACGTTCACATGCTACAATCCGGATGCCGTGGCCACGATAAAGGAAGCCCTGGTGGTGGAAAAAGACATCGAGGTCCATTATCTCGGCGCTCCGAAGTACAAGGTCTCTCTTAATGCTCCGGATTACAAGAGCGGGGAGAAGAAGCTCCTCAGCATCTTGGAACATATAAAAACCTACGCCCAGAAGAACAACTGCGACTTCAAATTCGAGCGCGAGGAATGACACCGGTGAAGAAGATGCGCAGATGCGTTGTCTGCATGGCGTACACGCTATCATCGTCGCATTGCGGAAAGCAGACCGAATCAGCGCACCCCCCCAGGTTCAACCCGAACGATCCATACGGCGAATATCGGCGCAGGGCGAATTACCCTGCAGATGTGGTCTCATGAAGGAAACTCTCATCTTCGAGAAGAAAACCCTGAAGAAGTTCCATAACGGCATTCTGCTCACCGGTCTGCCGGGCATCGGCCTCATAGGCCAGGTCGTGGGCCGCTATCTCGTCACCGAGCTGAAAGCAGAGAAGGTCGCGAACATATACTCACCGCATTTCCCGCACCAGGTGTTCATGACCAAGAAAGGCGGCATGCGCATGATCAAGAACAGCATCTACTACTTCAAGGCCAAGAACCGAGACGTGCTGCTGCTGCTCGGAGATGTCCAGGCCATGAGCTCAGTCGGCCAATACGAGGTCGCGGGAGCCGTACTGGATTATTGCCAGAAGGTCGGAATCAAGGAGATACTGACCGTGGGCGGCTACAGCACCGGCAAGATATCGGAGACGCGCCGCGTCTTCGGTGTGACGACATCGGACGAGCTGCGCGAGAAGTTCAAGAAGGAGGGCGTGGTGTTCGGAGAGGCCAAAGGGTCCATAGTCGGGGCCGCAGGGCTCCTGCCCGCACTAGGCAAGCTGCGCGGCATAGATGGCGCCTGCCTCATGGGCGAGACGCACGGCAGCTATGTGGATACGGCATCCGCGCGGCAGATCGCGATACTCATCTCCAAGTATGTCGGCATTAAGATCGATCTCAAGCGTTTGAATGCGCAGGCCGAGGAGAGCCAGAAGGTCCTCAAGAAAGTGCAGGAAGAGGTCCAGAAATCCATGGAGGCCCAGTTCGAGGCCACCAGCAAGAACGTCTCCTATATCAGATGAATCTTATTCTTTTTTCCAGATTATTCACAGACCTCACGGTAGGGCATATTGAAAATGAAAAAGAGAAATTTACAAAGTAGTTAGCTTTCCGAACTTGCCGAGCGTGAGCTGCGGCGCGCCCTGCCATTCGTTCACGTAACCGTTCTCGATCTTTATCTTGTCGCCGACCTTCACAGTGTCTATCTGCTGGTTCCAGAGGACGAGCGTGATCGAGCCGCTGTCGTCCTTTATCATCGCGTTGGTTACGCGCAGCTTCCTGCCCATCTTGTTTATCTCCCTGGTGGGTTCGATGGATGTCACTTCCGCTTCGATATTCACGCTGCCAGTTCCTGGCTTGAGCTCGCTTATGTTCATAAAGTATTCACCGATTATCTTTTGATATATGGCGTCACTTTAAAACGTTTCTATCCCAGTCTCCTGCCCTGGCTTTCGAAGAATTTCATTATCTGGGTGGGCAGGAGCCACAGGTTCGTCGGAGAATCATCCGCGGATACGTTCGTGGCCAGCGTCTGCAACGTCCTTAGGTGGAGCGCACCATGGATGGACGAGAGCTTCCTCGCCGCATCTGCGTAGTTGGAGGCGGACTGGAATTCACCCTCGCTGAGTATTATGGTGGCGCGCTTCTCCCTCTCGGCTTCAGCCTGCCTCGCCATCGCCCGCTTCATGTCCTCGGGGAGCTCGATGTCCTGGAGCTTGATCGCCGATACGTCCACGCCCCAGTCTTTGGTCTCCTCGTCCACCAGCTTCTCTATCTCCAGGGCGATCTTGTCCCTGTCCGCAAGCACGAAATCGAGCTCGTTGTTCCCTATGACGTCCCTCACCGCTGTCTGGGCGTATTGGGCTATCGCGAAATTGTAATCCGAGATGGCCATCACCACCTTGAGCGGGTCCACGATCTTGTAATAGACGACAGCGGCGATCTTCACAGGCACGTTGTCCTTGGTCATGGCGTCCTGGGGCTGGATAGGTATCGTCTTGACGCGCATGTCCAGCATGCGGATGCTATGGAAGAACGGTATGTTCCAGGCGAATCCCGGGCCGACTACCGCGTCGAACCTGCCCCAGACGAACCTCACTCCTCTTTCGTATTGGTTGATGATTGCGAATACCATGGTTTCACCCTACCGTTTCCTTCTTCTTCGGCTTCTCCGCCGCCTGGGCCGCCTTGACCGCTTTGGCCTCATCAGATACCTGCACGCCCTCTATCGGAAGCACGAAGTTCAGAGTGTTCGTCTTGTCTGCCGAGACGCTCGTCACCATCTGAAGAGTGCGGAGGTGCAATGCCCCAGGCGATTCGCTCAGTATCTTAGCTGCCTGCGATAGCTTGTCCGCGGCAACGCTTTCTCCCTCGGACACTATGATTGAGGCGCGTTTCTCCCTCTCCGCCTGAGCCTGCCTAGCCATCGCCTGCTTCATGGAATCCGGCAATACGATGTCCTGTATCTTTATCCCTATTATGTCAAGACCCCAGCCCTTGGCATCCTCGTCCACGGCAGTGGATATGGAGTCCGCGATGGATTTCCTGTCAGTCAATAGCTGGTCCAGGGTCCTGCTGCCGACCACATCACGAATCGCAGTCTGGCTGTGCTGATAGACCGCCATTGCATAATCCTGGACGCTGAATAGGGCGGTTTCCGGATTGACTATCTTGTAATAGACGACCGCGTTGATGAGCGCGCTGACATTGTCCTTGGAGAGCACCTCCTGCTTGGGGATGTCTATGGTCTGGATGCGGAGATCCGCGACCCTCATCTCCTGGATGAACGGTATGATTATCTGGAGCCCGCTTCCCCTGACGCCGGAGAATCTCCCCAAGGTCATGACGATGCCCCTCTGGTAATCGTATATGACCCGGATGAACATGAAAAGTATGATGAAAACCGGAACCCCTATGAACAGGATGCTCGAGCAGCACGCGTCAAAATCGACCATGCCTGCATTTCGGTTGCGTTGTTTAAAAATATTCTCGAAAAAATGTCATATCCACGTTTTTAAACATTTTCATACAAATTAATCCCATGCAATTACATCAGAATGGGCGCCAGCCATCCGTTCGTCCTCCACGATTCAAGTTCATGCGAGTGCTCGAGGAAAAGAGACGCTCCAGTCTCACCCATAAGCTCGAGGTAATCAATCAGAAGCTCGCCGCTCATGATGCGAAGCGGGTGCAGTTCGTCCAACTAACGGATTGGGCCGAGAACAGACTCTACGGGAAACCAGTCGCGTCTGAAAAACCGAATTATTCAGGCCTGAAACGGGAGGTTGTAGGGGCCATCCCGTATATGTTTGCACTCACTGCAACTGCAGCATCCGGGATAATATCTCTGATCTCGCTCCCACTCATCAACGATAGCGCAACGTCTCGCATATCGAGTTTCCTTGGAATCGTATTTCTGTCAGTCGCGGTATCCATCGCTTCCGTATCGAACAGCATACTGAACTGCGGTTCAGACCTTGTCAACTCAATGAAACGCCAAATCTATGAGGAAAGGGCCCACCTGTGCAACGAGAAGGAAAAGCTGATGAGAAAGCTCGGCTGCGCTGGAGAAGCGCAAGAAAAAACATAAAGAAAAGGATTAACTGATTTCGGAGAGCATAGCCCTCGCGGCGAGTTTTTTCCTCTCATCAGGTCCGTGCTCTATTATGAGTCCGAGCGCGTCTTTCAGGAGTTCATTATCCGTACCGCACTGTTTGAGCATCCATATCTCCATCGAAGATGCCGCAAGCAACGTCACCGTCTGCCTAAGCTCGTGGGTTTTCCTGAAATTTTTCCCATCCGGATTCTTCTCCACTATCTCATGAGCTTCACGAACGAGGGCGCCGATCGCCGCACTCGCGTCGCCCATGGCAATCAAATCAGATGAAAGGATATCTCTCACGTTCTCCGTGTCATTGATCTGCGCAAGGAGCACCCTGGCAGTAATCCTCGCCAACGGATTGGTGTTCCCCTTCCCTTCCACGGTGCTGTTCACGATCGTATCCAGCGCCTTGCGGACTAGTTTCCGTTCTACTCCTTCTTCATGGAGAGCGACGATATCGCATATGCCTGCCACTAACTCTGCATACGCCATCGTCCGCTCGTTCTTCGCTCCTGCGACTAGATGCCTTTTTGCTTCATCATTGGCTACCATGCCAAGCGTATCCTCAGCCTTTTCAAGGTTCGCAATGCGGCGTTCCACGTTTCTCTTAGATACGTCCAACGCGCTCATCGGGCCTTCGCTTCCGCCTGACTTCGCGACCGCTGCAATATCCTTCCTTCCAGTTCCAGCCCCGATAGGGGATTGTTTTTCGAGTGTTGTTTGCATTTTGGATCACCTTTTTTCTTTAGGGAAAAATGAAAGTATCGTTTATTGGTGTCCAAATCCGGGGCTTAACCGGACGCCGGAGCCCATTTTTATTAACGGGTTCCTGTTCCGGGTTGTTCCCAGACCGCTACTGTAGCGGCCAAAAGTAGAAATAGCGGAAGCTGAACGAATCGGATCTTTTTTGTGAATTGTTCCGAGTCATGTCAGCTTACACCTTTGATATTGTATTTGTGGTAAGTGTTTATAAATATGGCTTATGAGGGTTTTCAAAGCGAGTGACGGCGACAATTTATAATCATTAATCAGGAAATATCGTACGGATGATCCAAAGCCCCGATGAGCAGACTACATTACCCAAGCTAGTGAGGGGCGGCGGGGACTGGTCCTGATTATTTCCACATCTGGCAGATTTGAAATCTCCAAGGTTTGGTCCGCGTTCTGGACTGCCGCTCGGAATTCTTTTCAGCAGATTTATAAGAGATAACTCCGTCATCTGATGAGAGGTGGAATTATGTCCGAAGACAAGATGCTGAAAACCCTTAACCCTCATCAGAAGGCGTACGTGGATTTCGATCTCGCCAACCCGCAAAACGGCGAATACATGCTCGGCGCGTTCCATCTCGTCCCGGAGAAGGGTTATACCATCCTCCAAGCCGCCTGCGAAGTCGCCGCCGAATCGTCCACTGGCACGAATTTCCTGGTCAAGACCGAGACCCCGTTCTCCAAGCAGATGAACGCCATGGTCTACAAGGTAGACCCAGCGAAGAATTTGGTGTTCATCGCTTATCCGTGGAGGCTTTTCGACAGGCACGGGAACGTCCAGAACATCTTCACCTACGTCGCGGGTAACGTTCTCGGTATGAAACAGGTCTGCGAGCTGAAGCTGCTCGACGTCTGGTTCCCGCCATCCATGCTCGAGCAGTATGACGGGCCGAGCTATACATTGGATGACATGCGGGCGTACCTGAACGTCTATGGCAGGCCGATCCTGGGGACGATCGTGAAACCCAAGATGGGGCTCACATCCGCGGAATACGCGGAGGTATGCTACGACTTCTGGGTGGGCGGAGGCGACTTCGTGAAGAACGACGAGCCGCAGGCCGACCAGGATTTCTGCCCCTATGACAAGATGGTGCGGCATGTCAAGAAAGCCATGGATTTGGCGGTCAAGAAGACCGGCAAGAAGAAGATCCATTCATTCAACGTGTCCGCGGCTGATTTCGATATCATGATAGAGAGATGCGAGTTGATCCGGAACGCGGGATTCGAGCCCGGGAGCTACGCCTTCCTTATCGACGGCCTGACCGCGGGCTGGATGGCGGTGCAGACCCTGAGGCGGAGATACCCCGACGTGTTCATACACTTCCACCGCGCGGGCCATGGCGCTTTCACCCGGCCAGAGAACCCGATCGGCTTCACTGTGCTTGTGCTCTCGAAATTCGCTCGCCTTGCGGGCGCTTCGGGCATACACACCGGCACAGCTGGCGTGGGAAAAATGGCAGGGAGCCCGGACGAGGATATCGTCTCCGCGCACAGCATCCTGCGCTTCAAGGTGAAAGGTCACATCTTCGATCAGAGCTGGGCCACGATACCTGACCAGAACGCCTACGCGATTGAGCTTGACCGCAAGGATCGCTTGGACCAGGTCATACTCAAGGACGATGACTGGCGCGGAATCAAGAAATGCTGCCCGATAGTATCAGGTGGACTCAACCCTACGCTTCTGGCCGAGTTCATAGACCTAATGGAAGGCGTCGATTTCATAACCACCATGGGTGCCGGATGCAATGCGCATCCGTGGGGAACTCAAGCCGGGGCGACGGCGCTCGTCCAGGCATGCGAGGCATATTCAAAGAAAATCGACATTCATAAATATGCCAAGACCCACAAGGAGCTGGCCGAAGCCATAAAATTCTTCTCGAAGTAGTCGGATCCTTGCAAAAGGCAACCTGGCTGCCGAACACGCAGATGAAACTAGGAAGCCTCCAGAGCTTGCCAGATTCCATTGTTGCTTTATGCCGGCAAAGCCCCAGCGATTTTTAGGATTTCATATAATCCCAGAGCCGCCAGAACTATCAAGATTCCTAACACCACAATCAATACAAAGAATACGATGTGAGAAACAATCAAAATTGCAATAAATTCCAATATAGACGTGTTGTATAATTTGGAATTCAGGATTGCGAAGAGGTATAAAACGAAGATGGCCAAAACGAAATCTAGTGCCAAGAATACCAAATAAGACAGCGATAAACTCTGATTAATGCCCTCCAGTACCATGCCTCCAAATAGGATGATTGCGAACGCAACAAAATATGCATATAGTGCATGAAATCTATCCGGTAGCTCCTTGGTTTTATTCCATTTTTTTACCGTCTCCGAGCCTATCAGGTAAGCTAGCGATCCTAAGAGCAAAAAAAGATTTACTATCACGAAGTTCTCAGCGAATACAGAAAAAACTGTTAGTGGTGTTTGTCCAAATTTGTTCAGGGAGAGAACTGCTCCTCCAAATACGCCTATAAGTAATCCAACAAACAACAATCTGGTAAAACTTGCCCTCTTTACTTCGGCTTCGAGGAATTCCCCTATTCTTTTATTGAGGGAAATCGCACTGCCCTTCAGTTCTTCAATAGTCCCCATTGCATAAACGGTTAATCGTAAGTTCTTAAAAATCCTTACACACCCATCTAAAGAAATTGGGGGGTTAAGAAATGCCTGGCCTACGCCATATGAAGGACGCTTTTGGAAAAAAACTGCGACCTGACAATGATTTCAGGACTTTAGAGCCTCTAGCTGATAAGCATCACTCAACATTAAGCGCCATCAGATCCTATTTTACCCGGACAGTACTTGGAGTTAGACTCGCGATTGGAGCCATTACTGCTTTTGGAGCTTCTGAAATCGCCTGTAGTCCGGCACAGAATTCAGACACAGTTGTAACCCCAGCGGCTGCACTAACTGACAGTGACGGTAAGGCTGCCCTTGATGTGAACGGTTGGGGGTTTACACTAGCCGTCAACGATAGATATACATCCAAACCAGTTTCTGGGGCGGGTATCTTGCTTTTTGCAAAAGGAAACAATGCAGATTACTTTGTTCTCGACCCTCAAAACAGATACTTGCCTTTTTTCGGTGGTGCTACTGGGTTCTACGATACCCAAGTACAAACGCAAAACAATCCAACTCCCTCGGATGCGCAGCCTCTGGATCCGTCTGCCGTTTCTTGGTGGAATTCCAACGCGCTCTTGACTCCTCCTACCCCGCCGCTTTGCGGTGTATCTACAGGTATTAAGATGGACCTTGGCATAGCTAATTGGATTCTTCAGTCCCCGCTATTCACTGTCGAAAAATCAGGTGTCAGGCTATCAGACCTCAATATCACGATGAGCCAGCTGGTTTCAGGACAAGCTGCAGGAATGGCGGCCCAAACAGGAGCCGTCATGGTGCTCCCGAGGGTACCGGCACTGGGTATCTCTAAGGCTACAGCAGAGGCAATTGGCCATGACCTTGATGGGGTAGGATGGATTTTATTGGGGTTAACGGCGTGTGCCGATAACCAGTTGGATGCATACGGAAACTATTACCGTAGCCTTTGCTACGAAGATTCGGCTACTTTCACGATATATGGAATAAACGGTCTTACGACGCTGCAAGCGTTGGCTAACCTTCCCATCATTGACCTTTTTTTGGGTTTTGATTCCCCGTTTTTTATTGTCGCCCCTGAGCTATCCGATGCCTCTCCTCCAAATTCAACTCCGCCCTATGCAATAGTAAATGCGGCGTCTTTCCAAGTCAATCCACCGGATGCTGGCGTAGGAAACCCAGCTCCAAATTACAATTCATTCGATATCAAAGAGGTTGACGGAAAACTGCCATCATTCACTGCCATAGCGACGCTTGGAGTTTCTCCTACCGAGATTATTTTGAATGCATGCAGCAACCTTAATCTTGCATACGAAATCTCTTCGCCGTCCGGGCGTACATACGAAGGCGGAACTCCTGACGTGGAACCGGCGACGAATGTGCCTCTCGCAGTACAGAACAAAGATGACTATAGCCTTAATTTTTACCTCCAGGCGTCGCAGACGTTCTCTCAGACCTGCCCTGGCGGGTACCAGACATATTATAATCCTAACAGCAGCGCCGCAAACAGTCTCGGTGGGACGCATCATGATTTGGCAGTTGCCTGCAACGCGCCAGATGGATACGTTGTTCAACCGCCCGCCATTGATGCACAAGATGGTGGAGTCGTTGGAAGCGGGCAAGATGCCGGGGTAGCCCTTTACTGCCCCGGTGTTACCGACTTTTCCTGTGGTTTTGGCCCAAACGATTCCAAAATCCCGTGGACTGCCGGCCACTTAACTTTCTCAAGTGATTTCAGTCAGGATACCAGCCAAAATGGCAACATCACAGTGGTATGCAATAGTACTGGTGCCACCCTTCTTGACGCTGCTGTCCTATCGATGAATCTCGTCTATTCATGGTCCCTTAAGGCTGATAAAAACTCCACGTTTAACAGTACTCTTGACATCATTTATGTTGCTGCCAATGGTAACTTCTCTTTTTCGGTTCAATGGCCGGATAATTCATCCGTTATATGTCAGTAGCATCACACACCGTTAATCCGATCTTCTTTTCTCCACTCGTTCTGGTTGGGAAAGCCGGCAGATAAAAAAGCCTCAAACCGCGTATTTGTGGCGGTTCGTGGCTCCCAGCATATGAGGGCTCTGAAGTAGAAATGATAAGCCTCCAGAGGGATTTGAACCCCCGACCTACTCCTTACAAGAGAGTCGCTCTACCACTGAGCTATGGAGGCGGTGTGATTTATCTGGACGGCATGGTTTTTATTGCATTGGGGTTTCCGCGGAAATGAACCCCCTGAAAGTATAAATAGGGTAAAATGCGATAAACATCATGAAAACCGGCTCAGTCGACCTTCCCCTCCATCCAGGCAAATGTCCCGCCTGGCTTTTCCAGCGTATGAGGCCGCTCTCCAAAGCGATAAGCCAGCTAATCATAGATGATTATGGAACGCAGGAGCTGCTGAAGCGGCTCGCTGACCCGATGTTCTTCCAGTCTCTCGCATGCGCCATAGGTTTCGATTGGCATTCTTCGGGTACGACCACCACCGCGTGCGGCGCTCTCAAGGAAGCACTCACGGAAGATATGGGGGTAGTCGCATGCGGCGGGAAAGGGAAGACATCCAAAAAGACTCCGGACGAGATAGCCGCGCACTCCGATCGATTCAATATCTCGGAATCGAAACGGAAATCTTTGCTCGAAGCCACCAAACTATCAGCTAAAGTAGACAGTGCGTGCGTTCAGGACGGCTACGATCTTTATCATCATTCGTTCTTCATGGACGAGGAAGGCAACTGGGCTGTTGTCCAGCAGGGATTGAACAGCGAGAACAAATACGCAAGGAGATACCACTGGCTCAGCACGGATAATTTCACGGAAGGCCCGCCAGAGAATATCGCAGGCATGGCGAAAGAAAATAGTGTCCTGAATCTCGTAAGCAGCGAGACCGGAGATGCCCGGCGCAATGCCCTGGATTTGGTCAAGGATAATCCTCTCCGCCTGCGGAAATATTTCACTGGGCAAACGACGCTCTCCGATTCCAATTACACGCTGCCCGAGAGGCATGAGATCCTGGAGTGCGACCTTTCCAAGAAGGACTGGGAAATGCTCGAGCGTGCGTACGAAATCCAGCCCAAAAACTACAAAGAGCTCGTTTCGATGAACGGCATGGGGAAAAAGAAGCTGCGGGCGCTCGCATTGGTGTCGAAGCTGATCTACGGAACTGAACTTGATTGGAAAGACCCGGTGAAATACTCGTTCGCGCATGGAGGAAAGGACGGAATTCCATATCCCGTGGATCGAGAATCCTACGACCATACGATCCAGTTCCTGCGGGACGCGATAAGCTCGGCGGAACTCGGTTCCGAGGAAAAGAAGGCCGCGATGATGAGGCTGGGCTTTGCACCTTTAGTCTATTCTGCACCTAAAGTCTGAAAGTTGCACCTAATATCGGCTAAACGACGGACTTAAAATGCAAAGCTATGAGGCTGCAAACAATTTAATCCCTAACCTCGCATTCTTCCAAGCATGGATATAGAAACAAAGATCGAGCTCGTGAAGCGGACTCCTGCAGAGGAGGTCGTCACAGAAGAGGACCTGCGGAAGATCTTCGAGAACTACGAACACCCGAAGCACTACATCGGTTTCGAGATATCCGGGAAGGTGCACCTCGGCACAGGTTTGTGCACCGCATTGAAGCTCCAGGATTTCATCGCAGCCGGAATAAAGCCGACCATCTTCTTAGCCGATTATCATTCTTACATAAACGGGAAGCTCGGTGGCGATCTGGAAAAAATCCGTGAAGTCGCCAAGGGTTATTTCAAGCACTCGTTCATATCGCTCGGCCTCGACGAATCCAAGGTCAACTATGTCCTCGCGAGCGATTTGTACGACAACGATTACTGGAAGCAGGTCCTGCGCATCGCCAAGGAAACTACGATAAACCGCATGCTCCGCTGCATCACTATCATGGGCAGGAAGGAGACGGAATCGACCTCGTCCGCGGTGGTTTTTTACCCAGCCATGCAAGCGGCCGATATATTCATGCTTGACGTGCAGATCGCGCATGCTGGAATGGACCAGAGGAAGGTGCACATGCTCGCACGCGAGCTCTCCCATTCATACAAGAAAGATTTCGTGGCAGTTCATCACCATCTGCTCCCAGGATTGCAGGGCGGTGCGAGGATGGACCCCAATGTGAGCAAGGAGGAGCAGGTGCTCGAAGCCAAGATGAGCAAGAGCATACCTGGCAGCGCCATATTCATCCATGATTCCGTGGAAGAGATCAATTCCAAGATAAAGAAAGCGCAATGCGCCGAGAAGACCGTGGAAGGGAACCCAATCATCGAATACGCGGAATACCTGGTCATGCGCGACAAAGGCATCAAGATAGAGCGCCCGGCGAAGTTCGGCGGAGATGTCGAGATCGCGGATATCAAGGAATTGAAGACTATCTATACCGAAGGCAAGCTCCACCCGATGGACCTGAAGAACGCGGTCGCGAGGGAGCTGTGCGAGATACTCAGGCCGAGCAGGGAATATTTCGAGAAAAACAAGGAATACCTGGAGCAGATATCCAGCAAGGATATCACCAGATGAACTCAGATCCCGTCTCCGATCGGCGCATAGAACATCAGCCTGGGCACGTTCTCCATCTTTATCTCAGCCACAGTGCCGTTTTCGGTATCGAAGCACCTGAAGTTAGCGAGGCTGGAGAGCAATGAGCAGATAATCACGTTGAAGACGCAGTAGTGGGTCACAATAGCGATTGTCTCACCCCTGTTTTTCTCGACGAGCTCCTCGAACTTCGGTAATGCCCTGGATTGTATCGCGAGCAGCGTCTCGCCCTTCGGGATCGGATGGTTCTGGGGATCGGTGTGCCAGCCTTCCCATGCTTTCGGATACAACTTCATGATCTCGTCCTCGCTCTTCCCGTCCCACTCCCCGCAACGGTGCTCTATGAACTCCTCCACCGTCTCCACTTTAGCGCCTGCATGCTGTGCGATTTCCGAAGCGGTCTGCATAGCCCTCGGAAACGGGCTGCTGTAAATCGCTGATAGCCGTATCTTCCTGAAAAACGCAGCGAGTTTCTTCGCCTGCTTCTTCCCATTCTCGCTGAGCCCCTCATCCTGCCCTATCTTGCAATTGTACATCCTCTTGACGTTGGCGATGCTCTGGCAATGCCTGATGAGGTAGACAGTGGTTGTCATGGATAGCAGTTCCATGCAAACATTTTAAATCTCAAGAATCAATGGCTAGGCATGCCAGAAGAGCCAGCTGATCCAGATCAGGTAAAATCTGTCCAGGAGTCGAGACAGAAGATCGATATCGTCAAAGTCGCTGAACAAAAACCCCCAACGAAACCAGAGCCCAAAAAAGTATCCGATGTCCTCCAATCAGTCCATGTGGCCCTGGACGGTTACGACGACATATTCTCCGACTTCGATCCATCCCCGTATGAGACGAGGATCCTCTCGGACGACTTCCTCAACGAGCTGCACAAGCACTACATGGAGACCCCGAAAGGAGTGTTCGCGATCACATTCACATTGCCGCACGCATTCCGCTCCGAGAAGAAAGAGAACCTTATCAAGAAACGCATAAAGGATTATTTCAAAGCCAGGCTCAAGGACCTGGACAAATCCATGAAGGACCGATTGAATCGTGGTGGTGCCCGCGCTTTCATCGGAGTGGTCATATCGCTCGGCATGTTGCTGGCTCCACTCGATTGGCGCACATTCATCGCAGCGCTAATCTCCCCGCTCGTCTGGTACCTCATGTGGACCGGTTTCGAAGCCATATTCGACGTCTCGAGTAAATTGCGCAAGAGGAAGGCGTTCCTGGACAAATTCCTGAAAGCGGAATACGTGTTCAGGGACCAGGAGAGCGTGGTCGGGGAAGCGCTCGCGTCTTCGGAATCGAGCTATCGCTGATTTCGGTCCACGCCATAAGAAATCGGCATGGATATTATAATGCGCGATTATATCACAATCATGCACGGAAAGCATGTCCTGTTCGGAATCGTCGCGTTCATAATACTGGTTGCGCTGATGCCCGGCTGCACCGCACCGCAGCCTCCGGTCCATAATACGACCGCCGGTTCCGTCGCTGCGGTTGTCGAAGGGAACAACCTGTTCGCGATGGACTTATATTCAAGATACAAAGGGGAGCCAGGAAACGTATTCTTCTCCCCGTTCAGCGTCTCTTCCGCGCTTGCCATGACATACGAAGGAGCGAACGGGCAGACCGCGGAGGAGATGGCATCTGTCCTGCATCTGCCTCAAAACGATACCCTCAGGCGCGATGGTTATTACGAGCTAATCAGCGAGATGAATGGAGACAACGGATCCGTCCTCCGCACCGCGAACGCATTGTGGGTCCAAAACGACCAGCCTCTCCTAGCATCCTATCTGCAGGATGTCCAGGACAACTATGGGGGTGCAGCTACCCCTCTCGATTTCAGAAACGATCCTGAAGGCTCGCGGTTGCTGATCAACAGCTGGGTCGAGAACAAAACCGAGGACCGGATCCAGAATCTCCTATCTCCAGGCACGATATCGGCCGGGACGAAGCTGGTGCTCACAAACGCAGTGTATTTCAAGGGCTCATGGGCCACGCAGTTCAATTCCAGCCTGACCAGCCAGGATGATTTCACGATTAGCCCGGGAACCGTGGAAAACGTGTCGATGATGCATTCCACGGACGAATACTCTTACATGGAGAACAACCAGCTGCAGATGCTCGAGATACCGTATTCAGGGAATCTCTCGATGCTCATCCTTCTGCCTAGAAGCGAAGATCCGAGCGCGTTGGAGAGTTCGCTGAACCTGGAGAACCTGGATGCATGGAAGGCCGAATTGCAGAAGCAGGATGTGAAGGTGTCAATCCCCAAATTCAAGTTCGAGACGGAATATCAGATGAGCGATACTTTGGAAGAGATGGGGATGGCCCAGGCATTCTCGGATTCAGCGGATTTCTCTCTGATGACCGGAGCGAAGGACCTGAAAATAGACCAAGTGGTGCACAAGGCGTTCGTTCAGGTGGACGAGAACGGCACCGAGGCCGCGGCAGCCACCGCGGTCGTGATGGTGGCGACGGCTGTCGAGCAGAATCCGCAGCCGAGCATGCCCGTGTTCAGGGCGGACCACCCGTTCATATTCATAATACAGCAGCAGGACACCGGGAACATCCTTTTCATGGGGCGGGTTTCGGATCCGAATGCCGGATGATTTTTTTCATTTAAGGAAATTCTCGAGAATCCGTTCGCCATGCTCGGTGTGCCACACTTCGGGATGGAATTGGGCGCTGAAGATCGGGAGACTCAAATGGCGCATGGCTTCTATGCCGCACGTTTCGGAATGCGCCAACTTGATAAAACCTTTCGGGAGCTCTTTGGCCTCATCGAAATGTGAAACCCATGCGCGGAACGTCTTCGGGACCCCTTTGAATAACGCATCCTCGTCATCGATCGTTATCTGGGAAAGGCCGTATTCCGCGCTCGCCCCCTTGGCGACCTTCGCGCCCCATATGTGCGCTATCATCTGGTGGCCGTAGCAGATGCCGAGCAATGGAACCGATAGCTTGGAATCGCGCACCTGCTCGCAGATCTGAGAACATAAATTCGGAGGCTCGGAATAGACGGAGCTCGGACCGCCCGAGAGTATTATCTTGTCGATTTTTTTCGCGATTGCCGCATCCAAGTCTTTTTGACCGTGTTTCGCGTTGAGGACTTCGGCTTCAAGACCCATGTCCCGGCAGTTCCTTTTTATGAGGTGCGTGTACTGGGAGCCGTTGTCGATGATGAGGATCATATTCCAATATCCATCTCAAAATGTTTATATCCTGTTCCTTGCATCTATATCTTGATAGTTTCGAGGCATTGATATGGGTAGCATTGGTGCAGGGCGGAATGAGATGAAAGGGTTCGAAGCAGACACCGTTCAACTTGAGATCGAGACCCAACAGAAAGTCAGCAGTGCGATGTCAGCCATTGAAATCGCCATGTCTGAATACGAAGCCTCAAGGGAAAAACCCCCAGGATTGGAAAATCGCATCCGTTTCCTCAGGATGACCTACAATATGCTGGTGAACTGGGAAAAAGAATCGCTTTCCGGGAAAAAAGATATCCGTTCCAGGCTTGTCCGGCTTAGCATGTTTTCCAATATATGTAAGAGACTTTCATCCAACAAGGAGTTGATTTGATGGCAGAGACCCAGAAAGAACAAAAAGCAACTGCGGCTGAGCAATCGTTGCTCGAATTGGGGATCAAAGTCCAAAAGCATCTTAGGAACTCCCCGGTCACGGCTGATCCAACCATTTCGTCAGAACGTGCAAAGCAGTCGGTACGGGTATCTCACCAGCCACGGGAAAAAGGTCCGTGCGCATCTTATCAGGCCGGAAGCTAAGAAGATACTTCCGGATGACGAAATAATACGGGAGCCCTTCAAATCACATCCCGCCCGATCAAATGCAAAACGCCCGCTAGACGAGGATGATGTAGCCTCACCCGGTTCGGATTTTGGCGCTCATCGATCCAAAACGCAAGTCATTGATCCAGACGAGGTGGCTCCTCCAGCGTTTGATAGTCAAGCCAAACGCAAAGCTCGACTCGAAGACCGGCCATCCAAAGAGCAACCCGTAGATCCAGATGGGGTGATACGCCCAGACTTTGAGAGTCAAACCAGACGCAAAGCCCGATCTAAAAAGGAGTATGAATCGTAGGTTGGTCAAAGGCTATGCGCAATTAGTCTTTCCGTCGGTTCCACATCTGGCAGATCCCCTTGCTAATCTGGATAGTATCCCAACGTCCGTCGTTTTTTCTGCCAGCTCGGCTTGCACGCCGTACGTGCCATGGATCCGTATCTAGGTCATGGCTCGTCTGCGCCAATCTCTTCCTTTGTTTTCCGTTTGCACTTGCCCGCCAGTGCCGACCTATTCATACCGGCCATGCTCTCAAAATAATGATAAATCTGTTCCTTCTGTTCGTTTGAGGCAATGCGAGAATGGCAGCCCAATACCCGCCCGCGACCATGGCATTTTATAAACATTTCCATAATGAATCACCTTTACCGGATAGCCAGCATTACCGCTGGAATTCCTTTTGCGCGCTAAGGTGGTCCTGCTTGAAGAAAAAGAAGAAAGAGGAGACCTCTACAATAGACGTTTTATCGCATGATTTTGTCCCGGAGATGAAGGTGCTGGGCGAAGCCGAAAAGACGAAGCTTCTCCATAAGTACGGCATCGACGATTCTCAGCTCCCGAAGATGCTTGTGAGCGATTCCTCAGCCGTGGCTCTGAAGGCCAAGGTCGGGGACGTGATCAAGATAGAGAGGGACGATGGCACGGGGAAATACCTGTCTTATCGTGCAGTCATAGAGGATTGAACGTGAGTCATTTTTGTCTAAAATCCGTCCGGTCAAAATCGACCGGCTATCGAGGTGTGAGTTAAATGGCTGAAAGTCTTATCGGGTCTTATTTCCGTGTGAATACGTTGGTCAACCAGCAGCTCCTGTCGTACAACAAGTTCGTGGACATCGGGGTCCAGCAGGTCGTCGAGAGGATCGGCAAGATCCAGACCAATGTAGAGGGGTTCGAGCTGAAACTCGGGAAAGTCAGGATCGAGCAGCCGAGGTATTACGAGGTCAAGGGCGGCTACCGCCAGATACTGCCGAACGAAGCGCGGCTCCGCAACCTGAGCTATTCGGCACCGATATTCCTCGAGATAATCCCCGTCTTCAATGGCGTGGAGCGTCCGGTATATAGCGATGTCTTCATCGGCGAGCTCCCGGTCATGCTCAAATCCAAGCTCTGCTACCTCTCGAACATGAGGCGCGACGAGTTGATCGCGAACGGCGAGGATCCGGACGATGCCGGAGGATATTTCATAATCAACGGGAGCGAGCGCGTGCTCATCTCAATAGAGGACCTAGTGCCGAACAAGCTCATGGTCACCAAAGAGCGCAACGGCATAGTCGCCAAGATATTCTCAACACACTACGGCTTCAGGGCGAGATGCGTGGTGGACAGGAACCAGGACGGAGTATACACGGTCGAGTTCCCGTCAACTCCGGCCGGAGTGCCGTTCGTCCAGCTCCTCCGCGTGCTGGGCATGGAAGAGCCTGCGCAGCTTCTTGCAGGCTTCTCGCAGGAGAAGCACATACGCAACGACGTGATACTCAACCTCGAGGCAGAGCAGTCCCGGACAAGGGAAGAGGCGGTGGATATGCTCAGCCGCAGACTGTCTCCTGGCCAGCCGCCGGAATTCCGGCTCAACAGGATGGAGAACCTGTTAGATAATTATCTACTCCCCCACGTCGGCGTCACGAAGGCCGCGAGGATGGACAAGGCGAAATATCTCATACGCATGGCCGAGCGCGCGACAAGGGTCGCTTACCGCGAGATCGCTCCGGACGACAAGGACCACTACGCGAACAAGCGCGTGAAACTGGCCGGCGACATGATGGAAGAGCTCTTCCGCTACGCGTTCCAGTTCCTGATAAAGGACCTCGTTTACCAGGCTTCCCGTGCTGATGCGAGGGGCCGCAGGCTCCAGGTCCACACCCTCATCCGCCAGGATGTCATGGGTGATCGGATCAAATACGCGATGGCGACAGGAAACTGGATCGCAGGGCAGACCGGCGTCTCGCAGCTGCTCGACCGTGTGAGCTATCTCTCCACGATCTCGCATTTGCGCCGTGTCATCTCTCCGCTCAGCAAGAAACATCCACACTTCAAGGCTCGTGATCTGCACGGGACCCACATCGGCAAGCTCTGTCCGAACGAGACACCGGAAGGGCCGAGCTGTTCCCTGGTGAAGAACCTCGCCATCATGGCAGAGGTCTCGATCGGTGTTGAAGAGGAAGAGATAGGCAGGATACTCAAGGCTTACGACGTTAAAGAGTGAATGCTTCTAGTGGTGAAAAAATGGCGATGAAACGCAGAAAAAGGAAGGCGGCTCCGGACAGGACGATCATATTCCTCAATGGCAGGACGGTAGGGACGCACCCAGACGGCAAGAGTCTGGCCAACCGGCTGCGCGAGAGGAGACGCTCCAACGAGCTCAACAGCCAGGTCAATATATACTACAACGAGAGGCTCAACGAGCTCCACATCCTGACGGACAAGGGAAGGGTGAGGCGGCCGTACATCGTAGTCGAGAATGGAAAGTCCCGCCTGCAGCCAGAGATCATGGCGAGGATAAGGAACAACGAGCTCAATTGGAACCATCTGGTGAAGATGGGCATCGTCGAATACCTCGACGCACAGGAAGAGGAGAACTCGCTCATCGCGATCAAGGAATCCGAGATTACCCCGGACCACACGCACCTCGAGGTCGATCCCTCGAACATGTTCGGCGTGGTCGCAGGCGTGCTCCCCTACGCGCAGCACAACTCTTCCCCCCGTATCACCATGGCATGCGCCATGACCAAGCAGTCGCTCGGTATCTATTCCGCTAATTTCGGCACGCGCTACGACACCCGCGGCTATATAATGTATTATCCGCAGGAGCCGCTCGTGCAGACGCGCACGTACAAGGCGCTCAACCTGAGGGAGAAATCCGCGGGCCAGAACTGCGTTGTCGCGCTCATGAGCTACCACGGCTACAACATGGCTGATGCCATCGTCGTGAACCGCTCGTCCATTGACCGCGGTCTCCACAGGGTGACCATGTTCAAGACCTACGAGACCGAAGAGAGGATGTACCCCGGAGGCCAGAAGGACAAGATCGAGCTCCCGACCCCAGAAGTCGTGGGATACAGAGGCGAGGAGGCGTACAAATACCTCGCAGAGGATGGCATCGTGATGCCGGAAAGCGAAGTCGACAGCAAGGACGTCCTTGTCGGAAAGACATCCCCCCCGAGATTCCTCGAGGAGATATCCGTCTTCGGCGCTGTCGAAGAGAAGAAGCGCGAAAGCTCGCTCTCATTGAAATCAGGCGAGAAAGGCCGTGTGGACTCGGTGCTCATCACCGAAGGCCCGAGCGGCAACCGCCTTGTCAAAGTCCGCATCCGCGCGATCAAGACGCCCGAAGTCGGGGACAAGATCGCGTCAAGGCACGGACAGAAAGGAGTCATAGGGCTGCTCGTACCGCAAGAGGATATGCCATTCACAAAATCCGGGATAACGCCGGACCTGATCGTGAATCCGCACGCCATACCTTCCCGTATGACTGCGGGGCACCTGCTCGAGACATTGGGCGGGAAAGCAGGCTCGCTCGGCGGCCTCCTCATGGACGGCACCGCGTTCGGCGGCAACACCGAAGAGGAGTTCCAGGAGATACTCAAGAAAAACGGATTCAGCGAGCACGGAGAGGAGATACTCTACGATGGGCTCACAGGCAAGATGATAAAATCGAGGATATTCATAGGGGTCGTCTACTACCAGAGGCTCCACCACCTGGTCTCGAACAAGATGCACGTGCGGTCCCGCGGACCGGTGCAGCTGCTCACGCACCAGCCGACCGAAGGCCGCGCCCGCGAAGGAGGCCTCAGGTTCGGAGAGATGGAACGCGATTGCCTCTTAGGTTACGGGGCGAGCATGCTCATCAAGGAGCGTCTCCTCGAGGAGAGCGACAAGACGGTCCAGCTGATATGCACCGAGTGCGGTTCGGTTTCCACGCATGATTATGCGCGCAACCGCGATGTGTGCCCGATATGCCAGAGCGAGAATGTGGAATCAGTGGAGATAAGCTACGCGTTCAAGCTGCTGCTGGACGAGATAAAATCCCTGAACATTTTCCCGAGGATCATACTGAAAGAAAAAGGCTGAAATCCATCACGAGGTTATGCATATGGTCGAAATAAACAAGGTCCTGGACAAGCTGAAGTTCTCGCTTTTCTCACCCGAGATGATCAGGAAGATGTCTGCCACGAAAATAATCGTGCCGGACACCTATGACGACGACGGCTACCCGATAGACGGTGGCCTCGTCGATACCCGCCTCGGTGTCGTGGATCCTGGCCTGCGCTGCAAGACCTGCGGCGGCACGGTCAAGGAATGTCCGGGACATTTCGGCCACATAGACATGGTGCGCCCTGTCATGCACGTGGAATTCGCCAAGCACATATACTATATACTCAAATCCACCTGCCCATCCTGCCACAAGGTGCTGGCCAACAAGCCGGCGGTCAGGATAGAGGAGATAGAGAAGGTCGTTGAGAAGGTGGCAGAGGAAGATACCATAGTGAAGCCACCTGTCCCCACCGAAGGGGAGAACGTGACGGATTCGCTCCTCAAGATCGCGAAAGAGGAGAAAGAGAAGGCCGCAGCGGCCGCGGTGAAAGTCGAAGTCGAGGCGAAGAAGAAAAAGAAGGAGAAATCATCGCGCAAGTGCCCGCACTGCGATTTCGAGCTCCCGGAGATAAAGCTGCTCAAGCCCACGACGATATTCCGGGACAAGGATATGATGCTCCCGACGGATATCCGCGACTGGCTATCCTCATTGAACGACAGCGACCTCCGCTCGCTGGGTTTCGATCCCCTTTACTCGCGCCCAGAGTGGATGATAATGACCGTCCTTCCGGTTCCGCCTGTCAACGTCAGGCCTTCGATCACGCTTGAGACCGGTGAGAGGAGCGAAGACGATCTCACCCACAAACTGGTCGATGTCATCAGGATAAACCAGAAGCTCGAGGCCAACATCAACGCAGGCGCGCCCCAGCTCATCATAGAGGATCTCTGGAGCTCCTCCAATACCACGTCACGACTTATTTCGATAACGAGACCGCGAACATCCCGCCAGCGCGCCACCGCTCAGGAAGGCCGCTCAAGACGCTCGCACAGAGGCTCAAAGGGAAGGAGGGCCGCTTCAGGTACAACCTTTCGGGAAAGCGTGTCAACTTCTCAGCCCGTACCGTCATCTCTCCTGATCCGAGGATAGACATGGACAAGGTGGGCATCCCGCAGAGCGTTGCCGAAGAGCTCACGGTCCCTATGCATGTCACGGAATGGAACCTCAACTACTGCAAGCAGTTGATCCTCTCTCCTACCTATCCACGCGCCACCTATATCATAAGGACTGATGGCAGGAGGATAAAGGTCGGAGAGACCCCGGAGCTCGCGAAAGAGCAGCTCGACAATCTGAAGGTCGGCTACACGATAGAGAGGCAGATAGTCGATGGCGACATCTCGCTCTTCAACAGGCAGCCCTCGCTCCACCGCATCTCCATGATGGCGCACGTGATCCAGGTGCTGCCAGGCAAGACATTCAGGATAAATCCTGTCGTGGTCGCGCCATACAACGCGGACTTCGATGGGGACGAGATGAACCTGCACATCCTCCAGACCGAGGAGGCGCAATCAGAGGCGAGGCACCTCATGAAAGTCGAGGGGCAGCTCCTTTCGCCGAGGCATGGGCACGCGCTCATCAAGCCGCAGGAAGACCACGTCTCAGGGCTATACTTCCTCACCAAGGACGATTCGTATTTCACGAAAAGCGAGGCATCGAACCTCCTCTATCTCATCGGGATTACCGAGCTTCCGGCAGCGGACGGACCCAACGGGACGTTCTCCGGCAAGCACCTCTTCTCGCAGTTGCTCCCCGACGACCTGAGCGTGAAGGTGTCATCCAAGCTCGGCGAGGAGATCGTGATAAAGAACGGCAAGCTGATCAAGGGAGCCGTCGAGAGCAAGGCCATGGAAGGCGAACTGCTCGAAAGGCTGTTCATCAACCACGGGCCGGAGTACACTAAACAGTTCTTGGACCGATCCACGAGGCTCGCCCTGGAGGCGATTTCCCTCTATGGCCTGTCAGTGTCTCTCAAGGATTATTCCCTCTCCCCGAAAGGAGATGAGAAGGTGAAGGAGATCACGGACCGGATGGACCGCGAGATAGACAACCTCATCATGCAGTACAAGAACCGCTCTCTCGAGCGCGCCCCTGGCATGAGCCTGAAAGAGACCCTTGAAGGCATGATCATGGAGATAACCTCCAAGACCCGTGAGGACGCGGGCAAGCTCGTCGAGTCGGATCTCGGCAGCACGAACCCGTCGATCATCATGGCCAAGATCGGAGCGCGTGGCAGCCTGCTTAACGCCATCCAGATGTCGGCCCTCGTCGCGCAGCAGACCGTACGCAGCAAGAGGATAACCCGCGGTTACAAGAGGAGGATACTCCCGTATTTCAAGCCCGGCGTGATAACCGGAGCCGCGCGCGGTTTCGTGTACTCGTCGTTCCACACGGGGCTCACCCCATATGAATTCTTCAATCACGCGATGGGCGGCCGTGAAGCGCTGGTCAACACGGCCATCCGTACGGCGCGTTCCGGTTACATGCAGCGCAGGCTGATCAACGCGCTCCAGGACCTCGTTGTCATGGACGATTTCACGGTCAGGAACGCTGACATGAGCATTATACAATTCATCTATGGAGGGGACGGGAAGGATCCGATGTATTCCTCCACGGCCAGCCTCGCGGATGAAGCGAAACAGGATGATGTCGATACTGCATAAGGTGAACTGATGAAAGCATACAAACGTCCGAGCGTCAAGATTGCACCATTCGAAGCCGTCGGCGTCGTCTGTGCCCAGAGCATAGGCGAGCCTGGTACGCAGATGACCATGCGTACGTTCCACTACGCGGGTGTCGCGGAGCATGTGCCTACGGGATTGCCGAGGCTCATCGAGATAGTGGATGCGAAGAAGGAGCCCAAGAAGCCTATCATCGACATCTACCTGAAATCATCCTACGGCCGCAGCCGCTCCGAAGCCGAGAAGGTGGCCAAGGAGCTCGCCAGCGTCTTCGTCTCCGATGTGGCGTATGTCGAGGACGACCTGGAGAACCTCCTGATAAAGGTCATATACCATGAGAAGGACGGCAAGGCCCAGGGCATCACGTTCGCTATGCTGAAGAAGGCGCTAGAGCCCTTCAGCACCGATTTGAAAGTCGACGAGAACACTGTCATAATAAAACCGGCCAAGGAAGTCAAAGAGACTCGTGCACCCAAAGAAGGCGAGAAGAAGCCGGAGAAGAAACCGCTCACAGCCAAGGCGGTCAGGAAGCTCTCGCAGAAGGTAGGTTCGGCCATAGTCCGCGGAGTGAAAGGCATCTCGAGGGCCGTCGTCATCAAAGGGGACGACGAATTCTTCGTAAGGGCAGGTGGCTTCAACATCGTAGGGGCGAGCGAGCATCCCGCCGTGGACATGACGCGCATCTACACCAACAACATAAAGGAGATAGAACGCGTCTACGGGATCGAGGCCGCGCGCAATGCCATCGCGAAAGAGATAAAAGACGTCATGGACATGCAGAAGCTCTACGTGGACATCCGTCACATAATGCTCATCGCGGATGCGATGACCTATGGCGGCGTTGTGAAATCCATAGGAAGGCACGGACTCTCCGGAGAGAAGGTCGGTGTCCTGGGTAGGGCTGCTTTCGAAGAGACGATAAAGCACCTCATCAACGCGAGCGCTTTCTCTGAGGAAGAGAAGCTCATTGGCGTGACAGAGAACATCATAGTCGGACAGACCGTCCCGGTGGGGACAGGGAAGATCAGGCTGGTTATGAAGACCAAGAAGAAATGATGGTGAGACAAATGGCAGATGCTACTGAAGAAATCGAAGACAAGGAAGTAGAGACGGCAGAGACCGCGGAAGTCGAGAATGCCGAGAAGGAAGCTCCGGTGAAAGAGAAGAAGCAGAAGAAAGTCGTCCGGAGAAGGAAGACCAAGAAGGAGAGGGAGAACCCGCTCACCATGGCAGTCAGGCTCGCGGTCGAGAGCGGCAAGGTCGATTTCGGTGGAAGGGCAGGGATAGGCTCGGCGGACAATGTCAGGCTCTTCATCGTCGCGAACAACGCGCCGGTGGGCATAAGGGAGAAGATCGAGTCCCGCTCCAAAATATCCAACGTCCCGATGATCCAATTCGAGGGGAGCTCGATGGAGCTCGGGTCCGTGTGCGGAAAACCGTTCCCCGTATCCGTCCTTTCCGTCTTCGAAGAGGGCTCCTCGAACATCCTGGAGCTCGCGAAGAAGAAATGATTTTTTATTTTTATGATGATTTTTATGGTTGAACTCACCGGCGACGACCTGAGCATGTTCTCGAATTTCGAGGGCATAACTCACGTGATGCCATCTGATTATCTGAACACGGAGTCCTCGATCATCTTCCTGGTGAGCGCGGATTCCCTCGGAAAGGCGATCGGCAAGAAGGCCGCGAACATAGAGAGGCTCAAAGTGATATTCCGCAAGCGGGTGATAATCGTCGCGGACAGCGATGACCCCGAGATGTTCCTGCGCAATTTCTTCGGCAACATACAGATATTCAACACGGAGATCCGAGACGTGATGGGCGAGAAATACATCCTCCTGACCATCGACGAGAAGGACCGCGGCATAGCGATAGGCCGCGACGGCGAGAGGATAAAAGCTGCGAAGGTCTTCCTGAAGAAGAAATTCAACGCGACCGTCCAATTGAAGACGAGACGCCAAGCCATCTGATTTTTATTCCGTTTCACGCCAATGATATCCGGTACCTGCGCAATGGCCTCTGGAGCCTAGAGCGATGACGGTAAGGTTGAACACGCAGGTATCAATTAGCTTTCTGGTGAGATGAATCTCGTGGTCCTTCCGCTTTCGTCTTCGATCAGAACATCCTCCACATGACTTGCGGCGTTGAGCATGCTCTTAACCTTGACGACCATGCCATCAGTTATGATCCCTTGGGATATCAAGTCCTCCGCGCTCGGCCCATCTATCGCCGCAAGAGTCGATCCGTTGGCCATGACGGCTTTGTCTGAAACCACTTTGAGCGTTCCGGCCTTCATCGCGACCGCCACACCAGCTGCGACCGAGTCCGCGTTGATGTTGAGCAATCCGTCCGCGTCGATCCCAAGGCATGATAAGACAACCACATCGTTATCCTTCAGCAGGAATTTCAGCGTTTCGACATCCACCGAAGCGACTTCCCCCGTTCTCCCGATCTTCCGCTCTCCGTTTATGATATACGGGCCTGAGCCTATACCTGCCTGGACCGCTTTCAGGGATTTATCCGCCATTGTCCCGCATATCAGCTTGTTCAATGCCTCGACTTCCTGGGCGATTATGGACATGGCCTCCGGAGGAGTGATCCGCACCCCGTTCTCCTTCACGGTCGTTATCCCAGCATCATGGAGCGCCTTGTCTATCTGCACGCCCGCCCCATGCACTATGACGACCTTTTTCCCCGAATCCACAGCCGCCTTGATCCGTTCCGCTAACTCCGGGAGGACATGGCATTTCCCGCTGATCTTGATGACCATCAGGTTGGAGTGGAGCGCGTGCATGATCGGCGGCGTTTTAGCATGCGGCGCATTTTCCTTTGCCTCCACTCGGATTAATTGCTCGATCATGACTGGTTCGCGTGGAAATGCGCTTTTATATTTTTCGTAACTAGTGTTACATTTATGATAGTTGATGTTACAAATGCAACAATTTCAAATCTCAAACATGCTTCCGCACGTCTATCGCGCTTCCGGGTTTGATCTTGCCTGCGTTCTTGATCAATTCGATTACTTCGATTGCCACATCCTCGGCCTTGAAATCCGCCGGCTCGCCAGGGTAGAGCGCATGATACATCTCAGTTTCCGTCGCTCCAGGGCAGATCGCGTACACCCGCACGCCTTTCCCTTCCACTTCCTGCGCAAGCGATTCAGTGAACCCTATGACGCCGAATTTCGTGGCGCAATAAGCAGCCAGGCCCGGGAATCCCTTTTTTCCTGCACCTGAAGAGATATTCACGACGATGCCGCTCTTCCTCTCGATCATCTTCGGAAGGAATGCCTTCGTGCAGAACATGAGGCCGAGCAGATTCACACCCACCATCTCATCTATCTCCTCATCCTTGTTGGAGACGAAATCCTTGTTCGTAGCAACACCGGCATTGTTGACCAGGATATCCGGTATGCCTGCTTGGTCGGTGGCGTCTTTGACGAACTTCTTTATCTGCTCTTTGTCGGTCAGGTCGCAGACGAATCCCCAGGCTTTCGCTCCCAAACCATCTATCCTTTTCACCTGGCCGGAAATCGCCCTTTTGTTCCTTGCGGCTATGACTATGTCATACCCTTCGAGCGCGAGCTTCTCTGAGATTGCCCTACCTATCCCCCTATCTCCGCCAGTAACAATCGCTAATGCCATAAAATCATTCCCTGTCGAACCATCTAAGGCTTATCTCGCTCACCGTGATGTCTTTCCTCTTTATCACGTGGTCGGCATCTGTCCCTTCTTCTATCTCTTTCTCAGCGCCGCTTATCCAATAATATGGCGCCCCTGAAGGGTCCAATCTCTTCTCTATCTTCGTGGTGAAACGTTCCCTCTGGAGATGGTTGGTATTGACTATCATAGCGTCTGCGGATCCTCCGGCATGTTCACCGAGAAGAAATTCTCCTTGTCGAGTTTCGGCAGCAATGCCCTGATTATCTCGGTCATGCGCGCCGTTATGACTTCCCTGTCGCCCCATGCGCTCTTCTCATGGTAATTGTGGCCTTTCTTCCTGATTGAGAATGCGATGGCAGGCACGCCTTCGAGGACCGATTGCCAGCAGGCGCCGAGCGTACCTGAGCCCAATATCGATCCCACCCCTGTATTATCCCCCCAGTTCATACCTGAGAGCACCAAGTCCGGTTTCTGGTAATGGCCGGAATGAAGGTAGAACATCACGCAATCGGATGGAGTGCCGTTCACCGCATCCACACGCGCATCCACCTTGCGCATCCTTAGCGGCTTGTGCAATGTGAGCGCTCCAGAGACCGCGCTCCGCTGCTTGTCAGGTATGACCGCATGCGTGGCACCGAATCCTTCGGCGACATCGAGAAGCATCCTTAGGCCTTCGCAATCCCCGTCATCGTTCGTTACGAGGATGTTGAGCTTCCTTATGCGGAGCTTGTCCGTTATCTTTTCAGGGATTTCTTTTTGCCCTTCATCCATACAATCACGGCATCAATCTGACTCTATCTCTCGGGAACAGCATGCACTCGCGTATGTTCTCCTGGCTGCACATCTTCATCACAAGCCTTTCCAGCCCGATGGACCATCCGGCATGCGGCGGCGCGCCCATCCTGAAAGCGTTGATGTAGAATTCGAAATTGTACGGATCCAGTCCGCGCTTCTTCAGCTGCTCCTCGAGCAGAGCAGGGAGATGTATCCTCTTGGCGCCGCTCGATATCTCGAGCCCGCGGTACATCAGGTCGAATGCATGGCATATGGCCGGGTTCTTCTCATCCGGCATGGAATAGAACGCCCTGACTTCGGTCGGCCAATCGTATATGAAGTACAATTCGTGGCCTAGGATCTCATGGAGCTTCTTCTCAGCCTCCTTCGTGAAATCCCACCCGTGCTTCATCTCGAAATTGTTGGCATTGAGCTTCTCCACGAGCTCGGTGTAGCTGTATTTCGGGACCTTGTCCGGGACTTTCAGCTCTCCGAATGTCTTGTCTATCTCGTCTCCGAGCTCCTTCTTCACGCTGCGCAGTATGTGCAGCGTCACCTGCTCTAGCACGTCCATGGCATCGTTGTGGTCGGCGAACCCCATCTCGATATCCATCTGGGTTATCTCATTGAGGTGCGTCGTCGTGTTGTGCTTCTCCGCCCGGAACACCGGGACGCACATCATGACGCGGTCCAGCCCGCCTATCACCGACATCTGCTTGTAGAGCTGCGGGGACTGCACGAGGTATGCGGTGTTCTCGAAATATTGCAAGGAGAATACATCCGCTCCGCCTTCGGTCGCGGCTCCTGTGATGGCAGACGGGTGTATCTCCAGGAAACGGAGCTCGCGTAGCTTCTCCCGGAACGCCGTGACCGCTACCGATTTGGTCTTGAAGATGAGCGTCGATTCCTTCCTGCGCAAGTCTATGTAGCGGTTGTCCAGGCGGATGTCCAGCTCTGATGGGACGACCCCTGTAGGATCGACCGGAAGCTTCCTCTCCACCTTGTTGAGTAGCACGAAGGATTTGGGCACCATCTCCACTCCGTCAGGGGCCATCTTGTTATCTTTCAGTTCGCCCTCGAACGAGACCACGTCCTCCTTGTTGAGCTTGACCACTGCGAGCAGTTCATCGCTCACCACTCCCTTCTTCATGATGACCTGCATGATGCCAGTCAAATCCCGTACCTGCACGAACTTCAGCTTTCCCATATCCCGGAAATCATGCACCCATCCGGCTATGCGGACGTTCCCTGCCTTTAGCGCCTTCGCATCCTTGATATAATGCGTCCTATCCATAAGCATCAACTAATAGAATCATTCTCTGGAATCTATCGAGCAATACCTATTAAAAAAGGTGTCAGCACTATCCAACCATGGAGGTCCTCCTGCCGTTACTATTAACGTTGCCTCCAGGTGCGGCCAGCTTGATAGGAGTCGCGCTCGGCCTCGCGGTTTTAATCGTGGCGATCTTTTTCTTAGTGGCATACTTCTTCCAGAGCCCCGAGCTGATAGCGATGGCGAGGGAGGAACTCGCCGCGCTCATATTCACGGTTTTTATCCTGATGTTCTGGCTCGGTTCGGATGCTATCCTCAACGGAATGTCGACTGGGGTGGTCCTATCATCCCTGCCGCCTAGCCTCCAGGGCATTTTCCAGCCCAGCTCAAGCAACAGCGGCGAGATCCAGGGTCTTGCAGAAAGCCATATACAGCTGGCGTTGGCAGGCGTCTCGATAATAGAGGACAAGCTCATCGACCAGTATAAGGAGCTGTACCTTTTCGAAGCGCTGATCGGATTCCTTTCCACGATAAGCTTCCCGATCGCATCCCCGTTCCCCGCGATCGCCATAATATCGTTCTCGCTCGCTCCTTTCACGGGCCTGACGCTGCTCAGCAACGCGCATACGGTGATCGTCGAGGCCATCGGCTATCTCATAACGGTGATGTGGGCAAAGGAGTTCATACTGCTGTTCGCTAGGGATGCGGTCCCACTCCTCCTCTTCCCGCTCGGCCTTGTGCTGCGGGCGATTCCGTTCTACAGGAAGACTGGTTCCAGCATCATCGCGCTCTCATTCGCACTGTATTTCGTGTTCCCGTTCGCGACAATCCTGTCCAATTACCTGATCTTCGACATATACCAGCCGGCGGATTTCGCATATATGCCTTCCATGGCGAGCTTTTTCAGCACCTCCAGCCAGCAAGATACGCAAAATAAGATTAGCGGAGCCGAGAGCCAAGGCAACCAGATCAGCTCGGCGTTCGAGAGCACGGATCTTGTGGACAAGGGAGTCAATTCCAACCAATGCGGCGGTAGCGTTCCATCGCACCTGCTGTGCAGCGCCGAGAATATTATCGGAGGGGTCGCCGGGGCCGTGAAATCCTTCGCGGGCACCGTCCTCCAAATCTGGCGGTTCATGATGGGTATGAGCGGTGATTTCGCATACACACTGCTCGCTAATCCTGTTATGCCCTCAAGCGCTTCTGCGGGGTTGTATTTCTTCCTCATCCAGGAAGTGGTCACGGTGAGCCAGTTCATCATCCTGGTGATGGTCACGATAGTTCTCGAGATAATCTTCACCATAACCATGTACCGCAACGTATCTGTGATAATCGGAGGAGAAGCCGAGCTGGTCGGTGTGACAAAGATAATCTAGGTGCCCTTGATGAAACTCCTGCTCCTGCTGCTCCTGCTCCTTCCGGCCATCATGGCCGCGCCATCTTCGGGCGGGCAATCCGCGTTCGACATAATACTCGCGCAGACCAACATAATCTATCTCCTCGTCGTAGGGCTCATGTTCGCCATGATAGTGCTGGCCGCGGCGGTCTATGTGGTGGGGCAGCTCCTTGGGGCAGAGACGCGGGCCAAAGCCACTATATGGGCGCAAGGGATGCTAGTCGCGGTCGCCGTCTCGATCGGAGTTATACTAGTCCTCAATGCCGTCCTGCCGACTTTCCTGACGAACGGTTCGGCGCCGCTCAATAACGTGACGGATATGATTCCGGGTCTCTTGAATATGGCGAAGCTGGCGCTCGTCGGCATAATCATCTTGTCAATTATGCTCGCCGCCGGGGTCTACGTCGTAGGGCAGATGTTCGGAGCAGAGACGAGGGCGAGGGCCGTCGTCTGGTCCACAGGCCTTCTCGTGGCGGCGGTGTTCGCGACGGTCCTCTATGTCGTCATATTCCAGGTCATCGGCCCGTTCGCCAACACTTTCTTCGCAGGCACGATCCTCGGCATCTACGGGGAGGTCGTGTTCGAAGTGGTATTCCTCGTCGCGATATTCATCCTCATAACCTACATCCTCTCCAAATTCTTCAAGGTCCCAGAATGGGAGGCCTATCTGAACGTGGAGATGTCGAACCTCATGACATCGTTCCTGATCGTGCTGTTCGTGATAGGGCTTTTCGCAGTGGGGACCGAATTCTCGCTCATGATCAGCGGAGGGACCCAGAGCAGCCCGCCCCAGATCGCCATATCGTACATGCAGGCCACCGTGGCGGACAGCGCCCTGACGGCATCCATAGACGTCTACAAGATCAATGCCTGCACATCCATGCTCAGCACATTCAGCAGGAGGATCGGGGAGTACGTGCTCACCCAGACATATAAGGTCTTTCCGGGGCTGGACACGTTCGTATCCATCACCAACGTCCTCGGGTTCACGCTGGTCACGTTCTATAACACCGTCTCGGTGCAGATCGTCATTCTCTATTTCATAGACGCGACCATGCTGACATTCTTCATGCCCGCAGGACTCGTCCTGCGTTTCTTCCCTCCTACCCGCGATGCGGGCGCGTTCCTGATATCGCTCGCATTCGGGCTTCAGATCGTGTTCCCCACCGTGTATATAATCAACAAACAGATATTCGACGACGTCTATTCCAACGAGCCCGCCGGCGGCGCCTATCAGAGCCCGACCATCCTGATACAATCCCTCTGCGGGCCCTTCAAATACGGGTTGTGGGGGTACGTCCTCAACCCGAGCGGTGGCCTCCTCTCCTCGACCGCCACCACGATACCTGGTGGGCAGGCCGTACTGAAGTTCCTCGCGAATGTCGTTTCGGAAAGCACGCTGAATGCGGTATCCATGGCGGAATTCACGCCCATCATGCAGAATATCGCAGCGCTGTCTCTCTTAACGTTGTTCATGCCGGCGCTCGCCTTGATGGTCACTATAGCATTCATAAACGCGATGACGAAATTCATAGTCATGAGGGCATGATATGTCGTTCTTGGACATGTGGTCTGGATGGGTCTGGGTTGCCGGCGCCGCGCTCGGCCTCATGACAATCCTCGTCGCCATCGTCTATGCGCTCTCCGAAGCCCTCATGAACGACAAGATGAAATCCTGGGCGAAGACCGAATTCGCGGAGATATTCTATTCAGCCATCATCATCTCATTGATCGTGACTGGTGTGCCGCTCATAAACCAGGTGGTCCAGGCATCCCTGATCGGGGCTGGCGGCACCTCTCTGACGAGCACTTATGTGCTGACTACGGATATGAACACGATCCCCTTGACGTCGACTCCTGTAGTGAACACCAAGCAATACGTATACACGAATATCTGCGGCGACGCGATCGCTTCCAACCCGAATTCCATCTATTATGGGGTGGATGCCTGCCATATGCGCCTCGGCATCTGGTTCATGCACGAGCTTTTCAATGAAGGCAAGCAGTTCGCGTACGACACCTACCTGAGCTATATCAAGACATCCATGCTATCGGAATTCACGATAAACATAGAGTTCATGTTCGAGAAGGCCGGTTTCTTCACTTTCACCCCATGGAGGGGGTTCTTCACGATCCCCAACAAAGTCAAGGAGATGATATTCGATTGGGTAGTCAAGATAATGATGGTCATCAAATTCCAGGAGGTGCTTCTGCGTTTCATCGCCATCGCGCTATTCCCTTCCCTTCTTGTGATAGGCGGGGTCCTCAGGACATTCGCGTTCACCCGCAAGCTCGGAGGTCTCCTGCTCGCCATGGCGCTCTCATTGTATTTCGTGTTCCCGGCGTTCTACGCGGTAGGCGCGCTCATCATGCTCAATATAAAGAACGATCCGAAGGTCCAGAGCGATTGGCTGAGCAACACGGATGCGAATCCGGGCCACAGCCCGGACCCGCCGATTGTGGACACGATGTACATAACTGGCACTATGCCGATGCTGGGCGCTACGGGGAGCCAGGTCAATTACGGGGATTACGAGAATCAGTCCAATCAGATGCAAGGCCTGACACCTGATCAGATGGCGCAGGTGAGCGAAGGCAGCCCTTGCGGCTCCGCGAATCCGCTCGTCCCCTGTTTCGACATGAATCCCAGCGCCCCGAGCTCCTACACCGACGCGCAGACGACCGACGCCATGAACAGCAATTACCAGAAGGCGGAGAGTTGGCTGGACGTCGTCTCGAAAGAGAGTAAATTCGACCAGTTCATATCTTTCGCATGGAGCAAGAACGGGCCCCTTGATGTGGCGGCCAATTTCACGTTCTGGGCGGCGGCGTTCTCGCTCTTCGGGCTCCTCGCATCCATAGCTGCAATAAGGTCCCTTTCGATAACTTTCGGAGGCGATATAGAGATCGCCGGTCTAACGAGGCTGATCTAGTATGCTGAGCCCCGGACGTACCGCCTTGGCAATCCTGCTCATGCTCGCGGTGTTAGCGCCTCTCTTGCGGGCCGACGGCACCACCGATCTCGGAAGCTATTTCGATACCACCGCATCCAGCGTTTCTAGTCAAACGTCCGCGTTCGTGAAGTCTGGCGCCCAGACCGGAGTGGCCACTTTCAACACTGTCCTGGACGCGTTCGGGCCCGGTTCATGCGGGAACGACTGGATAACCACGGGCTCCGGCAGCGGTCTGATCGTAGGCATGTGGCTGGCCCCCTCGCTTGTCGTTCTGCTGATCGTGAGCATGGGGGTGGCGATATTCTATATGGCTGGACAAGCCCTCAGCAACCCGCAGCTCATCGCGATGGCCAAAGACGAGTTCTTCCAAGTGCTTCTGACGTCGTTCAGGCTGGCGTTGATAATCGGGATGCTCGTCTCGGGGAACCTGTGGTATACGTTGAGCGCCGCCGGAAGCCAGGATCCCATCTATGGCAACCCGAACAACAAGGACATGATGGATTCCGCCATGGCGATCTCGCGACTCATGGTCAGCAACATGGTGACGGATTACAGCACCTTGCTGATGTACAACATGGTCATACACACAGTTTACTCCTCCACGATGTGGTTCGGCGTGACCTGGCGCGCGATGTATTCGTTCAACATGGGCCCGGTGCTCAAGCCCCTGATAGACCTGATAGGCACCTCGCTGCAGTTCCTCTCCATGGGTCTCAGCGAATGGCTATTGCATATCGTCACATTATGCCTCATCAAGCAGTGGACGTGGACGCTTTTCATCCCGCTGGGCCTGCTCCTCCGCTCGTTCCCGTACACCCGGGAAGCAGGCGAAGCCCTCATCTCCCTGGCGTTCGCGCTCGCACTGTTCTACCCCTTCATGTTCATCTTCGATTACGAAGTGCATAAGATTATGATATACAATCTCGTGGATCCGCAACAAGCGATAAGCGGGTTCATCCATAATAGCGGCATGCTCGGAGTCGTGGGATCTGTGTTCATAGTGATGTTCCTCATGGGTGGGGTGTTCATACCCTATTTCCTGGGAGGCGCCCTGACCGTGGCGTTCGAGCTTATGAGGAGCGCGGTCTATTATATAGTCATAATGAGCATCCTCCTCCCGTTCTTCAACATATTCATTACGCTGACCTCGGCTAGGGAAGCCGCGGCGCTTTCCAAAGTGGACGTCAATTTCATGTCGTTCTTGAAAATCATATGAGGTGTGCCATGCTTTCTCCAGGGGATATCATAACGGGCGGGACCGCGGGGGGACTATGGTGGATAGCCGGGCTCTCCGGAGCAGCTCTCATAGTATCGGGTGTGATGCTGGCCTTCGGATATATATGGGGAACGTTGTTCCGCAACCCGCAGACGATAGCGTATGTCAAGGCGGAACTGCTGGAGATACTCGTCACTGGAGCCATGCTGGCCATAATCTTCGCAGGAGTCGGCGCGATGACCAGCCTGACCGTCTCAGACGTTCTGCCTCAGCAGTTGATCCCCTCGGGGATGGCTACGACGACCGGCATCTACGATGCGGCCGCAGGTTACTACCAGCAAGTGGACAACGACATGAGCGGCTGGCTGGGGATGAACTATATCCTCAACATGTACGTAGACCAGGTGGCTTCGGTCACCCCTTACGCGAGGCCGCTCGGAGTCGGCATGGTCGCATCTCCAATGGCTGGTTTCGCTTCTCCGATAAAGCAGCTGCTCTACAATATGACCGTGGCGCTGACCCTGGCGTTCATAATCAATCATGCCCAGCTCGTGGTCTATGTTTTCGCGATAGACGCTTTCATGAAATTCTACCTTCCTCTCGGGGTGTTCCTCCGCTCGTTCACCCCGACGCGCAGGATCGGAGGCACGCTGATCGGAGTCTCGGTGGCGTTCCTTTTCGTGTTCCCGATGCTCTCCTTGATCACGTACAGTATGTTCTACCAGGCCGGAGGGGGTCCCCTCGTAACATTCAACTCTATGCTCAGGCAGTACATGAGCGACACGACCTCAGGGAGCTTCCAGAGCATCTTCAGCGGCTTTTTCCAGAGCAATTACAGCGACATCGGGAGCACCGTCATGAATCTGGTGGGTGGAGTCCTAGGCGGCTTGGGCACGCTGTTCCAGAAGCTGATCGGAACCACTATGCTATTCTTCCTGATAGTGCCGTGCGCGACGGTTGGCTGGGCGTTCGCTATAGGTTTTGTGATACCGACATTCAACGTCATCATATTCACCCAGGCTGCGAGAGGTCTCAGCAGGGCATTCGGAGAAGAGGTCGACGTGAGTTCGCTCACGCGCATGATATGATGGATTATAATCTCAGGTGTGTCAATAATGGATTTCACGGATGGCTGACATGGCATTCACCGATTTGGTATATACTGATTGGAAGGCGATTTCGATAGGGGTCGCAGTCCTATCCATCGTCGTATGCGTCATGCTCATAATGCTCTCGAGGCTTTTCTCGCTCCGCAATCTCGAGCAGGTGGCGAAGACCGAGTTCGTCTATGCGGTCTCCACGGTGGTCATAGTCATAATGGTGCTCACCCTCATAGGGGTCGTGGAAGACCAGCTCACCGCACCTGGGGGTGTTGCCAATTGCCTCTATTTGACCTCCTTCGGGCAACCGTGCACTTCCGGCACGCAGATCCAGGATCCCGATAATCCGGGCTCTTTCCTGAAAACGGACACGCTCATAGATTGGATGAACCTCTACATGAGCGCTCCTGCGCACTGCGTGCCGCAGTTCATGCGGCTGCTATACACGCTCGAGATACCGGTCGGCGCGATGACGTCCGTGTACATGGAGATATTCATGTCCGAGCAGGCGTCAGGTTTCGGGCTGAAGTGGGTCGAGGAGCGCATCATGAACGCGGTCCAATCCTTCACGTTCTATATGTATATCTTCTATCTGCTCGGGCACCTCTTCGAGTTCATCAAGTTTTATGCCGGATTCTTCTTCTCGATAGGCGTAGCGCTGCGCGCTTTCCCGCCGACCCGGGGGGCCGGCGCGTATGTCATGGCCTTGTCATTCGGGCTCTATTTCGTGTTCCCGCTATCATACGTAGTGATAGCCACGCTTTTCATGCCGCATGCCGCCTCGGACATCGTCAGCATCCAGAACACTGGCGGATCCTTCCAAGAGCTCTGCGTGCTTCCAACGGCCCCCGATGTCTCGATGCTCAATTGCGGCGCATCGGATGTCGGCAACGCGTTCATATTGCCATCGATAATATCTTCCGCCCAGGACACGCTGACCCAGGTGCTGACGGTCCAGATCGACGGGCTCGGCAAGCATATGGTCTATGTGATCTGCATATTCCCGCTCATCGCTTTCACAATCCTCCTGACGTTCGTGCTCAACACGACGACGCTTTTCGGGGGCAACATACCTGAGATCGGGCGCGGCATTGTCAAGCTCATCTAGCGGCTTTTTAATCCCCAGATGCATTATCCCCGCATGGCAAGCAGGTTCGTCATAGACACCTCGTTGTTCGTAAACCCGCACGCGCGGGCCAAACTCGGCAAGGACCCTTCATCAGCAGTCCGCGGGTTCGTCAGGCTCATGTCCGGCATCGATGCCGAGATATACATGCCGCCATCCATCTTCAAGGAGCTCTCCAATTTCGCCGCCAAAGAAGCGATGGGATCCCTTGAGCTCGTGATAAAGAAACGCGCGCCCAACACGTACAGCATAGACCTGCCTGCTGCGGTCTTCTACGATTTCATAGAGGATGTCCGCGGAAGGATAAACAAGGGGTTGCGTCTCGCGGAGGAGTTCGCCAAGGACAACAGGCCGGACAATGACGCGAAGCTTAGCAAGCTGCGCGACAAGTACCGCGAGATGATGCGCAGCGGCATCATAGACAGCAAGGAGGATCTGGAACTGGTGCTGCTAGCCAAGGAGCTCGAAGCGACGCTGATCTCTTCGGACGAAGGAGCGATAAAGTTCGCGGACCAGATCGGATGCGGATGGCTCAATGCTGAGAAGTTCCAGCCCCTACTAAAGGGCTTGAAACGAAGGAAAAAATGATCAATCGGTCACGCCTTTGCCTCTCGCGAAAGCCGCGAGGTTCCGGGAAGTCCTCTTGTATATCTTCCTGAAGCGGATCCTCATTTTTCCCTTCTCAGGCCTTTTCCAGACCAGTTCCACCTTCACGTCCTTGCTCATGTGCCTGTGGATGTCGTCCCATATCCTCTGGTCCTTTATGAGCATCTCGAATTCCTCGTATATCTCGACGCCTGCTTTCGCCTTCTCGATCGCCTTGCTGAGCCCTTCGTAGAAAGCCCTGCCGAGCATCTTGGCATGGGTTTCCCGGTCGAGCCCGAAGTCATCGATGAAGAACGCAGATCTCAGCACGCGCTGATGGTAGAATCCCATCGGCATGTCGAATAGCAGCCCCGAGTTCCCTGATATGTCGTCTATATCCGACCAAGGCGTCACGTATTTCACGGCTTTGGCCCGGTCAGCGGTCTTGAGGACCATGCCCTCTTTCCGGGATTTGTTGAGGGATAGGATTATCTTCTTGAGTCCATCGAAATCATCGCTCTGGAAAGCGCCGAGCGCAGGCACGCCTCCTATCCCATACTTCTTCAGGATTGCATACCGCTCTTCGCATGGCAGGTATATGCCGTCATCGTGATATATGTCGAATATGAACAGTTTTGAATCCCCGCCTTCGGTTGGCGTCGTGTACGGGGTGTTGCCGATCATCTCGCCGCAGAGTACATGGCCCGGATAATCTTCGAAGAACTTCACGATCGGGCTCGATTCCCTGGCCTTCTCCGTCACGAATAGATCCAGGAATCCCCCTCTGGAGAAAGCGAACACGTCGCCGTTTATCGATGCCATCCTGACATTGAATCCGTCTATCTTCTCTTCTGCGAAAAGCGTCTGCTCGGGACCGATATTCCTCTTGAGCCCGGCTTCGAGGCTATACACCCTCTTGATGTGAGGATAACCGTATATCACGCGGTTCTTGACTATGACCGTGCCGCGTACCACCCCGCGGAATTCCTCCCTGAAGCGGATGTAATCCAGATCGCCCTTCTGCCGGTCAGCCTTCCCTCGCTTGAGGGCTTCGGATACGAGTTCGACCTTGAGCATCGGTTGAGAATCAGCATCAATGTTTATTTATCTTCACCAGGGGACTCTTTTCAATCCGACTCGGTTGGCGAGTATATTCATGAGCGGATGGAGGATCAACGTGAGCAGGATGAAGAACAGCAGGTTCATCGGATCGAAAAGCGAGATGTTCGCGAAGGGGAATATGAACACCAGGGCGACCAGCAGGAACATTATGGTGTCCAGCAGGAAAGGCTTGCCTGAATCGAAGCCCAGCCTCCTTTTTATGAAGCTCCCGAACGCATCGCCGCACAGCGTCCCGATAGATAGCACGAAACCGGCGAAGAACTGCAAGGGCTCGGTCATGAAGAAAGGCGATTGGTAGACCAGCGCGCAGATGCCGCCCGCGAGGGTCCCTGCAAGGACGCCTCCGACGAACCCCCTTATCGTCTTGCCATCTCCGAACAGCCTTTTTCCGTCGAAGAAATTCATCCCGAGGTCGAGAGGCATTCCGCCCCCCAATACTACGGGAGAGGAATTCGCGACGTAGATCGGGAGCAGGAAGAGGAGCAAGTCCAGAAGCTGGTCCATACGGATGGAATTGTCCGCAGAACATTTATATTCGTATCCGGCTAAGTCTTGTCCATGGAACCTATGTCTAGAAAACGCCCAGACCAGCCCAGCAGTATCCTCGGAACCGGGGCAGTCCTCGTCATAGCGTTCATAGTGCTGATCGCGCTTTTCTTCGCTTTCAACGCATTGACCCCATCCATAATGGGCAAGTGCGTGGCGGTCGTGAATCTGGACGGTCCGATCGTGGCTGATGGCACCCCGCCATCGCTGATCGATTCCGGTACTCCCGGCTCGGACGAGATCGCCAGCACAATAGAATCCATAAGCCAGCGCGATGATGTCGGCTCGGTGCTTCTGGTTGTCAATTCGCCCGGAGGTTCCGTCGTAGGCACAAGGGAGATCTACAATTCCCTTAAAGACCTGGACAAGCCGAAAGTCGCATACTTCAGGGAAGTGGCCGCATCAGGAGCCTACTACATATCCTCAGGGACGGATTATATCGTATCTGATCCGGATACCCTGACGGGGAGCATCGGGGTCGTCACGACCGTGACCGATCTCAGCGGCATCATGAACACTCTCGGAGTGAACATCACGGAAGTGAAATCCGGTCCGTACAAGGACATAGGCTCTCCATACCGGAACATGACGCCGGAGGAGACGGCCATAATGCAGGGGATCGTGAACGAGATCTACGGAGAATTCAAGAACGTCGTGATCGAGAACCGCGGCAAACGCCTCAACATGGAGGAATTCGATAACACGACCGATGGCAGGATACTCACAGGCACGCAGGCTCTGAAAGCAGGCCTCGTGGATCAGGTAGGCACCGAGAACGATGCCATATTGAAAGCGGCCGAGCTCGGCAACATGACTGCGTCATCAGCCTCAGAAGTCAGGCTATGCCCGATCGATATCGGGAGCAATGGCGGCGGGCTTTTCAGCATGGATGCGATCATACGCTATCTCACGGCGAAATCCAGCACACCATCGCTGGACTTCAAGTGATCCTTTGAAAAAGAATCCTGGGGCCGGGTTCAAGATCAGGAACCCATACCCCATCATCCTCCTTGCCGCGCTCTCTTTGGCCCTGCTTTATTCATTATTCTGGTTATTGGGCCCGGCGCAGCAGCCGTATTCCGAATCCATCAATCCTGGCCCCATCTGCGAAGACGGTCAGACGAAACCATGCGATTCAGGGAACTGCAGCGGAACTGCGCTATGCATCGATGGCATTTGGAGCGGATGCAGATGGGCGCAGGTTTGCGTTCCGGGCTCGAGCGAGGTATGCCTTACACAGAACTGCCCCTACGGGGTCAAGAAATGCAACTCCTGCGGCACAGGGTTCGGTCCGTGCGGCTCCCCCTAAGGTCATCTTTTTAAATGATACCTCACCATAATCGATGTTATGCGCGCGTTCATCTTCTCGTTAGATGCTTTCGTGGCCTTCACGCTCGCACTCATGGCAATATATTCCCTCATATTCTTCTCGAGCGTGCCTTCAGCATACTACTTCCTGCTCACGCAAGGTCATTATCTTTCCCGTGACACGCTTCTTTCGCTTTCATTGACCTCGTGCTCCGCTTACGGCCCGTGCGTTAACTCTGGCGGCTCCATACTAGATAACATTGTAGCCGAGAATGCGCAGCTGGACAACCAGAAGAGCCTCGTGCAGAGCACGATCGGGGTTATGATACCTCGGCAGTTCGGGTACAGTCTCGAGGAAAGCAAAGATGGAGGCCATACCTGGGATCTAATCTATGACACCTCATCCTCGTTTGATGACCCTCAGGATCATTCGGGGAAGGACAGGCGCCTCTCCGTCGCCTCCGAGATCATCACATTCGGATATTCGGGTGAAGTGAACAAGCTCAAGACATCGCCTTACAATTATTATTCCTGCCGCGGTAACGGTCAGCTCGAGGGCGGTACCCTGGCGGGCCAGGCCATCGGCACGGGCGCGAGCCAATCCACGAACCTGGGCATCATCACCTGCGGTCTGATACATATCACGAACAATGATGGTAGCATCACAGACAAGGTGGCTGGGAACATGTACCCGACTTATCCCGGTGGAGTGGCTGGCGCGCCTATCGTCCCCTCAGCCGATGTGGAGCTGATGAAGCTCACGGTGTACATCTAGGTGATTATGTTGGATAAACGGGGATTCCTTTTCACGGTGACGATCTTCTTGGTGCTCACCTACATCCTGCTCTCAATATCCGTATGGGTCAAGTCGGTGGAGGCATCCGAGCAGAGCTATTCCGAATTCTACAAGGAATCCACGGTGGAGCTCGCCATAGACCAGATCACCCCGGCCAAGCTGGACAATGTCACATATGTTATAATGAACCGCGAACTATCGCGTCTCAACGACAACGTGTTCACGGCTGACGATTCTGTCCAGCCAGGCCCTTCGGGTGACGAGAACCAGAATATCCGCGAGGCTATGCGGGAGCTTTTCATGTACGGCAATGCGTCTCCGGATAACTTCACCAACGGCGGGATCCCGACTGAATATAATTCATCCTTCACGGCATGGGCGTCCAATCTGAACGACTCCCTCAACTCGATCGGCGTATACATGGACGAGTTCAAGGTCTCCAATTTCAATATCAACCAGTACGGCATCGATGCGGTCAACTATTCGTTCGATGTGACACTCGGCATGAGGGATTATACCAACACGACCTCCGTGTCGAGGACATACCACATATCCGACGCTGTCGGGATAAGCGGGTTCGTGGATCCTGCCCTGGCCGAAACGAGCAAATCCAAGGCGGGGGACTCAGAGATGGTATACCGCCAATTCTTTTTCGACGAGAATGACTATCCGTCTTCCAATCAGATATCCGTTAGCAAGTTCCAATCCGTTTCAGAAGGCCAGGGTTGGCTATACGACCCCCTCGTCTATGCCTCTATCGCCCAATCAGCGATACCGCTATCAGAGCGCCAGGATTATATCCTGGTCGGGACCTACAACGACATCATAGGGTTGGGTCCAGGCGTATACGATGATTTCGCCGGAATCATACTCACGACCGCGCCTGTCCTCTCGCCCACCTGCACGGATTCAACCGGAGCAGTGTTCTACAGCGAGTCATACACTTTCAACCCGATCATCTACACTCCTGTCCAAGTCAGCAAGGACAAAGTCACATGCGTTGTGGGAACAGGCAGCCCATCCACGCAACAGCCGTTCGCGGTGGTCCAAGGTTTCGACCCGGCTAGCGCTCCGGTCTGCCCGATTCTGGATGGAAGCGGCGCCATGGGGAACTGCGCGCTTTTCCAGAACGACCACCAGATAAACGAGGTCCAGGGTAATGTCCTCCTGAAGGCGGATACTTCGGCGCTCAGCGGATTATACGATCTCGAGAAAGTCAGGGATTTCACGATGTGCGGTTACTACACCCAGAATGCGAACGCACCATCTTACCTCCAGCGCCTTCTCTCGGATCCATATTCAAGGAAAGACGCCGCCCTCGGAATAGAGACCTTCGTCATAGGGAATTATGCGAATGATTCGACTGTCTATGGCCCGAATGGCAACGGAGTCAACAGCAGGCTCGACACGGAGCTCTTCGATACCGGCATCCATGGAATCAAGATACGTGGCCTGCCAGGCTGCAGAAGCTATGATACCTGCGCAGATACCCCGCAAACCGGTGTTTTCGCGATCAGCACTACCGGCGAAACCGATTACGGTCTGGCTAACATCGCCTGCAACAATGGCGAAGCGGGGTGCGGCTGATGAAAGGCCAATCATCCCTAGAGCTTTTCGTCACAATCGGCATAGTCCTCGCCTTCACCGTACCGGTCATCTTCCTGCTGATCTCTGTGACTTCTGCAGGATATGAGAACACGGCCAAATCCCAGGCGGATGCGTCCGCGCGGGCCCTCGCCGAGACAATGGATTTCGTGTATTCCCAAGGCAGCAGCGCGCCCCAAGGCAGCAGCGCGCAGCGTGAGGTGCTCCTCAACATGCCTGCAACGACCCAGAGCATTTCCGCCTCGGCAGGCGAAGTCATGGTGAGCATAAAAACGACCGGCGGCACGTACGATGCCGCCGCGCCCACTATCGCCAATATAAGCCCGGTAGTGATAACCAAAGGTCTTAGCGGTCTCATGACGCTCGATGTGAAAGATAACGGTGGAGAGGTGGTACTGAGTGAACCCACGTCTCCCTAGCATGCGCGGTCAGGTCGCGACCGAATTCTTGATATACACGGCTATCTTCATGTTCGTGGCGGTGGCCGCCTTCATAGTCATCAATGACCTCCAGACCAGCGAGGTCCCGCTCCAGCAGAACCAGCTCGTCCGTGAGACCGGGCAAGGCTTCGTGGACATGATCACGCTCAGCTTGAAAGGGGGGCCTGGCTTCTCATACAACTACACATTCCCGAAGACGATATTCGGATCCCCGTACGGCGTATATTTCACGAACCTAACGATCGGGAATTTCATGCTTATAGAATGGAACGGGAGCTATGGAAATTTCAGCTACGAGTACAATGTCCCGGCCTATAATTACACTATAGCTCCGGGGGCTTGCATCCAGAGCGGCGTCCTCAAGAGCGACAGCTGCTCGAACCTCATCATGTTCTCCAACGATGGAGAGAATCTCACGCTAACGCAGTTCCCGTAGGTGTTTCATGTGAAAGGCCAATATTTCAGCTTTGACGCGATAATCGGTTCGGTCATATTCATCCTGGCGCTGGTCGCTTTGCTTTCCTATTGGCACAGCGTGCGCTCGTTCCTGGACTATCAGAACGACCCCCTTTCCAGCGAGGTAACTAGGGTATCGAACCTGCTGTTCGTCCCGCCTCCGACAACCGATTGCGCATCGATGAAGCAATTCGGGCTGGCAGTGAGCTTCGATGACCCGCGCGTGAACTCCTCGATAATAACGTGCATCAATGACACGAAAAACGAGATATGGCTCCAGACCGCTCTCGCGACGCCGTATAACGTGTCGATAGAGGTGACCGACCTCTCAGGAACCAACCCTACGGTGTATCTCGGCGGGCAAGTCCCGACATCCAAACTCATAAACGTAGTCAAGATGAGGCGCCTGTCCAGCGTCGTTAACCCTGATGGTACGACCTATCTCGCGGCATTCGATCTGACGATGTATGACTGAGGCTGGGAATTCCGGATATTGCGGGAGCACCCGCAATCAGACTATGCTTTCTCTATTGTGTAAAAAGAAGATTAGAAAAATAAAAAAAAATCACTTGTTCTTCGTGATGATCTCGATGTTCTCGGGCACCTTGTTCACGTTTCCTATCTTGAGCCCGATGAGGAGCTTCACTCCCTGCTTGGACGCGAGGTCCGCGAGCCTCTGGGTTATGATGCCATCGAACACGATCGCGTGAACGTCCTTGCTGTCCCCGAGCGATTTTATCACGTCGCGGACTGGCACCTCTGCCATCCGATCGAAGCCGCTGTTGTAGAAGCGGGCCTTGAGGGTGTTCCCGAGCGAGTCGAGCTCCTTCATGAGGTCTGCCTTGTCCCTGATCGCTGAAGGCTCTTTGGGCGCATCCAGGACCGGGCCGGGCTCGTCTATCCTAGGTATGTCGAGATCCTTGTCCATCCTGCGGCCGCGCCTTTCCTGCTGTCTTGACGCTTCATAGGATGGTTTCGGCTCCTGAACCACTGGGCGGAACTCCTGCCTCGGTTCGAAGCTCTCGCGTGCAGGCTCCATCTTCCTTTCGTTGTATCTCGGCATCGGTTCAGGTTCCGGAGCGGCTTCCATAGGTGGAAGAGCGTCCATCTGCTGCCTGAACTTGGGTATCTCCTGGGAGCGCCTCTCCGGGCCAGGGCCTTTCCTGTTGCTCTGCTCGTAAGGCGTCTTTCCCCTGAGGTACTTGATTATCTCCTTCCTCGTCAGCTCCTCGACCTCTATCCCTGCCGGGGCCCTCGATATGAAATCGATGTCCACTCCGCCTTGGGCGAGCTCGTTGAGGATGATATCCCCTCCTCTGTCGCCATCAAGGAACAATGTGACCTCCTTCTTCCTGGAGAGCTCGACGATGGTCCTGGTGACCTTGGCGCCGCCGATCGCGACGACATTGGTTATATCGTTCTTGAGCAGGTTCACCACATCGGCCCTGCCTTCCACGAACACGACCTCGTTGCTCTTGTCTATGCCGGGTCCGGCCGGCAGCCTGTCATAGCCGTATTCGACTATCTCCGCGGTCTTGACCTCGTCCCTCACAAGCTGGGATATCTCCTTGCTCTCTGGGATCTCTGTGTTGAGCAGGTTCTTCAGCAGCCCCTTGGCACGGTCGACGAGCTGCTTCCTCTTGACATTCCGTGTGTCCTCGACCTTGGTTATGCGGAGCTTCGCCTCGCAGGGCCCAACCCGGTCTACTGTCTCCAGAGCTGCTGCGATTATGCAGGTCTCGACCATGTCGAGCGAGCTCGGTATCTTGATGACACCGGACGTCTTGCCGTCTTTGCCTCCAAGGTCGACCTCTATCCTCCCGATCCTGCCATTCTTCTGCAGGTCTCGCAGATCGAGCTCGTCTCCGAGCAGGCCTTCCGTCTGGCCGAATATCGCTCCGACCACGTCGGGCTTCTCCACCAGGCCGCTTATATCCACATTCGTGTAAATCAAGTATTTCACTGTATCGATGTACGTCTTTGCCATTATCTTCACCTTCTTGCCTGGGACCTTTCAGAATGAGAAACTGTGCACTGTTGACCGCCCCTTGCGGGACCGCCGCTCCCTTTTGGGGAACGACGTTGTTTCATAGCTCGTGGCTCAACTGGCCATCCGTGCACAGCATCAGGAGATTGCTGCCCTTTCCTCTATGAGGTCCACCACTACGGGGAATATCTTCATGATGTCCCCTTCGCTAAGGACCCCTATGAGTTCGTTATCGTCATTAACGACCGGGAGCCTCTTTATCTTGTTCTCCCGCATCGCTTTAGCAGCATCCTCTATGGTCGTCTCCGGCCTCACTACTCTGAGAGGTTTGGACATGATGTCCTCGACTTTTGTCTTGTAAGGATCCTCGCCTTTAGCGATGATCTTGTTCACTATGTCCCTCTCTGTGATTATGCCTTTAGCGTGTTTGCCTTCTTTGTCCTCGACGACTATCACCGAGCCGATGGAGTTCTTCTTCATCAGCTTCGCCACGTCGAGGGCGGTTTTGCCGAATGGTACGACCACGACCGTCTTGGTCATGATGTCTCCCACTCTGAGTTCTGATCCCATATGTATCATCAATGTCGCGAAATCTTTTAAAGGCATATACGCCTTCGTCGTCAATCACAACATTTTAATGTATATAGAAGTATACGATTGTGTTTAAATATATTAGTATTTCACCACTTATAATAACAAAAACCGGCAAAACGGGATATCCGCGTTTTCCCCTCCCATCCCCATAAAAACACTTCGAGCCCTAGATGGATTTATGGAAGCTAATGCTATCGAGGCCAAATGGCGCCAAAGATGGGCGGACGGAAAGGTGTTCGAAGCCGACCCCAGACCAGGAACAGAGAAACGCTATATCACCGCAGCCTTCCCATACCCTAATTCACCCCAGCACATCGGCCATGCCAGGACCTATACGACCGCGGATATCTACGCCCGTTATCTCCGCCTCAAAGGGTTCCACACTCTCTTCCCGATGGGCTTCCATGTGACAGGCACGCCGATCCTGGCTATGGCCAAGAGGATAGCCGCGAAAGAGAAGGATGTCATGGACGTGTTCGACAGGATATACGGCATCCCGCCAGAGAAAGCCGCGACGCTCACGGATCCCCGCGCCCTCGTAGCATACTTCTCCGCTGAGATCGAGGAAGGCATGAAGGAGATGGGGTATTCCATAGACTGGCGCAGGAAATTCTACTCCTATGACCCGAAATTCAACAAATTCATCCAATGGCAATTCAGGAAGCTCAAGGAGCAGGGCCGCATCCTGAAGGGGGAGTATCCCATCGCATGGTGCCCTGCGGATAAGAACGCCGTGAGCGCCCATGACACCCGCGGGGATGTAGATCCTGAGCTCGAAGACGTCACGGCGATAAAGTTCAAGGTCTCGGATTCCGAATACCTGATCGCGACCACCTACCGCCCCGAGACGATATACGGGGTCACGAACGTCTGGGTGAATCCATCATCGAAATACGTACGGGCCAAGAAGGACGGCCAGGTGCTCATACTCTCCAAAAAAGCCGCCGAAGTGCTTGACCTGCAGCTCCATCTGGAGATCCTAGGTCCGATAAGCGCCGATGAGCTCCTCAAGATGAAGGCCCGTAATCCGATGACCGGCAAAGACGTGCCGGTATGGCCAGCCTCGTTCGTGAAGGAGGATGTAGGGACCGGCGTCGTGATGAGCGTGCCTGCGCATGCGCCTCTGGATTACCTGGCCATCAGGGATCTGGGCAAAGAGATACAGCTGATCCAGGTAGTATCCCTGGAAGGCTACGGCCCTGCGCCTGCCAAGGAGGCTGTCGAGGCCGCCGGAGTCAAGAACCAGGACGATCCTCTCTCGGAAAAAGTCACGGAGGAGATATACACCAAGGAAGCGCACGGCGGCATCATGGCCATCGGAGAATTCAAGGGACAGAAAGCCATCGATGCGAAAGAGAAGATCGCGGCCAAGCTGAAATCCTCCAAGGATGCGCTCGCGATAGTCACGATCGCGAACGGGCCCGTGACATGCCGGTGCGGCTCTCCCGTAGTCGTCAATATCCTCAAGGACCAATGGTTCATAGATTACGGCATCCCGGAATGGAAAGCGAAAACGAAGGAGTGCCTCTCGGAGATGCGCATAATCCCGGAGAAGACCCGAAGCGAATATCTCTACACAATAGACTGGTTCAAGACAAGGCCGTGCACCCGGGCCGCAGGCCTCGGAACGAAATTCCCGTTCGATGAGACCAAGATGATAGAAGCGCTCTCCGATTCTACCATATATATGGCATTCTATACGATTGCGCACTTGCTCGGGGGCATCCCGGTGGAGAAAGTCAACGACGAGCTGTTCGATTATGTGATCCTTGGCAAAGGGCATGGGGACAAGCGCATGCGCGAGAGCTTCCTCTACTGGTACCCTGTAGATTCCAGGCATAGCGCAGGGGACCTGGTGCGGAACCATCTTTCTCTCTACCTTTTCAACCACGTCGCGATCATGGAGAAGAGGCATTGGCCAAAGCAGATAGTCACGAATGGATTCGTGCTCATGGACGGAACGAAAATGAGCAAGAGCATGGGCAATATCCTCCCGCTGCGAAAAGCGATCGCTGAATACGGGGCGGACATCATACGCTTCTCGGTGGTCGCAGGGGCGGAGCTCTCGAGCGACACTGATTTCAACCGCACGGTCGCGGAAGGGGTGCGCTCCAGGCTCGCTCTCATCACTGCTCTTGTCGAGCAGTCAGCGAAGCAGCCACCATCGAAACCGCATGGACGGGTGGAACGCTGGCTCATTTCCAGGCTGAACCGGAAAATCGAGAACGCGGACAGGTTCTACTCGGATTTCGCGATACGCGAGCTTTCCTTAGAGATATACTACGATGTCGTGAGCGACCTCCAGTGGTACATGAAACGCTCGGACGACGTCAATCTCCGCGATTTCTTCCTCTCATGGGTGAGATTGATAGCGCCGATAATGCCGCACTATGCAGAAGAGTTTTGGGAGATGCTCGGCGGGAAAGGCCTGGTGTCATTCTCGGAGTTCCCGAAACCGGATAAGTCCAAGATAGACGATAAGATCGAGCGCGGGGAAGAGCTCGTGCAGAAGGTCTACGCTGATATCGAGAAGATATCCACCCTCATCAGCAAGAAACCCGCGTCCGTGACCATCTACGTGGCTGGGGAATGGAAACGCAAGCTCTATTCCATGGCAAAGGCGAAGCCTAAATTCGAAGAGCTCATGAAAGCCGCGGCAGCCGAAGGGATGCCTATGAAGGAAGTGCAGAATGCTGCGAAGCAGCTCATGAAGAACGTGCATTCCCTGCCTGACATACTTTCCGCTAAAGAGGAACTCGATGCGCTATCAGATGCGAAAGCTTTCCTGGCGCATGAATACTCATGCGAAGTCGCTGTGCTTCCTGAAGAAGGAGCAAAGCACGAGAAGGCGAAATCTGCTATGCCGGGGAAACCGGCGATCGTGATTGAATGAACGGTCTGAATTGAAGTCCCGCTCCTGATTAAAAACATAACGTTGCTATTAATGACAGATGCTGAAACATCTGCCAATTCCTGACATTCCTATACCTAGAGCGTCATTGCAACCCATGAAGCAGCAAGTCCTGCATGAAGAGGCTTCCGTCAAAAGGGAACTGATCAGTCTCGCTGAAGCGGCCCCATTGCTCGGCATCAAACACACCACCCTCGTTCATCTCTCGAGTGAAGGCAAAACCGGATTCGCCCTCATATACATGCCTGATGGAAGCAAAGAGCCTCTCGAGGTCGTGAAGCAGGGTCGCATCAAGATGGTGCAGGTCGAAAGCGTGCGTGCGCTTGCCCGCAAGAGCGATATGATCTCGCGCTCCACCATGCGCCTGAAAACCATGATGGAGAACCTGGGCATAACTGGCAGCACGATGCGCAGGCACTTTGTAAGGGAAAGCGACAAACTATACATAGAACTGCCATCGCCAGGCGGCAGGATGAGGTTCGAAGTGAAGGAAGCGAGCAGTACCGCGAAATGCATCAAGACACAAGACATCCCGCAGATGAAGCGGCTTTTCGCTCTCTTGCACGGGAAACTCGGTCTCGAGGATCTCTCAAGGGATTTCAAACCTGAGAACACATACACTGTACATGAGGCGGCCGCCCTCACAGGCCTAGGGAAAAACTGCATATGGGAGATGATAACCAAAGGGACATTGAAAGCCCGGATGCGTGATGGGCGTTGGCGCATCAAAGGAGCAGCCATAGAAAGATATTTCGAAGAGCATAAGGGTGCGCCCAAGGACCTTGTCAGGATGATGAAAGCCGCGCAAGTCATAGGGCATGACAGCCGTTGGATGACCAGGCGGCTGGTGAAACGGGGCGATACGGAACACCTGGAATACAGGAACGATGGTATCTCCCTTTCCGTCCCGGTCCACAGGATGAACACCCTAAGGGCGTTCTCCTTGTCCGAACTGCATGGATTGAAGCGGATCATAGAAATGTTCCCGCTCAGGGATTATCTTGTGAAGCATTGGAAAAGACACGCGGATTCAGTCTACGAAAGGTTTTCAAGTATCCGGATCTCGGATGCCTGCGGTTTTTCCGTCAGCGGCCAGCGTATGGAAGAAGGCAGATGCAGGCTGATACCCGAATACAAATTCCCGGATTATGATATCACATTGATCAAGGTTGGTTACGCATTTCTCGTGAAGCCTGAGGATGCTCAGGCCATCGCCTTGTCGATACTTCTCCATGGCAGCGACAGAGAGAAGATAGCAGCCATCTCTGAGCTTGAGGGGATGGAGGCGATTCCGGAAAGGCACTATTGGATCGTTCGGGGGGCCTTCATGACCACTTTCGGACCCCTGGTGAGAAGGCTCGAGGCAATCCTGGCGAATCACGATGCGAGAAGGCCGGTCAACCCTTATGGGATGGTCGCCCCGCATGATCGGTAGCGAATGATTCCAGAACGGATTAATTACCTTCCCCATCATCATTATTTCCCATGCTATTCCTGAAAGTGCCCAAGGATAAAGGCGAAGCGGTGCGCCGCGAACTCATCCAGCAGGGGCTCTTCGTCAAGGACTATCCGATACTCTCAGAAGGAGGTTTCATCCTCTTTCCGGTCTTAAAATCGTATGGCGGTTTCGAAGTCATTGAGCGCGAGGCCGAGCCGAGGGATTCTGAGGCGCATAGCCTCGCAGATGCGCTCAAGGGAATCCTAAGTGAAGACGAGCTCGATTCCCTCACGACCTCGTTCGATATCATAGGTGATATCGCGATAGTCGAGATACCGGACGGCTTGGAGCCAAAGGAGCGGGAGATCGGGAACGCGCTTCTAAAAGTCCATAAGAATATCCGGACCATCCTAAAGAAACTAGGGCCCATGGAAGGCGAATACCGGGTCAGGAAAGTGAAGTGCATAGCCGGAGAAGACAGGACAACGACTCTATACAAAGAAAGCGGCGCTGTGATGGAGCTGGACGTGGCGAAGGTATATTTCTCGGTACGCCTCTCGCACGAGAGGACGCGGATATCTTCGCTCGTCAATCCGAAGGAGAAAATCCTCGCCCTGTTCGCTGGGGTCGGCCCCTTTCCGCTGGTCATCGCGAAAGAGCATCCCGACACGAAGATAATCGCCATCGAGCTCAATCCGGATGCCGTGTCATCCATGGAGAAGAACATCGAGCGGAACAAGGCGAAGAACGTCAAGGCGGTCCTGGGGGATGCACGCGAGGTCGTCATGCGGGATTACAAGGATTTCGCGGACCGGGTCCTCATGCCGCTTCCCAAGGGCGCGTATGATTTCCTCGATGTGGCGTTCGCAGGTGTGAAGGATGGCGGCGTGGTTCACTTCTACACATTCGCGGGCAGCGAAGACCCTTTCGGAGATGCGATCGCCAAAGCGGAGAAAGCGGCAAAAGAGAATAACGTATCAGTAAGCGTTATCCACAAGCGCATCGTACGCCCGTACTCCCCATCCACTGTCCAGGTGGTTCTGGACCTGAGAGTAAAAAAATCCTAGTACAATCCGAGAAGGTAGCCTGCGAGCAGCCCGACTATCATGCCGAGCACGATCGGAGGGAGCGCTGGAAGGACCATCTTCTTCCTGAACACTAGCGTGAGGAACAGTCCCATCGATACTACAGCTCCGATGAAGACGCAGGCGCTCGCCACCGGACTTATGTTCCAAGCAGAGACCTCCATCATTATCGGGGCTATCATATCCCCGGTGCCTAAGTCTATCCTCTGCTCCTTCTCTCCTGGTTTTAGGGGAGGTGCCCTAGCTGTGACGGTGAACGCCATATCCTTCTTGACTATGAATTCGGCCATCTCGACCATATGTTTAGTGGCGAAGACCGAAAGGAAATCATAGATGGAAAGCAGGATGAGGAACAGGAGGAGCGGCAGGATACCCATCGATATCCCGAATATGGTGCCGACGCCGGCGGTCGCGAATATCGCGGCCTCGTTCTTGATCTGCGGGAACAGGAATCTTAACCCAGAAAAAACGAGCGCGATTATTATCCCCAAGAGCGTGCTCTCGCCGTAGCCCAGGAAAAGCCGCAAGAAAGCATAGAAGACGATGGAACTTGACGTCGCGATCAGGAAGAACTCCAGCGCCTTGAAAAGGATGCCCGTGGATTTGAAGTATCTTATGAGGATCAGCATCAGGACCGCGCCGAATAGGATATAGAGTATGAAGAAAGCCGCGTTGCCTAAGCTATTGGCATTCGTGGTGACGACCAGCCCGCTGACGTACGGGTTCGAATTCATATCTTTCAGGATCATCGCTCCCACGAAGATGCCTAGCACCTGGGCTATGATGAACATTGCCAGCATTGAGTGAATCAGTTTCATCTTATCTACCTAAAGTAGCGAATCATTCGCCCACTAGTCTTATATGCCCGTGCTCTTTCTCATAGACGACGCCCTTGCGCAGGAGCTCGGCGACTATCTTCTTCGCGGTCGCCTCGTCTATGTCGTATGATTGGGCATCCGAGACGACCTCATTGATATCTGCAGTGTCTTTCTTCCTCAGATGCTCCCTGATTATGTCGAGTATGGTGTCGGATTTCTGCATCTTGTCCCGATCGGTCTTGGTTTTGCCCGTGATGACGGCATCGATATCGAACGCTCCGGTCGTCTTGTCCGTCATTATCTGGTGCATTACATAGTTGAAGAGCGAGATGGCGACCTCCGCGTCTTCCACTTCCACCGTGTCATGGAGCTTGGCCTTCGCGTTCGCCTCTGCAAGCCTGACAAGGCCTTCAAGATATCTGGGAGTGATCGAAACAGAGCCAGTTCCCTTGCTCTTGCCGCGCAATTCGACATAGAAATCCTTAATCTTGTCAGATGCCCCTTGCGTGAGCTTGGGAACTATCTTCCTGCGTGCGTAAGCGATATACTTCCGCAGGACTTCCTTCTCCATGATCTCCGAATTATCATCTTTTCCTTTGCCCATGTGCGTGTTCAGGATGTACTCGGCGAGCTTAGCGTCCTTCTCCTCGTCAAGCACATCGACAATCGGGAATATCAGGTCGAACCGGGATAGAAGGGTCGGCGGGATGTTGAACTGGTCGGAAAGGCTCTTGTTCTGGTCGAACCTACCATGTTTCGGGTTCGCTGCGGCCAGGATGGCGGTTTTTGTGCGGAACTTTGCCACAATTCCCGCCTTTGCGACACTAATAGTTTGGGTTTCCATCGCCTCGTGCATGGCTGCGCGGTCCTCCTCCTCTATCTTGTCGAACTCGTCTACCTGGGCGCTGCCTCCGCTCGCAAGCACGAGCGCGCCTGCCTTGAGGGTCCAGCCGCCTTCACCAAGCTCGTCCTTTTCTGCGGACACAGTCAGGCCTGCGCCGCTCACTGTCTTCCCGCTCACATATATGCTCTTTGGCGCGATATCCGATACGGACTGCAGGAAGCGCGAATTGTGTATCATGAGGCCGTTGGCTATGAAATTGTGACAGGTATTCACCTGCAGGTCATAGACCCACTTCTCTTCTGGTTTTACTTTCCTTATGCTCTTCACTTTGTCCCAGAATATATGCGATTTGCAGAGCGTTTCAAGGACGGAAATGTTAAGCGAAGCCTTCTCGAGCCTCCCATCAAAGAAAAGCGATTGAGCAAGCAGCGATTTCGTGAACGCATCTACCACTTTCCTGAGTGTTCCATAAGATGGATTCCTGTCCCCTCTTTCGAAATGCTGGTATGTGCTCCGCGGCACTCCGCAATGGAATTGGCTTATGCCCAAGCTTTCCCTGGTTTCCTTCATGACTAGCCGGAGGTCCGGTACGACATCAGTGTTGGTATTGAATTTCCTGCCTAATTTCTTCAGTTTGCGGACTTTCTCACTGGATACGAACGAGATGATATCTCCGTACCTCGCTGCATTTTCTCCTAATATGAACATGCGGTAATATTTGGTCAGCTTGTGGGTTTTCGCATTGGTCGCACGGCTGTAAGTGGGGTGGAGCTGGCAAATTATTCCGAAGCGGAGAAGGAGCATCTGGACGCCCTCCAGGAGATCCTTGCTTGCTGAGACCACAGTAAGCCCTTCTTTCCCTACGCTCGCTTCGCAATCGAAATACGCTTTGATGAATTCTTTCGCTATGTCATCTGGGCTCTTCATGATGATCTGCGGAACGGTTTTCCCGAACGAATCCTTCATCATGCCTAGACTTACCAGAATCTCTCCCAGTTCGACCGAGAATGCGGACACTGTCTTCGCAGTGCTTTCCTTATCATATACCTTTCCAGTCCCAAGCCCAAATCCATGCAGGATCTGTGAAAAATCCCAGAGCAGTTCGTCATCGCTATTGGTCAGATTTATCTCGTAGGAGCTGGTCCTCCTCAGATATCCGTCTCCGGCAAGATAACCGAGCAGCCTCGCGAAATCCGCATCAAGCGTTTCCGGCAGTTTGACACGGTTCGCATTCGTCTTCCCGCGTCTAGCTTTCGGGAGCTTCTGATGAGTTCCGTTGACTTTGATGTAATGGGGGGTAGCTATGAACTCTCCGATTTTCAGTTCTTTGGCTGGTTTCGGCTTGATATATCCGTTCAATGGCACGAAGAACGGGTGTTCTGCAGTCACCTTCACAAGCTTCCCGCTCGCTGTCTCGACCTCGTAAAGATATTCCGGCGCATCTAGCTTCCAGAAATGCGTGGCCTTGCTCTGCTCGGTCCTTCCGCACAGGTTCATGGAAACTAGGTCATGGTTGCTTACGGCATATACGCCATCATCCATGCTCTGTTCTCCCTTCTCGCGGAGCACATCATCTACGATATCACGTATCTTCCCGATAGATCCATCGGCAAGCAAAACCTTGCTGTCTCCATCCGTGCATTTAGCGATTCCCGGGTCACCAATAAGTAACACATGTATGTCATCACGTATAGGCGCCCCGCCCTTCATTATCTTGCCCTTGGTGCCTCCGAACAGCTGGAGGGCGAGGGCTAGTTTGACTTCGTTATGCCCATAGATGGATGGTGCAATGGACTTGACTATGGTATCCATAATCGTGGGGGTTTTCGAGATTTCCAGTATCCTGTGCTCGTCTTCCTTAGTTATCTCTATCTCCTCGAAATCCCTTTTCATGCTCCTGACGCTATTGACCTCTATGAATCTGCCATAGACTAGCTCCTGCTTCTGCTTCATCTTCAATGAAGGCCGCAGGCGCAGGATGCCCACTACTTCGATATTGTCTCCCGGGGCGATCTTGTTCACGGAATCGTCTTCGAGGAGGAGCTCTATGTGCGCGGCCGGAGCGCCGCCCCTTATCTTCTCGAGGAGCTCTTGCACCTCAGCCCTTTGGATGTCGGTATATGTGCTCTCATCCTCCATCTGCTTGAGCGCGAATTTCTTGCATTCCTCGCATCTTTTAGGCGGCGTGAAGTTCTTGCCCACGAATAGCTTCAGTTCCGCGTCGCAGAGCTCGCACTTGTACACCGCGACCTTCACGCGGTTCATCACTTCGGCCCGCTTGGTGACCACCGCCTTGAAAGCCACGAGCTCGTTGATGTTCTTGGAGCTCAGCTGCTCTATCAGCATGGAATCCGCAGGCACGTCCATGAAGCGCACGTGCGGTTCGAATCTGCCTACGGATGGGATAGAAAGGTTAAGCTGATCAATCGCTTCCTCGGCCGCTTTGAGCAAGAGGTCCGGGGTATGGATGAGCGCGTCTGCGAGGTCCGGATCGAATTTCTCCAAGTCCTTGTAATTCACTATCAGGCTCTTCTGCGTGGGGTAGACGAGGAGGAGGTCATCTATCTTCTGTTTATAGATAGTCGTGAAGAATTCGTTGAATACCGATATCTGCGACGACAAATCCACCTGCATGCATATCCCCTAAAAATAGTGGAAGTATAAGTCAGCAGGAATTAATAAAGCTGATGGGACCTCATTTCCGCGGCGCTCTCCCATGGCATCGTTCCACATGATGCTGAAAGCCGATTCTTTGAACTTGAAGTCAAGAGCTAGTAAATCCTTTAAACTCTCCCTTCGAGTGGAGAAGCATGGCAAACCATAATCCGGATGCTAAGAAAGCGATACTCCTGATCATAGACGGCCTTGGAGACTTACCTACTCCCAAGACACCCCTCCAGGCCGCCAAGAAGCCGAATTTCGATAGGATGGCCAAACTGGGCATCAACGGCATGATGTGCTCCATAAAGCGGTTCATAGTCCCCGGCAGCGACGTCTCCCACTTGAACATCCTTGGATACGATCCGACCATCTTCTATAAAGGCCGTGGGCCTTTGGAAGCGCTTGGGTTGGGGATGGACCTCCGGGAAGGCGACGTCGCGTTCCGGGCGAATTTCGCCACAGTGAAAAACGGAAAGATCACGGACAGGCGCGCTGGAAGGGTCGACACGAAGACCGCTTCGGCCCTGGCACCTCTGCTTTCAATGAAAATAGACGATGTCGAGGTCTTTTTCAGGAACTCCGTGGAGCATAGGGGCGCCCTGGTCCTCCGTGGCAAGGGGTTAAGCAGCAATGTCAGCGAGACCGATCCTCATGCGCTCGGAGATATTCAGCCATGCAATCCGCTGGATTCGTCTCCGGAATCCAAAAAGACAGCCGATATAATAAACAAATTCACAAATCTCGCCATGGAGCGCCTCTCTACGGCGCCTGAGAACAAGAAACGTGATTTGCCGGCCAATGCCGTTCTATTGCGTGGGGCAGGCAATTTCGTCCCGGTGCCATCGTTCTACGAGCGTTTCGGCATGAACGCCGCATGCATCGCGGGCGGAGCGCTCTACCGTGGAGTGGCTAGGTTCATGGGGATGGATGTCATATTGGTCCCTGGCGCCACAGGAGACAAGAACACCGATGTGATAGCCAAGGCCAAAGCGGCGGCCAAGGCCCTCGATACCTACGACATGGTATTCATGCATGTCAAGGCATGCGATTCTTTCGGTCATGACGGCGACTTCGAAGGGAAGACGAAGATGGTCGAGAGGATCGACGCCGCGCTCCCTATCCTGGAGAAGACCGGCGCTTGCATCGTGATCACCGCTGATCATTCCACGCCCTGTTCGCTCAAGGCCCATTCAGGGCACGAGGTTCCGTTCCTCGTCTATCGGGGTGAGCGCGTGGATGAAGTGAAGAGTTTCGACGAGATGGGCTGCGCGAGAGGCGGTCTCGGCCATCTGCGAGGCAAAGACGTGATCCCCCTGATATTGAATATCACTGGCAGGGCACAGAAATTCGGAAGCTAGTCCCCAGAAAGGAAAATAATAGAATAAAAAAATTAGCTTGGCGACGCCGCCTGGACCGACCCCGACACGACTGCGGTAGCGAGCCTCGGTGGCGCTCCTGGGACCTCCTCAGAGTTCTGGTACTCGATAGCGAGCGTTCCCTGGAACTGGGAGTTGGGCGTGAGGATGACTTTGCTGCCGTCGGATTTGTAGCAGTTGATCGGGATCGTGACTGTCGCTCCGGTGCCTCCGAATGTCATGCTCTGGCCTGCTCCGAGAGCGAGCGAGCTCGCATCGACGCTGTCCAATGTGCCCTTGAAATCGCTCATCTTCACATTGCTCGGCTGCTCTGTCGTGCACAGTACATCCTTTATCTGGATGGAATTCCCCCCGGTGTTATCGAGCTGGAAGTACATCCTGATGTTGTTGTTCGAATCAGCAACCAACGCCTGCGGTTTCTGGTCGCAGGAGAAGGTCGGGTCCGAGAATTTGCAGTCCGCCGGCGCCTTAAGCATCGGGAAGACCACGGCGAACAATATGCCGAGCACAAGTAATATGACCAGGAGTGCCAGGCCATAAGTGACTAGATATTCCATAACCGCTTGTCCTTTGCGGGTTTTCCGTTTTTCCGTTTTCTTCACCATAGAATCACTGCCATGCTGGCGAAGAACGCCGATACTGCGTTCACCACCAGATAATAAACGAGAAACGCTCCCACAAGGACGAACGGGAAATATTTCATGCCCTGGCTCCTGGAGCCCGTCCTTATCACGCTCACCATGAAAGATGATACCAGCGCAGTCACGAATATCGTGGGTATGCTGAACCAGAAGAAGTCGGAAGAGCTTATAATGGGCGCTGAGAACGACAGGCCTGAGAGCGCCCCCATAGCCCCCCCGAGCCCGCTCGGGATGCCGCCTATGACGGTCTGGGAACCTATCTTCTCGAATACCTGCACCAGCTTGTATGCGACCGCGAAAAGGAACGGCGTCCCCACTATTGCCGCGAAGAGCACGAATATCTCATAGAGGACGAGAGATGCCGCGATCTCCTTCCTCATGATCTGGTTGCTTCGCACGTCCTCGGCCGTCTTCTCGAGCACCATCGTGAGCTCGCCTCCTGAGGTGGAAGCCTGCTTCAGCAGCAATATGGTCCTCTTGAACACGCGTGAGTCGAACCGGGATGCCAACGTATCCAGCGTGCTCTCCAGCGACTCCCCGCTGAACGAGCTTTTTATGCGCATCTTGACCTCCACGGACAGGAGGCCGAACTCCGGTTTGGCCGAGTACCACATCGCCTGGTCCAGGGTCATGCCCGCCTTTATGTTCGAACCGACGAGCGCGAGGAAATCCGGAAGCGAGGCTTCGAGCTTGTTCCTCCGGTCATCCGCTTTCATGAGCATGTAGCTCGTGACCAGGGTGGTGGTCGCCAGATAGACCGAGAAGAAAGACAGGATGAGGACGAGGAGCGCGGTGAGCGGGTAAGGGACGTCCCCGATGATCTTCATGAAACCGATAATCGCGCTTGCAGCTGGCGCATAGAGAAGCAGGAGCAGCGTTAGGATGACGGTCAGTGCGACGACATTCAGCGCCATGTAGCCAGAGAAGGAATCCGCAGGTATGTCCATGCCCGCTATGTTCAGGTCGTTCTCCAGTTTCTTTATGGCCTCCCTGCTATAGAAGATGCGCCCGGCGCTCTCAAACAGTGATTCGTTGGTCATATGCATCCCTCACAGCAGATATTTCGGCCTCGAGCTCTCCACCAATCCCAGGAACAGGAACTGCACCAAGGCTATGAGCAGGAAAGCGATTATCAGGAGCTGTTTCGGGAACCCGAATTTCCCGCCGCTTATCGCGGAGAATACCACCGTGGCCAGGACTATGCCGAGCGACGGGACTATGATCCCGAATATCATGTAGAACATGACGATGGGAGTGAGCTTCGAGCTGTATTCCTTGAGGGAGATCACCTGCTCCTGCGAGATCTGCTCGAGCACGCTCTCTATGGAGCTGCCGACGTCAGCGCCGCTCGATATGGCATTCGCCATCTGCATCATCAGGCGCGTGAAATACTTGGATGGGTTGTTCGCCACGACATCCCTTATCGCCTGGTTCATCGGCACCCCCATAACGATCTGATCCACTATCCTCGAGAATTCCCTGCTGCAGGCGCCATAGCCGTGAGATGCGCCGAGGAACGTGTCGAAGAGTGGCATGCCTGATTTTAGGGCTATGACGATGTGCCTCCCTGCGAACACCACCTCGTAATCCATCTCGCGCTCCCGCCTGATGCGCGCGGCGTCCGGGGTCAGCATGAAGAAACCGAACATGACGAGCGGGATTATGATGATCGGCCCTATGAGCATGAGGAGGAACATCGGCAACGTCGCGGTCTGCATGGCTCCGTAAAGGAACAGATATGCGATGACCAGCAATGCAAGGGAAGCGTAGATGGTCGACACCAGGGATTTATCCAGGAATTCGATCGGGTTGTCATTCATATCCGCGAGCCGGAGCTTGTGCTTGAGATTAGGGAAATACGTGGAGATGATCTCGGCCAGTGGCAGGAGCGGCCCTCTTCTGCGGGGCGCCCTGTTCTCCTGCAGCATGTCGTTTGCCATCAATAGCCCTCTTTGTGGGTGAAGTACTTCTTCACCATGCTCTCCTTGAGGCCCCTTTTCCTGGCGATCAGCTCCTTCGCGCGGAATATCGCCTGCGCCTTGGATATCTCCTTGCGCTCATACTTGCCGTAGACGGCTGGATCGCTGCTGTGGAGCACGACGAGCAATGTCCCTTCGGCCATCTCGTTTATCTCCTTGACGATATCGTAGTCCTGCCCTTCCTTCTCGTCGGCTTTCGTCACGGGGCCATCATCTTTCTTCAGGATCTCCGAACCCGTTATCTCGATGAGGTTGTCTATCTGATGCGCGATTATCCCTTTGATGCCTGAGAACTCCTGCCCATATCCAGAATCGACAGCATCCATGCGCGCGGCGACCGCTTTGGCGGCATCCTTCTCCTCGGGTCCGAGCGATGATCTCAGCTGCTCGAGCTCCGCCGTGTGCTTCTTGAGCGTGAAGTCCTTGTATTTCGCGATGACCTCGGGGAGCTGCTCGACGAGCGACGTCACCGAGAAAACGAACGATTCGAATATCTTCTTGCGCTGGATCGGGTCGTCGGTAGTTGATATGTCCTCGTAGAACTTCTTCTTTATGGTAGCGATCTGCTTGTTGTAAGAGTCGATTATACTATCCTTGGTCTGCGCCAGCTCGGCTTGGTGCGCTGAAGACAGCGCATCGAGCATCTTCATATGGGTCTCGTCCCCCTTGGCTTTCTTGGCCGGCGCGGCTCTTCCGCCAGCCCCGCTCAGCATGTTCTTCAGGATCGTTATCTGGAGCTTGATCTCCTCCCTCGTGTCGAAGCTTTTCTCCTTGAAGAGCTGCTTGGTGAGCTCGAGCATCTTTTTCTTGAGCGTCAACTCATCGGCCTTCTCTCCGACAGCGGCTCGGATCTGCTCCTCCATCTGGATATACCTTCTGCTCGCGCCGGTTTCTGGCTCGACCTTGAGCGCCGGAGGTATGGACGCCACGATCACCTGCTTCTCCGCAGGCATCTGTATCTCCTCGGTCCTGGGTGCAGAGGGTCTCTCCATGATTTTCGGTTTTTCAGGTTCTGCCGAGATCTCCTCGTTCTTCGTTTCCGGGGCCTCTATCTCGATCTCCGGTTTTTCGGTTGGCTGCTCGATCTCGATTTCATGCGTGTTCTCGGCCGGCTTCGTTTCGAACTCGATCGTCATGCTGCTCTCGGCGGGCTTCGGCTGGGGTTCCGGCTGCTGCTCTATCACTATCGGCTCGTTCCCGACCTGTTCCGCGCTCTGCAGGGTCTCGGTCGTCATCTCCTTGAGCCTGCTCTCCACCTCATGCGTCGCTGCCGTCTCTTTCGGTGCCTGAGCTTCGGATGCCGTCATCCCTCCCAGCAGGCCGGTCGTGCTTATTATCTTCTGCGTCCTCTCATACAGGTTGATCATGTCATTGTAAGACAGGTCTAGATACTCCTTAGGCTCGAGGTCCATGGTGCGCTCTATCTCCATCGAGCCGTTGTATGACGAATAGTCGACCAGCTTCTTCTCCATTCTCCTGGCTTCGTCGATTGCGCTTGTGAATTCCGCGTCTGCCATGATTACCTATCCCTCTTGCATTTCATAATCTTTGCGTTCATGGTTTGTACCTGAAATCCCATTGCTTCCCCTTGCGGACCGTATCCAGGAGGTTCTCCTGGTTCAGGTAGTAGTTCGAGACCAGTTCGCCGACCTGGTCGACCTCATAGTAATCCTTCTTGACCATCCAGTCCAGGACCCCCATCTTCTCTTCGATATCCTTCTGTATCTCCTTCTCATCCATGCCTGCGTACAATCCTAATGTATTGATGAGGGTCGTCATCTTGCCGACATTCTTCATCTTGTCGCTTTTGAGGTCCCAGCGGTAGATCGTGTTCGCTTCCCCTCCCTTGGTGACCTCCGAGAACTCGAGCACCCTGCGGATGTTCAGCCTCCTATGCCTGAAAGTCACCACTATCCCTGAAAGGACGTCCAGCATCTGCTTGGGGACGTTGATGGGCGGGTTCGTGAGCCTCGAGATCGTCTGCTCGGCGTTATCCGCGTGCAATGTGGCGTATACGCTGTGGCCCGTGTGCATGGCCTCGAACATCACCTCGGCTTCCCTCTGCCTCCTGATTTCTCCGACGATTATGCGGTCAGGCCTCTGGCGCAGGGCATTGACCATCAGGTCAAGCATCGTGACCTCTCCTTTGCCCTCGGGGTTCGCTTCGCGGACCGTCATGGGCACCCATTGCAGGAAAGAAGGGAGCGTGAGCTCTCTGGTATCTTCTATAGTTATGATGCGCTGGTTGGCAGGGATGAGCCCGGCCATCGCATTGAGGAAAGATGTTTTTCCGCTTCCTGTTCCTCCCGCCACCAGTAGGGAGAGCTCGTTCTGCATGCACAGCCAGATCAATGCCGCGACATCGCTGGTCAGCGTCTTGGATTTTATGAAGCTGGTCACGGTCCATGGGTTGCGCGAGAATTTCCTGATCGTGATCGTGTTACCGAACGCGGATATGGGGAATAGTGTGGCGTTCACGCGGTCTCCTGTAGGGAGGTGCGCATCCAGCGTCGGGTTGAGCACGTTTATCTGCCTGCCCACCCTCCTCGCGATTGTGGAGGCGTAATCGTATATCATCTCCTCGTTCTTCATGGTGATGTTGGTCTTGCACCATCCGAATTTCTTGTGGTAGATCCAGACCGGCTCATGGGAGCTGTTCACAACCACCTCTTCCAGCTGCTCGTCCGCGAGCAGGGCCTCGAGCTCTCCGAGCCCTAAAGTCTTCTGGAGGAGGTACACTGCGAGCACGTCCTTCTTGTCTTCGGGCAGGGAGGGGAAGTTCCTCTGGAGTATCTTCTTGGCGGCTTCGAGGAATTTCGATTTGACTGCCTCGTATTTCTTCGGATCGAGTATCTCGCTTATGTCGAGCTTGACTTCGGTGACCAGCTCGCCTTTCAGCTTGGTCTCCAAGATGAGCTTCGTCCCTTCTGCTATGCCCGGGATCGTTATCTCATATCTCGGAACGAACTCGGCTTTCCTGAATATCTTGACCTCCACGGGGAGGCCTTCGGAGCTGAAAGCGTATGCAGCGAGCAATTCCGGCTTGGCTTTCGGGGCGATCTCATCGGATTGCTCTTCATTGTCGATCCTTGAAGTATCAGGTTCATCCTTCGGCATGCATATCAACCTCATTGTTCCCAGAGCTTCTGGATGAGCTTCTTCAGCTCCTCCCTCTTCTGGCGGAACTCCAGTTCTTCGTCAGGGCTCAGGCCCATATTGGCGCGGGACTCCTTGCTTTTATCCGTTTCACCGCCCTCTCCTCCGGAGCCTGTGCCTCCGCTGCCTGGCGTCCCTCCGCTTGATCTGATCTCCAGGAGCTTGGCTTCCCTGGACAAAAGCGTGATCCTCTTGTTGATATTATCGGACATCGTCACGAGTTCCTCGAGCGAGACCCGGATCTCATCCAGCTCCCCTTTCTTCTCATGGATCTCCTGCGCGACCTTCACGGCTTCCTGCACATCCGGGCTCTTCAGCGACTGCTGCAGTTTCTGCGCCTCGTTCCTGATGGCATCCATCTGGCCGAACGAATCGGCCTTTATGCTGTCGATCCTCTTCTGCATGTCCGAGAGCTGCTGCTGGAAAGCCTCTATGGTCGGCACGACCTTCTCCTTTATCTTCTGGAACGTGAGGTATGTTCCCTTCTCGTCTTCGAGTGCGGTTTCTAGCGCATCCATATCCTTCCTCATCTGGAGCGCGCGTTCGTCCATCTTCTTGGCGAGCTCGGTGAACTGTTTCGCGGTTATCTGCTTGCCGCCCGCCGCTTCGAGGATCTTCTCCAGCGACTCGCTTTTCTCGAGGATCGATTCCTCCTCGTTCTTCAGCTTGTCGAGCTCGAGGAGAACCCTCTCCTGGGCCGGGAATTTCTTGAGGACCGTTTTCGCCACATCGACGGAATCCCCGAGCCGCTCCACGAAGTCGGCGTTCTGCCTCACCTGGGTCACGATCGCCTTCGTCCTGGTCTCGATCTTCACCGCATCTTCGGCAAGCGAGTCCATCTCGCTTTTCAGCGATACGATCTTGTCATCCTGGCCCATGATGGATTCCGCGACCGTCTTGAGTATCTCTGAGCTCTCGTGCAGGCTGAGCATGTCCTGCCTTATCTGCGCGTTCTTGGAACGCAGTGCTGTGAAATCCTTCTGGATCATGTCGAATTTCTTCTTCATCTCCCTGGAGCTCGGCATCTGGACTTCCTGCCCCGGAGCCCCTTCACGGCTCGCCCTTCTCCTGAGGTCGTCCATCTCCTTCTTGTAGGCGCCGAGCTCTTCGCCCATCTTCTCCAGGCGCTCCAGCAGCTCCTCGCTCCGGCCCTTGCCTTTGCTGACGCCGAGGCCCTCCACCTCGCTCTTCATCTGGCCCAAAGCATCCTCGGTCTCATTGATCTTGGATTCCATATCCTTGAGCTCTTCTTCGTGCTTCGTTAGGACATCCGTCCCTATGGTGCTGGCCGCCGGAAGGTTCGCCACCTTCTTCTCCAGCGCGTCTATCTTGGGATATGCCTTGGAGTAAAAATCAGCGAATGTCCTCTTCAGCTCACCCATATCGGTGATATCCGCGGCGACCTTCCCCTTCACCTGCTCCACTTCCGTGGAGACGTTCGCCTTCCCTTCATAGAATGTTTTCTTCTCGGTCGCAAGCTCCTCCTCGCTCGGCTTGACCCATAGGAGATATATCTTCGTGAGCTTGTATTCTATGCGGAGTATCCCTTCCTCTTCAAGGACCCTTGCCCAATCCTCCAGGGTCTCGCTGGGGATATTCAGCACGGAGCAGGCGTCCTCGAGTTCGATCCTCTGTTTCTCCTTAACAAGCTTTACCAATGCGTCTACGCCTGTAGTTATAAGCAGCTCGTCGAACTCCATGAGCATGTATGAATTGACTATGTTAATAAACATTTTGATGGTATCATAGTTGACCAGAAGCGATTTCACATGTGGTATTGATGGCCAAAGGCAATGATTACAGGATCAAGAAAATCGAGAAGGGTCCTCTCCAGCGTTTCAAGACACAGAATCTCCTGCTGAAGAAATTCGGGGAGACCGGCATCCAGGTGTACAAAGCCATCACCGGGAAACGCTCCACCCAAGAGCTGAAGAAAGACCTCGGTATCGAGGATTCGCTATTCGATCAGATTATATCCTACATGCATGATTCCGGCATGGTCGAGCTCGAACCCACTTCGGGTGAGCCTGCCAAGAAGCAATCCGCGCTTGAACCGGAGCCGGTCGAAGAGACCGAAGAAAAGGAGCCCGAGGAAGAGCACCACGAGGAGGAGAAATCCCTCGAAGAGCTTCCTCCTGCCGAAGAGACGGAAGAAGGGGCGCCTCCGCTCGAGGAGAAACCCGCCCGCAGGAAGGCGAAGAAAGCCGAAGAGGCGATAACATTCGAAGAGATCACCCCGATCGATATCGAGGCGGATGCCCCCGCTTCAGAAGAGCGGGAAGGAAAGATACGGCCGTCCGCGAGAAGGAAAAAGAAGGCAGACGAGGTCCCCGAAGTCTCGGAAGAGATCAGCCCCGTCCACGAAGAGCCTGAAGAAGAGGCGCCTGCAGAGCCATCATCGGAAGAGGCCCCATCGGAGGAAGCCCCGGCCGAAGAGACCCCCGAAGAACCTGAAGAAGAGCCTGAAAAGGAGGAGCCCGTGAAAGAGGAAGAGGAGATATCCATCTCCGCTTTCGAGGAAGAGAAGCCCCGGGAAGAGAACGAGAACGAAATGAGCCCGGTAGAGAAGATCATATTCGAGAAATATGGTGATCTGGGGCTGCGCGCGTATTCATTGATAGACGGCCAGCGCACGGCGGAAGAGATCATGCGCGAGACCGGCCTCACCGAGGCCAAGCTCGTCGAGATGCTCGATTTCATGGACGAGCAGGGCATCATCAAACTCGATTATCCGAAAGGGCAGGGTGCGGGACCTTCGGCTCCATCCGGTTTCTCATCGCAATCCCAGCAGCAGGTCTCCGAGCCGGCCAAGAAAGAGGAAGGCGGTTTCGGGCCGATGATCGAAGGCGAGGACTCCCTCGACGAAGCGAAGGCGATCATCTCGCCGGTCGAGACTCCCATAAAAGCCCCGCTAGACATCGCGAAATCCGTGCAGATGAAAGTCAAGATCATGCTCAAATACGGGGACAAAGGCGCCAAGATATCCGAGAGCGCGGATGGCAAGAACGACGTGCTCGACATATCGCTCAAACTCAACATGCCGCTTTACGAGGTCTATGATATCCTCCGTTTCATGATGGAGAACGGAATGATGCTCATGAAGCCGATGCCCCGCGCTGATGTGCGCAAGAAATACGGGGACGATGGATATGCCGTATACAAACGATACGGGAAAGAGGGGCTCATGCTCTACGAGCTGATCGGGAAGGAGATGACTATCCAGCAGATGGCCGATAAGATAACCAAGGACAAGGCGAAGATAATCGACATGTTCATATTCATACACAAGGTGCTCGGCATCGAATTGCCGATAGACCGTGATATGCTGGCCAAGCAGCTCGGGGTCGTGAATCCTCCACCCGCGCAATGAACTCATTCCTCTCTTTTACGTCCAGTGCCCTTTCCTGCTATCCGTTCCACTCCATTGCAAATCAAGCTTATCGCTTGTTTGCTCAGATGATAGTCGACCCCTAGCGCTGGCTGGGTTTCCCCCTTAGCGTATCTTTCCCGTATTATCTCGTCCCGCGCATCCATCCCAGGATATTTCTTGACCGGTTTATTTTTTCGCTTCATCCTTATGCATATAGCGCGGATTTTTGATGGAGGGATTCTTTCCCTTCTAGCTATATCTAGCACGGCCTCAATCTTCGAAGCCTTCCAGATCCTCTCATCCCGCTCAGAATTATCCTCTCTTTTTTCCCGGGCACCCGCCTTCACGATTCCTTCGGGTTCTGGTTTCGAACCAGTTCCATCAAAATGTGCCTGCGGCTGGCTCTTACTAGAAGTTGTAAATGTATGGATAGTTCTACGTCTATTCATAGTTAATATTTATGGAAGAAACTGTTTAAATACCTGAGGGATCGCGGCGACGATCCCGTTGCTCTAATTCTTCACTCTCGAGAGGGATATTTTTTCCAAGGCGAGCGGCTCTGACTTGCGGGGGAGATTCTTCTTCACAACCTCGGCGTTCAGAGCGGATAGCACATCCTTCTCGTCCGAATCAGAAAAAACCGCCACGATGAATCGGCGTTCGGATGGTTCGGTCTCCTTCATCGCCCTCTTGATATCCCGCTTGCCCGAGAGCCAGAGCAGGAACTCGTATCTATAAGAGCGGGCGATGTTGGCCCTATTCTCGAAAGCACGCTTAGCCAGATGATTCGCGAGTTCGAATTCTTCGAGCGTTTTCCCGTCTTTCACGGCGACAGCATCCAACCGGTCCAGCGCCGCATGGAGCGTTTTTCCAGTTGTTTCTGTCTCTACAATGAAGATGCGCATGAAAATCACTATCTTTTAAAACCTGTTATAGCATACATCATCCGCTAATACTTCTAAAAATATAGAGGTTATACGGCAATAGAGGTCATAAGATGGAACAGTATCACAAACCGCACGACAAGAAGGTAGGCAGCGGCACGGGAGGCCGCAGGCGCAAATTCAAGGACAAGAAGCTCGCACATTCCGGAGGCGTGTTCGCCTCGACAAGGGTCGCAGAGAAAGACCTCAAGACACCGGTCCGTGGCCGTGGTGGCAACTCGCGCGTCCGTCTGAAAAGGGCGGCGATGATAAACGTCGTGCTAAAGGACGGCAAGATGAAGAAGGTCGCGATCAAGAGGGTCGTCGAGAGCTACAACACCGAATACATTCGTATGAACATAATAACGAAAGGCGCTGTTGTCGAGACCGAAGTGGGGAAGGTCAAGGTCACGAACCGCGTAGGTCAGGATGGCGTAGTGAACGGCGTCCTGGTCTGATCTATTTTTTTCCTCAGTTATATTTTCCATGCGGGTTGCTGTCACCTGGCAAATAATTTGACTTATCTAGATTGCGGATAGCACGTGACAACTATTGTTCGGAAGTGTTAAAACTAATTTTCGCTTGAATCTGGCGTGTTACGATATCATTTTTCATGTTGATTAAGCTGATTTCTACCGACGTAATCTTGATGTTGGTCCGACACTCCGATTACTATTAAATAGACCATATGGGAATGGCTATTGATATATTTAGTATGCGTGTTGGTGTTGGTATCGGTCGGTCACTCCACAATGTGCTTGGCGTAGTTTTCATCCTACTCGTATGCGGCACAGCTTTCGCTGACTGCATCCAAAACGGTCTGGTCTGCGGCTGCACGGCGACCTCGGCCAATACGGTGTATAATGTCACATCGAACCAGAACTATGTCCCGACCTGCATAACTATAGGCGCAAACAATGTTACCATCAACTGCCTTGGCCATTCGCTGACCGGGAACAACGGAGGTTCGACCTACGGGATAACTACATCCTACCCGCAAACCACGATCAAGAACTGCAACATAAGCGGTTATTACACCGGGATATTATTCAACAGCGTATCCAGCGGAACGATATCAGGAACGAACGCGAACTCGACCTATAACCCTGGTAATGGCATCTCCATAGTATCAAGCTCCAACATCACGATCACAAACTCCTCCGGATACGCTTGGGCAGGCTACGGCATCATTCTACAATCAAGTTCGAATGACACGATAACCAATCTCACTGCATACTCTAATGCAAACTATGCTATCTACATCTCAGCCGGCTCGAACAACAACACATTCACCAACTCCACCGGAATGGCCGTTTCAAGCGACGGTATCCTAATCGATTCGAGCAACAACAACTACTTAACCAACTTCATCGGGGATAATTCCTACGGGGCCTATGGCATCGCCATCTCCAACTCCAGCAACAACGTATTCATCAACTCTACCGGAAACGCCACCGACCAGTTTGGCATCTACCTGCTCACCAACTCTATCAACAACACATTCATCAATTCTAGCGGGATATCCAAATCATACGTCGGCATCATTCTGACTACGAATTCCAGCAACAACGCATTCATCAATACCGTCGGAATATCCAACACATCCTATGGCATCTACTCCGCTAACTCCAACGGCAACAACTTCACAAACTCCACTGGCTCCTCCAACACCAACTTCGGAATCTATCTACTCGATAGCAATACCAGCACATTCACCAATTCCATTGCAAAATCCTCAGGGTCAAATTATGCAGGCCTCTATCTCGACTCCAACTCCAACAACAACACCTTCACCAACTCCATCGGGGTCTCCAACTCAAGCGCCGGCATGGACGTCTATGGAGTTCTCAACGCGTTCACCAACTGCACTGGGGTTTCCAACACAAGCTACGGCATCGTCATCGGCTCCAACAACAACACCTTCACCAACTCCAGCGGAATCTCCAACTCAAGCGTCGGCATCTATCTCATCTCTGTTCTCAACAACACCTTCACCAACTCCGTTGGTATTTCCAACACAAGCGCCGGCATCTACATTTATTCAAGCTCCAACAACACCTTCACCAACTCCAGCGGAATCTCCAACGCAAGCGTCGGCATCGACTTCGCTTTGAGCTCCAACTACAACACCTTCACCAACGTCATCGGAATCTCCAATTCATCCTACGGAATCTCAATAACCACCAGCTTCATCAACACCTTCACCAACTCCAGGGGGATCTCCAACTCAAACTACGGCATCGACGTCGAATCTAGCAACAACGCGTTCACCAACTGCACTGGGTTTTCCAACTCGAGCCAAGGCATCTACATCTCCTCCAGCAACGAGAACTTCACCAACTCCATGGGAATCTCCAACTCAAGCGTCGGCATCATTTTCTATTCCGGAACCAACAACAACCTTACCAACTCCATGGGAATCTCCAACTCGAGCCAAGGCATCTACCTCTACCTAAGCAACAACAACAACTTCACCAACTCGACCGGTCTCTCCAACTCGAGCTACGGCATATTGCTCAATCTCAGCAACAACAACAATTTCACCAACTTTATCGCAACCTCTAATTCAAGCATCGGTTTCTACCTCTACCAGAGCGACAACACCAATCTGACAGGTGTCAATGCGACCGGTTTTTATCTGAACAACAGCAATAACACCCTGCTCTCCAACTGCGCCGCATTCAACGGCTACAATACAGGTTTGCTGCTATACAATTCCACTCCCACAATAGTGCAGGGCATGCACTTCTTCAACAACAGCCTCAGCATGCGGGTTCAGACCGATCTTGGTAATCCGCTGAAGATGATAGTGAACCTCTCCAACCTCATCATCGACAATCCGCTCGGCAACTACCTGAACTACACCAACCTCTCCATCAACGACAGCTTGTCCACCGGAGAGAGTTACACCATAAACTGGACCGCCACTCCGGGGTCCCTCCCGGCAGGTAATGTATCATTCGCCCAGAAATTTGTGAACATCTCCACGGTGAGCGGCACGCCATCGATCGATTCCATAGTATGGACGTGGCTCGGTAGCGAAATTGGCGGATCCAATCCGGGCCAATTCGGCCTCTGGAAATACAACTCCAGCGGCTGGACCAATCTGAACAACACCCCGAACACCAATTCCAATACATTGAGTCTCCAGAACATGAACCCCGGGAGTATCTACGGTATATTGCAGGCGGCATCCACTTGCCAGGCGATAAACTCTTCAGGGTCATATACGCTTACGTCAAACCTTGTCGGTTCGCCGATCGCAACAGGAGCACCGTTATATGGCTTCGCCTGCATCCTGATCACTTCGTCTAATGTCGTCTTTGATTGCGCGGGCCATAGCATCAGTAACGGCACCGCTGGCATCGGAATCCCCTATGGCATCTTGATGAACGGCACCAACATCACCGTGAAGAACTGCGTCGTCTTCAATAACACGTATGACATATATGGATACAATCTGACCAATTCATCTATCCAGAACAACAGCCTCTTCAATACGACCCAATATAGCCTCTATCTGGATCACTCGAACAACAATAACCTCTCCAACAACAGCGCCTATTGCTACGGGGGGTATGGTTGCTTCGACCTTTCTTTCTCGAACAACAATACACTATACAACAATAGCGCCTCCACCAACTACGCCGCCACCCAGTATGGCATTTCTATCTATTCTTCGAACGGCAACGCCCTGTCCAGAAACAGCATCTATCATAACTTCTTTTATTATCAGACCGCGTATGGCATCTACATAGTCTCTTCAAACAACAATAACCTGTCAAGCAACCGCGACTACGGCGATAGTTTTGGCGTCTACCTATATTCATCGAATGGGAACAACTTGTATAACAATAGCGCCAACTCTTCCGGGGTCAACTCTTCTGGGAACGGCATATACATTACTGGTTCGAACAACAATACCGTGAATAACAATACCTTCGAATACTATAGCAGCACCGGCATCGAACTTATATCGTCAATCAACAATACGTTATCTAACAATGCCGTTGGCTATAGCGCCAGTGGGACTGGGATTGACTTAGAGTCGTCGAGCAACAATAATTTTATATCTTTCAATCATGCCGACAACAACTCCTATGCCGGCATCTCCATCCAGTCGTCGAGCAACAATACCGTGTATAACAATACCGCCAATAACAACGCGTACGGCATCTACCTAGATTATTCAAGCCAGAATAACATCTCCAATAACACGGCCATGGAAAATACATACGAAGATCTCTTCATGTATTTCAATTCCCCAGCCGATTGCCAGAACTCCATCCTAAACACGACCGGCTCTGCGAATCGCCCGATCTATTACTCCAATCAATCGGTTTCGTGGAACGGCCTGAACGCTTCTGAAATCATGCTTTGCGGTGCGGCTGGTTCGAACATCACCAACAGCCAGGTCAACGGCTCCAATTCCCTTTACAATGATGGTGTCGTAGTCTATTTCAGTAATAACACAAACATCACCAACACTTCATCGTCTAGCAACGCCTTCGGCTTCGACATAGAATCTAGCTATCATGGCACGTTCCGTAACGACATCGCGAATAACAACAACGGGACGGCGAGCAAGAGCCCCCCATCGACCGAAGGATTCTACATAACCGGTGATTCGAACACGGTGCAGAACGACACCGCCAACGGCAACGGGGGCGAAGGTTTTTGGTTATTCTCACAATCTCTTCCAGAAACCCAGAACACGACGCTCCAGAACAACACCGCCAACGGCAATGGAGACGACGGATTTGAAATATCCACGGATTCGAACACGGTCCAGAACAACACGGCCAATGGCGATGCCACGGACGGCTTCTTTGTAAACGAAGGGAGCAATAACACAATAAGCAACAATATCGAAAATGGCAGTTACACCGGGTTCTATGTATACCTTGGGAATTATAACAACCTAAGCAATAATTTCGCGAATAAAAACTTTAACGGGTTCTTTGTATCTGGCGACATCGGTGACGAGGGCCCTCCCACGACCTCCAACATTCTCACGAACAATCTGGCAGCGAACAACTCGGTTTACGGCTTCGGCGTCGAAATCGGGATGAATAACACATTCACGAACAACAACGTCACCGGCAATGGAAACGGTTTCTCGATTTCTGATTCGAACATCACCCTGCTTTCGGGCACCCACTTCTACAATAACTCATTCGATATCAACATCTCTAACGAGTATTACGATGCCACATCCAACTACAGCATGACCAATTCTATCTTCGACAACCCGACCGGAAGCATGCAGAATTACACTAACCTATCCATCAACGACACATTCACTTCAGCCGAATCATACACCATAAATTGGACAAGCAACTCGTCATCCTTGCCTTCGGGTAACACCTCCTTCGCCCAGACATTCGTGAATATCTCCACATTGACCGGCACACCATCGATTGATTCCTTGGTCTGGAGCTGGACCGCTGCGGAAGCGAGCGGATACACTCCAGCCGTTTTCGCGCTCTGGAAATACAACTCCAGCGGCTGGACCCGGCTCAACAACACACCTAACACCGTTTCGAATACCTTGAGTCTCCAGAACATGAATCCCGGAAGCATCTACGGCATACTACAGGGATCAACAACATCACTAACCAGCTGCCAGGTGATATCCTCGCCAGGGAACTACACGCTCAGCCAATCCATCTCCGGGAGCTCTGGAACCGCATGCATCTTCATCAATTCGAGCAACGTGAAATTCAACGGGAATGGTTATTGGGTAAATGGAACCGGAACGAATATTGGCGGGGTGGCAATCGCGGCAGGATTGGCCAACATCAGCATAAACAACGTTTCGGTAAGCTCAGCCACATATGCCGCCTTCTTTACCACGACAAGCGTAAACAATCTTACAATAACAAACACGATAGGTTTGGGAACAAGCGTATATTCTATTTTCCAGCTACAGGGGATAACAAATAGCACGTTCGTCAACGATTCGGGAATACAGATCAATTCGTCTTCCACAGTAAGCTCCTTCATCATCTACGGCAACAGCATCGGAAACAACTTCATAAATGATACCGCCACTAATGTGAACGGGCAAGGGTTCAATATCCAATCCGGATCCACAAACAACTCGATCATAAACTCCACGGCAGCCAACTGTTCCACCTACGGATTCGAGTCCCTCGGAAACAACAACAATTTCACCGGCGATATAGCTTACAATGATACGACTGATGGATTCTACCTGAATGGAGTATCTTACAATATACTATCCAATGACGTCTCATCCAATAATACTGGCTCCGCATCAGGATTCTATGTCCATAACAGCATCAATAACGTCCTCAACAAAGACACAGCAAACAATAACGGCTATGACGGCTTCTATGCATACTCAGCGGTGAATTACAACAATTACACGAACGACGTCGCATACAATGACAGCAATGAAGGATTCGAAAACCAATACGGTAATTACTCCGTTTTCACAAATGACACTGCTTATAACATAATTAACTACGATGGTTTCGATTCTGATTATGCCTATTTCGGCAATTTCACTAACATCAACTCATCCAATAACGGAAGAGCCGGCATCTTTCTATTTCTATCCGGAAACTCGACCATCACCAACAGCACGCTCTTCAACAACACCCAATACCAGATATATTTCTATCCCCCGTCGAACAACTTCTTAATCTACAACAACATCCTCAACGCGACCGGAAACGAAAACATATCTTACGATTCCGGCACGAACTACTGGAATACCACCAAAAACTGCTCTATCACGAGCATCATAGGCGGATCGTGCATCGGCGGGAACTGGTATTCGAACTACACCGGATACGAGATCGGGCTGACCGGAATTGGGAACGCAACTTATAGTATACCTGGCGGTTCCGATATTGATTACCTACCGTTGACTAATAACGTTGCTCCACCGACCATCACACTCAATGCACCGGCCAATCTCTCCACTTTCAATTCTTCCTCAGTCAAATTCAATTTCACTGCCTTGTCAAACCTCTCCGCGACAATGAACTGCTCCCTCTACCTTGACGGCGCATACAACCAGTCCAATGCAACGACAGCCAACAACACCCTCACGAACCTGAACATAGCCAGCATCCCAGACGGAGCACACTTCTGGTCAGTCCAGTGCACTGACAGCGCCACCAACACTGGCATCTCAGTGTCAAGGAACTTCACGATCAACACCCACGCTCCAGCCATCACATTGAACGCCCCAGCCAACCTGTCCATCTTCAACGTCTCAAGCGTGAACTTCAACTTCACCGCAGTCGACAACCTCTCCGCGACAATGAACTGCTCCCTCTACCTTGACGGCGCATACAACCAGTCCAATGCAACGACAGCCAACAACACCCTCACGAACCTGAACATAGCCAGCATCCCAGACGGAGCACACTTCTGGTCAGTCCAGTGCACTGACAGCGCCACCAACACTGGCATCTCAGTGTCAAGGAACTTCACGATCAACACCCACGCTCCAGCCATCACATTGAACGCCCCAGCCAACCTGTCCATCTTCAACGTCTCAAGCGTGAACTTCAACTTCACCGCAGTCGACAACCTCTCCGCGACAATGAACTGCTCCATCTACCTTGACGGCGCATACAACCAGTCCAATGCAACGACAGCCAACAACACCCTCACGAACCTGAACATAGCCAGCATCCCAGACGGAGCACACTTCTGGTCAGTCCAGTGCACTGACAGCGCCACCAACACTGGCATCTCAGTGTCAAGGAACTTCACGATCAACACCCACGCTCCAGCCATCACATTGAACGCCCCAGCCAACCTGTCCATCTTCAACGTCTCAAGCGTGAACTTCAACTTCACCGCAGTCGACAACCTCTCCGCGACAATGAACTGCTCCCTCTACCTTGACGGCGCATACAACCAGTCCAATGCAACGACAGCCAACAACACCCTCACGAACCTGAACATAGCCAGCATCCCAGACGGAGCACACTTCTGGTCAGTCCAGTGCACTGACAGCGCCACCAACACTGGCATCTCAGTGTCAAGGAACTTCACGATCAACACCCACGCTCCAGCCATCACATTGAACGCCCCAGCCAACCTGTCCATCTTCAACGTCTCAAGCGTGAACTTCAACTTCACCGCAGTCGACAACCTCTCCGCGACAATGAACTGCTCCCTCTACCTTGACGGCGCATACAACCAGTCCAATGCAACGACAGCCAACAACACCCTCACGAACCTGAACATAGCCAGCATCCCAGACGGAGCACACTTCTGGTCAGTCCAGTGCACTGACAGCGCCACCAACACTGGCATCTCAGTGTCAAGGAACTTCACGATCAACACCCACGCTCCAGCCATCACATTGAACGCCCCAGCCAACCTGTCCATCTTCAACGTCTCAAGCGTGAACTTCAACTTCACCGCAGTCGACAACCTCTCCGCGACAATGAACTGCTCCCTCTACCTTGACGGCGCATACAACCAGTCCAATGCAACGACAGCCAACAACACCCTCACGAACCTGAACATAGCCAGCATCCCAGACGGAGCACACTTCTGGTCAGTCCAGTGCACTGACAGCGCCACCAACACTGGCATCTCAGTGTCAAGGAACTTCACGATCAACACCCACGCTCCAGCCATCACATTGAACGCCCCAGCCAACCTGTCCATCTTCAACGTCTCAAGCGTGAACTTCAACTTCACCGCAGTCGACA
>CAWDBH010000015.1:0-80703 GCA_963800555.1 uncultured Microcaldota archaeon | reverse complement strand
GGAGCCCTCATAGAAGAGTACTCCAAAGAAGACTTCGATGTCTCGAAAGAGTATGATCTCCTGGCTTCTGTGAAGTCCGAGAATCCGGATAATCTGGTGAAAGAGATGACCGGACGGACAAAAGCCATAATCGATGAGGGGCTCAACAAAGTGGAGAATTCCATAGCAAGCCTCAAAGAGAGGAAAAAGATCGCGGACGACAATTGGCCCAGATGGAAAGACGCTATCGCGAAGATGCTCGATGAGCAGGGCGAGGTCTATCAGACCTCGCTTGTGACTGTTCCGTCCTCACTTCGGGTGTGGGCGATGGACCGGTTCGTGCGGGAATCAGGACCTGAAGGCGTAATATTGGATCATGATGTCCTCAAGAGGAAGAAGATAGCTCCCGAAACGATCGTGCGGGATATGATAAACAAGGGGCTTCTGAAAGGGGTGGTAGTGATAAAGCAGGACAAGATCACTATCGCTGAATTCGCTGAAGGCAGCGGCACCGTGACGAGCGTACTTGCGCTCAAGCTAAGGTCTTATCTGCAGTCCCTGGCCAAGAACATGGGCCAGCGTGCCCCGCAAAGCTTCGTGGCTATCGGAGATAAGGAAGTTCTCGTTATTATGAGGGGCAAGAACACCGAATCGGTGCTTTTCATTAATAAGCCCAGATTCAACGAGGCCGTTGAGCAATGGAAGGCGAGTTCCAAGTCGCTGGACATGGCCTGATTGGGTTTTAAGCTATTTCAGACCCGTTCCGAGGAGGGTTTTATAGCATGTTTTCAGGCAGGTTTTTAAGGCCTTACAGACAATAAATCTGATGCTTATTTACGACGATAAAATGGATCAAGGTCCAGCGGTAATCCTATGAGCGATGAAACAGGCTACATGGCCAAGGAGATACAGGTTCTGACAGGATTGGAAGGGGTCAGAAAAAGGCCTGGGATGTACATCGGAGATACCTCCAAGAGGGGGCTCCATCATCTAGTCTACGAGATAGTTGATAACAGCATAGATGAGGCGCTGGCTGGCCATTGCAAGAACATCCACATCGAACTGCGGAAAGACGGTTCTGTGATGATCAGGGACGATGGAAGGGGCATCCCCGTGGACATGCACCCGTCAGGTAAATCCGGCCTTGAGCTGGTCGCAAGTTCTCTCCATGCAGGAGGCAAGTTCGACAAGAACGCTTACAAGGTGTCTGGAGGGCTCCACGGAGTAGGCATGGGCGTTGTGAACGGCCTTTCCGAATGGATGGACATCGAAGTGCATAGGAGCGGAAAGGTGCACACGATAGGATATGCGCGCGGCAAGCTGAGGAAGCCATTCAAGGAGGGAGGGGCTGCAAGCGACCGCGGCACGATCGTTTCTTTCAAACCCGACTCTACCATTTTCAGCGAGATTGAATTCGATTATGACTATCTGCGCGACCGCATCATGGAGCTCGCCTTCCTTAACAAAGGCCTCCATATCTCCATTTCAGATGAGAGGGTAGGAAAAAAGGAGGAGTTCTGTTATGAGGGCGGGATAGTTGAATTCGTCAAGCATATCAATGAGGCGAGGAATAAGCTTCATGAGCCATTCTACATGTGCAAGAGGACGGATAGCATCGAGATAGAGATCGCCCTACAGTACACGGATGCATATTCCGAGAGCATCTACAGTTTCGTGAACGACATAAAGACCATAGAGGGCGGAACGCATGTGGTTGGGTTCCGGACCGCCTTGACACGGGCTGTCAATGATTACACGAAATCCATGAAGCCCATGAAGGAGGAGCACAAGATAAACGGGGATGATGCCCTGGAGGGCCTAACCGCCATCATAAGCGTCAAGGTCCCTGAACCGCAATTCGAAGGGCAGACCAAGACCAAGCTGGGAAACAGCGAGGTGCGGGGCGCAGTCGACAGCATATTCTACGAGAACCTGAAAACATATTTCGAAGAGAACCCTGCGATAGCGAAGGTCATAATGGGAAAAATAATCAACTCCATGGAAGCCCGTGAGGCAGCCCAGAAGGCCAAGGACCTTATTCGCAGGAAGAATGTGTTCGAGTCCAGCGTCCTTCCGGGAAAGCTGGCGGATTGCAGCGAAGAGGATCCTGCGAAATGCGAGATCTATTTCGTGGAAGGCGATTCCGCCGGAGGCTCATCGAAGCAGGCCCGCGACCGGCGCTATCAGGCCATTCTCCCATTACGTGGCAAGATACTCAACGTGGAAAAGGCACCGATACACAAGATAATAGAAAGCGAGGCGATAAGGAATATCGTGCTATCCATGGGAGCGGGGTTCAAGGAGGATTTTGATCCTAAGAAGCTCAGATACCACAAAGTAATCATCATGACGGATGCTGATGTCGATGGTTCGCATATCCGTACGCTCATCCTCACCCTTTTCTACCGATATTTCAAGGACCTTATCAACATGGGCTATTTATACATAGCCCAGCCACCCCTCTATAGGGTCCAGAAGGGAAAAGCCGTGCAATACGCTTTCAATGATGCCCAGCTGGCAGAAATCCTCAAGGTCGTCGGTGATGGTTCGGGCATCCAGCGCTACAAAGGCCTTGGAGAGATGAACGCGGACCAGCTCTGGGAGACCACGATGAATCCCGAAACCAGGACGCTGAAGAAGGTCACGGTGGAGGATGCTATGCTGGCTGATGAGTTATTCACCCTCCTGATGGGAGAGCTCGTGGAGCCCAGAAGGGCGTTCATAGAGCAGCATGGCTCTAGCGTCAAGAACCTGGATATCTGATGTGATACTCAATGGCTGAAACCATAACTCTACGAACTATCGAAGCAGACATGAAGGAAAGCTACCTCGATTACGCCATGTCGGTCATTATCGGAAGGGCTATCCCTGATGCCAGAGACGGCCTCAAACCGGTGCATAGGAGGATACTTTTCACGATGCATGAGCTAGGCAACGTCCATGGCAAGGCGTTCAAGAAGAGCGCGCGTGTCGTGGGCGACTGCCTCGGCAAATACCACCCCCATGGCGATCTTGCCGTCTATGACGCCTTGATACGCATGGCCCAGCCTTTCTCCCTCAGATACATGCTGGTGGACGGCCAAGGAAACATAGGATCGATAGATGGCGATTCACCGGCCGCGATGAGGTACACCGAAGTCAGGATGGCGAGGATCACTGCCGAGCTTCTCTCCGACATAGAGAAAGAGACTGTCTCATTCACAGAAAATTTCGATGGGACGCTTAAGGAGCCGAGCGTCCTTCCATCCAGGGTTCCGACGCTTCTTATTAACGGTTCGTCCGGCATCGCAGTCGGAATGGCCACCAATATCCCACCCCACAACCTGAACGAGGTGGTGGATGCGACCATCGCCACGATAGACGGGGCTGGAGAAGATGAGCTCCTGAAGATAGTGACCGGGCCGGATTTCCCCACTGGCGGCATAATAGTGGGCAGGGCAGGCATCGTCCAGGCCTACAAGACTGGAAGGGGCATAATCAAGGTCCGCTCCAGGATAGAGAAGGACCTGAAAAGGAACGCCTTGGTGATAAGGGAGATCCCTTACCAGGTCACCAAGACCGCTGTGATAGAGTCCATAGTGGAGGCCGTCAAGAACAAGAAGGTTGATGGAATCAGCGGCGTTCACGACCGCTCCGACAAGGAAGGCATGGAGGTAGTGATAGATATCAAGAAGGGGTATGACCCAGACATCGTCCTCAACCAGTTATATGCCCATACCCAGGTGCAGGGAACGTTCGGCATAATCAACCTCGCCATCGTGGGGAAGCAACCCAAGTGCCTCTCATTGAAGAGCGCCATAACCGAGTTCCTGGATTTCCGCAAGGAAATCGTCCGTAAAAGGTGCGAATTCGAGCTCAGGGAGGCTAAGGCGCGGGCCCACATACTCGAGGGGCTCAAGATCGCCATCGAGAACATAGATCCAATAGTAGCATTCCTCAAGGCGGCCAAGGATATGGATGCCGCTAGAGCGGGCCTGATGAAGGATTACTCGCTCAGCGAAATCCAAGCTAACGCTGTCTTGGACATGAAGATATCCAGGCTGGTTTCGCTTGAGCGCACCAAGATAGAGAACGAATACCAGGAGCTAATGAAGACCATCGCTTATCTCACGGATGTGCTGGCAGACGTCGGCAAGATCCTCAACATCATCAAGGATGAGCTACACGAGATAAAGGAGAAATACGGGGACGCGCGCCGCACTGAGATAATGGATGGGGATGGAGATGTCGATATCGAGAGCCTGATCCCGAACGATGATGTAGTAATCATGATAAGCACCAGGGGTTACGTCAAGCGCGTGGCCCTGGATGAATACCGCACGCAACACCGCGGCGGTAAGGGAGTAATAGGCACAGAAACGAAAGAGGAGGATATCATCCAGGATGTCATAGTTACCAAGAGCCATAACTACCTTCTCCTCTTCACTGACAAGGGGAGAGCGTTCTGGCTGAAAGCGTACCGCATCCCTGAAGCAGGGAGATATTCCACGGGAAAGACGCTAGTCAGCATCCTGGATCTCAAGGATGAGAAGGTGACGTCATGGATAGGCGTGACAAGCTTCGACAGCGGCGAGTACCTTTCTATGGTGACCAAGAATGGCATCATCAAGAGGACCGCGTTGGAGAATTTCTCGAATGTCCGCAAGGTCGGCATCATAGCGATAACGCTCAAAGAGGGCGACCGGCTGGTGGAAGTCGTCAAGACCGACGGCAAGCAGGAACTCATAATCGCCACGAGGAAAGGCCAGGCCATACGCTTCAAGGAAGAGGAAGCCAGAGAGCTGGGAAGGACAGGTCAGGGAGTTATAGGCATCCGATTCAAAGAGGGCGAGGATCAAGTGGTCGGGATAGCCACTTGCGCCAAGCCCACCATCCTGACCATTACCGAGCATGGTTTCGGCAAGAGGACCCATATCGACGAATACCGCATCCAGGGGCGCGGAGGCTCCGGAGTGATTAACATCAAGACCGAAGGCAGGAATGGCGATGTCGTGGGTGTCCGCTCGGTCGATGACAATGCTGAGATAATCGTCATGAGCAACAAGGGCCAGGCCATACGCTCTCCGGTTAGCGGCATAAGCACCATCGGCCGCAACACGCAGGGCGTGACCATAATCAAGCTATCGGAAGGTGAGAAGGTGGCTAGCTTCGCCGTCCTCTACCCAGATATCGTGAAGAAAGATTCTGGAGAGAAGCCAGAACCACCGAAATGACCTGGTGATGTTGGTGGACCTCTATTCCACGCTCGGTATCGTCGCGGGGATCATCGGGTTCATCGGTTTCCTTCCGTATGCTTTGGATACATTGAATCGCAAGATAACGCCGAACAAAGCCACATGGTTGATATGGGCTGTATTGGGCATAATAATCGCTTCCAGCTACTACGCTTCCGGAGTCAGGGACACGATATGGACTCCAATCGCCTACGCTATTGGGATCGTGATAGTCGCGTTATTGTCCCTCAAATATGGCGAAGAAGGCTGGACGACGCTCGATAAAGCATGCCTGATCGGAGCTGGTGCGGGCCTTGTCCTTTGGTGGTATACGAGCGAACCGGCACTGGCTTACGGGATAACCACCTTAGTGGATGCCATCGGAGCGATACCTACGATAGAAAAAGCGTACGCGAGGCCTGAAAGCGAGCGGAACATCGCGTGGCTGTTTTTCCTCTTAGCTAATTCGCTCAACCTGCTCGCCATACGGCAATGGGATCTTACAGTCGCGCTCTATCCGGTCTATGTCTTCATTCTTAGCTCGGCTATGAGCACTTTGGTATTTTTCCCGAGGAAAAACAGGAATAAAAAACAGTGAGCCGAATGCACCCAATGTTCAAGGACAGGTATGAGGCCGGAAAGCGGCTTGCCGATGCACTCACAACATACAAAAACAGAAAAGATACCATCATCCTTGCGATCCCGCGCGGTGCCCTCCAGGTGGGCGAAATCCTCCACGAGAGACTGGGATTGCCGCTCGACATAATAATAACGAAAAAGATACCGCACCCCATGAACGACGAGTTCGCCATAGGGGCGGTAGGACCGGGCGGAGCGTGTTTCCTTAATGATCCTTCAGCAATAGGGGTTCCGATGGGATATGTCGAGAGGAAGATAGATGAAATATCCAAGAGCATAGATGAAAGGTACAAGACCTATCGCGGCAGGAAACCCATTCCCAACCTCGATGGGAAAATAGTGATCATAGTAGACGATGGCATCGCCACAGGAAGCACCATGAGGATCGCGATGAGGATGATCCGTATGCAGAATCCAGAACGCATAGTTGTGGCTGCGCCGGTCGGCCCTCCTGAAGTTGTGGACATGCTGAAAACCGAGGCTGATGAGATTGTTTGCCTTGAGACCCCGTTTCCGTTCTTCGCGATCGGGCAATTCTACGAAAGCTTCCCGCAGGTCGAGGATGAGGAAGCGATAGCGATACTCAGGAAGTGCATGAAAGTTCCTTAGCCCGGTTCATCAGGAAATCCATGCATTCTCCTTTCTTTCCCGGATTCTTATTCCACTCCCTCACGATCTTCTTGTGCAGATCAAGCTCGCGGACCATCTCATCGGTTTTGATATCGGGCCCTTTCAGCCTGAAGATGAGCTGCGCCGGCAGCGGGCAGAACCTCGTATTGAGCTTTTCATCTAGCTGGAACGGATAACGCATGCACGACATCGGAGCGCAATCGTGTATGGTGCACCTGTCAGCGCCCAAGAAGAAGCATGGATGCGAACGTATCCCTAGCAGATAAACCCATCCGTCATCGGACATGTCGAGCGTCGTATCGGGATCGAATGTTAGGAGACGAGCCTGCGAAAGGACCGCGAATTCGGAAGGGTTGCGGCCAGTCTTTTCTGATATACGCAGGATATCGAATGCGGTAACCGTGATCGTGTAGCTTTTGCAGCAGTTCGCTTCGCAATGGGAGCATGGGTTCATATGATATCCTTATTCTTCTCGGCCTTCTCGTATTCCAAATCATGTCTCTTCTTCTTGAGTATGTCGGCCACTTCCTGAGGATCGGCCTGGAGGCGGAGCTTCTGCATGGATTTTTTCATATCATATCCTTCATCAGCTATCAGCTTCTCCAAGGCATCGCCAGAAATCTTCTGGAGCCTCATGACTTTGAGCACTGCTTCGATCCGGGCGCCCTTTGCCATGCCTTTGAGAATGTCCGGGATGGCTGCCTTGACAAAAGAGCCTTTCTTGTATTCCGTGAACAGCTCGGTGAGGCTTTTCTCCAGGTCTACGAACTCGACGCCTTCACGTCTGAGTGAAACGACTGTTTCTTCCAGGGTTGTCGCAGCGAGCATTGGGTCCGCTCCGCTCCCGATCAAACCTTCGAAAACGTGCAGGTTCCTGGATTTCAGCATCCTTGCCGCCATCTCCTTATTGAGCACCTTCTCTAGCCGGGCTCGCTTATCTTCCAGTGATTCTGTCTTCTCGAGGTGGGATAGGAGCTCTTTTGTGATTGGAATCGGAGGTACGTCCGTTTCTGGATAAAGGCGCGCCTTGCCAGGAAGCGGACGCATATATGATGATGAGCCATCCGGATTCGCCCTCCGCGTCTCCTCAGGCACGCAGCTTATGTTGGCGCGGTGGATGGCATAGGAAATCGCTTTCTCGGCCTGCGCTTTGGGAGCCACCACGATGATGAATGAATCGTTTTCTTTTAGGCCGAGGGCTTTGACCAGGGCGTTCATTTCGCCTTCTGATATCTGGTACTTGTCCATCTGCTCATCGCTGTGAATTATACCTTTCACACCGGAGGATTTGGCGTAATCGCTGAGCTCCGTGCCATATCTCCGACCGGGCTGGAGCTCCATGCCCAAGAGGCCTTTGTGGCAAGGGAGTTTCTGCGCAAGGACGGTAGATCCAGCTTTGAGGCCGTTCGATATGAGCTGCGATTTGGTGTCCTTGAAAATGCCGTTGGCATCTATCGGCGCCGCTTCGACGGAGATGTATTTCCTCCGGAGAAGCTCGGCCATTATCTTGATTAGTTCGGTCTGGCGCCTTACCTCGAAATCAACGAGCGTGGGCAGGAGTTTTAGGTCCTGCGCGCCTTTTATCTCGACACGGGCGCCTCCCTCGGTGGATATGTTGACATCCTGCCTTATCGTGCCAAGACCGCGCGCGACTTTTCCGGTCGCACGGAGTACCATGCCGATCTTTTCGGCCACTTCCAGGAGGTGTGCCCCGTCTTTGATATCAGGGTTGGTCGTTATCTCTATGAGAGGGATGCCAAGACGATCAAGACGGTAGACCGCCTTCTTCTCCCCTCCGGAAACTATGCCTGCACTTTCCTCCTCGATCGCTATCATCGGGACATCAATTCGCCCTTTCGAACTGTCTATGTGGCCGCCGAAGGCTATGATAGAAGTCCTCTGGAAGCCGGAGGTGTTGCTGCCGTCTATGACTGTTTTGCGCATGATATGGACTTCGTCCACTGGAGTGGCATTGAGATGGATAGCGACCTCAAGCGCGATGTTGAGCGCTTCTTCATTCATAGGCCCGGGCGGCTCCTCGTCCATCTCCACGAGGCAGTTGTGCTCCCTGAAAACCTGGTATTCGAAATCCCGATCCTTGGAGAATTCGGCCTGGGATGCCGCATCGACCTCCCCCAGTTCGCTGAATACAGGATGGAGGCGGCGGTGGATAGTGATATCTGGCTTGCCTTCTTCTGATATCCTGGAATCGCACGTGCAGAACAGCTTGCTCGAATCGAGCCGTTGGTGGATTTCGATGCCGATTTTTACCATTGTTTTACCTCTATTCTTGATATTTGCCTGGGACCGAACGCGGGGTTATCTCCCCTGCGATATCGGTCATCATGAGCTTCCGGACCTCGTCCATCTTCTTTGTCTGGCCAAGTGCCCAGCAGAGTTTGGCGTATGCTGCTTCAGGAGTCCAGTCAGCTCCATCCCCGATCACACCGGCATCGCGAAGAAGCCGGCCGTTAGTATAGACGCGCATGCATATCCTGCCCTCGATGCACTGGGAGCTCATGACCACAGGTATGCCGGATTCTATGAGCTCCGTTACGGGTTTGTGGATGCCGTGCACGGTCTTGTCATGAAATGCGTTCATGGCCGCATGGCCAAGCCCGCTTCCGATGAGGACCACCCCATCATAATCGTCGAGCTTCGAAATGAGCGATGGTTTGAGGTTAGGATGAGCGTATATGAGAGCGACGTTGTCGTTGACATGCTTCCGTATGACCAGCTCTCCTGGTTTCGAGCGTTTCCTGTGCTCCGTGAGCGCATCGAATCGCTTGGTGCGGTAATCGGAGACGAATAACGGCCTGATCCCGATTGAGCGGAAAGCGTCCCTCGCCGAGGTGTGCATCTTTCGGACCCTCGTTCCACGGTGGAGATGGCATATATCGTCGCTGGTGGTCCCGTGCATGCAGACCATGACCTCTCCGACATCTTGCGTGGCTGCGAAAACCGAATTGAGTAGATTCATCTCATTCTCGCTGGATGGCCGGTCGGAGCTTCTTTGAGAACCCACCAGGACCACCGGCATAGGAAGGTTCTGGAACATGTAGCTTATGATGGCTGAGGTGTATGTCATGGTGTCTGTCCCGTGCATGACGACCGCTCCAGTGGTTCCGTCTTTGATCTCGCGCTCGATCTCATCTGCAAGCAACTTCCAGTGGTGTGCGTTCATATCTTCGCTAAAGAGCGAGAATATCTGACGCGAATGGATGGGCCACTGACCGAGCGCTGGGAAAGCCGAGCGAAGCTCTTTCGGCGTGATGGACGGGTACACGGCACCGGTCTTGTATTCTATCTTCGAGGCGATCGTACCCCCACAACCGAGGATCGCGATATCGCCTTGCTTGGATTTCTCTTCAACGCTATTGTCTTCCTTTTTAGGGGCGGTTTTGGCGACCAACTCTATCGATTGCGCTACCAAGCCGGTATTGTATCCGGTGTCCAGCTTTATCACCACTATGTCCGGATCCCCTGAATACGGCCGGGGCATGAGTAGGCCTTCGAAAACGTTGTCCGCCGAGACAAGCCTGATGCGGTCTCCGACCCCGATTTTCTTCTTTTCCAGCAAATCACTGATTCTCTTGGAATACATTTGGCATACCCGGAGTATCATTCGATTTCGAATATCTTAACTGCGCCATTGTTGTATACTTCCTTGAAACCAGGGAGGGAATCCAAGAAGAACGCCTGATAGAGCGCCGAGTCATAGAATCCCCCCGTTCGGTCCCCAAAGCCGCTCACCATTGTCCCGTTCTCTAGCCATATCGGATCATTTGTGTATAATAGGGTCACGGCGGTGGCAGGGCCGAAATGCGATGTCTGATTAATCTGATAGGCGAACTGCGGAATCGCCTTGACCAGCTTGAGGTCCCCGTTCGGATCCGTCTCGTTTAGCGAATAGGGCGCATAGGTGGTCCTCCCATCCGTTAGCGTGACCTGGCCGAAGCAATAGACGGGCTCGGCTTTCACGTACGTCTTGCAGTAAGCGGCGACGTTCTGGTCGGTGGGATTCTCGCAATCCGGAGTGTAATATGGCTGGTAAACCGTGTCTATCACTATAGGCGCACCGCTGCTGTCGAAAACGGGGTTTCCTTCGCTATCCATCTGGAATATGTCGTAATACATCTTGTAAGCGAGCAATCCGGTCTTGTTCGTCAGGGAAGAGATGGTACAGGGAGTCTGAGACACCATGACCGTCTCCCAGAGGTGGTCGGCTTCGCATTGGGATTCGCCTGGAGAACGCGAGACGTTGGTGAGATTCACTTGTGCGCATGCGAGATAGTTCAGAGCTCCGTATTTGCCTCCGAGCTGGTTGCCCGACATGAGGAGCTCGATATCGAAAAGGGCATATTTCGAATCGTGGGCCAGCATCCACGATTTCAGCTCTTCTGGAGTGGACTCCGTATAACCTTCAGCGACCTGCCCGATCATATCGTGCGATGCATGTTCATTGCGCACGACAGCATTCCGCTGACCGAAGAAATTGATCCAGTGACCGTAGTCCCACCACGAGGTTATCCTAGCCCCGGGTTCGGTATTGTTCCTTATCCATTCCATGGAGCTGATCCAATAATCTGTAATGCGCTGGCATCTGACCTCGACCGCTTGGGATTCCCAGGTCGGAGCGGCGTTCGGATTGGCCAGATAGGAATAATTTGAGAATATCGATAGCGCGCATAGATTGTAATTGTACTGATTGTTGGTCGAATTGGATGCGTATCCCATGGGATTCGCTGCCGCGGCGCATACGGTCGTATCGTTCGATACCTGGCACATCGCCTGGAACTTGGACTGGAGAGCGGTTGGATTATTCTGGTATAGTTGCTGAGCGGCTCCGAAAACAAGGGAAGGCGCGAGCCCGTGGTATATGAACTGGAACACGACCACTAGTCCTGCTATTATCATCAGCCATTTCGCCGCAGATTTTATCATTTCCTCGTTCTTGAGCAGCCTCTTCAAGGCGTCGCTCTTCAAGAGATCGTCTGCTGCAGAGAATGTGAACCCGATGGAAATCGCCAGGAGGACCCCGGCGTATATCGTATATTTCGCCTTCAGGAGGCCCACTACCAGAGGTGGCACGATCACCGCCAGGAACCATAAGAAAGACAGGTCGTCCTCTTTTTTCACGAATTTCCAGGCGGCATATATCGCGGCAAGGCAGAATGCGAAAATCCAGAAAAGCAGGAAACTGTTGGCGAGGGGGGTGAATGTCGCGTTCGTTCCGAGGAACAGATTCACGAGTCCGATGAAAAGGGCCAGAAGCAAATTCGTTATGAATGAGAAGAGTACAAACACGACGGATAGCCCAGCGGCGAACGAACCGATGATGTTATTCATAAGCGTGGGGGACGACGCGCCGAGGACAGCGGTGAGCGGAGACAGGATTGTCAATGCCACGCCATCATAGGTGTCGGAAACGAAACCGATATCCGGGCCGAAAGCGGTGGAAGCGGCGCCCTGCTCCGCTATGGTTCTGTCAAGCGGGGAATTGTATTGCGTGATACCGAATATTCCGGAGCCCAGATTCCTCACATAGGCGCCTACCGGAGTGAACGAGTATAGGAGAAGACCTATGACGATGATCGTCCCCAAGGCCAAGAAGGTGGTATCGCGCTTCGATGGCAGCTTGAGCTTGAGGGCCCATAGGATGCCTGAGAAAGCGAGGGCACCTAAGAACGGAATCACCGTACCCAATGTGGGGGCTCCGTTCATGAAGATATCTCTGAGAATCGTGCTTCCCAGCAGCGGGCCCACCACAAAGACTATAGCATTCGATATGGTGAAGAACCGGAGGCTGTCCGAATCCTCATCCCTTAGGAAAAGGATGGCAGCCTGTATTATGATGAATATTACAGCAGATACGAGGGCAAGTACCTGCGATTCGGATCCAAGCGAGACCGCGGCGAAAGCCAGACCTGCCAATGCCGAGAAACGGAAATCTTTTCGCTTTAATGAAAGCGCATACATAGCATAGAAGAATGCCAATGCGAAGAATGCGTAAGGCTGCACTTCCTGCTCACCCGCTAATAGCTTGAATATGAAGACTGGTACGAATGCCGCTATACCTGCCGCGGCCAAACCCCATTCACGTCTACCAATCGATGAGACCATAAGATAGATGAAGAATATGGCAAGGGCCGCTGCTATAGGCGGATACATCGATGCCGTGAGGGCGAGCAGCATGTTGTCATAATGGCCACCCCCGGTGTAGAGGGAATACCAGATGGATTCCAGATAGCCCACCATAGGCACTTCGCGGTGGTTCACGACCACGTCCGGATACCAGGCGGTGCTATCGTTCTGCATATTGAAACCGGTCGTTATGATCTGCTGGGCGATGTAGGTATAGTAATACGGATCGAGCTCTTGGAAGACAGGACTGTAAGTGCTGAGGCGGATGACATATGACACCACGAGCAGGATGAGGAGGAGAATCGGTATCCATAATATTTTCTGGTTCTTGAGCATGGAATCCGTTGATGATTTGATTGCCCCGATATCAGGGAGCTTGAAACCTTCATATGATTTTGTGAGATACACCGATGCTATGGCGAATACGTACATCACGATAACGGAAAAAATCGCCATCATGTAGCTGAACGGGATGCCTAAGAATAGATATAGAACGAATGGGATCAATGGGATCGTTGTGAACCCAATGGCGAACCCTATCAGGAGCTTCTCTATGAACAGGAAATCGTCCTTGCGCAGCAATGAAAAGGCGATCACGGCGCCGGGCAGGAAACTCGAAACACACAGCCAGAACAGGAACACGGGTATATCGAATGATTCGAACACATCTTCACCTTTGACATTGGCTACATCAGTCCTAAAAACATAAAATTATGATTTGGATATCAGAGGAAATCGAGCGTTTCCCCTTCTTTACGGCTTTCGCTTGATCTGACATCCTCGCTCGAATCCTTGCCTAGGATATATGGGGACTTCACACCAGTGATTATCGCGGTTATCCTCAGCCCATTCTGGAGCGAGGGATTGATGCGCGCGCCCATCTTCACGCTCGATGCGTCATCGAAACTCTGGGTCAGGAGCTCTCCCGTCTTGATCGCCTCGCCCAAGGTCATATCAGGGCCGCCTTCTAGGTGCAGCAGGCATCCTTTAGCGCCTTCGTAATTGACATCCAGGAGCGGATGCTCTAGGGTATCTTTCACAACTTGCTCCACCTTGTTCGGGCCGGATGCTTCTCCGAGAGATATCATGGACAATCCGCCGCCGGCCATGATGGTTCTGACATCCGCGTAATCCACGTTGATGAGGCTCGGGAACATTATTGTGTCTGAAATGCCCGTGACCGCTCTCGTGGTTATAGAGTCGGCGAGCTCGAACGCCTTGGTGATCGGGAGGTTCGGCGCATACGCTGCGAGGCGGTTGTTATCTATCACCACCACGGTATCGCATACGTTCACCAGCTCTTGCAGGGACTTTTGCGCCTTCTTGATCCTCACCCTCTCTAATGCGAATGGGTATGTGACCATCGCGACCACGATGGCACCTTGCTCCCTTGCTATCTTCGCGATCGTCGGTGCGGCTCCGCCGCCTGTACCGCCGCCCATGCCTGCGACCAGGAATACGAGCTCGTTCTCCCCAATCTCTCGGACAAGCATTTCGTGGTCAGCTTCCGCGCATTTGCGCCCGACCGCGACATCGCCGCCTGCGCCGAGCCCGCGCGTTATGGTCTTTCCGAGAAGTATCTTCTTGTGAGCGCCTATCATGTTCAGATGCTTGCCGTCGGTGTTGATCGCTATCGTCTTCGCGCTCTTGATGCCGGACTGGAATATCCTGTTAGAGCAGTTGCAGCCAGCGCCACCGACTCCAATCACCGTAATGCGTACCGACGCGTTCTCAGACGGCTCCTTGGCCTCTGCGACCTGCTGTGTCTGTCCGCCTTCTCTCGCGGCTTTTATGATGTCATCAAACATAGGCTCACCGTATCAGCATAACTAGGATGGATATATATCCTAAGAAAATAATATAAACGAGGCGGACTCGCAGCAAGCGGACATTATGAGGATAATAGGGGGTACCACCATTTCAGAAGGAGGGATGGGTGGGTGGAATGATGGACCCCCGCTAGCGTTCATCCATTGGGGTTCTGTATACCTCCCATGATGTCTTGGAGATTGCATGTCTTCCCTGTTATATCGAACTTGGAAGGATCGTAAACCCACGGAACGCAGTTGATCTGCGCGGGTGGAACGTTCGAGTAATCAGGTGCGCTTAGGGGTGACCCCGACGTTGTGCTGCTATTTGTGTTCATCACTATCCACTGGCAGCCTGCAAGAGGATTCGCAGTGTCGCTTGAAGGGAATAGTGCTCCACTATTGCAACCGATATATGCCGTGCCGCTCTTCACAATAGTAACCATATTGGTGCATGGGGAATCTTTTTGGGTAATGCTGGTTTCGCTTCTAATCGTATCTTTACCCTGCATGTAGATAGTGGATTTCACTGACTGACCATTCATCGTGGAGGTTATATCGCACTGCAACGGCACCCCCAAGGCTACGAGCTGCGTGAATGTCATTCCAAGCAAATTCGATCCAGATGGTGCTGCGGAGTTATTTCCCTGAGAAACCTGCTGACCGCTTGCATTCCCTTGTGAGGGGGCGGAGACAGTGTTATTTACAGGGGGGCTTGCGCTTCCTTGCGCAGTTGTTCCGTTTTGAGCCGGGACCGGGGCGTTGTTTGCTCCTCCTGAAGGGGAGGTGCAGCCGAAAATCAGTAATCCGAATATCAATAATGCGATGGCCAGCATCTTCATGGGATTCTCAATCTTGATTAAGGTTTAAAAAGATGATGTGATTTCGCACTCCATTTATTATCTTTGCATGGGAAATCCGGTTGATTCCATGGTTTTAGAGCGCAAGATGTTCGGTAAAAGACTCAAGAACCCTATCATCCTCGCATCAGGAGTTCTTGGGATGACGAAAGCCAGCCTGGAGCGCTGCTGCCAAGACGGCTGCGGCGGTGTGACAGCGAAATCCCTCACCCCCGATCCCAGGAAAGGCCATGCCGGACCGAACATAGTGGATACCGGCTGCGGACTGCTAAACGCAATGGGATATCCGAATCCCGGAATAGAGAGGGGGCTGGAAGAATTCGGAGGGTGGAAACGCCCCGAAGCGCTGATCATCAGCATCGTGGGCAAGGATACGAACGAATTCAAGGCGCTAGCGGAAAAAGTCGAATCCGCGGGGAGAATTCTCGGGGCGACAGCGCTTGAAGCGGTGATATCGTGCCCTCATACGCCAGGATACGGGGTGATGGCCGGCCAAGGAACACCAGAGAACGTGGATAAGATAACGCGGGCGATAAAATCCGCCTGCTCATTGCCTTTGATAATAAAGCTATCCCCTTCAGTGCCCGGGGAAGTGAAACAGGCTCTCGCTGCTGAGAAAGCCGGGGCCGATGCCATAAATATGGGAAATTCTCTTGGCCCGGGGATGAAGATAGACCTCCAGCGGAAGAGGCCGGTACTCGGATTCGGGATGGGCGGCTTAAGCGGGCCTGCGATCAAACCGATAGCGATCCGTTGCGTGTATGATATATACGCGGCTGTGGATATACCCATTATCGGAACTGGAGGCATCAATTGCGGCGAAGATGCCATAGAGATGATGATGGCCGGGGCGTCTTTCGTCAGTGTCGGCACTGCCGCATATTTCCGGGGACCTTCTGTATTCGGAGAGATAGCGAAAGAGATTGAAGCGTGGATGAAAGAGAACCATGTCCCTAGCATTGAGAAAATCGTTGGTGCTGCAAATGAATGAGATGCTCAGCAAACGGGTGAAGAAGGTCGTCAAAGAGAACTACCGCGTCACCACTATAGAAATCGACCATGCGCTTGAAGATGCTGCGCCGGGCCAGTTCATCATGGTCTGGGTGCCTGGCATCGGAGAGAAGCCGATGAGCATAGGGAATCGATACCCTCTGACGATATCCGTTGCTGATGTTGGGGAATTCTCTGGTGCGCTATCGAAACTGAAGAGCGGCGACACGCTCTCGTTCCGCGGCCCTTATGGAAAACCGTTCATCATCCCCAAAGGCTCGAAAAGGATACTTGTGATCGGAGGGGGTTACGGGGTCGTCCCAATGTATTTCCTCGCACGGACGGCCAAGGAAGAAGGCATCGAGACTGTCGCGGTCATAGGCGGCCGGAGCGTCAAGGATATAATATATGAGAAGCAGCTCTTCGCGGTATGCAGGGAGGTCTTCATCACGAGCGACGATGGCAGCCGCGGGAAGAAAGGCAATGTCATGGCCGAGGCTACATCCCTGATAGAAGGGAAGGGATTCGATTGCGTCTATTGCTGCGGTCCTGAACGCATGATGCACGCCATCGCTATGCTCTGCAAGGAGCACGGAATCGCCTGCCAGATTAGCGTTGAGAGGTACATGAAATGCGGCGTTGGAGTATGCGGCTCGTGCGCTGTGGATGGGAAACTATGCTGCATCGACGGACCGGTATTCTCCGCGGAGGATGCGTTATCCCTTTCTGAATTCGGCAAAAAGCACCGAGATGCGAGCGGAATCCTGAAGGATTACTGATTCTATGAAGCTCATGTATGATGACGGTTATCGCATGTACAAGGTGGGAGATAGCAGATTCCCGAAGGAGACTTTCATCATCTGTTGCGACGCGGCGACCAACATACTCTACAATCCCCATATCGCTGGCAAGGATCTCCAGGATAGAATGGAGAAGGTCGCGGAAGTGTTCATCGATGCCGCAGGAAGAACAGTGCTGAAGGGTAAACGTATCAGTCAGCTGAGCGAGGTCGTTTTCCTTTCCGGCGGCCTTTATTACCAGCTCAATTATGGCTTCAAAGCGCAGTACGGCCAGGCGCTCCCGCAAAGCTTCTTGGGGATAAAAAGGCAGCGCATCGAAGGCAGCGAAGGAGGGTTCACTGCAGAAGCCACGTATGAGAATTTCGAGTCGCTGCCTGACAACGCCACGGTGATCATAGGAGACACCATCGCGACCGGAGCCACGTTGCAGAAGGGCATATTCCACGTGCTGGACGCATTCAAGGAAAAGGGATACACGCTGGAAAACCTCGTGGTATGCTCCCTCGCATGCTCTGTCGATGGGGCGATTAAGATGAAAGAAGTGGAGAGGAGGCTGGAACTGGATTTCCCAAAGGCGCATGCATATCTTTTCGTTGCCGAAGAGCTTTTCCACCTCATGGCAGACGGGACTGATTTGAGATTTTTTTTCCCTGATGCGGTCATGCCGGATGAGACTAGGGAGCGAATCCTGGACAGGTACGGCGAATATCTTGGAAGGGAGATGAAATGCGCGGTCTTCGACTGGGGGACTAGATGCAAAAATCCGATAGCCCACTATCACGAATTCCTCGGATTCGCGAGCGATATCAAACAAAGAAAGCTTGACACGAAGAGCAGAGGCGTTATCGATAGGATGGAATCGGAAACAGAAAAAGCTTTGGTGGTTCTCGAGAAACCGCTCTGATGCGCTTCTGGAATTACTCAATAATTGGTAGCTACCTATAAATAAGTGAAGATAAGATAATTACAACGATTGACATGGGCAGAGACAATATAGAAAAGGCGGCGGAATCGCTCCGCAGTGGAAAGATGGTTGTCATTTATGATGGCGACGACCGCGAGGGCGAGGCGGACCTGTGCATCCATGCCAAGTATGCGAAGCCCAGAGCCATAGAAATACTGCGACGGGATGCCGGAGGCCTGATATGCCTCGCGCTGGGAGAAAAAATCGCCGAAGGACTCGGGCTTCCTTTCTATACAGACATTCTTAGGGAATCCAAGCTCCCGATCGCTAAAATGGAATGCACGAAAACCGCTTATGGAGATACCCCCGCTTTCTCGATACAAGTGAACCACAAGAAGGTATATACCGGGATAACAGATAATGACCGTTCGCTGACGATAAGAAAAATCTCCGAACTCGCTGAGATGGGACGGGATCGGATTAGAAGCAGATTCATATCGGATTTCTATTCACCTGGCCATGTGTTCCTGCTGATAGGCCGAGGAATCGAAAAAAGACGCGGACACACCGAGCTCACGCTCGAGCTTGCGAAGCGCGCTGGTATGGACGGCGCGATGGTTTTATGCGAGATGCTCGGTTCTGGGACTGCGCTGAAGAAAAGCAAGGCCAAGGAATACGCGATAGAGAACAAACTAGCGTTTCTGGAGGGAAATGAATTATGGCCAAAGTAGGGATAGTGGATACGATGTTCTCCAGGGTAGATATGGGCGCAATCGCTGTCGACGAGATAAAAAAGAACTACCCGGATATGCTTGTGGAGCGCAGGACCGTCCCGGGCATAAAGGACCTGCCTGTCGAATGCAAGAGGATGCTCGATGAAGGATGCGACATTGCGATGGCGCTCGGTATGGTTGGTGGAGCACCCATAGACACACAGTGCGGCCACGAGGCGAGCCTGGGCATACAGCAGGCCAAGCTCATGACCAACAAGCACATCATCGAGGTTTTCGTGCACGAGAACGAGGCATGGAACCCTACGGAACTTAGAGGGATCTTCGAGAACCGCGTCAGGAAGCATGCACATAATGCGGTGCTCCTGGTGAAAAACCCGCAGGCGCTCGCCAAGAAGGCGGGCATGGGTGTGCGCCAGGGAAAGGAAGACGAAGGCCCGATCAAGGAGAACCAGGAGCCGATGCTCGTCCTGGTGGTCTCGAGATTCAACAGCGACCTCACGGCAAGGATGGAGGATTCAGCGCTCAAGGCGGCCAAGAAAGCTGGCGCCCGCACAAGGGTCGTGAGAGTGCCGGGCGCATTCGACATGCCGCTCGTAGTGAAGAAGATGCTGATGGATAAAAGCGTGGATGCGATCGTGACGCTCGGAGCGGTCGTGAAGGGTGAAACCGCTCATGATGAGATAGTTACGAAAAACGTCGCCAGGAAACTCTCTGATCTTTCGCTCGAATTCAACAAGCCAGTGACGCTCGGCATAATAGGGCATGGAGCGAGCGAGAAGGCTGCTGATGCAAGAGCGGAAGAATACGGAGAGAGGGCGGTAGAAGCCGCGTTGATGCTTCTGGATGTGCTAAGATGATAAAGAAGGTTGCAGATGCATTCCTTCCGACACGGTATGGGAATTTCAGGGTATACGCATTTGTGGATGGCAAGAGCGAGCATCTCGTCCTAATCCGTTGCGAGCATGGGTCCCATGAACCAATGCCGGTTCGCGTGCACTCCAAATGCCTCACCGGAGATACGCTAACTTCTCTAAGATGTGACTGCAGAGCCCAGCTCGAGGCTTCGCTCAGATACTTCGAGAAGAAGAAGTGCGGGATATTCATCTACTTGGATCAGGAAGGTAGGGGAATCGGCCTCGCGAACAAGATAAGGGCGTACGCGCTCCAGGACCGGGGGATGGATACAGTGGAAGCTAATCTGGAGCTGGGATTCAAGGAGGATATGCGGGATTTCGCTCCTGCAGCCAAAATCCTCAAATACCTCGGAGTCACTAGGATAGCGTTGCTCACGAACAATCCGGCCAAGATAAAGGCCCTAAGAAAGCACGGTATCACAATCTCGAAACGGATCCCGCTCGTCACCAAACTGACCAAGTATAATAGATCGTATATGAAAACGAAGAAGGAAAGAATGAATCACTTGCTGTGATCGTATGGATGCGCACATGGCTTTGGCTCTCCGCCTCGCGAAAAAATCCGACCCTTACCCCAATCCGCGCGTGGGGGCGGTTCTCGTCAAGGACGGACGAATAATAGGTCAAGGATACCACAAAGCCCCTGGAAAACCGCATGCCGAGATAGAGGCGATCGAGGATGCGAAACGAAAGAACGGTCCAAGAGCCGCGCAAGGCGCGAGCTTGTATGTCACCCTGGAACCATGCACGCACACGATGAAGCGCACACCCCCCTGCACTGATGCTATCATCAGGGAAAGGATCTCGGAGGTGATATTCGCAATGGAGGATCCGAATCCTCTGGTGAAGGGATCCGGAGCCAAGGCATTGCTCGAAGCAGGGATAAGTGTCGAAGGTCCGGTCGCAATTGCCGCTGCCAAGGCCATCAACAAGCGCTACACCGCAAACATCTCTAAAAAACCGCTGGTCATAATCAAGATGGCTATGAGCGCGGATGGTAAGACCGCCACCCGGACAGGGGATTCTAGATGGATAAGCTGTCCTGAATCAAGGGCGCTGGTGCACATGATGCGCTCGCGATTCGATGCGGTCATGGTGGGAGCGAATACCGTCAATAAAGACGATCCGGACCTCACATCGCATGGAAAGGGACGCGACCCGTATCGCATCATAGTTGATGGCAAGCTTTCCATGGCTTCATCTGCAAGGGTTGTGCGGAATCCGGATCGTAAAACGATCATAGCGACCACATCTAGGGCATCGAAAACGAAAATCAGGAAACTGGTCCGGAACGGAGCCGGGATTTTCATCTGCGGCGAAAGCTATGTCGACATCGGAAAACTCGTGCTCGGCCTCTCTGCCATGGGTATGAAAAAGATAATAATCGAGGGCGGCAGCGAACTCAACGCAGCGGCTCTGAAAGCAGGGGTTGTAGACAGGCTCTATCTATTCATCGCACCGAAGATAATCGGGGGAAGGGACGCCAGACCGGTCATCGGAGGCATTGGAATTGAAAGGATGGATGGGGCGATTAAGCTGGAAAATATGAAAATGAAAAAAGTGGGGGGTGACTTCCTCCTGGAAGCTGAAGTCAAAACCTGATTTTTATCCGGCGCTCACGTTCTGATACGTTCCGCCGACTTTATCCACTGCCCTGAAAACGAACCACCCGTCGCTTTCCACAGTGTTGCTCTGATTGATCCAAGCCTCGGCAAAGTGCGGATAGACAGAAATCTCCGGCGAATATAGTATCGTCGGAATTTCCGTGATATTGTATTTCTTGATGAGCATGCTTCCTTCAGTGGAATTGACTTCATATGTCGTGGTGTTCATGACGAACAGACCTGCCGAGTCCGCTATATAGCTGGAAAGCGCCGAAACGTTGAAGCATTCGGTGCAACTGCTATTGACCAGATTAATGGAATCGACATAGCCACGGATAGAACGATTGGATGCAAGATCTACATACGGAGGCACAACGTCCCTCAGAACGAACCACCCATTGTCTTCGACGGTTCCACTCGGCTGGATCGATTGCGTGAAGGCAGGATATAACCCCGCGTTTGGATCCAGAAGGATCGTTGGCAGCCTCGTGATGTTATATGCAGCGATCAATTCCTGCGCCTGGCTGCTGTTTTCATCCAGGAAAGATATATTGCTGAATTGCATTCCTATATATTGGCTAGAGAGCGATTGGAAATACATGCTCACGTTGATGCATGACTTGCATCCGACTGGCGTGATTCCTATCCCTTGCAAGAGCCCGACTATATTTCCGCTCCGGGTATCATAGTAAGGCGGAGGGAGATCCCTCGACACCATCGCTCCGTCAAATTCGACCGATCCGACGGAATTCTCCCAGCTTGAGGCGAGGGATGGCACCGAGGAGGTATTGCCTATTATAATCAGAACTGGCAGTCGCGTTATGTTGTATTTTGACAGGAGAGCTTTGGCTTCTACCGAAGATGGATCTGGGGTATCTACCCCGGTGACCGTGAACTGCCCGGTCTCATTGAATACCTCCAGAGATTGCTCTGCGAGCGTATCCCCATCCGTGCAGTTATCGCAGTTCGGAGCCCGGATCAGTATGAAGCTCACATTCTCCGTTTCTGTGGATGGAGTGATGTTCACCTGCGGTGAAGTGTTTTGCGTCAACGGAGATCCGTTCTGGATTGAGGGTGTCGAATTATACGCGGGCTGGGTCGGAGAAGCCGCGGGCTGCAGAAGAGCGTAGTATATCAAAGACCCGAAAACCAGACCTGATAACACCCACAATAGGAGCTTGACATATGTTTCCATATCATCACTAGGAATAAATAGTCGAAGGTGATATTTTTAAATAGTCTACCATAATAAGTTGGATTGACCAAAACCTCATTTTGAATATTGTGATAGGTATGGCAAGCGAGGACGAACTACGGACCAAGATTGAAGAGCTCGAGAAGAAGAAATCCGAGCTCATCGAGCGCATCAAGCAGCTCAACCGACGTATACGGTACAAGAAGTACGAGCAGAAAGCCCTTGAGCCTTTCCTTGAGCAGACCAAGGATGTCAAGGTCGCGCCGTACCACAAGCAGAAGAGGGCCCTTGAATTCAGGATCTCGACTGCCGCGTACACCCCGAAGATGGAAAAGGACCTGATAAAGCAGCTCCGCGAGGTCGACAAGAAGCTCGACGAGGTCCGCGAGGTCGAACGGGCACGCCGCAAAATCAAATACGTAGAGCAGGATATAACCGAAGGCGAAGCGGAGATTGTCAAGATCGAAGTTGACCTCAAGGTTATAAGAGACGACCTCAAGAAGCTCTACGACGAGATGAAAACGATCCGCATGACGAGCAGGAAGCAGATGGCGGCCCAGGCGAGAGCCGAGGAAGACATGGTCGCCTTGGGCGACCTTGCGACCATCGAGAAGGACTGATTTTTTTATTTTATCTCTCTTATAGCGTCAGCTAGGATTTTCCCGTGGTCAGAGCATAGCAACGGAAGGTCTGAGAGGCTGAACCACTGCGCTTCTCCGGCATCGTCACCTGCCCGCAACTCCCCTCTGATACGACGTACGAGGAAGCCTGCCGCGATTATCTTGCGCGGATCGCGTGCTGGATCGGAATACAATCCGGTGAGTTTCATTATTTCTATATCAAAACCAGTCTCCTCTTTCATCTCGCGGATTGCGCATTGCTCAGCGGTCTCATCGCCCTCGAGCCGCCCGCCTGGAATCGCCCACTGGCCCTTGAACGGCTCGAATGCGCGCTTGATGAGCACGACCTTACCGTTCTCGACAAGGACCATGTCGCAGGCGAAGGGACGCATGGCTATTGATGCACCTTGACTTCCCAAATGAATTTGCTGCGCGTGGGCACCGGCTCGACCTTGACGGTGATTCCGTAGCTGTTGCGCTTGATGAGATCGCTGAGATCCCGCAGGATATTGTCATCAACATGATCCGTATTGACCCATGAACAGGATTTCCGCGTCACCACGCAATCTGCGATCACCATCGCATCATGCTCCGTGATCCCGATGCCTATGATATCTGCCTTCACATCTTCGAACTTGGACATGAGATGGAATTAGTCAAATAAGGTTTAAATAATCGCGGAGTTTCCGATTAGGATCTATCAAACCGGCCGGAACCCAAAGACAGCAGGTATTGATTGAAGTTGGGTCAGACGCTGTTGACCTCATCATCGGTTCCGGGAGGGTATAGGAGCCCTATTAGTCCGTAACCTAAGAGGTTGTTCACGTTCATCATTCCCATATTTATTGCGCTGACGGAGAATATAAACCTGTGGCCTAGGGCCTGATTGCGCGGAAAAGCGACAACGCCTCGAAAAAAAAGTTCTCCTGCGCTTCAATGCTGACGTTATATCCAAGAGATGATAAGCGGCTCTCGGTCTCTTCCTTACTGTTGAGGCTGCTCTGGATCAGAAGCAGGGTACCTCGCGGCCTGAGATAGCGATCGAAAGATGAGAGGAACGGGTCTAGAACCGCCCTGCCATCCCTGCCGCCATCGAACGCATAGTTGATACCGCCTTCCAAACGTTCTTCATCAGATGTGGGAAGGTAAGGCGGATTGAACATGATGGCATCGAAGCGCTTTTCCGGAACTTCGCTAAAAAGGTCGCTCTGGATGAAGCTGGCGTTTTTTATCCCGTTGATTTTCGCGTTCTCTCGGGCGATTGCGACCGCGGACGGATTTACGTCCGTTCCAAGAACGGCGTTTTGCGAGTCCGCGCGCGCGCAGAAAAGGGATGCTATGCCGCATCCACATCCGATCTCCAGCACCCGGCCTTTGAGAGAGACGGCTGCTGCTGATAGCATATATGAGTCCTCTGCGGGAATATAGACATCCGGGGCAGTCCGCAGGATCAGACCCGCGTAAGAAATCTCCATGATATTTATATCCTGCCAACCTTATAAAACACCGAATGGACGACATACTCATCCTTCTTCTGAGGAAAGGCGCGAAAGCAAGGCCGGTCAGGATGACCACGGCTGAGATAGGGGTAGGGACAGGCATGTCGCAGCAGAACGCATCCCGCAGGCTCTCTGAGATGGAAAAAAATGGATACATCGAACGCGGCAAGGACGGACTGATTATTTCCCCTAAAGGCCTACAGGAACTCGCGGCGGTCTATTCTTCCCTCCGCCTAGCGTTTGAAGGAGAACGGCTGGAGATGCGCGGGAAGATAATGAAGGGGTCGGGCGAAGGAAAATACTATCTCTCGCTGCCGGGATACCGGAAGCAGATAAAGGAGAAGATCGGCTTTGACCCGTTCCCAGGAACATTGAATGTGATGGTGGATAAGGAGAGCATGTCCACGAGGCAGCAGCTCCGGAGGATGGAACCTTTCGTGATATCCGGTTTCAAAGACGGAGAAAGGACTTATGGCGATCTTTTCGCATACAAATGCAGGCTTGAAAACCTAGATTGCGCGATAGTGATACCTTTGCGCACCCACCACGGCGCGGACATAATCGAGATAATCTGCGCGCATGACATCAAGAAGACCCTTGGGAAGAAAGATGGCGAACATGTCGAGGTGGTAGTCTGATAAGCATGGAAGGCGTCGTGGGGCGAGTGAGATACAACGAAGGGAAGCGCGAGTATATCATCACTGACGGAATGAACGAATATTCTGTTTCCACTCCGGAGCATCTCCATCATGGCGCCTGCATCAGGGTCGAGGGCGAGCTGGCCGGAGAAATGAGGATAGCGGCGAACCGCATAACAATCCATGAAGGAGATAAGGCGGAAGCGGTTTACAGGAGAGTAAAGGGGAACCTATTGAATTCTTCAATAGCTGATTCTCAGCCGTTGCTAAAGGATGAGATGACATCCAAGATGCATCAGAGACTTCGGGATGCCGCGCTCACGATCATGACCGCAAGAAAACTCGGGCGTTCCGTCATGCTCAGGTTCCATGGGGATGCGGATGGCATCTCAGGAGCGTTCGCAATCACCAAGATATTGCCGTGCAAGGCATTCCAGCAGAATTCGGCCGCTTACAGCGTGAGGGATGCACTAAGGGACATATCCGCAATAGGCCAGGAGAGCAGGCCGCTCGTGGTAATCCTGGATTTCGGATCCGGGGAGAACTGCTCGGAAGGACTCTCGCTCATCAGGGCCGCGGGAATAGAATACCTCGTGATAGATCATCATCCGATGGATCCGAAATTCGCCGATGAAAAGAGCCAGGTGTATCTCGTGAATCCGTTCCTGTTCGGTAAAGATGCATCGAAATACACCGCAGGATACCTAGCATGCGAGATTGCCGTCATGTGCGGCCTTCCGCGAGAACGCGCGCTCGAACTGGCGAAGATAGCATGCAGCGGGGATAAGAGCGATATACTGGAAAGCGATGGTGGCGACGCGAGAAAAGCGCTCGTGCTGGACTACCTGGCCGCCCACATATCATTCGGCAACAACCTCGATTTCTACAGGAACGTCATGGAGAAGCAGGACCTGTTCAATTCCATAGCCATCCAGGCTGATGAGACCATCGAAGAAGCGGCTTCCAAGGCCATGGCAGGCATGAAACGCGTGCAAGGCAAGAAGCTGGATATCGCATATTTCTCCCTTGAAGGCATCGCAAAGAGAGGGGAATGGCCATCATCTAGCAAGATAACTACCCGCGTCTATGACAAGCTGCGGGCAGAAAGCGGCAGGGCGATGTTTTGCATAGGTTATACGGATCGTTCGATCATCATGCGATTGAACGACGAAGCCGTAGGCATGGGGCTGAGCGCCAATGGACTCGCGAAATCCATCTCCGTGAGCATGGGCGATTTCTTCGAAGGCGGCGGGGGCCATGCCAAAGCCGGAGCGATAAGAGCGAAGGCCGGATACGCCAAGGATATCCTGAATGCGCTCGTGAAACTCGCATCATCGGCTGACCAGGCCTGAAGAAAGGATTATTAGAATAACCGTGGGTATAGAACCAGGCTAATTGTCGGTGAGATGCATGAAGATAGCGATCAGCGGGTTCGGCAGGATTGGGAAATCTTTCGTCAGGGCTGCCATAGAGCAGGATGCCTTAGGGAAGGACTTCCAAATCGTAGCGATAAATACGCGCAGCCCGGTCGAGCAGCACGCCCATCTTTTCAAATACGATTCGGTGTACGGGAGGTTCAAGGGCAAGGTCGAGACCAGGAACGGGAATCTCATAGTGAACGGTCATGAGATAAGATGGATAACAGAGACAGATCCGCTCAAGCTCCCGTGGAAGGAGATGGACGTGGATCTCGTACTGGACAGCACGGGGGCGTTCCGTTCCAAGGCAGATGCCGAGAAGCACATCAAGGCCGGAGCGAAGGTGGTCCTGGTCTCCGCTCCTGCCGAAGGAGTGGACGCAACGATCGTTCTCGGAGTCAATGACCACCTCGTGAGCAAGGCCATGAGCGTGTTTTCGCTCGCATCATGCACGACGAACTGCTTGGCTCCGGTCCTGAAGGTCATTGATGCCAAATGGGGCATAGAGAACGGATTCCTGAGCACAGTCCATGCATATACAAATGACCAGAACCTCGTGGATGGCAGCCATAAGGACATGAGGAGGGCCAGAGCAGGGGCCATGAACATCATCCCGACCTCAACCGGAGCTGCAAAAGCAATAGGGGACGTGATGAAGAACCTCTCCGGAACCATGGACGGGCTCGCGTTCCGCGTCCCGGTCGCCTGCGGCTCCATGAATGATATGACGCTGCTTTTGAAGAAGGATGCGACGAAAGAGGAGATCAACGCCGAACTGAAGAGGGCTTCCGAAGATGAATTGAAAGGCATCCTCGGATACACGGATGAGGAGATAGTCTCCTCTGATATCATCGGGACTTCTTACTCGTCTATCGTCGATTCTAAGCTCACCAAAGTCAAAGGCCGGCTCGTCAAGATATGCGCCTGGTACGACAATGAATACGGATACTCCAACCGGCTCGTGGATTTCGTCAGGAAGCTGTCAAAGCTTTGATTTGGGCTCTACCGATACTTTAATAAACTTTAAAATCCATATTATATGTAGTGGATAAATATGACTTTAGTTGCTAAATCGCGCCAAGGCCATGGTGGGCATTCGGACAGACCACCAGTGTTCCCAAGCGCTTTAATCGAAGGTCATCGAAGCAGCGTTAGTCATAACGGTAATGAACCGGCCATCGCATCTCTTCAGAGCAGGGTTCCGGCAAGAAGGAAGGCCGCCGCAGAAATCCTTGGAGAGGAGCACAAGATGACTTCGTTCGCCCCTCTGGTGCGTGCTCTCCAGAGGGAAAACGTCGAAGAGGTCCAGTTCTCGATCCTGACCGCCTTGAGGAATATCGGCGGAGCCACACACCCTGAACCGGAACGGATGGAGCTCGCTCTCGGATATGGACCGATATTGCAGTTCATGATTGACAATACCGCCAAACCAGATCTCATTAAGCTGGCCCTAGATGCTTTCGGATACACAGGGACTATCGATGCCGTCTTAATCGGGAATGACGCTATCCGTAAAATTGCAGAACCCCTGGGGCATGCAGAATCCGTTTCAGCAACCCACAGATTCTATATGGACATCGTGTGCGCCCACTGAATTTTCATGGAACGCCGCCCGCGCTCCGGATTATATCGAAAATACGGTCTTTGACTTCGGGGGATCTTGCCGCATCGAGGAAATTCTGCACGAGATTGCTGTTGAACTGCCTGTCCAGTTGCACCTTGGCCCGCTTCACCACCTCTTCGAAAGTGGCTGATGGAATCTTGCGATAGATCCTTTCGGAGCTCATAGCTTCGATGGAATCGCATAACCCAGCCACCCTTCCTCCGATATCTATCTGTTCGCGGACAAGACCACGCGGATAACCTTCACCTGAGACGTGCTCTTGGTGGGTGAAGACAATCTCGGCGATCCTCTTGCCGTGGGACCAGACCGAATCCCCTTCGACAGATATTTTACCTATCAGGTTTTTTATGATGGCGCTGCCATATTCGGCGTGCCTACGGATTATCATTTTTTCCTCATGAGTCGGCATCCCATCTTTCCTCAGAAGGCTTCCAGGGACTCCGATTTTCCCGATGTCATGGAGAAGAACGCCGAGCAGTATGGTGGCCCTCTCATCTCCATAGACGCCTCTAGAATCCAGGATCATCTCTGCGTATTGCATGCTGCGGTACGGGTGCCCGTAATAGCTGTAGCAGGTCCTTTCTGAGACATCGAAATACGGCATAAGGATTGTCGCGGACCTTTCCACCGCATCGATACCCCAACCGAGGTTTTCTGTCAGCTTGCAGTATTCCCCTGTGACTGCTGTGAGTATCGCTATGCGCTTCTCCATCATACGCAACGCACATTCCGCATTCTTACGCTCGGATTCGTTTCTGCCGAGCCACATCTCATCCGCTAGATTCGACTTCCCCCGCGCTATGATTATTCTTTCGAGCCCAAGCCATTCCATGCTCGCGATAAGTTCATTGCTGTGGGGTTGCGAGAGCCATTTCTCAATAAGAAGTTCCGGGCTCCGGATACGTTTATCTGTCGGCTTTCGAATATTCGGTTCGGGTGGAAATTCGAGGTGTGGGGCCATCTCATCGCTTCGGATATGGGTGTTTTATGATATAATATTGTGTTGTAGGGTATTTAAATTGCTCGAAAAAACAGAAACATGAGTGTGATGAGTATTTATAAGATTTTTCCTCGCAATAGGATTTGATGGCAATCGGATTGGAGATACTCGCTTCCAGCATAGAGCAGTTTCTCTTAGCAATCGGTCCCGTGATTTCAATAATCCTTATCGTATTAGGCGGCATTGTGTATGGCCTTGCCCAGACCCAGCCCGCTGACATGCGGGGGAAATGGCAAACCGCTGCCATAAGCATGTTCATAGGTGGCGTGATAATCGCAGTCGTAACCGGCACGGCAGATCTTATTCAATCGACTTCTGCAGCAGCCCTTAAACCGGTCTGAATACCCAAAATTCGCTTGTTCTGATCTAGATCTAGCCTTTGGCAGGTCACGTCGGATTTCCGCGGAAATGAACCCCCTCAAGCTATTTATATGACCGCTGAGTTACTCCTACTAGTTTGTACTTATAATATAGGTATATACTTATGGGTGAAAAAATGAAGAACGTGGAAGTGAAGCTTGATGATGAAGGCTTCGAAGAGATGGAAAGTGGAAAGACACCAGAACCTGAAAGCGGTGGGCAAGGCAACACGGGAAACACTCCTGAATCCTCGCCAGGGTTGAACAAACCTGATTTCCGGGTTGTGCAGACCGGCACAGACAAGGATGGGAAACCGCTCTATGTGAGCGTTGGCGGCATGTGGAAGAACATATCCCGAAACGGTAATGAGTTCTATGTATTGAGGATCGGACAGCTCAAGCTGCTTGTATTCCCCAATGACAGGAAATGAATGTGAAGAAAGCGGAATGAAAAATAACGGGGAAGATTGTTATGTCAGACGACAAGAAGAAGAAATACTATAAGGAATTGGAAGATCTCCCGGGAGTCGGGGAAGTGACGGCAGAAAAGCTGAGGCAGTCTGGATTCGGAGAGTTCTCTGCGATAGCAGCGGCCTTGCCTCATGAGCTCGCCGAAGTGGCGGGCATCAGCGTCGAGTCGGCCAAGAAGGCGATCGAAGCTGCTAAAAGCACTGTCGACATAGGGTTCGAGACAGCTGAGGATGTTTACGAGAGAAGGAAGGGCATAATCAGGATAAAGACCAGCTCGACCGCGCTTGACGATCTTCTCGGTGGGGGCATCGAGACGATGGCCATAACAGAGATGTATGGTCGATTCTCAAGCGGCAAGAGCCAGCTCGGGTTCCAGCTCGCGGTTAATGTGCAGAGGCCTGTCGACCAGGGCGGACTCGGAGGCGGGGTGCTGTTCGTAGACACCGAAGCGACATTCAGGCCGGAACGGATTGTCCAGATCGCGGAGGCGCAGGGCATGGATCCGCAAGCGGTCCTGAAGAACATCCAAGTGGCACGAGCCGAGAACAGCGACCACCAGATAATACTGGTGGAAAGGTGCGAAGAAGTCATAGAGAAGCACAATATCAAGCTCGTCATAGTAGACTCGCTGACATCGCATTTCAGGTCGGATTACCTGGGAAGGGGCGCGCTCAGCGAAAGGCAGCAGAAGCTGAACAAACACGTGCATGACCTACAGAGGATGGCCGAGAAGTACAATCTCGCTGTCTACGTGACAAACCAGGTGATGGATAATCCGGGCATACTTTTCGGAGACCCGACCACGCCCATAGGCGGCCATGTCCTCGCGCACATGTCCACTTACCGCCTTTATGTGAGGAAAAGCAAGGAGGACAAGAGGATTGCTAGGCTCGTGGACTCTCCGAACATGCCCGAAGGAGAAGCAGTGTTCAAGGTCACGCCCAAAGGAATTACTGACTGAGCATTCCAAGGACCATTGCATGGCCCATGAAATCCTACAACCAATACCAACTTCTTTTTATATCTTTTCTAACAATAAAACGCCATGATCCCTACTGCTTCAACGCGTGACAGGAAAGAGTTTAATCCTAAAATAAAGAACATGGAACGATATACCCTTAGAGAAACGGATGTGAATCCTGCCGCAGAAAGAGCGGCAAAGATGTGCCTTCCGGTAATCGAAGGCAGGCTCGGGGATGCCACCGCTTTTGGCCTTTCACGACCAAAGAGGCTGGCTGAGCTTTTCAGAGAATCCTGTGAAAAGAATTTGGGGTATGCGCCAGCGCGCGGTCTTTTGTCGTTGAGAGAGGAACTTGCTGAGCGGCATTCGGAATACGGTGTCGACCCAGACCACATATTTGTGGGTGCTGGGATAAGCGGCGTAGTGCGATCCATTTTCGATGTTCTGCTTGTCGAGGGGGATGAAGTCGCTATCCCAGAGTATAGCTATATCGTATATCTTGCAGAAAGCACACGGATGGGAGCGACGATCCGGAACATTTGTCTCGAAGATGATGGACAGATTGATGTCGACCATCTGAAGAGCAAAATAAGCGAAAATACCAAAGTGGTCGTGCTCACCACCGTCGGCAACCCATTGGGAGTTGCAGTAAGAGAAAATGTTTTTACTGAAGTGATACGTATCATAAACGAAAAAGAAAGGGAATTTGGGCACCCAATCTATCTCATCGCTGATACGATATATGAGAAACTTCGTGCAAAAACAACACCACTTGACCCTATAGCCATTTCTTGCAGAGAAGGGAGAGTAGGGCCTACTATTCATGTCAATAGTTTATCCAAGCTCTATGTAAGCCCTGGCGAACGCCTAGGGTGGGCAAAGGTTGCATGGGGCAACGATTTCAAGGATCAACAGGAACAATTCCTGAGGTTTATGGTCAATGTCATGCAGCCAACTTTGGGTCAAGTCCCTACGCGTATCCAATGGGCGTTCGCTCAATACCTTATGGAAAGGAGAACCAACCAGTCAGCTAGGGAAGAACATGAAAGATTCATCCAAGACATGAGCGATGAGGTCCATCGGAGAGTACTTGCGTTTGTGAATGAACTTGTTGAGATACCAGGCATCGTATTTCCACGGTACTATAATGCGAAAAATGGTTCTGGTTATGATTTTGAGCCAGTACATGAATCGTACTACACTCTTTGGGGGCCCGATCATGCGCTAAGGAGGAGGGGGAATCTATCCCTCGCTAGGGAGCTTGCAGATTTCCTGATAAAAAAACAGATGACGGTGCTGCTTGGAACCCCGGGTGATAGTTTCCTTGAGGAAGGTCTGCGCGGTCGCGGGCAAGAGTATATGCGGGTTGTAGCTCTCTTTGATGATGAAAAGAGGGCAAAGGCGATTGAAGGCATAGCCGCGTATATGGAATCCCTCAGAAAATAACGCGGGGAAACCGGACTTACCCCAAGGAACTTAAATTTTCAAGCCGTGAGAAGCGATATATACTTTATCTGCATCTTGTAGCTTAGGTGCGTGCATGGGAATAATTTCCGAGTTCAAAGAATTCTTGACCGAGTATAAGGTTGTCGGGCTCGCCGTGGCTTTCATAATTGGTGTTGCCGTGACTTCGTTGGTCACCTCTCTTGTGAACAACATCATCATGCCGATGGTCAAAGTCGTATTGCCTGCTGGAGATTGGCAGACTTCCACGGTAGCGGTTGGCCCGGTGTACTTCGCGGTTGGGGCGTTTCTCGCGGCAGTGATCAATTTTGTGATAATAGCTTTGGTCGTCTTCGCAATCGCCAAGATGGTGCTCAAGGAAGATAAGGTCACGAAAAAATAGTTTTTTCTTAAGGCTTTTCCTGCGGGGAGAATAGTTTAGGATATCGAGGTGACGCGGATGAGACTTAAAGCATCTTCTAGGATATGTGTCAGCCTAGCCGAAACCAATGCTGATTCCTTCGCAAGATCCCTTATGCGGCTTCAGGCATATGGGATGGATCTAGCGGAGATAAGGATTGACGCCCTTGAAGCATCGGAGCAGACCCCGGAAAAAATCAGGCGCATATTCAGCCAGCCAATAAGGCTCATCGCCACATGCAGACCTGACCGAATCCATGAAGATTTGCGGAAAACCTTACTACTTGCCGCGATCGACTGCAAAGCAGCTTATGTAGATATAGAGGTCGACGCTACGGAAGGCTACAGGAAAGAAATCCTTGATAAGGCGCGCACTGCCAGTTGCAAATCGATAATATCGTACCACGATTTTCATAAAACACCTTCCAGAGAGGAGCTTGACCGTGTGATGAAGCAGTGCCTCGGGAGCGGGGCCGACATGGTGAAAATCTCATGCATGGTCAATTCGGCAAGGGACAGCGCAAGACTATTAGGCCTACTTGATTGTGGAATGCCCCTGATTATCTTGGGTATGGGGGGAGAAGATAGCAGATTGGTGAGGCTGGTGGCACCCCTCTTTGGAAGCGCATTCACATACGCCTCAATCGAAGCCGGCAGAGAAACCGCTCCTGGTCAGATGGATATGCTTGAGGTCAGGAAGCTCATGGAGGAGTTCATACGAACAGGGTGCTATTTGCCGGAATAGCAAACAAAAAGGAAAATGGATTAAAACATTAACTGGGAAGCCAGTTACATGAGATCCAGTATCTTACTCGCTTTAATGTCAATTATCATATTCGGATGCGTAACAAACACGACCCAGCATAATACGAACCTGACGAATATATCGAACACCAGCAACAACCCGATCCACGTCCCCGATATCTCGCAGACTAACCTGACCAATAAGACGAATATGTCGCTGAATATAACCAGGCAGATAGTAGGGAATGTATTGACGACAAATACGGTCGTACCGGTTCAGCCGCATTATGACTTCAGAAACAGCACCACACCCGACGGCAGACTTATCGTCTACTTTTTCTATTCACCGCACTGCAGCGCCTGCCAGGCGATACTACCGGTGATAAACGAACTCGAAACTAAGTTCAGTTCGGTTCAATGGCTCGAATACGATATCACGACCCAAAACGGCACATTGGCTTACCAAGAGTATGCGAAAGAGATGAACTTGAGTCCGAAACAGGAGATGGTACCGCAGGTGCTTGTCAACGGAACTATCATCACTGATAGGTTCCATATCAATGACACGCTCGAGTCCCTGTTGGAGAATATCAGCGCTTCCTGAACACGCGTTTTATCTTCCGTATGGCCGAACCCCACGGGGTTTTTTCATATTCTATTTCCCTGGCAGCGAATTTGAGGAACTCACCTAGGTCTTTTTCTCCGCCAGACGTCGCATTCCAATCTGATGCAATCTCCTTATGGCGATCTAATTCCCATCGACTATCAATCATTAAGCGATCTTGTTCTTCGGTCCAAGTCAGCCTCTCCAGGTTGATTTTTGGGCATGGAACCCGATTCAATCTATTATCCAGGAATACATAAGGATATGCAAGGCATATACCGGGTTTGTCTTCCTGGATTGAGCATTTGAGTTCGGAGTTATCATCGAAGAAAACGCACTTGCTGTCTTCGTGGATGATGGTCATCTTGACATTTTTCCCGGAAATGGATATGGGGATAGCATCATCGTCATGGGTGTAATGAAGGATCATATATTCGGATAGTGGCTTGCTCTGAGATAGCGCCAGCCTGAAAACGTCATAAACAGTGAGCTCCGGGTATAATGAGCAACAGGTACCAGGGCAACCAAAACATAATGAGGCGTTCGGATTCCGCCTGGAGGGTTCTAGAGTTATCGAAACTTTCTGAGCTCTTTTAGGTTTTTTGGTCTTTTTGCCTTTCAAAACCATGAAATTGATTCGGACGGGAAAATATTAAATCCTGTGAGGGGACATTAAAGAGATGAAAATCGTGAATTTTGACCGCAAGACCGGCCAGATGAAGATTCAGGCCGATACTTTAGACGATCTCTGGCATCTGGACAAGATAATCGCTCCTGGAGACGAGGTCGAGTCGCACAGCCTCAGGACATATAAGGTTGGAACGAAAGAGGAGAAGAAACCCGTCACAATTAGGGTGAAAGCAGAGCGCGTGGAATTCGCCAAATCAGCGAACAGACTCCGGATCTTAGGTACAATAGTGTGGGGGGAACCAGAAGAATACGTACAGCTCGGTAAGCACCATAGCATAGATCTGGAAGTCGGCGGACGGATAAAGGTCATAAAACAGTGGAAGAAGCATGAATATGACAGACTGAAGGAGGCCGAGAAGGAATCTCTCAGGCCCAAGATACGTATTATCGTGATGGATGAGGAGAAAGCCTTAACTGCCATGCTCCGGGCATTCGGGGTGGAATATGGAGTTGAGTTCTACAGCTCGGGCAGCAAGAAAGATGACAATTACGAGAAATCCGAACTCGACTACTTCGGGAAGATAACCGCTGAGATAGAGAGGCACCCCGAGAAATTCGTGATCGCGGGACCTGGTTTCGCTAAAGAAAACCTGAAGAAGTTCATTTCCCATAAGAAGCCGGAACTCATCAAACGTATCGTGTTCGAAAGCGTAAGCTATGCAGAGAGAAGCGGCGTGAATGAGCTGTTCAAGAAAGGCGTCATAGAAAGGATAATGGGGGATGAACGCTTCGAGAAGGAGATGAAGCTCGTGGAGGAGCTTCTGACTGAGATCTACAAGGAGACAGGGAAGGCGGCTTATGGCATCAAGGAAGTGAAAAAAGCCGCAGAGGCATTCGCCATAGACCGGTTGCTCATTCTAGATGAATATCTCAGATCCGACAAGGAAGCTGAAGCTGTAGTGGATATCGCTGATAGGAACAAGGCTGAAATCGTTGTGGTGTCATCCGAGGGTGACGCTGGAGCCAAACTGAAAGGGTTCGGAAAGATTGCCGCCCTGCTCAAATTCAAATTAAGGGAATAATTTATTTCCCGGGTTCTTTGTCTTTCTTCGTAGCTATGCATATCGCTTCATGTATGGCCGTGTTCGTTTTCTTTTCTTCAAGCATCTTAATACCTTCTTCAGTAGTTCCACCTGGACTTGTAACCATCTCGATGATGTGTTTTGTCGGCCATCCGCCGAGCATCATCTTCCCTGTCCCGACCAAAGTCTGCGCTACTGCCTTAGCAGCTAAATCTTCATCTAATCCTTGCGCAACAGCTTCATCTATCATCGCCTGGGCAAGGAATGCCACAAAGGCAGGGCCTGAACCTGATATCGCTGCCAGTGGATCTAAATGGATCTCGTCAGTCCTCATACACGTGCCGAGATAAGAGAACGCCGTGAGGAATGGTTTGACCTTTTTCTCATTCTCCTGATGTAACGAGTATGCAATCACCGCTTCGTTAACTTCGGCGCATATGTTCGGCATTATACGTATAACCGATCTCGCACCCCAGGATTCGATCATGCGTATGGAAATCCCGGGAGCGCATGAAACGATGAGCCGGGCATCCTTTATCTGCTTGATGACATCTTCCACATGCTCTGATTTTACGGCGACCACCACCATCTCGCATTGAACTGCTTTCATTAAGTCTTTCTCGGGTTTCGCCCCAGTGTCGGCAGCGACTGCCAGAACGCGATCGTATTCCCGGTCAATAAGGATAACTTCGTGGGCTCTTGAAAATACCCTGGCAAAGGCGCTTCCGAGCCTACCAACACCTACAATCGCAATTTCCATTTGAACCAACTCCCTTCAGAAATCGAGTGTCAGCAAGTGACCGGGACACCGATGAATACTATGCGGATATAGAGAGCGAGCTTGCGGAGCGTTGTCACGTATGCCCGCTTGGCGAAAACCTCATACCGATTCTCCTCGATAACGCTCAGTATCTCGCGATAGAGGGTGAAGCAGAGTGCTATCACCACTCTAACCTCGCTTTGGATCGCCGCGAGGACTTTTACCGCCTCTTGGTAATACCGGCGTGCACGCGCAACCTGGAACTTGATGAATGATATGAAATCGGCACCGCTAATGCGCGAAATATTCTGGGTAAGGAGGTCTTCCTTGGTCAGACCATAGCGTTCGAGCTCTTCCGTTGGAAAGTAAACTCTCCCCATCCGAGCGTCTTCCCCGACATCGCGCAGGATATTAGTGAGTTGCATCGCGATCCCGAGTTTGGTAGCATATCTTTTGGCAGCAGACGTGATGGGATTTATCCCTAGGATGTGGAGGAGCATGAGCCCCACTATCGAAGCGACACGAAAGCAGTACCTACGCAGTTCCCTGAAAGTTTTGTAATCTTTCTTGTCAATATCCATGCTTACTCCGCGCATGAGTTCGAGCGGGTAACGCAACGGTATTTTGTATTTTTTCATGACATAGATGAATGGATTCAAGACGGGGTCGGATGAATGACCGGTCTTGATCGCTTCCATGAGGCGCTTCCTCCAGTCATTTATGAGCATGCGCTGGAGCTTCGGCTTGCCTTCATTGTCATCAACGAGGTTGTCCGTCTGCCTGCAAAAAGCGTAAATCGCATGGAACGCCTTGCGGCGCTCCCCTTTCATGAACCTCGATGCGAAATGGAACGTCTTCGAGCCCTTCCTTATGCTGTCCTCAGCGAATCTGAACTGCGCTTCCAACTCCTTCTTATCGTCCATTTCCATCTACAATATACTCTTCCAAGAAGGGTTATTATTGATATCGTCAATCGCCGAAATGATTTTTATCGCGCAATCTGCAATCCCTGCATATAATTATAAATTTCCAGAGTCACATCAACGACATGCCCCCGGCAGTAGAAGTAAAAGAGCTTGCCAAAATCATAAATGAGCGGATAATAGTTGATAGGATATCATTCTCTGTGAAAGATAACGAAGTTTTCGGTCTACTCGGTTCGAATGGCTCCGGAAAGACGACTACCTTCAATATGCTCTCGGGACTAATGGCGCCATCATCAGGAACAATCCACATTCTCGGACATGATGTATCAGAAAGGAATTTCATAAGGCGCCAGATAGGCATGGTCACGCAGGTCGATTCGTTTTACGAGACGCTCACCGTGAAGGAGAACCTTAGGTTCTTCGCATCGCAGTTTGGAATAGGCAAGGACGAGACCGAAAATCGGATGAAGAAGCTGCTTGGCCAGATGAAACTCTCTGAGAAAGGAGACTCGATGGCTGCAAAGCTCTCTGGCGGCATGAGAAAGAGGCTCAATATGGCTTGCTCCCTCATGCATGATCCGAAAATTGTATTCCTTGATGAACCTACTGTCGGTTTGGATCCGGTGGTCCGGCATGAAGTGTGGGAAGTGGTGAATGGCCTCCATGCCGAGGGCAAAACGATTATACTCACATCGCATTACATGGATGAGATAGAATACCTCTGCAGTAGGGTGGCCATCATGTTCGCAGGCCGTATAGCTGCGAGCGGCACCCCGCAGGAACTGAAGAGCAAATACAAACTCAAGCAGATGGAAGACGTATTCGCGTATCTGATGAAACCCGAGGGATTGGCATGAAACTCCCATCCGTTATCTATAAGGAGATGCTGGAGGTCTCGCATGACCGGACCATGCTCGCGGTCCTCATCATCTTCCCAATATTCATCATGCTTTTTATGGGAAGCTCATTTACCTCTATGGAGATAAACGGCCTTGCCATAGGGGTCGTCGGACCGCAGAACACGACATTCTCGCAGATGCTGCTCTCGGGGCTTAATGCATCGAACGCTTTCAAGTTGCAGTCCTACGATTCGGAATCCGATGCGATGGCCGCTTTCAGGAATGGCCAGCTCAAGGCAGTAATAATAGTACCTGACGATTTCGATAAGACGCTCGAACATGGGAACGGCTCCAAGATAACTATAGTGGTTGATAACTCGGATCTGGAGTTGGAGCAATCTATCATGGCTGCGATGTCATCGGTGGTCCAGGCATCTTCAGCAGACATGACCAGGACATATGTCACCGATGCGTGGCAACAACTCGGGAATCTGAGCGATTCGGCTGCCATGCTTGGGCAGGAGATGGCCGCGAGCAGCGAGAAGATGAATCAGACCAAGGCTGATCTCCAGAACACCATGGCGGATATGAGTGGATTGAACATCAGCGGGCTCGCGGAGTCCCTTGATGAAGCAGCCAACACGTCAGGAGCATTGATGGATTCCTTGGCGGCTCAGCGAATGGCTATACTCAATGCATCTGCAAACAACCAGATTTTCATGAATGAAACATCGCTCCTCCTAACGAATGCGAGCGCTTCCATTAACGAATCCCTGTATACAGTGCAGGATACGCACGACAAACTTGTAGTACAGATAGGCAACCTCAACCAGACGGCGAACGAACTCCAGGACTCGATAACAGGGCTTAAAGCCATACAGAACACGACTTCAGATATCGCAATGCAAACTGCACTTGAACTGGACATATTGAGCCTTGAATCGCTGCAAAACAGCACCTTGAGCCAGATAACCGATGCGCAGAATGAAACTGAAGAACTGGAATCTCTCAACACCACGCTGCAGGGGTTCAAGGAGACCGTGGATAACTACTCAGCCACGCTTGATAACGCAAAATCCACCGACAACTCCTCAGGTATGCTCTCCGCAATAGATGACGCGACGGCAAAGCTCGTAACACTGAATGCCTCTTTCTCTTCTGCCAGGGATCAGGTCTCGGAACTCAATAGCATAATCGGAAACGCTAATTCGGCGATGGTCGAGATAAACAGCACCCTGGACGACGCTCTCTCCCAGGAGGCATCAGTGAACAACCTGATAGTATCGCTGCAGAGCACGGTGGAGAATCAGACTTCCCGGGACCCCGCACGCATTGCATCCCCTCTTTCGATAGACATCCAGGATCAATATGTGGAATCGAGTTTCGTGGATTTCCTCATGCCGCAGGTCATCGCGGTATCTCTCCTGTTCTCGTGCTTCCTGCTCGCTTCCATCAGTCTTGTGAGGGAGAAAACGAAGAATACGATTGTCCGAGCGTTGATGGCGCCATCTGGCATAATCAATCTCGTGGTAGGTAAGGTACTGGCGCTCGTGCTTCTTTCCATGGTCCAGGTAGCGATAATCCTGCTGGTCGCCCTTCTTATGTTCGGTGTGGTACTGCCTTCAGACTTCGCCATGCTCGTAGTCGGTACCGTAGTGTCCGCACTGGTGCTCTCATCAATAGGCATAGCAATAGGATTCTATGCAAGAAGCGAATCTGCGGCCATACAGACCTGCCTGCTTATAGCAATCCCGATGTTATTCCTCGGGAATATCATATTCTCTCCAGATCTCCTACCGAATTACACCCAGATACTCCAGGGACTCCTTCCGCTTGCGCATGTAACGAACATATTCAAGATAGTTCTGATAACCAACGGGAACCCGGTCGGGGATATGCTCGCGTTAATCTCATATTTCGTTCTTCTGAGCATTATCCTGGCGCTCATCATATGGAAACGGAGGGATATCTCCAATTACCAGTAATTTAATCCCTTTTCGGTGAATGCATCATCCATGGCAGATTTCACTGTGACGCCTTGGGAGGTTTCCGGGTCAATAGATTATGACAAGCTCATAAGGCAGTTCGGCACTTCCAGGATAACCCCTGAACTTAAGGAGCGACTGAAGAAGGATTATGGCGGAGATCTCCAGTACATGTTTAGAAGGGATTTCGTGTTCTCTCACCGCGATCTGGACCTAGTTCTCAAGGATTATGAGCAGGGTAAGGGCTTCTTCCTCTACACAGGACGTGGGCCGAGCAAATCAATGCATATAGGGCATCTAGTCCCCCTGATATTCACCAAATGGCTTCAGGACAGATTCGGCTGCAACTTGTATATAGAGATCACGGATGATGAGAAATTCCTGTACAGACGCGAATACGAATGGCCGGAATTGCAGAAGAATGCGCATGAGAACATACTCGACATCATTGCTGTCGGATTCGATCCTGAGAGGACATTCATATTCAAGGACAGCGAATACGTTAAGAACGTCTATCCGCTTCTGATGAAGACCGCGCGGAAGATAACGCGCTCAACCGTGAATGCGGTGTTTGGATTCGATGATTCGACGAACATCGGCATGTCATTTTATCCTGCTTATCAAGTGGTGCCGACATTCTTCGAAAAGAAAAGGTGCCTTATACCATGCGCAATAGACCAGGATCCGTACTGGAGAATCCAGCGCGACATCGCTGAGTCGCTAGGTTATCAAAAAACAGCCGCGATCCACAGCAAATTCCTTCCTCCGTTGCAGGGAGTTGCTGGTAAGATGAGCTCGAGCGCGGGGCAGGAGACCTCGATATTGCTGACTGACGATGAAAAAACAGTCAAGAACAAGATAAACAAGTACGCGTTCTCTGGTGGGCAACCGACTGTCGAAGAACACAGGAAACACGGTGGGGACCCGGATATCGATGTACCATATCAATGGCTATCCATATTGTTCGAGCCTGATGATGCAAAGCTGAAGCAGATACATGACGATTACAAATTAGGGAAGATGCTCACCGGAGAGATGAAGGTGCTGCTCATTGAGAAGATTAACGCCTTCCTGAAAGAGCACCGCGAGAAACGGAAGAAGGCGGAAAGCGAAGTGGAGAAATTCATGTATAAAGGAAAGCTCGCCAAGGAGATGTGGGGAAGGACCTACGAGTGATTGCAGGTCATTTTGATTCGTTGAGGATAGTGACCAATGTATGCAATAGCGGCGGGAAGCTGGATGCGGCTTCGATTTCATATAGCGCTGCTTGCGCCGCTTTTTTTATCTTTCTTGAAACTCCTTCGGTAGCCAGTTGCTTGAATACTTCCGTATTCTGGTTATCTGATGCCCATTGCATTATATCTAGACATCTTTTCGCGCAAACTTTTCGGTAGTTTGTCATATGGATAGACGATGCATGATGTGCAGCCACCTTTGTTCAGCTCGCATATGGCATTTGAATAATCGCCTTTTTGTAAAAGACGGTCTATCTTATTCTTTAGAGCTGGTTCGACTGCAACTTCTGCGAGCGCCATAATGTGAGCCCCCCCATAATCTGGCTTTGGTCAATGCCGCTGCTACGGGACCAGGAAAACTGTTGAACTTGCCGAATCGGATGAGGATATCCCAATACCCAGCTTCGGTCAGACGCTCCACCATCCAGAGCCCGGCTTCCACTCGGATATACCTAGGGACTTTGATTCCACTATAGCCGCCATTGCCAATGATATCAATCAAGCTTGTATCCAAACCTTCGAAGACAGCATGATGGGGATCTGGATTCTTGACGACATCGAAGACCAGCCGTCTGATTGCGTTTTCCCTCGTTTCGCGAATTGGGTGGTGCTTAGCGTCACGGATAAGGTCAGGTGAGTCTTTTTGGGCTGCAGGTTCGCTTGGCGCTGAAAGCTCTTTTGGTGTCTGATCTAGAGCTGCGAACCTGACCCGCATTTGCCCAAGCTCGGCTTCGGTTTGCTTGATGGATTTTTTATATCGACGATATTCACGGATTTCGTGGATGACTGACAGAAAGCAGGTGAATGCTACTGAAAAAGAAATTGTCGCCAACCATTCTTTATGAAAGAATGCTGCCCCCAAACCCCAAGGTTCCGGTAATTGAATATATCGCAGTGCCTATTGTGCCTTCTTTCGAACTTTTTTCCATCCCTTTCTTGTGATCTTCAATCCTGCGTTCAAAATGATGGATATCTCTTTTGAGATGCTCCTCTTCGCTTTCAACAACTACCAGCTCCCTTGTTTCACACCCGAGCAATGCCGCCTTTATCTGGCTAGCATCCTGGAACCTGGCATTTGGCACATAAGCCAAGGCTCTTTCCAGGAACGCCCTGTCTTTCCCGAAAAGGATGCCGGGCAGCTTCAGCTCGAAAGTGCCCATGTCGCGCAGGTCCATCGCGTCTTTCCCGGTCTTGAACCAAAGGTATATCGCTCCGATTGAGAATAGGTCTGAACGTCGGTCTCCTGTTGAGCCTTGGGCGACTTCCGGTGCAGTGAAGCCGAAACTGTTTATGGCGCAGAATGTGGTGCCTGTGCCGCTATCTGAGACTGAGAATCCGAAATCCACGAGTTTTATGCTCCCGTCCTGGCAGAGCATGACGTTCTCGGGTTTCAGGTCGCGGTGTATTACTGGCGGATTGAGAGTGTGGAGATAGGACGCCACATCTAGTATTTGGGAGGTGAGCTCTATCACGCGGTCATCTGTGAGAAGTCCTTCCCCGTCCCTGAATTCCCTGAGCGTTTTTCCCTCTATCCATTCATTGACTATGAAGAATTTGCCTGCCGCTTTATCCGAGTGGTAATCCAGGCATTTCACGACGCCAGGGTGGTCTATGGATTGCAATATCCCGGCTTCCCTTTGGGCAAGCCCGAATATCTTAGGGTTGTCAAGCAATTTCCCAAGCTCAAGTTCTTTTACAGCGACCTCGCGGCCATGGTCGTTGATAGCCCGATAGATAGTGGAATTGGGCATCCTCTTTTCAGATAGGATCTCGTATTGTCTGGAGCCTAAAGTGAGTGAACGCCGAGCTGGGAACGGTTCGGCTTGCACCTTGGCACCACCAACCGAAGCTGCGGCTGATGGTAGCTGCTTTGGGCCAATCATGTGATTATATGTGATTAATAGTGTTTAAAAAGCAACTCGATTGAAGCGCGCGGCAGGGGCGATAGCTTTTTTCCATGATTGCATTAGGGATATCACGGATGGCATGTCACGCATGAGGGTCCTGACCGGAAGGCCGATGATAAAAGCCCTAGCCTGCGGCATGCTGGAAGATGGCGGCAGGGTGCTGTTCCTGGTCCGAAAGGACGCGAACGGGTTCGAGCGTATCGAGATGCCGTGCGTCATCGTCCCATCAGGACGGAGCCCTTTTGCTGAGATGAAAGAGGCTTTCCCAAAACTGACCGGCATCGAGGATTGCCAAGTGCATGAGATAATTATCGAAGGAAGGCATAATTCAGGCTCGCGCAAGCGGAAGGGATTGATACCTGTGCTTGTTTTCAAGATAACTGCCAGGAACAGGAGCGCCAGACCTTCGAGCGAATTCTCGGGGTTCAGATGGTTATCCTTGGATGATGCGAGAGGCCAGAGGCTCGGCAGGAATGCCGAATGGCTGAGGAAGGAGATGAGGCGTGTCGGCCTTGAAGAGGATAACAAGCAAGGTGAAAAGCGAATAAAGATAGAGCCTAGAAAAATCTAAGACGATTGGGTGGCTCAGGACAGGAACGAAATGAATGCCAGCACCAGAGTTATGAGCGGCACGGCTATACCGGAGATATAGACCGAGGGACCAGCGACCAGGTCCGAGTGGTTGCCTTTCTCCCTCATGTGGCCGAGGCGTATCGATGACGTCCCGAGCCTGAAGACCGCGTTCATCAATGCGAGCCCGAACCAGAAGTTCCCGTGGATCCAGATGCCTATGAACGCTCCTGAAGCCAATGCGAGGCCCGCAAAGGCCAGCTCCTTCTGGAATGGATCATCAACCGGCCAACCCATCGAAGATGCTGTAGAGTTGGAGATGAAGAAGTTGCCGGCGAAGAGCCATAAGCCTTCGAACCCGATGCCGCAGACTATGAAAGAAAGGAGGAACGCATCGATAGGGTTCATATGCGACAGCAGCACCAACGCGGCCCCGAGCGCCAATGCTATGATGAAGAAAAGTATAGAAAACGATGAAAAGAGCTTTTCTGACAATGACATGATGGCACCTCTTTACGGCACGAAAACCGCGGCCGCAATGACAGATGTCCAGTTGCCGGTCTTGTCGATTATCGCCGACTGGGTGATGTTCGAGGTCTTGACGAACTTGCCCGTCATTTTGAACTGCTGCTCGCGCTCATCCCATGCGGCATTCGGATCGAAATCCACGCCCAATGTGGATGCGAGCATGGAGGCGGCGAGATCTTCTGCGTATTCACCGGCCTTCTCTTCTGTCTGGCCGAATGCATGATGCTCGCTCAGATACCCGTAATTGGTCCGATCTGCCGGAATCGCTGCTCCTACTGATGCTGCCAGGAGACGATTCGGTTCGTTATCCTGGTTCCTTGAGAGCACCACGAAAACGATTTGGCCGGGTTTCAGGTATTTGAGCCCCTCTTCGCGCGAGATCACTTTAGTCTGGGGCGGCATTATGCTCGATACCGTAACCAGATTGAACGGAGCGATTCCTGCGTCACGAAGCGCGAACTCGAAGCTAGTCAGCTTGTCCTTGTGCCTGCCCACGCCATGCGTGAAGAAGACCATCCTCGGGACGAACCCCCCTCCGTTAGCTGCGCTGTTAGTTTCATTTTCCATTTTTCATACCTCGTTATGTTCGTTTATGACATAAGGATTAATACAGATATCATCAGCGAAAGAACGATAAGGCCTCCGCCTATCGCCATACGCACAATCGCCCGCTCCCGCGCGGATGCTTCTGCCGTGTTAGTATCGGATATCACGATTTCGGTCGGAGTATCTGTTCCGTCAGTACCAGACACATATATCGTGGCTCCCTCCGGAATGATATACTCATGGATACGCAAGGGCTTACCAAGATGCTTCGATAATTCCTTCCCTCCGGGCTTCGATAGGAGCGATGATACGGTCTCATCGGGAAGATATTCGTTTCGGCTGACGAAGTCGTCTTGATCCCGCAGTCCCGCAGTATGCATGAGTTCAAGCGCTATTTCGACTGGGGCGGTTTTACTTGTATATTCCATGAAACTGCCGATAACGCCCCTAAACCTGCTGCTAACATATCCCTTGTATGTGATGCGATTCGTTATCTCGAACACCGCTTTCGAAACATCAACGGATTTACCCGAGATGATGAACTGTTTATTATCCATAGACGCTCCGAACACCATCGCCTCTTTCCACTGCTTTGGAGCTCCGCTATAATATTCCACCACGGTATTGTAGTAGACGCATTTCTGGTTTGAAGGAAAGCTTTCGAAAGTGGCAGTGGATGAGACAATACCGGATAATGCACTTTTTTTCCAATTCATTCCGCGATATGCTATGTATGCGCCCCCTAGGAACATCGCCAATGGCAAGAACAAACTGAAAATAGAAAATAGGGTGAATGCCATTCGATCAGCAGAGCCTGAATTTGAACCCGTAATGGATCAAACCCTCTGGATCATCACGCTGTATGACACGGAACACACGATCCACCCTTGAACCGATTTTCACGTTATCCCTATGGGCATCCACAATCTGACCCGTGAGACGCGCACCTTCATCAAGCTCTATTATGGCAAGGACATACGGCACCTGGTCCTCGAACCCCTCTGGAGGCGACACCACTTCCGTGAATGAATACACCTTGCCCTTCCCTGCGAACTGCACGTCGACAAGCTTCCCCCTCCTCCTGCATTTGGAGCATATGGAACGCTTGGGGAAATATGCTGACTTGCAGGTTTCGCATCTCACACCCAGCATCCTGTACCTGCTAGGTATTCTCCTCCATGTAAGCGGGATTGATTCTTTCATCTAAAACAACTCCGTTTATTCAATGCCTGCAACCGCTTAAAATCACTTCTTCTTCGAGTCTAGAGACTTTTTGTAGTCCTCTTTGAACTGCGCTATCCCTTTATCCGTGAGGGGGTGCTTGAACATCTTCTCGAAAACCTCGGCTGGCATAGTGACTATGTGAGCCCCTATCAAAGCGGAATCGACGACATGGCGCGGGTGGCGGATAGATGCCACGATAACTTCGGTATCGAAACCGTAGTTCTCGAATACCGTGATAATCTCGTGTATCAGACTCGTTCCATCTTCGGATACATCGTCGAGACGGCCGATGAAAGGGGATACGTAGGTAGCTCCGGCTTTTGCAGCCAGCATAGCCTGGGAGGTGGAGAAGACGAGCGTGACATTGGTCTTGATATCCTTCTGGGAAAGAGCGCATACGGCCTTGATACCTTCCTTGGTCATCGGGATCTTCACCACCACGTTCGGCGCCCATTTGGCGAATTCTAGACCTTCCTTGATCATCTCCTGCGCGGTGTCACCCATGCCTTCGACCGAAATCGGGCCTTTAACGACTTTCGCGATCTCCTGTATGACCTGCTTCTGGTCCTTACCGGATTTCATGATTAAAGTCGGGTTGGTGGTCACTCCGTCGCACATGCCAAGCTCGCACGCTTTCTTTATAGATTCCACATCCGCCGTATCCATGAAGAATTTCATAAGACGCACCTGAACATTCACATAATCTTGGGAAGGTTTTAGTAAGGTTTGCCCGAACCAATCAAAATTAATATATTTGTTTCAATATATATATCATTATGAACCAGAAACTGGCGCCAAGTGGAAGAAATCCGGTGCATACCCGGAGCAGGTATTGCGAAAGCGAACCAGATATCACAAGTACTGGAATCGGAAAGAACTACAATGGATATAGAATATTCTATGACAGCAAGACTGACACGACAGTATACATAGGAGAAGATTATACTCGTAGAGATCCGAATGAAACCGAGTTTTTGCTGTTCAAGATGCAGCTCACTGAATCTGCTGGAACTAATCCAGCAATAGCGGAACGCCTTAAGCTATACCCATGGCTAATATTCGGGGGGCCTTTGGCGGAAGGACCTGCAACTCAGCTTCCGCAACCCAAACATGATGTGCAACCAGCGGCCAAGAAAGATGGGGGCCAGTAATTATTTTTTCATCTTTATCGCTTCTTCAACACCTTTCACGATCCCTGCTGCGTCCAAACCATATTTCTTGTAGAGCTCAGAGCAGCTCCCTGACTCGCCAAATGAGCTTTTCATCCCGATGCGCCTCAGGTGGGCCGGATGGTTCTCTGCCAATACTTCTGCTATAGCGCTCCCCAAACCTCCATCCACTTGGTGGTCTTCTGCGCTCACGAGAACCCCGCATTTCTTGGCAAAGGAGATTATCGTCTGGGAATCAATGGGCTTTATGGTATGCATATCTACGACAGCCGCATCGACGCCTTTCTTCTTGAGCTCTTCAGCCGCCTTGAGGGCCTCGTATACCTGGAGCCCGCAGGCGATTATCGCGACGTCCTTCCCGTCCCGATAAACATTGGCTTTCCCGATTTCGAATGGGGTATTTTGAGTCGTGAATACAGCAACGTTCTCGCGTGAAGTCCGAATGTATACCGGAGTCTTCAGCTTCGAGGCTGCGAGCGTGGCCTTCTTCGCCTGCTCCAGGTCGCATGGTACTAGCACGGTCATATTTGGGAGCGCGCGCATCATGGCGAGATCCTCGAGGATCTGGTGCGATGCGCCATCCGGACCTACGCTGAGCCCGCAGTGCGACGCATGCACCTTCACGTCAACGTTGTTGTAGCAGATCGAAACCCTGATCTGATCGAAATTCCTTCCTGGGGAGAACGCTCCGAACGCTGAAATGAATGCTTTCTTGCCGCATGCTGCGATACCGGCAGCGGCTCCAGCTAGGTTCTGCTCTGCCACTCCGACCTGCACGAAACGTTCTGGGAACTTCTCTGCGAACCATTGCGTGCGTGTCGATTCCGACACGTCGGCCGTGAGCACCCATACGTCGCGGTCCTTCTCGCCTAATTCCACGATGGCCTTCCCGAAACCGTCGCGATTCGCTTTTTTGACTATCCCGACGGAAAACAGATCCGGGACAAGATGCATATCCATTCAGACCGCCTCCATTTTACTGCGCGCTTCATCCAGCTCCTTGAGGGCCGCGTCGCCTTCTTCTTTGCTGGGGCTTTTGCCATGCCATCCGAATTTGCCTTCCATGAAAGAGACCCCCTTCCCTGGTATGGTTTTGGCTATTATGGCCGACGGCTTCCCTATGCATGATTTGGCGAGGTCGAATGCATGCAGGAGCGCGTTCATGTTGTTCCCGTCCACAACTATCGCGTTCCAACCGAAAGAGCTCAGCTTTTCGGTCAATGGTTCTAGTGGAAGCACGTCATCGCTCGTGCCATCTATCTGAATGTTGTTCCTGTCTATTATCACGACCAGGTTGTCGAGATTGTATTTCGAAGCGCAGAGTAACGCCTCCCATACCTGCCCTTCATTCATCTCTCCATCCCCCAGAGGGCTGTACACGCGCCAGGATTTCCCTTCCCTTTTCGCGACCAGCGCCATTCCGACAGCCTGGGAGATGCCCTGGCCGAGAGGGCCTGATGAGTTCTCGATCCCATTGAGCGTACCGCGGTGCGGATGACCCTGCAGCGGAGAACCGAGCTTCCGGAGTGTCATGAGCTTTTCTTTAGGGAAATACCCGGCTTCGGCAAGAGATGCGTAGAGGACCGGGCAGATGTGCCCGTTGGAAAGCACGAGGCGATCCCGGTCCGGCCAGTTCGGATTCTTAGGATCGTGGTTAAGAACCCCGAAATAAAGCGCGCAGAAAACATCGGCCATTCCCAGAGATCCGGCGGGATGGCCGCTCTTGGCTTCGACCAGCATCCTGACGATATCCTGACGGATGGAATTCGCGATGATATCCAGCTTCTTGGTTTCAATGTGGTTTATGTAAACACCCTGCCAATGCGCGTCTCTTCAATGACTCTATCGCGCTTTTTATATCAGCATTATCGTATATGGCGCTTGCTGCGACGAGGAGATTGGCTCCGCTGGCGTATGCATGCGAAATCGTCTCGTTATTCACGCCACCATCCACTTCGATATCGAGCTTCGGGAACAATTCTCGCAGCCTCCGCACCTTGTGCTCCATCTCGTAGATATATTTCTGCCCGGAAAAGCCGGGCCGGACAGTCATCACAAGGACGCGCTCCGCGTTCCCGATGAATGGAAGCAGTTTCTCCACTTGCGTGTCAGGATTCAGCGCGAGGCCAAATCGCCCGCCTGACTTTTTCACCGCGGCGAGGATTCCCGGAAGCGATGATGCGCTCATCGTCTCTATGTGGACCAGGTGCATATGAGGTCCGGCGATTTTTTCAATCCATTTGATTGGATCATTCACCATCCAGTGGAATTCGTAATGGATACCGCCCTGGAGTCCGGGGAGAAGAACCAAATCATCTAGGCCGACTGTCTTATTCGGCACGAACTCGCCGTCCATGACATCTATCTGAATCTCTTTGACAAGGCCTTTGACCAGCGCGACGCGACGGAAAAGCTCGCTCCTGTCCTTCACAAGGATGGCTGGTATTACCTCTGGTTCCATGGCCTCGCCTCTCGAAAAAAGATGCTCGCGCCCCTATCTGGTAAATAGGTCCCAGATTATATAAAGATTATGATTCCGGAGCAGTGCGAATGCTTAGCATTGCTAAATTTCTGCAAATATTGGGAGCATATTTAAAAATTTATTCACAGTAGAAAGTTAGCAAGGATGACAAATGAAATTGGAACATATACACATGACGGTGAACGCAAGGATTGACCCATCTTTCAAGGCTTTGCCCCGGGAAGACACCAAGCGTTTTGTGGACAAGCTCCTGAAAACTATTCATATGAAGCCTCTAGGTCCTCTCAATTGGGCAGATGCCGAAGACCTCGACTTCCCAGGGCAGAGCTTTGTGCAGATGATAACTACTAGCCACTGCTCATTGCATCTTTTCACTCACACGGATGGAACGAATGAGATCTATTTCGATCTTTATTCCTGCAAACCCTTCGACCATGGTAAAGTCGTCGGATTGCTTGATGAGAAATTCGGTCTCCGTGAATGGCATGGCGTCCTTTATACCAGAGCGAGCGGCGCCAAACCACAAGTGAAAATCATGGGGAACAGTTCCATGGCTCGGGAAGTAATGGTTGCCAGGAACTAGCTTGCCTTTTTATTTCTCAAGCCCTATGCTGTTTATAATCTTTTATTTTGTATACTTCCCATGAACGCGATAAGAATCATTTTGGGTTTATCTATCCTGTTTGTTCTGACCGCCAACATTGCTTTCGCAGGTTGTGCATCGGACGCTTATGGCAGGGCTTGCTCTTCATGCGATTTCGACAAAGATGGAAAAATAGACCAATCCTGCTCGAGTACTTATCAAGCGGCAGGAACCACATGCATCAGCGCAACGTATCCGGCGATAGCAGCTAAGTACGCAGCAGGTCAATGCCCTGCATTAAAGCAATGCATCTCGGATTTAACAGCCTGCAACGCGTATTATTCCACGGGCAATGATTCGGCGGATTGCCAGAACGGCTCCAAAATGACTTGTTACGAGAATGCGGATGTCTGCGTTGCGAATGTGGATCTCCACCAGTGCGGTAATGAAATGAAATTATGCCCCTCCAGCATATTTGCTTTCACATTGCTATTCGTCGGATTCTGTTTCGTGCGCCTGAAAAACTACAGATTCCTGTAGATGTGCACGACAGCTGTGGCCCCGCTTCCGCCTACGTTCTGGGTTAGGCCGATGTGCGCGTCCTTCACTTGCCTCCCCTCAGCCTCGCCACGCAACTGCCAGGCAACTTCCACTGCCTGTTTTACCCCAGTGGCGCCCACAGGATGACCGCACGCTTTAAGTCCGCCAGAAGTATTGATCGGGATCTCACTGCCTAAGGCGGTTTTCCCTTCAAGCGAAGCCGGACCACCCTTCCCTTTTTGGAAAAATCCTAGGTCCTCTATGGCCATGATCTCAGCTATGGTGAAGCAATCGTGCACTTCCGCGAATTGTATGTCCTTGGGGGTCATCTTGGCCATTTCATAAGCCTTTTTGGCGGCCACTTGAGTCGCTTTCAGGCTCACCATGCTCTCTCTCGAATGCAAAGCGATATGATCGCTCGCCTGCGCGCTCGATATTATCTCGATTGGTTTTTTTAGGAATGAATGTGCCATCTCCAATGGCGCGAGGATGACGCATGCCGCTCCGTCTGTTATGGGAGAGCAATCGAACACCTTGAGCGGATCCGCGACCGTTTTAGATTCCAAAACAGTCTGAAGCGTTATCTCGTTCTGGAACTGGGCGTATTTGTTCTTCGAACCATGCTTGTGGTTCTTGACCGCCACGCTGGCCATCATTTCTTCGGTCGTACCGAAGTCGTTCATGTGCCTGCGCGCCATGAGAGCATAGATCGCAGGGAATGTCGCGCCTAGGAACAGCTCCCACTCCTGGTCTCCTGCTCCGCCTAGGATATCGCTGACCGTGTTGACCCCCAGGTCCGTCATCTTCTCGGCGCCTCCGACAACCACGATATCGTGGATGCCGCTCGCGACCGCCATGAATCCCTGGCGAAGAGCAAGACTACCTGATGCGCATGCGCCTTCGACGCGCGTAACCGGGATGGGGTTGAGTCCCATATAATCAGCGATAAGAGCTCCGATATGTTCCTGGCCGATGAGACGTCCGGAAGCCATAGTTCCTATGAATCCCGCGTCTATTTTGTCTCCGGATATGCCCGCGTCCGTAACAGCTCGGAGCCCAGCTTCGACTACTAGGTCGCGGAAGCCATACTCCCAATGCTCACCGAAAGTGGTCATGCCTGCCCCTATGATTGCGACTTTTCTCATGAGAATCACACCTAAAATATTATTGTCGACGGCCGTTTAAAAGGCTAAGCGATGCCCCATAATTGAAACGCAGCGTAATTGAAAACAATTAAAACTGATTTCAACAGATACTACATATGGTTGTACGCATCCTTAGCCAGCATAGCGACGAAAAGCACGAAGAGTGCGGCGTCGTTGGCATCTATTCTAAAACCGGGGAAGATGTCGCGCCATATCTATATCGCGCTCTTGTCGCTCTACAACATCGAGGCCAGGATGCGGCAGGATTCGCGGTCCATGATGGGAAAAATATACAGGCACGACGTGGCATAGGCCTCGTGGATGGAATATTCCGGCCTGAGGATCTCCGCGTAAAAGGCAGAATCGGAATAGGCCACACTAGGTACCCTACTTCGGGAGAATGCAACATGTGCGATGTGCAGCCCATGGTTTTCGAAAGCTTTGCCGCAGCGCACAATGGGCATATTGCCAATTCCGATGAGCTGCGAAAAGAATTGGAAGGCCGGGGTTTCAGATTCACAAGCACAGTAGACTCTGAAGTGATGGTTTTCATGCTGAAGCAGGCAAAGGATGATGAAGCTGCCGTTAGAAGCATGATGGAGCGCATTGAAGGCGCATTCTCGGTAACAGCACTTTCCGGGAAAAAAATGATCGTATTCAGAGACAAATTCGCCATACGGCCACTTTTGTGGGGGGAGAACGACAGATTCGTCTGCTTCGCTTCCGAGACTGTAGCGCTCGATGTAAACGGGATACCGTACAAGGGGGATATACTTGGGGGAGAATTCATCACACTAGATGAAAAAGGCAAAATCTCGAGAAAACGGCTAGCGACCGAAAGCCCGCGCCACTGCATGTTCGAATATGTATATTTCTCAAGACCTGATTCACAACTCGATGGAACGAGCGTCTATTCTGTCCGCAGAAAGCTCGGAGAGGCGTTGGCAAGGGAATCCCCGGTAAACGCGGACGTGGTCATCCCCGTACCTGATACATCCCGTATTGCGGCTGCGGCCCTCGCAACCGCCTTGAAAATCCCGTGCGAGGAAGGGCTGATAAAGAACCGGTATATCGGAAGGACATTCATAATGCCGAACCAGGAGAAACGGGCGAATGCTGTGGGGCTCAAACTCAACCCTGTGAGGGAAATAATAGAAGGGAAATCCATCGTGCTTGTCGATGATAGCATAGTCCGCGGCACCACGTTAATAGGCATAGTTGCCTTGTGCAGGGACGCCGGTGCAAAAGAGATCCACCTCAGGATAACTTGCCCCCCGATAAAGGCGCCATGCTTCTATGGAGTCGATATGTCCAGCTACAAAGAGTTAATAGCGAACAAGAAGGATGTGGAAGGTATAAGGCGCGTACTGGGCGCGGACAGCTTGGCGTATATCTCGATCGAGGCGCTTAAGGACGCCATAGGGCTTCCGATATGCTCTTCTTGCCTGACTGGAAAATACAACTCCGGTTATGTCGATAAAGCCGCAAAGCATGTGAAAGATTCTGAATGAGGGGGAGATCATGGTTGTCGTCGAATATCCTTTTGAGGAAATGAAGAGGCTGGTAGATCTTCCGCTCGAGAAGATGATTGATTCGCTCAATGAGCTCGGCGCGCCTTCCGAATACGAACCCGAGGTCAAAAAGATAATAACTGAACTGACACCGAACCGACCCGATTGGTATTCCATGGAAGGCCTTTCCAGGGCGCTTAAATCCTACCATGGAAAGGAACGCCGTGTTTATCGAGCGAAACGGTCCGGATACTCTGTCATCGTAGATCCTTCTGTGGCGAAAGTCAGGCCGTATACTGCATGCGCGGTGGTCAAGGACTTGAGATTCAATGATGAGAGGATACGTGACGCCGTCCTGCTCCAGGAGAAGCTTGTCGCAACATTAGGGCGCAAGGTCAAGAGATTCGGGCTCGGATTATACCCGCTGAAAGCGATTGCGTTCCCTGTACGATATACGACCATGGATCCGAAGGAGATCAGATATGTGCCTTTGGGTTTCGATAAGGAGATGGATGCTACTGAGATACTGGAGAAGCATAAGAAAGGGGAGCAATACGGCCACTTGATCAGCGGGTTCAAGAGATACCCAGTCTTCATGGATGCCAACCAGAAGATAATGTCCTTAATCCCCATAGTCAACTCGGATGAGACGGGCAGGGTGGATGAGAACACCAAGGAGATATTCATCGAAGTGAGCGGAAACGACCTTAATTCCTGCAAAGCAGCGCTCAACATCCTCGTCTGCACATTCGCAGATATGGGAGGAACCGTATACGAGGTCAACGTGATTTATGGTGAAGAAAAGATAGTGATGCCTGATCTGTATGAACGCGAAATGTCGCTCGATATGAAGAGGATCAATAAGACGCTTGGTATTGAACTCGGAAAGAAAGAGGTCGCAGGTCTGTTGGCCAGGATGGGCTATGGATACAAGAGTGGTAAGGCTTTGGTGCCCCCATATCGTGCTGATGTGATTAATTGGGTCGATGTCATGGAGGACATCGCAATAGCTTATGGATATAACAATTTCAAATATACGCTTCCGGATTTCTTCTCCGTTGGATCGGTAGATGAAAAATTCAACAGTATTGATGAAGTTATGAGGGGGATGGGTTTCCTTGAGATCAAGACGTTCATACTAACGAACAAGGAGAAACTAGCCTCGGTTGGGTATGTTGGGGAGGTTTTAGAGATTACCAATCCCGGAACAGCAGACTTTACGGTCGTCCGCCCAAACCTGATCGCTGACATCCTCGATGCGTTCTCTACGAATAAGATGAAGGGGCTACCCCAGAAATTCTACGAGATAGGTATTGTTTATGATAAAGGAAAACCAGGAAAGAGGCTTGTTTTCGGCATTATGGATAAGAGGTTGGATTTCTCCGCTGTGAGGGGGTACCTACAGACCCTCGCCGCTCAAGACGGGCATGCCATCGGACTTACGAAAGAAACATCCAGTTTATTTGAAAGCGAACTATCATGTTCAGTAGGTTACTTCCCCTTGAATAGAAAACTGGATGACTGTGGATCAAGGCGTGGTGTATTTGGGAAGGTCAATAAGAAAGTTTTGGATCATTTTGGTTTGTATTTCGACGTATATATATGTGAATTGGAATTGGAGTGAGAGACCCCGTACTTCCACTAATCCAACTCTTCTATTTTTTCTGCTGTGATCTTGTATACAATAACAGATTTGTCGAAACGCCTGAAGAATGAATCCATCATTTTTTCCATATTCGGTTTGACGGCTAAAGCTGATTTTGTTTTCCACAACTCTTTCTTCAAAGGGAGTCGATTGATATGATAGTAGAACAGGCGTTTTGTACGATTGAACGCTTTCTTGTTTTTTGCTTCGAGATCATAAACGTAAATTATGAACATACTCAAACCTCAGTTATTATTAGGAATTTACATAAACTACTGTATCTCCTATCTATGTAACTATAGTTACATAAAAATATAAACAAACAACTCAACATTATTAGTGGAACTATGCCCCCTCCGACATGATAAAAATAGACAAATTCCTCTTCTCGGTTCCGTTCATTTATCCCGAAGCTGCTCGCAATACTTCGCGTATGTCATGAGCCTCTCCATAGCCTTGACAGCCGAATTAGGGGAATTATAACTCGGGACTCCCTTACCCTCCAAAATCTTCCTATAAGCCTCGGTATAAGTCCCGCCTATAGAAATGGTTGCGATCGCCTTTCTCTTACTATCCACGGCATTCGAAAGAACATAGATTATTCTTTCATCTATTGGAGGAGTCTGTGTGAGGATTATTATCAAGAGGGCGTCGATGTTCTTGTCCTCCATCATAAGATCAATCGCTTTGCCATATGCGTCTACACCAGCATCAGCGACAAGATCCAATGGGTTTGCGACATTTCCGTATGATGGGAGGATCTTAGCCAAACCAGCTTTGGTCTCTTCGCTGAACTGTGCTATCTCAAGCCCTTCGGCTTCTACCGCATCAGCTGTCAAAACACCTATACCACCGCCATTAGTTATGACCCCAACCCGCTTGCCTTTGGGTTTTGGCTGGTTGAATATTTTCACGAACTCGAATACCTCATCGAGAGTGTTGGCCTCGGTTACCTTAGCTTGTTTAAAGGCAGCCTGGTACGCTAGGTAGCTTCCAGCGATGTTCCCAGTGTGCGAGCGCGCCGCGGCAGCTCCGCCACTGGCGCGGCCAGCCTTTAGAGCAATGATCGGTTTGATACGATTAACCTTCTTCATAGTCTCAAAAAGCTTCCTCCCATCTTTCGCCCCTTCTATGTAAAGAATGATGATATCGGTATCGTTATCATGCATGAGATACTTAAGATAATCCGATTCATCAAGTACCGTGCTGTTCCCATAAGATATGAATTTTGAGATGCCTAGCCCATAATACGCTGCCAGGTCCATCACTGTGGAACCGACAGCCCCGCTTTGCGTTATGAAAGCGACTCCGCCCACCTTCGGTCTTTCGAGCTTGTATGTCGGAAGGAAGATGCTATCTATCTTCGTGTATGGATTGAACACTCCGAGGCAATTCGGACCCACAAGGGGGATCTCGTTCTTAACAGCGATATCCTTTATCTTCAAAGCCAAGTCATCGCGTTTGACCTCTTCGAATCCCCCGCTCAATATTATGACTCCTCCGACCTTCTTCTTTGCGCATTCCTCCATGATCCCAGGTACTGTCTCGGCTGGGGTGGCTATTATCACACAATCTACCGTGCCAGGGATGCTTCCGACATCGGGATAGCATTTGTAGCCCATTATCTCATCGTATTTGGGATTGACCGGGCACACCGTGCCGTGGAATCTGGCATCATAGAAATTCTTTATCAATATGTTCCCTATCTTGTTGGGCGTCGCCGAAGCTCCGATGATGGCCACGGTCTTGGGTTTGAAAATATGCTCCAGCTTCCTGATCATTTTATCCATAGAATTACCTGCTGAAACGTGCATCTACGATATCGCAACCTTTCTCGTCGAATATCACCGGGTTGAGGTCCATCTCCTTTATGTCTTCTTGCGCCATAAATTTGCATGCGCGAAGCACGAGCTGCTCCAGAACCTTCTTGTTGATGGGCTTCTCGCCACGCGCACCTTCCAGAAGCGGATGGGATTTCAATTCAGCGACCATCTCATCGACATCCTCGCTGGTGATAGGGCATAATCTCGCGCTCACATCCCTGAATATCTCTACGTATATGCCACCCAAACCGAGGACGATCATATGACCGAATTGCGGGTCCTTTTTTCCTCCTATGATGAGTTCAACGCCTTTTCGGGCCATCTTCTGGATCAGGACACCGTCCACTTGGTTTGCCCCCGCACTCTGCATTACTTCCTCATATGCAATGTGGAGTGACTTCTCATCCCTTATCTTCAATCTCACCCCTCCAACGTCCGTTTTATGGGTTATACTGGGCGAAACTATCTTCAAGGCGACTGGATAACCTATCTTTTTGGCGCCAGCCAGTGCTTCGCTCTCGTTTTTGGCAAAATAATATGGAAGGAGTTTGAATCCATGTTTCTCCAAGAGTGCAAAATCATCTATGACGGTCATAACAAACATCCTGGTGCAATTAATCTGTGAACTGGGATTACAGTCAATATTTTTAATGCACGATGGAAATACCAGTCATGCCCATCTACACTAAATTTGGCGACAAAGGTAAAACCACTCTCACCAGCGGAGAAATCGTACCGAAAAGTGATGTCCGAGTGGAGGCTTACGGCAGTGTGGACGAGCTTAACGCGGTACTAGGTCTTGTGCTGAGCTTCAGCGAGATGGATGATGTCGCATCAGCTCTAACTGGAGTCCAGGAGGATCTCTTCGTGATAGGATCCGAACTCGCTACAAAAGGCACAAAAACAAGAACAATAAAGCCTGTTCGGATGAGCCGCCTGGAAGCCGAAATCGATCGGATGTCGTCCCAACTTCCACCCCTAAACCACTTCATCGTCCCAGGTGGAAACGAAACCGCATCGTTGCTGCACTTCTCCCGTACGGTTTGCCGAAGGGCAGAGCGGGAGGTGGTCGCCCTCTCAGACCGGGATAAGATCAATCCCGATATGATAATCTACCTAAACCGGCTCGGCGATCTCCTATTCGTACTCGCCAGGTATGTCAATTACAAGAAAAGAATCCCAGAAAATATCTGGCGCGGAAAATGATTTCATATCGCATTTACGATCCTTTTATCCAATCCTTCGAACTGCCCGAGCCAGGTCCGCCTCTCTTCTTTGAGCTCCTTAGTCAACCGTGGATATTCAGCTTTGTCATAATATCTGGAAGGGTCGAATGGCCTCATATCGACATCCCCCGCCCAGACAGCTACTTTATAGCCCCAATCCGGATCATTTTTCCATTTAATCGTTCCTCGCGCCGCGTCCGCAAGCAGTCTGGCGGAATCATAGACGGTTATTTTAACGCCTTCATCGGTTCCGGAATGGGCTCCGAACCTTCCCGTGTCAAGCAGGAAGCATTCAATTCCGGGATTGGCATTCAGTATCTCAAGGAATCTGTTCCCCTCCTCTTCAAAGGGCCCGATGATGAATGGATTGGTACCTACGACCCTTAGGGGTTTACCTGCCTGTGTGGGGTCTCCTGCAGAAGATTCCACGGATTCCCCGAGCATGAAGAACGCCGCCGCCTGTTCCGGGTTCAGTTTCGCTATCGGAGGCACTATGGTTTTCCTCCTAGTTATGAAAACAATCATATCCGTGCGTTCGAGGTCGATAGAGCTGTCCGTAAAATCTAACTCTTTCCTTATCACAACCCCCCTCCCATTGGATGTGAGGCTCGAATCGAAGAAATCGATCTTACCGGTTTCATCCACCTTCACATTCTCGAGGATAGCATTCCTGGATATAGCCCCTTTGTATAGCAATGGCTGCGAATCCGGTTCCAGGCCATCCGTTTTTACATAGAAATTATCTTCAGTGCCGATTGCTGAACCATCTTTATTGAGAAGTACAACGTCATCCTGCCGTATACGCACCAGCTCTCCTGCTTTGGTGTCCAGCCAATGATGATGGCACGTTAACGTCGTCTTTCCGGTGGCGCTCAGACCGAATAGCAGAACCCCTTTCTCGATGAGTTTACCATCGCATTTTGTCCGGAGCACTTTAGATCCTGCGTGGAGACCGAGTCCGCCGCGTTTTCTCTTATGAGCGTACATCATCATGCGCAAGCCTGCCTTCTTCACTTCTCCGCAATAATCCGAGCCAAGTATGAATGTTATGAAATTATTCGGATCCACCAAGATTTTGCGTTCCTCCCATTCAGGTACATCTATTATAATGAAATCCGGTTCCTTGGTTTCCATTTCTTCATCAGGAAGAAAAAGCATCTGACCCCACATGTATGCCAGCCTAGCGTATCTTTCAGTGACTAGCAAACGGATTTTAGTGCGGTATCCTTTCTGCAAACACATGATCCTATCCACTGCGATAAGCGTTCTACCATTGAGATAGTCAACTACTTTACCTAAAGTTTCCCTATGGGGGGTTCCCGGGGTAAAAACGATTTCGGTGAATTTCGCGCTCCTGGAGCGTATGGAAGTTATGTAACTAGCACTTCCATATTGAGTCGTATGCTCATCCGTCCTTGCCATCTCCCGCAGCTCATTCGGTGATCTGCCGCTTATGGTTTTGCATCGAGCGATGCTTTTAGACGCGATCAAGAACGGATTTTCCATGTCAGCCTTTCAAACTAAGATTTTAATAATTCGTCGTGGGAAATCATATCTACATGCAGAAGCTCATCAAATCTATAAAATCACTCAAAACCACGCCAGTCTCCGACATCGTAGATAAGAGGATGGCTAGCTTCCGCGCTCTCGGGAATTCCTGCGAAGAAGAGATATTCAAAGAGTTATGCTTCTGCATCCTGACGGCGAATTACAGCGCGGAAGGGGGGATTCGAGTTCAAAAGTCCATAGGAAGCGGTTTCCTGTCGCTTAACGAACCGCATCTCGCAAGCGAATTGAAGCGTCTGGGTTACAGATTCCCAAATATGCGTGCTAGATACATAGTCGAAGCCCGATCAAAACTAGGAGATATGATAAAAGCGATTTCATCCATGGAAGGGAAAGAGCTTCGCTGTTGGCTCGCTGATAATATCTACGGCTTAGGTTACAAGGAAGCGAGCCATTTCTTGCGCAACATCGGTCACAGGGAATTCGCGATTATAGATTTCCACATCATTGATCTCCTCTCCTCCAATGGTGTAATCCAGAAACCTTCGAATAAATCATTGTCAAAGAAGCGCTATGAAGAAATCGAACGAAAGCTCGCATCGATTGCTAAAAAATCAGGCACGAGCCAAGGAGAGCTTGACCTTTATCTCTGGTATATGGAGACCGGCAAGATCCTGAAATGATTCAAGCAAGAGCAGCGTCTATCTTTTTTGCAATCTCCCCTGGGAGGATTGGTACGCCCTTAACACTGAACCAGTTCACCCGCTTCGATTTTATACCGCAGAAATCGAGGACCAGTTTGTCCAGAACCTCAACCGCAGTAGTCCCCCGTTTATTGAACGTCTCTTCTCCGTGCCCGAAAGTGTTAATGACGACAGCAGTTTTCCCTTCTAGTTTCCTTATATGTACTGGTTTACCATCTTTGCTTATGTTAAAGTCGTAAGCGAATCCGCTTGTGAAGACCCTCTCCACGAAACCTTTCAATATGGCAGGCATGTTGTAGAACCAGACCGGGTAGATGAAAATCAGCCTATCAGCTTTCTTCACCATCTCCTGGTAGTCTTTGATCTCTTCGAAACCACCCGGCATGTCGAAATTCACTATCCGTATGAGGGGGTCGAAATTTTCAGCATAAAGATCTAGGATTTCGAAATCCCTTCCATTAGCCGTGAGCCTTGATTTCACATACTGCAGAACGGCTGCGTTGTGGCTCTTTTTGTTGTCCGGGTGCGCGAAGATGATGAGGTCCATACCACAGAATCAAGCTTGAGCTTTTTTAACCCTTGGTGGTTGCTCCTTGGAATACTCAAGATAAGAGAATACGATTCCGAAAACAGCTATAGCAACTGCAATCACTATGGCCAGCAGAAGTCCTATTACCGGTAACACTATTCCAATTAATGCAATCACGCCATCTACCATGAACATGCTTCCACAGATTGCATGCGTTCTATCCCATACCCCGTCGCTCGAGATAGTCCACGGAGTTCGTATCCCAACGAACCAATTGCGTTTGACTTTCTTCATTATCATTCCGAGCCCGAAGAGCATCACCCCGAATGCTGGTGCGAGCAGCCTGATTAAATCGAATTGATAGCCCAGGTTGAAAGCAAGGGTCAGTACATGCAGGTAACATAGGAATGCCGCAATACCAGTACACAATATGTCATATTCGTTGATGAAAGCATCATAGTTCCTCCGGAGCGGGTCTAACCCTGGAAGAGCCACCATGAAGAGGAAGATCACGAGAGCTATGATTGGAATGAGGAAGAGCCCGAAAGGCTTCCCGATATATCCGTTCACTTGGCCCTCCAAGCCCCAATGGGATGCCATCCGCTCAGGCATGCTCCCGTACAGCAATGCCGAAGCTATGAATGTTAGGGCTATGATAATCAATCCAAATATTTGCATTTGCCTCATGGTTTCACTTGTCAATTATCCCATTATCCTCTTATATACCCGAACTTTCCATATTTAACATGGCAAAAACTGTTCTCATAACCGGCGCATCCTCTGGAATTGGTAAGGAAACCGCGCTTTATTTCCATAGCAAGGGCTGGAATGTGGTCGCTACGATGCGCAATCCAGAATCATGTGATTTGAAAGAGAAGCCCGGCCTGGTTTTGACCCGGCTGGATGTCACTGATCTCGTTTCCATAAAGAAGGCATTTTCCAATGCCAAGGAGAAATACAAAAAAATTGATGTGCTGGTTAACAATGCCGGGTATGGTCTCACAGGGCCATTCGAATCCTATTCCGATGAGCAGATCCGAAGACAGTTCGATACCAATGTTTTCGGCCTTATGTCAGTGACTAGGGAGGTTATTCCCATGCTAAGAGCCCAGGGCGGTGGCATGATAATCAATATCGCTTCCATGGGGGGCAGGATCAGCTTCCCGCTATACAGCGCCTACAACGCCTCCAAATGGGCCGTGGAGGGTTTCTCAGAATCTCTGATGTATGAGCTTGTTCAGTTCAACATCAGGGTCAAGATGATAGAGCCTGGAGTAGTAAAGACTAATTTCTACGGTCGTTCGATGGAAAAGCCACAAGATATCGGTCCGTATTCTAGATATGTGAAACGGACCATGGATAACATGGATAAGGCTGGGGGCGCTCTCAGTCCATCTGTGGTTGCAATGACGGTTTATACCGCTGCGATGGACCCCAGTCAGCGCCTCAGATATAGCGTCGGAAGAGATGCGCAAATGCTGATGACTGCACGCAAAATCCTTCCAGAATGGTTGTTCTTCAGGTTATTCACTTCAATCCTGAATAAGTGAAATCTCATTTTTTCAGCAGACCCAATCCTGTAGGTCATGGAAAGCTATATTTTCTTTTCAGTTTCATCTATACCATGCGATTCAGGAAGCTTACCCCGGAAGAGGAAAGCGTGATCGTGGGCAAAGATACTGAAATTCCTTTCAGCGGGGAATACGACAAGAATTTCAAACCTGGTATATACACCTGCAGGCGCTGCGGGGCTCCGCTCTACCACTCAAAGGACAAATTCGATGCGCGTTGCGGTTGGCCAAGCTTCGATGATGCATTGCCCGGAGCTATAAAACGTCTTCCGGATCCGGACGGATTCCGGATCGAAATCGAATGCGCACGTTGCTCTGCCCATCTAGGTCATGTATTCACTGGTGAGATGCTGACGAAAAAAAATGTCAGGCATTGCGTTAATTCTATATCCATGCTTTTCATGCCATTGGAAAAAGTCAAGACCGAGACTATCGTGCTGGGCGGGGGCTGCTTCTGGTGCACTGAGGCGGTGTTCAACATGATAAGCGGGGTGCTAGCTGCCATTCCAGGCTATGCGGGGGGCAGTATCGTGAATCCGACATACGAGCAGATTCTGCGAGGGCAACACCGGTCATGCCGAAGTCGCTAAGATCGAATATTTCCCGAAAATAATTACGTTGAACCATATACTTGAGATATTCTTCGCGATGCATGATCCGACTTCGCTCAACCGGCAGGGCAATGATGTAGGTGATCAATACCGATCGCTCATCCTTTTCACATCAAAAAAACAAGAAACCGCGGTTCGAGCATACATCAAGAAGGCGCAAAAGAAGTATGCGGGGTCGATCGTTACAGAAGTGAAACCCCTGCGAAAGTTCTATATGGCAGAGGAATACCATCAAAAATATTTCGAGAAGAATCCCCGCCAGCCCTACTGCAATATAGTAATATCTCCTAAGGTTGCAAAGATAAGGAAGGAATTCAAGCTCTAACCTATCCTTACAGCTCTCATCGATAGCGAGGCATAGTGGAACCCTTCAAAAGGATAGGTTATTCCTTCATCGTCACCCCATAATGCTATCGCATATAACAAGGGATAATAGTGGTCCGGAGTCGGGTGGGCAAGACGCGCGATTTCGCCCCACGCTTCGTATCCTATCAATTCACCGTGTTTGCGCTTATCTAGGCATTCCTTAACCTTCGTGTCGAATTTCACCGCCCAATCGAAGGGCTTTGCGTCTATATCGCCATAGGAAAGAATCCTTAGATTGTGGACTATGTTCCCGCTTCCGATAATGAGGACGCCCTGATCACGTAATGGCTTCAACAACTTGCCGAGCTCGTAATGAAACAGCGGTGGTTTGTAGTAATCGATGCTCATCTGGAATGTTGGGATCTCCGCTTCAGGGTACATATGTTTCAGGACCATCCATGCTCCATGATCGAGCCCGCGCGTTCCGTTGGAATCGACTTGTTTTCCAAGGAGATTCTGAGCAGTCTTCGCATATTCCGGGGCGCCCGGTGCAGGGTATTTTATCTCATATAATTTCTGGGGGAAGCCGCCGAAGTCGTGTATGGTTTCGGGCTTCTTGGTGGTCGAGACGCAAGTGCCTTCGGTTAGCCAATGCGCAGATATACACAATATTGCCTTCGGCCTCGGTAATTCCTTACTGAGATTAACAAGGCTTCTAGTGAATGCATTGTCGAAATATGCATTCTCTGGTGAGCCATGGCCTATGAACAGGACGGGCATTCTCTTGTTTCCAGGCATTTTCAAGCCTCCATATCAATTATTTCTACTTACCGTTCCATACCTGATGTGAAATCCCAGGAAGGCATAAAAACCTCGCGCACTCATATCAATTCGGTGGAAATATGGGACTTATATATACGAGCATAAGAGTCAAGAATATCAAGAAGTCGGTGGCATTCTACACTCGCAAGCTGGGGATGAAAGTCATCGGAAAGAGAGAAATGCCCGGCGAATTGATCGTAAGCCTAGAGGACAAGGCCACCAAACAGCGCCTAAACCTCATGTGGTATGCGAAAAGCAACCGATGGTATGCCCCTTATAAGATGAACGGTGTTGAGCTGGATCACCTGATGTTCCAGGTCCCAGACGCTAAGAAGGCTCACACCAAACTGCTGAAAGGCGGTGCGACGAAGGCGACTGACGTTTGGGAAGGGAAAGAGCGTAGCATGGGTCTGGTGAAGGATCCGAACGGCATCTGGATCGGCGTGATGAGCGTTAAAAAGAAGAAGTAAGCTCTTCACCAAAGACCGTCAATTTACTAATGGGTCAGAGCCTGAAGTATCTCATCCGTCTTTCTGACCCTTCCTATCCTTTTAAACACGAAATTTATCGATGCATTGTGGGCTTCCACTGTCATGGAAGACATGGCATCCTCCGCGAATATCTGCTCGTATCCGTATTCATAAGCGAATCGCGCCGTGCTTTCGACCCCGTAGTTGGTCGCTATGCCGCAGAGCACAATCGTGCGGATGCCGCGTCTTCTTAGCTGCAGGTCGAGTTCCGTGCCATAAAAAGCTCCCCACTGCTTCTTTGTTATCACAACGTCCGATTCCGTGGGCTTCATCTGGTCGACCAATTCACTCCAGTCGCTCGGCATTTTTGCCGGAGAGGCCCACTGTTCATCGCTTATAGGTTTCAATCTCTCAGGACCTGAAGCTGAGACGCGGACAAGGAAAACCGGCATTTTACTATTTCTGAACGCTCCCACTAGTATCGCTGAGTTTGAAATCACTGTTTGCGTATCATAGGGTGCCGTTTGCCTGGAAGTTATTCCCTTTTGTAGGTCGATTACAACCAATGCCGTGGTTTTACTCTCCAAATCGAGTTTATCTGTCATATGTTCACTCACCGCAGAGCTAATCGGGAAATTTAGTAACCATTCGTTCTTTGCCAATAAATACGATTCCGATATAATTCTATTAGCAAAGGTTTACATAAATTATCCGTATGTGTTGCCTATGGGAAGATTAACGACGACGAAAGATCTTTTGAATAAGTACTACGAACGCCTTTCAGGAAAAGGCGACCCAGCCCCGTTGCTATCCGAAAACTTCTTGCTTACTGGGACGGTGGCGAAGGAAACCAAAGGAAGAGACGCGTACCTCGGCAACATGTTTTTCAAATTAGTCAAAAGCTTGAAAATAAAATCGATGATTATCGATGGCGAACGCGCTTGCGTAGTAGTAAATTATGATCTTGTATCCCCCAAAGGAGATACTCTTTCGTGCGATGTCGCAGAGATTTGGGAAGTAAAAGAAGGTAAGCTCGATTCATTAGCGATCTATTTCGACACCATAGCCTTCCAGAAGTTCATGCTGCCCACGCTATTTCCTCTTTCACGGTTCAAGAGGAAAAATAATTACGTATGACCAGGTCCAGAATCAAAATTTGCAAAACAGTCACTTGTCAGACATCTATTCAGGTTCTTGGAAATTGGTAGAGCCGCATATTGGTGTTTCATCGGCACTTATTTTATAAAAGTTACTAACCATACGAATCTGTGGTGTTCTAATCATGTCTGCCATGAAAAGGTTGGATTATGGGATAGATTTCGGTGGAACGAGCATACGGTTCGGCCCTGTCGACCGCAATAGCGGAAAAGTGATTGGTAAGGTAATCACTTTGGATTCACAGCAATTCGAAACCAACCAGGCCCTCACCAGAGGACTCAGGGAAGCGCTGCCTGAAGGTTGCAATATCTTTGTCGGCGCAGCCGGTCTGCCCGAAGGGCTCCAGATCAAGCAATCTCCGAATTCCTCCATCAAAAGCGCGATAACATTCCCAGAAGACCTGTCGAGAGATGGCCATGAGGTCAGGCTCATCAATGACATGGTCGCTTCCATATGCGGGGTCGTATTATACGGGCCGGGAAAGGACCGCAAGGTGGCGAGTGTCGGAACATTCTCATCAGGCTCCAATTTCGCGGTTTTTGCCGACGGCCATCTGCGTTCTATGGAGGCCAGCCATATCCAATGGCCTGCCATATGGAATGAAAAAGTCTCCATCCGATCCCAGATATGGCAATATGTTTTCAGGAAATCCGATGACTTCAGCTTCGCTCCAATCGCGATCCAAGGCATGGATGCGTATAATTCAAGGCATACTGCCAGCGAATTATCCAGGTTGGGATTGAAACCGTTGAAAAGAGAAGATCTGTCTGACCCGGACAATCTCGCACGCGCGTTGTTCGCGTTGGACTCTTATCCTGAAGCAATAGTATTGAATGGCAAATTGTTGACTGCCAAAGGGCTCGCTTCAGACACGCGCCTTTTCTGCGGTTGCGATGGGCAGGGGCATATCGAACCTCTCGTCAGCGGCAACGGGGCTGCCTGGATAGCGCAGCGGTATTTCCTGGAATATCGCATGCCAGACCACAGGATCATGCTCAAAGCGCTTGCGGATTATAATGAGAAATACGGATTTGAATTCTCACCCTCAGATCTTGAGCACGATTCGATCTATCCGGTGATCGTCAGGAGCATCACTGCCAAAAATGTATATGATGCTTATCGCGAGGCGCCTGAAGTCTGGCCGCAATGTGCAATCAGGAATATCCAGGTCGATGCGATAGCCGCATCAATTGGGATTCTTACGTCCTACCATATGCCCGAGGTGCTGGTGTGCCAGGGAAGCATGACAAAAGATTGGAACCTCCTGTTCGCGCCCGCTATAGAGCGAGTGACCCCAGGTTCGTCTGCATATCAGTCCGGCCACTATTTCATTGGCGCCCTGAAACCGCCCGAAGTTATCAAAAACGAAAACGAGCACCTAGGGCTCGTCGGTGCCGTGGCTTACGGGGTATTGCAGGAAAGGCGCTGAGTACATCTCCCGATATTTCTTCTTCGCGTACCATATTCATTTTTGTCAAACATTTTTCTAAAGATATGTCAGACCGCACGTCAATCGTCATCGCGTGGGCCGTGGCCGGGTTTCCCCTGGCTCATAAGGCGTTGACACGCCAAACAAGCACGAGCTTAGGGCTTAGCTCAGTGATCACCTTGGTCATCATCCGGAATACCTTTCCCAGCGCAAGTTTTTAATCGAAAGGCATGGAACTATCACCGATGCCCAGCAAATTGAACGAAGCTTTCATCGCAATCATACTCCTCTTAGGCCTCATCGCGATGATTATCAGTATCGTAGTGATTTTTCTCCCGTTTGTGCCAGGCTATAACCCTGAGCTTGAGGCTACGAACTCAATGCGCAGCAGATCGGATTTTTTCCTGCCTAAAGAAATATCGCCTCTATCCTCGCAGGATTCGCCAAAATTCCTAAGCATCAATATAAGCACACCTGCTATGAAGGATGATGACGCATTATACGTCGATATCTATAATGGGGGGAAATCGGTAGGCCATATCGATTGCCTCGATGAATCCGGAGTCAAATACACCGGATTGACTTCTTTGGAGTGCAAGATCCCGATTCCATATAACTATGATCTGATGGGGGATTATCATCTATTCGCCGTTCTCACTTCAGATAATGTCGATTACTTCTCAGGTCCTCTGACAGTTGATGTGGACTGGGGGCCATATGAGCAGAATTTCTGGGCATTTTCGTGGCTCATAATCGCTATCCTGGGAATCGCATACATCATCGTACTAACCCCCGCAAGTCTATTCGTCTGGGCGGTTGCTTGTAGTACAAAACGTGATAAGGTCTCGGGACAACCTGGCTCCTTTTTCTCTCTGAAAGGCAAGAATGCGATACAGAAATTCCGTTCTTTCCTGATATCTCCATATTTTTGGGCCCTAGAGCTCGCAGGAATCCTAATAATACTGCTTTACATGGCATTCACTGCCCAAATATGGAAATCATGGGCCGCGTTCGCCGCATTCTTGATTTCAGGATTTCTCGCATTCATAGTTCCCTATCTTTGGTGCATAATCTGGTGGTACGCTGATTACCGTAAAAGGGAGCCGCTCAGGCTCATGTTCTCATTTTTCCTATGGGGTATGCTAGCCGGCCTCATGGTCATAGGTCTGAATTCTATAACCGGAGCGTTATTCGGGCTTGTCGGTCTTGGAGCGGTTAGCACTATCCTGCTGGCCCCCCCGCTGGAGGAACTCTTCAAAGGCTCCGGGCTAGCTCTTCTTTCAGAGAATCATGAATACAACTATATCGAGGATGGCATAGTCTTCGGGTTCACTATAGGGATGGGATTCGCGTTCATCGAGAATTGGATATACCTTCTAGAAAATCCGATGGGTTCTGATATCGGAGGATGGCTATGGGTCTTCTTTTTGCGTGCAATCCTGTTCTCGGCCAACCACGGCTTTTTCACTGCAATCACAGGTATTGCCATAGGCTATCTGATCGAACGCAAATTCAAGGCTCCAGCGCTCGGGATTCTCGTAGGGGTACCTCTGGCGGCATTTTTCCACGCCATGCACAATTCTGGCGAAGCCATAATTGCTCTCTTGGGAGGCGGAGGTGCATTCATCTATTTTTGCTTCTTGGTCCCCATCTTCGATTACGGAGGTTTCATAATTATCGTGCTGCTTTTCATCCGTTCTTTACTGAGGAGAAAAGGCGGCGGCCGTCCTTGATTTAAGTTGTTTTGTCCAAGCCATTATAGATGATAAGATCCATCCGATTGATCAACTGGCGTTCCCACGCCGATACCAATCTCGAGTTCCGCAAAGGAACCAATCTTATAGTCGGTATCATGGGCGCTGGGAAATCGAGCATCCTGGAGGGAATAAGCTTCGCTTTTTTCGGCACTTTTCCGTCATTGGAGCACAGGAAACTGAAGCATGAGGATATAATACGGCTGAACGAATCCCGGGCCACGGTGATCCTGAGATTCGAATTGGACGGGATAGAATACCGTATTGAAAGAACACTGGAGCTTTCCAAACGCGGCATCTCGTCATCCGCAGAACTCTACCTGGGTGGTGGTATGGTGGAGCAAGGATCGACAGCCGTCACAAAGTTCATAACGAATCTGCTCTCGCTGGATTATGATCTTTTCACGCGGGCGATATACTCGGATCAGAACAACATCGATCACTTCTTCAATTTGGATCCTAAGCGAAGGAAAGAAGAGGTCGACACCCTTCTCGGCTTGGATCGTTTCGGAGCGGCTAGGACTAATATCGTGACCGTGATAAATCGCGTGCGGTCCAAAAGCGAGTTCATAGGGACCAAATTCAGCAAAGAGAAATTGGAGGAGCTCAGAGTAAAGGAAAAATCGCAATCCGAAGCTATCATAGCTTCCGAATCAATGGTTTCCACGCTTTCATCCAAAATTCTTGGTGCAGCGAAAGAACTAGAATTGGCCCAAGCCACATTCAAATTCCTTAATGGCGAGAAGGAATCCTTCGAGCGCCTTGAAAAGGAGATTGTGAAACTCTCAGCGCAGTACGATGCGGTGAGGAAGGAGCTTGAGGGTTCAGAGCCCATAGACGATCAATCGCTCGATGAAATGAAGAAACAACTGTCTGTGCAAGTTGAAATTAAGGGCAAGCTCACCATTGCCATGCGCTCATGCGAAGACCGCTTTTCAGCGGTTTTCAGGGAAATCGGAAGTATCGACGCCAGGCTCAAAAACTTATCAGAGGCTAAAATCCGCTTGGAAGCCGCTAAAGCGGAGGTATCCGACCTCCAGCGTGGTTCAAGTATGGCGCAGCTCCAAGAAATCCAAAAGGAGGCGGAGCAATCAATCCTGGCCATGGAATCCGAACGCAAATCCATTGCTCATGAGATTGCCGAACTGGATGCACTTATTGTCACCCTCCGGCCCGGACTTTCAGAATGCCCATTATGCTCCTCGAAACTTACCGAAGACGGGGTCTTTCACCTGAAAGGCGAGAAGGACGCGGCCATCGAATCGAAGAAGAAGCGCGCCAGGGAGCTCGATTGCCTTCTACCTGCGAAGAAGAAAGATGGCGAATTGTTGCTCGCGCGCATACGGAAGGCTTCCATGGCGTCCGAGCGCATCGCAATCCTAGAAAAAGAGCTGAATTCCTCAGCTCAGTTCCCAGAGGTGAAAGCTCGTCGGGAATCCGATGCGGCCAAGCTCAAGGAAGAACGCCAGGGTCTCCAGAAGACGTCAGATTCGGTTTCCGAAAGCATCGATAAGATGCGCATAAGGCTGGTTTCGGCCGAACGCATCCTTGCCAGGGGCAAAGAACTCGCAGTGATAGGTAAAAACCTAGAAGAGAGCAAGACCAAGTTCGCATCACTGCGTTTCGATCAGCAATCATTCGAGAACGCCCGTCTCGTCCAAGAGAGGCTCCATCTGGATTCAGAGCGCCTCCTGTCAGAGAAGAAAGCCGTCGAAACGCAGCTACGCATGTCACGCGAGATGCTCAGTTTAGTACGCTCAGAGCTATCCACGCTCCTCTCATTCGAGAAGGAGATCAAAGAGCTTACATCGTTGGAAGAGCAGCTTTCGGTATACAAGAACGCGCTCCTCGAGACGCAGACGCACCTACGATCGACCCTCACCGATGCTATCAACAGCGCCATGAACGAGATCTGGCCCATCTTCTATCCCTACAAGAACTACAGTACCCTGCGTCTGGCGGTCAGCGAGAAGGATTACGTGTTCGAGGTTTATGATAATGGGCAGTGGAAAGCGCTCGAGACGGTGGCGAGCGGAGGGGAAAGAGCATGCGCCGCGCTGACACTCCGCACCGCACTAGCTATGGTCCTCACCCCTAAGCTCAGCTGGCTTATCCTGGATGAGCCTACGCACAACCTGGACAGCATCGCGGTCGAGCTACTATCTTCCGCTTTGGAGCAGAAGGTCCCGGAAATTGTGGCCCAGACATTCGTGATAACCCACGACGAGGCGTTCATGGGCTCGGAGTTCGCCTCGAGCTATCGTCTCCTGAGGGACAAAGAAAGGAACGGTGAGACCAAAATCGAAAAGATATGACTCACGCTGGGGTTATAACGGCCCTCAGGCCACAACAAAGAATCAGTTATACACATTCTCCTCTATCTTTCCGACGACATCGAGCGGGTCGGTCGGCTTCTTTCCTGTCTTTTCCTGATACCATTCGTTGCAGCCCTGCTCGTTCTGCGATGCATAGTACGCTATGGCAGCATATACATCCTCGCGATTCGCCACCCCTATCGCGAAAAGGTACTGCATTATGCTCTTGAACTCATCTATCACGAAAGGCCTCCTCCGAGATACACGGAGCTTCCGCAGATCAGTGAATTTCATCTCGTTCCCGTGGAGTATGACATTGTTGAGCGTGAATCTCCCTATTATGAGGTTGCTCGAGTGCAGCCCGGCCGTGGCCTCCACTATCATCTCGCAGAGTTTGCTCTTGCCTTTGCGGTCGAGGCTGTCCACCTCAACGTAGCTGATGCCGTGCTTCGCTATCCTGCGGTCGAATGCCCAGGAATCCCGTTCCGTCTTTGCTATAACGTAGAAATTCCCCGAGACCGTCTTGAGGTAGCCCACTATGTTCTCGAGCGAGCCTTTCACCTTGTCATATGCGTTATATAACGCCAAGGCGACCTCCTTCATCGTCTTTCTCAGGATATAGGTAGTGCTGTTGTGCTTGAAGCAGATGCTGTCCGCGCCATCGCGTGCGGCCACCCTGTAGATATCGGAGAGGTTCTCCTCGCTTTTGCGGTAGTCTATCCTTTTGATGCGGAGGATCTCGGTCTTGGTCTCCTTCCATTCATATTCCACATCAGAGTTGTTTCCTGAAACGTTTTTCCTGGAAGATGTCGGGACCTCTTTGGAGAATTCCGGGAGCTCGTAGTCATCAAACTTGCTAGAGTCGATGGAAGTATGGAGCGATTCTTCCGCTCCTTTGGTTATCGCGAATTCCGTCTTCTTCATACTGAGTCTCCAGTTACTGGTCTACCCCTATCTATTTTATGCCACAAACTCTTTTTAAACATGTGACTTTTCGTCGATTGACGAAATAACGTTCACTCGGTTTCGATTCTGGGCGCCAGATAATACGCGACTTTGGCCCCCTCAATCTCATATTCGAGTTTCAGGGGGCGATCAGTTTCCAGGGATATGGTGACTACCGAGCCTGATGAAGTGGCCCTGACCATGTCCTCCAGGTACTGCAGCGGGAATGTGGCTTTCGTGTTCTCATTGACGCTCAGTTCCGTGAGATCCGGGCTTCCTGACTCGAATTCAGCCCGAACATCGCCATTCTCTCCCCTGACGTCCACTATGAACTGCTCTTTGGTGAGCTGTAGCCGGACGTGGGAGCTTATCAGTTTCGCGTCTTTGAGGGTCTCTTTGAGGGCTTCTGCCCTGATCTTCGCAGAATTCTTGAACTCGATCTTGGGTTCCTTCTGGATGCGTTCCCCAGTCTCGATGAGCGGCACCTTGAACATCCTTCGGTGCTTCTCTCCGTAGAATTTCACCACGAGACGTCCCTCTTCCACAGACAACTCGAGTCGTTCGCCTTTCTTACCTCGCGCGAGGACCTCGGAGAGCTGGTTGATGTTCACACCAATCTTCGTCTCTTCCGGAAGATTATATTCGATGAAGGCGCTTTTGGGCATGGAAAAAGATATCATGGATATCTGCGACGGGTCCATTGCCTTTAGCAATAAGCCGTCCATCTTGACATCAAACTGGCCTTCTTCGACCAGACATACTATTGAATCTATTGCTGCTTTTAGCGCCGGAGCTTCCTGAACGACAAGCTTCATAGGATTACCTCTCCCACTGGCTATCGCAACTAAGGATAATAATGCTTCCCTAACTGCCTTCATGCGCGGGTTTCAAAGCAACTCAGTAGCTACTCTTTTCATCATCAGTCAGTCTGGGACGGTTTCGTCATCGTTGCCACTGGATTGATGTTGAAATCCCCTTTTAATCCCATTCAACGGTACGAATCCATCGGTGGCGCTGGGGGTACAAGTGGTTTCTGGACCCTCATCTGCATCGGCATGGCCCTGGTGCGTATCAGGAAGATGAATGCTGCACCGACCAGAAGCACTCCGACGATGAAGTCCCCGGCCCCATTGATCTTCAGGAAATCAGAAACGAACGCTGCTATTCCGAGGAATACGAAGATGAGGCCGAGCAGCAGGAATACCTCCCCCATGGCGGATAGGGCCAGATATTTCATCATCTGTCCTTCCATGCCCTGGCCGGGTTGTGGGGTCTCGGTTTCGAGTTCATCATCCATAATATTCACTCTATTTTATGCTGCCTTACTTTAACCCCCGCTTCCTTGAGCAATCTCATGGGGGTCTCCGCCACAGGGTAATCAACGTTGTATATGACCTCTTTTATGCCCGAGTTGATTATCATCTTCGTGCAGAGCAGGCATGGCGAGAATGTCGTATATATGATCGATTCCTTTATGCTGATGCCGTGGTAGGATGCCTGGACGATCGCGTTCTCCTCCCCGTGGCTGCAAACGCATTCGTCGAGGTTTTTCCCTGATTGCGTGAAGCTGTTGCACCTTGGGCAGCCTCCCTCGGAGCAGTTTTTGGTCCCGCGAGGAGTCCCGTTATATCCAGTCGATATGATCCGCTTGTCTTTGACTATCACCGCAGCGACCTTCCTTTTCACGCAATTGCTCCTCGATGCGACGACCTTCGCGATACCCATGAAATAATCGTCCCAGCTCGGTCTCGAGAGCTTGAACTCTTCCGAGAAGCTTCCGAGAGCCTGATCTATCTTGTCATATAGCTCGTTCACATCCCCGTCGTTGGGGACCATCTTGTCTGCCAGGGCGAAAGTCCCCTTCAGGTTCTGTTTTGTCTTCTCGGTATTCTCCATCTCGAGCTTTTCTATGCGTATGAAAGCTTCGTACGTGCGCGGATCCTCTTCCCTGCCACGCGATTTTATCCTCTCGAACCTGGTCTCATCGGGCGCGTTCACGTAAATCAGGAAGAAACGCCCTAATTTCCTGAGCGCGTCCACCTCGGCAGGATTCCGTATGGAGTCTATGACATAATTCCTGTCGTTCTGGAGCTTCTGGCCGATCTTGGTGCCGAGTATCCCTGGTCCGAATCTTTCCCGCAGGGCATTGCCTTTGGCTATTAGATTCTCCCGTGTTATGGGAACGCTTTCGGCCTTGAGCTCCTCCCTAATCACGTCAGAAAGCGAATAATAATAGAACCCTTTTTTCATCAAATATTCCGCGACTGTACTTTTACCCGCGCAGTTCTCCCCAGTGAGTCCGATTATCATGTCGGATTAATGAGTGCCTTCATGATATAATTGTTTTGAAACCCATTTTCCTATCAGGACATGAGCCGCCGCAAGAATGCATCCCATCGCGATTATCCCAGGAATGAGGATCTGCCATCCTTGAAGGAATACCAATGACAGATCTGTGCAAAGCGGGTCGAACCAGGAAGAGAACCCTAAAAAGTGCCCTACCGCCAGGGAATAGAACACAGCGAGCGAAATGAATATTGCGAGTCCGGGTTTCAGTCTCTTATTGATGACGAGAACGATAAAAGCCCATAACGATATCCAAAGGATGCTCGCGATAGCGGGTCCGTAATCCCCGCTGAGCACCAAAATCCCTCTAGTGAGCGGATTATCCTCCAGCATCGGATTCCCGATCGTGCCTCTAGCGGTTATGATGATATCCAGGCTGCCGAACACGATCCAGAACGCTATCGGCACCGCGTATCGCACGATGTCTACCTTGTGCTTCCTGTACATCAATACCCAGAACGCGATCGAGAGTGCTATCGCGACGAGCGTGATGATCTGGGCAACGAGCGCAGCGCCCTGGCCAAGCACATCCGTGTAATAGCACATCAGAAGTACTTCCTCAATTTACTCCGTATGAACCCGTAGAGCTCTTTCTCCGGGTTACTCAATATCCCGATATTCTCTTCCCACGCTTTCATGTCATCCACGGTCATGTAGGTGTATAGCGTGTCCCCCTCGTTCACATTTTTCCCGATGATCATGTTGTCGCATGAGATCGCCAGCTCCTCACCGGGGTTGGCTTCCTCCACCTTCTCCTTCTCGCGTTGTATCTCCCTGATCTCTCCGACAATCTCGCCGCTCTCGCTCATCAGGCGATAACCCTTCTTTATCTTGCCGCCAATCACATTGACGCCGAAAATAGCGGGTTTGGATACCCTGAAAACGAATCCTTCAAGCACCTTTATCTTGCCGGGCCACACGAAATTCTCCAGGGCCTTGAGCTTCATCTTCTCCTTCTCTTTCTTGACCCATTCATTGTAGTCGTCCACGAGCCTGTAGATGATGTCGCTGTAGAGGATCGGAACATTGGAGGCCTTGCTCTCTTCCCACGCCTCATCGAGTATCTTCACATTGAATCCCATGACTACGGCGAGGTATGGTTCCTGTTGCGCTACCACGGATGCAGATATCACGTCCTTCCGGGTGATCGCCCCCACCGCAGCGTCCCGGACCGGTATGCCGGCTTCCTTGAGCAATTGCAGCAGGGCCTCCACGCTTCCGAGGCTATCAGCACGCAGCACAGTCCCGGCTTCATCTGTTTTCTGGAATATCACACTCTTGAACTGCGCTTCTATATCCTTGCTGTCCCGTTCGAAATCCTCGATGACCTCGATAGGAGAACCTGGGATGGCGCCATCGAGATCCGGAGCATAGACCTTAACACCCGCCGCGGCTACAACCGAATCTATGAATGTGAATTTATCCTTCCCGCCGCCCAGGTTCGGTTCCAGGAGCCCGCGCACCTTGGTGCGTTTGATGCCGTCCGAAGTCATGAAGGCGATCTCATCCGTCTTGCGCATCACGCCATCGTACAAGATTATGTCCAGGGTCGTCCCGAGCCCTTTCTCTTCCTTGACTTCGATTATGCTGCCCTTGCCACGGCCTTTCTCATCTATCTCGAGCCGATCGCCCAGGAATCTTTGGCTAAGTCCACCAATGAGGACCAGCAGCTCGCTCAATCCCTCTTTGGTCTTGGCGCTGATCGGTACTATCGCGATCGTTTTGGAGAAATCCTGAACCTTGTCGAAACGCTCGCTGTCGAACCCATGCTCGGATATCTTGCCCATCAGATCGTACATCTTCTCGTCCAGTCTCTGCTGTATATAATCAGGCTGCTGGGCCAATGATGCCAGGAAAGAATTGGTTTTATGGCTCTTCCAGCCATCCAACGAGTCTATCTTGTTGGCCGCGATGATGAAGGGCGTCTTGTATTGTTTGAGTATCTTTATGCTCTCTATGGTCTGCGGCTGGAACCCTTGCATGATGTCCACCATGAGGATGGCGAGGTCAGCCAGGCTCCCGCCCCGGTCACGCAGGTTGGTGAACGCTTCATGCCCGGGCGTGTCTATGAACAGAAGGCCAGGTATCTTGAGGTCGGCCTTCATCTTAGATGCGAGGTCCTTGGCAAGGCCGTCAATATCGCTTTTCGTCACGTAGCTCGCACCTATCATCTGAGTTATGCCACCAGCCTCTTTTTTTGCGACCGAGGTGCCACGGATGGAGTCAAGAAGCGTCGTTTTGCCGTGATCGACGTGGCCGAGTATGCAGATTATCGGTGATCGTGTGAATGCCATGAGCTACGCCCGATGCCTATCTTCAGTTTAAAATATTAAATCTGCGTCTTCTTGCCCATGTTTCCGGCATCCTGCCTTACGGCTAGTATCGAGTATAATAATACCTCAATTTACACTAATGAACACATTTATAAAGAGTTCGTATCATATCTATATTGTGACATAAATGAACACTCAAAAACAGGTTACTCCGGCGTTGGCCTCTGCGGCTGAGAAGAAAGTATTCCCACGTTCTTCAGGTTTATTGGAACGCTTCAGCACTTGGCGTGGGACGCATTCCGAACGCAAACAATGCGAGCGCGAGATGCGTGCTTTGTGCAGAGAAACGTTATCCACGCTCGGATATGTGATTGCCAACCCAAGAGGTGTTGAATCCGAAAGTTGCTTACCAGAAATAGATCAAGAACGAAAGACCGAAGATACTGATCCTAGTCTGGGGGAACGGAAGTACGGCACCCCTAAAGACTGCATAATGGAAGTCGGAGATGCATTCGTTAGACTCGATGACGAGCATAAACAAGAAGTTATTGCATTCATTACTGCCAGGCTGAAATCTTACGAATCCTACACCCATTATCGTAACGAGGCATCCGATGCGGTCGTTGCTATCTCTGCATCGATATCCGAGATCGCAAAGCACCTCACTATGGATGAACACGGCAACAAGATTACGACTGGATTCGAAACGGCGATATCCTTGCTAACCAAGCTCGCAACCGATGAGCCGACCGTCACAAGAAATCGGGATCAATACGCCTCGATGCGCTTCGCTTGTACTGTGGCATTGTGGGACCTTGATTTTGGGGATACTGGTTTCTGGGTAACCCGCTTGGACGACAAAGTTACCAGAGATTTCACTATAGGTCGCCTCCTTGAGATGCCACCCACAGTAAATCCTGATGCACATGGGTGGCGTCTGTTGCAATTGAAACTCCCATCTCTGGGTCTAGATATAGCCCGACACACATCCATGAAAAAATTCGATTTCATCGTAAATGCCATAGTTAAGGGAAAAGAGATTGAGCCGTTAGATGCAAAAGAAACCGCGCCCGCTGATGAAAGAGAATCCGAGTCTGCAAACAAAACAATATGCGTGCCTGTAGAAGCCTTGCGTGCTGCCGCACTGGTCACTCTCCCGCGTTTCATTACAGATGAGAATCATCCAGATTATGCGGAAGATGCCAAATACCAGGAGGCCTGGTTAAAGCTCGGCGTAATCATCACCCATCTAAGTGAACTAAGAACTGTAAGCCCAGATATGGCAGAGCTTAGCTCGTCATTTCAGTTCATTACAGGTGGGCATGTCGCATTCACAACTTACGCAGATGTCAGGCAATTCCAAGGCGCCTACCAGACGATTCATATCTATAATAAAAACAAATCTCTGAATACGCACCTCGTAACTTTAATCCTCGAAGCTGGCGCAGAGATGATAGAGACCTACAAGGATGCCAAGGACGGCATCGAGGCTGACGTCGAGACCTATCGTGATTCCCTGGTTGCCCAAATCGGTCCAGACCATGTGCTAGATGAAGCACTGATAGATAAGGAGAGGGAGAGGCTTACTGCGATAGCCCATGAAACCCGCTACAATGCAATTTTTATCCTAAGCAAAATTCACGAGTCAGGCATAACAGTTCCTGGCTTGACAGTAAAGAAAATCGAGGAAAAGGAAAAACCCGGAGAAGACAACAAGAAAAGTGAAGGCAAAGTCGAGAAAAAAGAAACTGCCGGAGAAGGCAGCGAAAATACCGAAGCTAAGAGCAAAGGAGAGAAAAAAGGCAAAAAGGAAAGAAAGCTTGTAACCGTGTTCGGGATAGCAAATCACGAAGGCGAGGTGGAATTATGGAAAGTCTGAATATCATGCATATGCTTTCGAGCGATAAGGTCATGGAAAGGCGGGTAGCAATCCGACTCCTGAAGGAGCAGATCAGGGAGGGGAATGGTTCCTTGGCGTTGCTTTCCCTGAAATACGTCTCGGAGCACGACCCATGCTACACGATTCGAAATATCGCGCGCCAAGCGCTTTATCTGGGCGGTACCACGCCGGAAGCGAAAGTCGTGTGGGATAAGTCATATATGTTCAGGAAAGGCTGAACTAAGCAAACCGGCACTAATAAAAAAAGAGGCCGGTTTAATTACTTTTCTAACCAGTAGCTTTTCACAGGGCCCGTAGTCGACTGGTTAAGACGCCTGCTTGACAGCACCTTTTTTGGGATACGTAAAAAGCCGTACCAAAAAACTTGTCAGATTGCAGGAGATACGCGGTTCGATTCCGCGCGGGCCCAAAGTCTTTTTCTCTCGATTTTCCATTCATAGCCGAATTTTTCATAAATAAATGGCTCTGTAGAAATGCTTAATTGATAAGTATGCCAATGGGTTTCATCGTCGAGGCTTACCAGGGCCTTGACTCCTCCCAGCGGCGAAATCCATGCAAAAGAGAACGTCAAAGTTAATTAGAGTAGCGGTTAGGGCCCAGCAGGCAGCCAAGTACGTGCTGCCTGAATATGGAAACAAATTCTCAAGAAAAGACTTCACTCAGCATCAGCTCCTAGCGATAGCTGTCCTGAAACAGAAGACTGACGAGGATTACAGGGATACTGTTGACGGCATTGGCAGCGACTTGATGCAAGCGATGGGTCTCACGAAGATACCTCATTTCACTACCCTCCAGAAGTTCATCAAGAGGCTGGACTCACAGGTATTGGATACCCTTATCGCAGTGGTCGCAATCCTCATCATAGGGGATCAATTGATCAGGGGAGCCGTCGTAGGGATAGACTCTTCAGGATATCCTGCTTCGCATGCCAGCAGCTACTTCGTGAGGAGGATAAAACGCAAGCCTACGCATAAGACGTTCCTCAAAGGTTCATTCGTTGGGGACCTGACAAATCAGGTCATCGTCTGCTGCAGGCTAAGGAATTTCCCGTCTCATGATATCATTGATTTCAGGAGGCTGATGAAACGCGCCCTGATACTCTTGAAGAAGATTTCAGAGGTTCATGCTGACAAGGGGTACGATGGCAAGGATGAGATCCTTCTCGTGGAGAAGCTTCTGAAGGCCGTGCCGTACATCAAGATCAAGGAAACCGACAGGCACAAATGCAAAAGCCAGATAAGGCGCAGGGTTTTGAACAACTGGAATCGGCTCACCTTCGCTTTGAGGGGGCGGCAGCGCAACCTCATAGAAACAATCAACTCCGTTGTAAAGAGGGTCTTCGGAGACGCCCTCTATAGCAAGGGCATCTGGATGCGGCGCAAGGAATTGAAGCTGAAGTACTTTGCCTACAACATTTACCGGTCAGTCCAGCTAGAGGAGATTTTTTGTTGCCTCGTCTTAAGCTGGACTTAAGAGAGGGTTTCTACAGAGCC
>CAWDBH010000014.1:0-38977 GCA_963800555.1 uncultured Microcaldota archaeon | reverse complement strand
TTTTCCTACTGAGATTAGATTTATAAATGTATGTAGCGCTTAAAGCCAACGCCCACCCCGCAACAGAGCTTAAAAAATCCGGAAACCTATTTAAATCTTGATTACTGATTCAAATCCATGCGAGTCATAGCTGTTGTATTGTTGATTTTGGCGATTGCTGGTTTATCTTTTTCGGTAGGTGTCGGCTCGTGCCAGAACATAACCTCTTCGGCGGGAAACCCGTATACCCTCACCACCGACCTGACAGGTGCTCCGATTGGCTTTCCGTTTTTCCAATTCACCTGCATCTATGTCAATTCATCCAACGTGATCCTGGACTGCGCGGGGCATAAGATCACGAACGACGGCACTGCCGGCGCAACGGGCATCGTTTTGATCGGTTCAATCACAAACGTCACTGTGAAGAACTGCAATATCTCGGGTTATTCAACGGATTTAGGAATATCCTCGGACTACAGTGTCGTCCAGAACAGCAGCTTCAATAACGACACTAGCGGTAGCTGCATTGAACTCGGCTCTTCAAACAGCAACATATCCAATAACAGCTTCGCTAGCTGCACCTATGGGGGGGTCGGTGTCAGCGGGAACAGCAATCGCATCAACAACAATGTCGGAGACGGTATCGTGCTCACCGGGTCATCATCCTTCAATGTGATATACAATAATTTTTTCAATAACAGTGGGTATTACTACGAGGGTATCTATGCGGCCCACTCATCCAACAGCAATATCATATACAATAACACCGTGAACAACAACATAGGCATCGAGTTAGACGATACATCCACTAACAACACCATATACAATAATACGGCAGATTACAGCGGTATCACCCTCACCGATTTCTGTAACAATAACTCGATCTACAATAATACCGTCAGGTTCGGGAACGGCATCAAGATATCTAGCTCAAACTATACTATAATTCATGACAACATCATCAGCAACAACACCGTATCCGGTATCACGCTATATCCCACCTCAGTCATGAACAATATATATAATAACACGGTCATGGATAATAATTTCACTGATATCAGCGTGGGCACCTATTCTCCAAGCGATTGCCAAAATACCATCGTCAATAATACCGGCTCAGGGGGCCGGCCGATCTATTACTATAACCAATCCGTTTCATTGAACGGCCTGAACGCCGCCCAGATCATCCTATGCAACGCGCCCGGCTCTAATGTGACGAACACGCGCATCAACGGCTCCAACTCCATCTACAATGATGGATTCGAGATGTACTACAGCAACGGCACCAACATCACCAACGTTTCCTCGTCTTACAACGCCTTCGGTTTCAATATCGTATCGAGCTACAAAGGCTCATTCACAAACAACATAGCAAATAACAATAACGGGACGATTCCCTTTTCGTCTGCATTGAATGTCGGATTCGCTATAAACGGCGAATCGAACTCATTCCAGAACAATACCGCCAATAACAATGCAGGCCAGGGGTTCTGGCTGGTCTCTTCTATCGTTCCATCCGGGTTCCAGAATACCACGCTCAAGAGCAATACCGCCAATGGCAATGGGGGTATCGGATTTGAAATAGATTCGGATTCGAACCTGGTGCAGAACAATACCGCCAATAACAACTTCGGGGCAGGATTTTCTGTCATGGGGGGAAATTTCAACAATTTGAGCAACAACGCCGCAATAAACAATACAGACGGCATCGATGTGATTTTTATTGGATGCGATGAAGGGGGTCAATGTCCCACGACCTTCAACAACATAACGAACAGTTTGGCAGCGAACAACAGCGGCAATGGTTTCTATGTCGAATTAGGGGAGGGGAATATTTTCCTAAACAACAACGCCTCCGGCAATGGATATGGATTCAACATCTCGGATTCGAACGACACTGCCCTCTCGGGCACACACTTCTTCAATAATTCATACGATTTCGTCATAGAGAGCGACCTCGGGGAAACGGATTCCAACTACACAATGGTCAACTCCATCTTCGACAACCCTACCGGCAGCATGCAGAACTTCACAAACCTATCCATAAACGACACGGTGCCTATCGCAGAAGCTTACACCATAAACTGGACCCGAAATTCGACCTCCCTCCCAGCAGGTAATGTCTCATTCGCGCAGAAATTCGTGAACATCTCAACTGTGACTGGTCCTGTATCGATTGATCGCATCGTATGGAGCTGGACTGATACGGAATCTTCAGGGCACAACGAGAGCAGTTTCAGTCTCTGGAGGTACGACTCTGGTGGCTGGACCAGGCTAAACAACACGCCGAACACAGGAACGAATACATTGAGCCTCGCCAGCATGAACCCTGCGAGCATCTACGGCATCCTCCAGGACAACGATACGACTCCGCCAGTAGTCAACCTCATCTCTCCGGTACCTGGATACATCACCAACGCCTCAGCGATAAACTTCAGCTTCAATACGACCGATGATGTTTCCACCTTCATGAACTGCTCCATGTACATCGATGGCGTCCTGAACCAGACGAATGGTTCTGTCAGCAACGGCACGACCACTGTCTTCCCAGTTTCAGTGATACCAGATGGCATTCATCTCTGGAACGTCACATGCAAGGACCAGTCAGGCAACCTCGGTGCATCAGCGACGAGGAACTTCACTGTTGATACCCACGTCCCGGTAGTCAGCCTCAATGCTCCGGTCTCTGGCGCTCTACTGAACTCATCCACGGTCGCATTCAATTTCACGGCAGTGGATAATGTATCTGCAACGATGATCTGCGCCTTGTTCCGCGACGGCACACAAGTAGGATCCAACGCGACAACGAAGAACAATACTCCGACGCTAATCAGCGTATCGACAGCAGACGGCTTCCACACCTGGAACGTGACATGCAATGATTCTGCGAACAACACCGCCACAAGCGCGACGAGGAACTTCACCGTCGACACGACCGCGCCGGTAGTCACCCTGAACAACCCCAACAACAGCACATTCTTCAACGTGACGACAGTGAACCTCAACTTCACCGCCACGGACAACCTAGCGACCAGCTTCACCTGCTCATTGATCCTTGACGGAGCAGCCAACCAGTCCAATGCATCGGTCTCCAACAACACCCTGACCAACTGGCAGGTCACAGGGTTGGCCCAGGGAGCTCACACCTGGATAACCAACTGCACTGATTCATCAGGCAACTCAGGGATCAGCCAGACAAGGAACTTCACAGTCGATACAACCGCTCCAACAGTCACCCTGAACAATCCAGCCAACAGCACATTCTTCAACGTGACGACAGTGAACCTCAACTTCACCGCGACAGACACCTTCTTCACGAGCATGACCTGCTCATTGATCCTTGACGGAGCAGCCAACCAGTCCAATGCATCGGTCTCCAACAACACCCTGACCAACTGGCAGGTCACAGGATTGACCCAGGGAGCTCACACCTGGATAACCAACTGCACTGATTCATCAGGCAACTCAGGGATCAGCCAGACAAGGAACTTCACCGTCGACACGACCGCTCCAACAGTCACCCTGAACAATCCAGCCAACAGCACATTCTTCAACGTGACGACAGTGAACCTCAACTTCACCGCGACAGACACCTTCTTCACGAGCATGACCTGCTCATTGATCCTTGACGGAGCAGCCAACCAGTCCAATGCATCGGTCTCCAACAACACCCTGACCAACTGGCAGGTCACAGGATTGACCCAGGGAGCTCACACCTGGATAACCAACTGCACTGATTCATCAGGCAACTCAGGGATCAGCCAGACAAGGAACTTCACAGTCGATACAACCGCTCCAACAGTCACCCTGAACAATCCAGCCAACAGCACATTCTTCAACGTGACGACAGTGAACCTCAACTTCACCGCGACAGACACCTTCTTCACGAGCATGACCTGCTCATTGATCCTTGACGGAGCAGCCAACCAGTCCAATGCATCGGTCTCCAACAACACCCTGACCAACTGGCAGGTCACAGGATTGACCCAGGGAGCTCACACCTGGATAACCAACTGCACTGATTCATCAGGCAACTCAGGGATCAGCCAGACAAGGAACTTCACAGTCGATACAACCGCTCCAACAGTCACCCTGAACAATCCAGCCAACAGCACATTCTTCAACGTGACGACAGTGAACCTCAACTTCACCGCGACAGACACCTTCTTCACGAGCATGACCTGCTCATTGATCCTTGACGGAGCAGCCAACCAGTCCAATGCATCGGTCTCCAACAACACCCTGACCAACTGGCAGGTCACAGGATTGACCCAGGGAGCTCACACCTGGATAACCAACTGCACTGATTCATCAGGCAACTCAGGGATCAGCCAGACAAGGAACTTCACCGTGGACACCACAGCGCCGGTAGTCACCCTGAACAATCCAGCCAACAGCACATTCTTCAACGTGACGACAGTGAACCTCAACTTCACCGCGACAGACACCTTCTTCACGAGCATGACCTGCTCATTGATCCTTGACGGAGCAGCCAACCAGTCCAATGCATCGGTCTCCAACAACACCCTGACCAACTGGCAGGTCACAGGATTGACCCAGGGAGCTCACACCTGGATAACCAACTGCACTGATTCATCAGGCAACTCAGGGATCAGCCAGACAAGGAACTTCACAGTCGATACAACCGCTCCAACAGTCACCCTGAACAATCCAGCCAACAGCACATTCTTCAACGTGACGACAGTGAACCTCAACTTCACCGCGACAGACACCTTCTTCACGAGCATGACCTGCTCATTGATCCTTGACGGAGCAGCCAACCAGTCCAATGCATCGGTCTCCAACAACACCCTGACCAACTGGCAGGTCACAGGATTGACCCAGGGAGCTCACACCTGGATAACCAACTGCACTGATTCATCAGGCAACTCAGGGATCAGCCAGACAAGGAACTTCACCGTCGACACGACCGCTCCAACAGTCACCCTGAACAATCCAGCCAACAGCACATTCTTCAACGTGACGACAGTGAACCTCAACTTCACCGCGACAGACACCTTCTTCACGAGCATGACCTGCTCATTGATCCTTGACGGAGCAGCCAACCAGTCCAATGCATCGGTCTCCAACAACACCCTGACCAACTGGCAGGTCACAGGATTGACCCAGGGAGCTCACACCTGGATAACCAACTGCACTGATTCATCAGGCAACTCAGGGATCAGCCAGACAAGGAACTTCACCGTGGACACCACAGCGCCGGTAGTCACCCTGAACAATCCAGCCAACAGCACATTCTTCAACGTGACGACAGTGAACCTCAACTTCACCGCGACAGACACCTTCTTCACGAGCATGACCTGCTCATTGATCCTTGACGGAGCAGCCAACCAGTCCAATGCATCGGTCTCCAACAACACCCTGACCAACTGGCAGGTCACAGGATTGACCCAGGGAGCTCACACCTGGATAACCAACTGCACTGATTCATCAGGCAACTCAGGGATCAGCCAGACAAGGAACTTCACCGTGGACACCACAGCGCCGGTAGTCACCCTGAACAATCCAGCCAACAGCACATTCTTCAACGTGACGACAGTGAACCTCAACTTCACCGCGACAGACACCTTCTTCACGAGCATGACCTGCTCATTGATCCTTGACGGAGCAGCCAACCAGTCCAATGCATCGGTCTCCAACAACACCCTGACCAACTGGCAGGTCACAGGATTGACCCAGGGAGCTCACACCTGGATAACCAACTGCACTGATTCATCAGGCAACTCAGGGATCAGCCAGACAAGGAACTTCACAGTCGATACAACCGCTCCAACAGTCACCCTGAACAATCCAGCCAACAGCACATTCTTCAACGTGACGACAGTGAACCTCAACTTCACCGCGACAGACACCTTCTTCACGAGCATGACCTGCTCATTGATCCTTGACGGAGCAGCCAACCAGTCCAATGCATCGGTCTCCAACAACACCCTGACCAACTGGCAGGTCACAGGATTGACCCAGGGAGCTCACACCTGGATAACCAACTGCACTGATTCATCAGGCAACTCAGGGATCAGCCAGACAAGGAACTTCACCGTCGACACGACCGCTCCAACAGTCACCCTGAACAATCCAGCCAACAGCACATTCTTCAACGTGACGACAGTGAACCTCAACTTCACCGCGACAGACACCTTCTTCACGAGCATGACCTGCTCATTGATCCTTGACGGAGCAGCCAACCAGTCCAATGCATCGGTCTCCAACAACACCCTGACCAACTGGCAGGTCACAGGATTGACCCAGGGAGCTCACACCTGGATAACCAACTGCACTGATTCATCAGGCAACTCAGGGATCAGCCAGACAAGGAACTTCACAGTCGATACAACCGCTCCAACAGTCACCCTGAACAATCCAGCCAACAGCACATTCTTCAACGTGACGACAGTGAACCTCAACTTCACCGCGACAGACACCTTCTTCACGAGCATGACCTGCTCATTGATCCTTGACGGAGCAGCCAACCAGTCCAATGCATCGGTCTCCAACAACACCCTGACCAACTGGCAGGTCACAGGGTTGGCCCAGGGAGCTCACACCTGGATAACCAACTGCACTGATTCATCAGGCAACTCAGGGATCAGCCAGACAAGGAACTTCACAGTCGATACAACCGCTCCAACAGTCACCCTGAACAATCCAGCCAACAGCACATTCTTCAACGTGACGACAGTGAACCTCAACTTCACCGCGACAGACACCTTCTTCACGAGCATGACCTGCTCATTGATCCTTGACGGAGCAGCCAACCAGTCCAACGCATCGGTCTCCAACAACACCCTGACCAACTGGCAGGTCACAGGGTTGGCCCAGGGAGCTCACACCTGGATAACCAACTGCACTGATTCATCAGGCAACTCAGGGATCAGCCAGACAAGGAACTTCACCGTGGACACCACAGCGCCGGTAGTCACCCTGAACAATCCAGCCAACAGCACATTCTTCAACGTGACGACAGTGAACCTCAACTTCACCGCGACAGACACCTTCTTCACGAGCATGACCTGCTCATTGATCCTTGACGGAGCAGCCAACCAGTCCAATGCATCGGTCTCCAACAACACCCTGACCAACTGGCAGGTCACAGGATTGACCCAGGGAGCTCACACCTGGATAACCAACTGCACTGATTCATCAGGCAACTCAGGGATCAGCCAGACAAGGAACTTCACCGTGGACACCACAGCGCCGGTAGTCACCCTGAACAATCCAGCCAACAGCACATTCTTCAACGTGACGACAGTGAACCTCAACTTCACCGCGACAGACACCTTCTTCACGAGCATGACCTGCTCATTGATCCTTGACGGAGCAGCCAACCAGTCCAATGCATCGGTCTCCAACAACACCCTGACCAACTGGCAGGTCACAGGATTGACCCAGGGAGCTCACACCTGGATAACCAACTGCACTGATTCATCAGGCAACTCAGGGATCAGCCAGACAAGGAACTTCACCGTCGACACGACCGCTCCAACAGTCACCCTGAACAATCCAGCAAACCTCTCCGTATTCAACGTATCTACCGTGGTCTTCAACTTCACCGCAGTGGACAATCTCTCAGCAACCATGAACTGTTCCCTCTACATGGATGCTATTCTCAAGCAATCAAATTCTTCTACCCAAAATAATACGCTGACAAGCCTCAACGTGTCCAGCATAGCAGACGGGCCTCATTTCTGGTCTATCACATGCATTGATACAGCAAATAATATCGGTATGAGTGAAACCAGGAATTTTACGATAGCCACAACTGCGCCATTGATCAATCTATACTCCCCCCCTGACTTTGCCATCTTCAACTCTTCAACCGTGACATTCAATTTCACTGCGAATAACTTCGTGTATCCGACCGTAAACTGCTCCATCTACCTAGATGGCAGCCTCAACCAGAGCAATGGCACAACCCTCAACAACACTCCGACCACGTTCCAAATAACCGGCATACCTGATGGTACGCATGCCTGGAATATCGAGTGCAAGGATTTCGTCAACCTTACGGCCAATAGTACGACCGTCCATTTCATCGTAGACACTGCCCCACCGGTCGTGACCCTCAACCTCCCAGCCAATCTTTCGCTCTTAAATTCATCCACAGTCGCCTTCAATTTCACGGCAGTAGACAACCTCTCAGCGACAATGAACTGCTCCCTCTACCTGGACGGCGCATACAACCAGTCCAATGCAACGACAGCCAACAACACCCTCACAAATCTGAACATAGCCAGCATCCCAGACGGCGCACACTATTGGTCCATACAATGCAAGGACAATGCTAACAATACGGGTGTCTCAATTGCGAGGAATTTCACAGTGGACACAACCCCTCTGGTGGTCTCCTTGAGCAACCCAAGCACCAATTCATACTTCAATGTCACAACATTGACCCTCAACTTCACAGCCACAGAGGGCATATCAGCGAACATGACTTGCTCCTTGCTCCTCAATGGGATTGTCAACCAGACCAATACAACCGTGACGAACAATACGCTGACCAACTTCCCTGTGACTGGCCTAGCCCAAGGATCCTACAATTGGTCAGTCAACTGCACTGACTTGGCAGGCAACCGCGGCAGTAGCACGAATAGAACATTCACCATCTCCACCACTGCCCCGGTAGTCATGATCCAGCGCCCGCAGAACATGAGCTACAATATAACCAGCGGCATCCCGCTCAACTTCACCGCCACGAACACAGTGGGCATAGACTCCTGCTGGTACCAGCTTGACGGCGGCTCTTCAGTCCCACTGGCAGGCTGCGGAAACACCACCTTCAGCGCATCAGCTGGAGGACACAACATCGTAGTCTATGCCAATGACACCGCAGGCAACACAGGTTCAGCATCTGTCTTCTTCACCATCTCCACCACTGCCCCGGTAGTCATGATCCAGCGCCCGCAGAACATGAGCTACAATATAACCAGCGGCATCCCGCTCAACTTCACCGCCACGAACACAGTGGGCATAGACTCCTGCTGGTACCAGCTTGACGGCGGCTCTTCAGTCCCACTGGCAGGCTGCGGAAACACCACCTTCAGCGCATCAGCTGGAGGACACAACATCGTAGTCTATGCCAATGACACCGCAGGCAACACAGGTTCAGCATCTGTCTTCTTCACCATCTCCACCACTGCCCCGGTAGTCATGATCCAGCGCCCGCAGAACATGAGCTACAATATAACCAGCGGCATCCCGCTCAACTTCACCGCCACGAACACAGTGGGCATAGACTCCTGCTGGTACCAGCTTGACGGCGGCTCTTCAGTCCCACTGGCAGGCTGCGGAAACACCACCTTCAGCGCATCAGCTGGAGGACACAACATCGTAGTCTATGCCAATGACACCGCAGGCAACACAGGTTCAGCATCTGTCTTCTTCACCATCTCCACCACTGCCCCGGTAGTCATGATCCAGCGCCCGCAGAACATGAGCTACAATATAACCAGCGGCATCCCGCTCAACTTCACCGCCACGAACACAGTGGGCATAGACTCCTGCTGGTACCAGCTTGACGGCGGCTCTTCAGTCCCACTGGCAGGCTGCGGAAACACCACCTTCAGCGCATCAGCTGGAGGACACAACATCGTAGTCTATGCCAATGACACCGCAGGCAACACAGGTTCAGCATCTGTCTTCTTCACCATCTCCACCACTGCCCCGGTAGTCATGATCCAGCGCCCGCAGAACATGAGCTACAATATAACCAGCGGCATCCCGCTCAACTTCACCGCCACGAACACAGTGGGCATAGACTCCTGCTGGTACCAGCTTGACGGCGGCTCTTCAGTCCCACTGGCAGGCTGCGGAAACACCACCTTCAGCGCATCAGCTGGAGGACACAACATCGTAGTCTATGCCAATGACACCGCAGGCAACACAGGTTCAGCATCTGTCTTCTTCACCATCTCCACCACTGCCCCGGTAGTCATGATCCAGCGCCCGCAGAACATGAGCTACAATATAACCAGCGGCATCCCGCTCAACTTCACCGCCACGAACACAGTGGGCATAGACTCCTGCTGGTACCAGCTTGACGGCGGCTCTTCAGTCCCACTGGCAGGCTGCGGAAACACCACCTTCAGCGCATCAGCTGGAGGACACAACATCGTAGTCTATGCCAATGACACCGCAGGCAACACAGGTTCAGCATCTGTCTTCTTCACCATCTCCACCACTGCCCCGGTAGTCATGATCCAGCGCCCGCAGAACATGAGCTACAATATAACCAGCGGCATCCCGCTCAACTTCACCGCCACGAACACAGTGGGCATAGACTCCTGCTGGTACCAGCTTGACGGCGGCTCTTCAGTCCCACTGGCAGGCTGCGGAAACACCACCTTCAGCGCATCAGCTGGAGGACACAACATCGTAGTCTATGCCAATGACACCGCAGGCAACACAGGTTCAGCATCTGTCTTCTTCACCATCTCCACCACTGCCCCGGTAGTCATGATCCAGCGCCCGCAGAACATGAGCTACAATATAACCAGCGGCATCCCGCTCAACTTCACCGCCACGAACACAGTGGGCATAGACTCCTGCTGGTACCAGCTTGACGGCGGCTCTTCAGTCCCACTGGCAGGCTGCGGAAACACCACCTTCAGCGCATCAGCTGGAGGACACAACATCGTAGTCTATGCCAATGACACCGCAGGCAACACAGGTTCAGCATCTGTCTTCTTCACCATCTCCACCACTGCCCCAGCAATCACCCTCAACTCACCAGCCGACCTGTTCCAATCTAACTCCCCCAACGTGACATTCAATTTCACCGCAGTGGACGATCTATCCGCTATGAATTGCTCGATCTACCTGGATAGCATGCTGAACCAGAACAACGCATCAACGGTGAACAACACCCCCACGATCTTCCAAATCAGCGGCATCCCAGATGGAAATCACTCCTGGTACGTCTCATGCATCGATTCAGCGTTCAATACCGGCATCAGCGGGAACAGGAGCTTCATAGTGAACACCGCAGTCAACGTCACAAACATATCCATCCAGCTCAATGCCCCTGCTGAAGGCGCATCAGAATCATCAACGGTCCAGTTCGGTTTCACGGCATTGGATGATGTGCCCAATGCTTCTGCAACGCTGAACTGCTCCGTATACATCGATGGCATCCTCAACGCGACCATCCCAGCGGCCAATGATAGCATGACCACATTCGATGCATCCAATCTCACTGACGGCTCGCACACCTGGTCAGTCTCATGCGTGGACAACTCATCGAACACAGGGTTCAGCCCCACGCAGGACTTCACCGTGAATACGGTGGTCAACAGCGAACCGGCTCCGCATGTCCAGCTGCCTACCCTGGCCATCAACATGGATAGCGACTGCGCAGGGAACGTGGTGAGTGTGAGCAGCGGAGGGACCAATGTAAGCGGGGCGAATATCACGGTGGATAGTGCAGCCAGCCTGGGCACCATCTATTCAGGCTCTTCGGATGATAATGGCCAATTCGGATTTCCGGGGTGCGGCCTCAGCGTCTGGGTGACTGTCGTGAAAGACGGTTACCAGACAGCAAGGATCACGGAGCAGACCGTAGCATGCGGGCAATGCGCCCAATGCACAAAAGACACAGATTGCCCTGATTCAGACAGCTGCGCGGGCCAGAAGTGCGTCCCAATCTCATGCAGCTGCGGCCAGATAAGCGGCCACACCTGCAACCCATACGAATGCTGCTCGGATAGCGACTGCGCGTCAGGGACCTGCCAGGGCCACACCTGCGAGATCAAACCCGTCAACAAGACATACGAGTGCACTTCTGATGATGACTGCGCAGACAACCAGTACTGCGACATACCAGCCGGAGCGCAAGGCGGCAACTGCCTGGATATCACAGGCTGCGGCGTGATAGCGGACCATGTCCTGACACCCTATGAATGCGGTTCAGGCCCCAATTGCCCCTCTTGCGCAGCAGGAGAGCTCTGCATGGATAATACGTGCCAGACATTCGGCCTCTTGGCGCCGACCACCGGAGTGGTAGGAGACAACGCCAGCGTCCAGGCCTTGGAGAACAACAAGATCTGCGCTGGCTGCGACCTGATCATAACCGATCCCACGGGGAAGTTCATCTCAGTGCAGACGGATGCGTCAGGGAACTACGCGTTCCCGCTTGTGATCACGGGCATATACCACGTCGACTACATGAAAGACGGCGCCGTAATGAAAAGCGTGGAGATAACATCCATGCCTAATTCGTCATCCCCTCCGGAAAACCAGCTGCTCTTGGACATCGCTGCGATCGTTTTACTAGCCATTCTGGGTTCTATCGGTGGAGCGGTAATCCTCATACGGTGGCCAAAATTAGGCGATTTGTTCAAAAGGAAGCCCGAGGGTTAATCATCCATTCCCGATATCCACGATCGGATTCATGGCAGAATCCACGGATCTGATGATTTGAGAACTTTCATCGGGAGCGAGCGTGCTTTGCTCGACCATGATTCCGCCGTCATTGAACCTAACATTGCCTTTACCCAGAGAAAATGTGAAATTATATTCGAAACCCTTGTCATCACGATCTACCATGCCCAGGAATTCGGCAATACCGTGCGTTATCCCCTCCATGCTTGAAGCGGAAACATCTTTTTTATTAGAACCTATGATGGTTTCTACCTCAATCGTCGCCAAAATCCGCATGGATGGCTGTCCCCTGGTTCCATTGATCGGCGTCCTCTGTTCCTTGAAAGCGCTCACCTTGAGTTTCATCTGGGCGGCCTCGATTAATGTGTCTGTAATACACTTATGATGGAAATGTTTATTAGATGCCCCGTTTCTGACATTTTTTGCCATTCTCAGTTGATGATCCGTCTCATAATCAGATATGCGTTGAACCAGCAGAGTGGCAGCCAGACCGGGACCGCCACTCCTAAGGATGAGAGCCATGCGGCGGAATAGTGCCAGTTGCCGGTGATTATGCACGCGGTCTCCATCACGCTTCCAAGGGCAGCCGCAGCCAGGCCGGCTTTCACTTCGGAGCGGTGATAGAATCCGGTAGCTATCAGCACTGCGGTGACGATCAGGAAGGCGAAAAGCACGCCGAGCTCGCTCTGGAACGCGAACCCCGTGAGCAGCGTTCCTCCGAAAGCCATCGCAACCGCTCTTTTCGAGAATTCGGGATCATACGCGTCTTTTGCGAAAGCTTCCTCGAGCAGGACGACGCACATCCCCCATCCAACCGGGAGCCAGATCGGCGCGAAAAGGATTCCTGCGTTGGAATAGCTCCACGCACCTAGCATGACCGCCAGGTTCTCGCATGCGCCTCCTACCACCAGCGCAAGCAGGAACTTCTTCGTGTTCTTCCAGTTATCTATAGCAAGGCAGCCAATGGCTGATACGGACATCAGGAAAAAGAGCAGGAGCTCGTTGTGGAACAGCGTCATCATCAGCGCAGTGCCGGCGACGAAGAACCCTATCGCGATTACCGGTTTGATGGTATCCCCTTCAGCAGACTTCTCCTTCTTTAGTATCCTTCATGCGCAGGAGGTTGCCGCCTGCTCCAAGCTGCTTCCCTTCGGACACGACCGCGAAGTCTTTCACTTCGATCTTGATCTTCCTGAACTCGTTTATCGTGATAGTGTTCCTGGGCGCGCTTTTTCCGCCTTCCTGGAGCACCTTGTCGCCCACGCTGCTTTCATGGCAGAATATCACTTCGAGCGCATCCTCGGTCTCGAATTTGCCGTCCTTGGGTGGTGATCTCTCATGCCCTTCCGCAGCGAGGACCATGCCTTGGGATTCCACGCCGCGGAGCTTGGCCGTCGCGAGATTCTTCACCACCACGACCTTCTTCCCGATCAGCTCTTCTGGCAGGTAATACGCTGCGAGGCCCGACACTATCTGCCTCTCCCCGTCCCCGAGTTTTATCTTCTCGACTAAGAGCTTTTCCGCATCGGGATGTTTCTCAACGCTGAGGATCTGGCCGACTTCGAGGTCTATGTCAGAGAACGACATCGCCTTTGCAGCCTCCTCTTTCTTGCCCGCGAATTTCGCTTTCAATGCCTCTATCTCCTTCGGCTCTATTTTCCTGAAAAGCGGTTTCGGCTCTCCGATCTGATGGCCTGCAGGAAGCGGTTTTCCGATATCCGCCCATTTCGAGTCCGGCAGGTTCATCTGTTTCTTTATCTCCGCGCTTGTAGCTGGAAGGTAAGGCTCTATCAGGATCGATAAGTTGTATATCTGGCAGGCTAGGATGCCCATGACGGTATCCGCTCTCGCCTTGTCCTTCTTCACGAGTTCCCAAGGTTTGTTGTCCTGGAAATACTTGTTCGCGTTCTTCGAGAACGACATTGTCTTGTGGAGCGCGTCTTTAAGTTTGACCTTCTCCAGCTCCTCGGTGATCGTTGCTGCGAGAGCCTTCTGGTCATCGAGGAATTTTTTATCAGCCTCGTTCGGCTCGCCCTGCGGGACTTTTCCTTCGTAATTGTTCTTCAGGAAGACGAGGGTTCTGTTCACGAGGTTGCCCAGGTTCGCGAGCAGCTCGGAGTTGCTCATTTCCATAAGGTTTTTCTCAGAGAAATCGCCATCTTCAAAGGTCGGCACTTCTCCGATAAGGTAGTATCTCAAGACATCGGACCCATATTTTTCGATTATGATGGCGGGGTCGATTATATTCCCGATCGATTTGCTCATCTTCTGGCCGTCTATCGTTATATATCCGTGAACGAATATCTTTTTTGGTGCTGCCAGCCCGGCGGATAGCAGCATCGCAGGCCAATAAACTGCATGGAATCTCAGTATGCCCTTGCCGATCACGTGTACATCTGCTGGCCAGAATTTTTCGAATTCTTTCTCATCCGTACCATATCCTATTCCGGTAAGATAAGTGCTAAGGGCATCGAACCAGACGTACTGGATTTGGGCAGGATCATTCGGAACCGGCACACCCCACCCTCTTGCTCTTTTGTTCGATCTGGATACGCTGAAATCCCTCAACCCGCTTCTTATGAAGCTGAGTACTTCGTTTTTTCTTGTCTCAGGTACGATCATCAATTCATCGCTTTCAATCATTTCATCGAGCTTCTTCTGATATTTCGATAATTTGAAGAAGTAATTCTCTTCTTCGACTATCTCGGGTGTGGTCCTATGCTCGGGGCATATCCCGTCATTCAGCTCGTCTTCTTCGTAGAACGCTTCGCAACCAACACAATACAAGCCGCGATATTTCTTTTTGTAGATGTCCCCTGCCTTATCGCAAAGCTGCCACAACTTCTGCGGACCTGGCCAGTGTTTTTCTTTATCGGATGTTCTTCTGAAGGTGGTGAACGAGAGACCGACTTTCTGGGCGATCTGCATGAAAACAGCGGAATTCCTGCTGCACAGTTCAGCGACCGTTATCCCTTGCTTTTCTGCCGCGTGCACATTCTTGAGGCTGTTCTCGTCAGCTCCGGTCACGAGCGCCACTTCCTTGCCGCAGGATCTCTGATATCTTGCGATCACGTCTGTTTGGATGAATTCCAGAACATGCCCCAGGTGCGGTGCCGCATTGACATATGGGATCGCGGTTGTAAGATAGAACGTGTTTTTCATTACAGCTTCACCCTAAAGTTTCTCATATTAATATTATCCAAAGCTTTCTGGATATCTCTCTTACGTTTCTCATGCCTTATATGCGGTCCTAACATATTAAAGAGCTTCAACAAGGATTCTTTTTTTGTAATTTTCAAATGCCAATAATGCTGCCGTTGCCTATAACCACCGGCGATACAGTATCTTTTTCCAGCCCGATACATTCGTACCGATTCGATTCCGCGTTCCGTAAGCCCTTCTCTTAACATCTCAAGCAATTCATTGTCGTAATTCCCTAAAGAATAAGCTGCTTTACCATTAGTTATGAAAATGCTTCCTTCGGCATCTGTGAATCCAGCAAAAAACGGGACGAAACCTTCTTGTAGAACCGAACGATCAATTTTCTGGCGGCAATTTAGAAGAAATCCGAACGATTCATCCAAGAATGCCTCTATTTGCGTTTTTCCGTTTACGCTAGTCTTACTTATCCAAACACGTCCGTAATCAGAAAACAAGCTATTGATCAGACCTATTTGCTCTTTTTTTGTGCTTCCGCAGTCCACTTTGATTGTTTTGCTTTTCCTTCCGATTTTTCAGACCCGTAGATCACCGATAGTAAATCCCATTAGGTATGCTTTTTCGTTTTCATCACCTTCAAAAGATTTCCTTTTGTATTTGACGTGGGATGTTGCGATATCTCTTGCAATACCTAACTTCCTTAGCTTTCTGTGGATGGTGGATCTCCCACATCCAAGCAACTGCGCTATTTTCCAAGTAGAAAGCTTCTTATCGAGATATAATCCTTCCAATTCTTCATCACTTACTTTCAACTTCGGTACTCCCGTTTCCCTTAAGATAATCATAGCGTTTCTTAGTCGTTTCAGGATTGTAGCCTTGCAGCATCCATACCTCTCTGCGATTTTGCTGCTACTCATCTTTTTATCAAGGTATAAAAATAGAATATCATCTACCGGAAGCTTTCGCATGTTCTTTTCTAACAAGAAAGAATATTTAAACAATAGGCGTATCAGGCCAATCTAAATCAATATTCATCCATTTAGCAAATTTTGCATTCTTACGCGTGCTTTAAAATTCGCCATCTTCTATCATTATGCATGGCCATCTTCACGAAACCCGACGGCTACGTCAAGCAGATATCCATCTACCTTGACGCTGCCGATTACGAGAAAGCGCAAGCGCTTGCTCAGGAGATGGTCGGCGTGTTCCCGAACGAGATGATCTCCCATTTCCTGCTCGCGAAATGCTTGCTACGTATCGGCAGGTATGATGAGGCGCTCCAGCAAGCCATGAAATCATTCAACATGTCCTCCGACCGGAAGGACCTCATCGCATCCGGGCTTCTCGTCGCTTCAGCGGATTTCATGCTCAACCGTTTCGATGAGGGGATGCGCATGCTGCGCAACTTCGAGGAGGATAATAATGAGGACATCGAGCGACTCGAAGTGATATTCTCAGCAGCAATGGGCGATAGTGAAAGCGCCGCGAAATATGTCCGCGCCCTGATGAAACTGAACAAGAAGGCCGCTGAAGAACTCATCGAGCGTTTTATGAAAGGAAAATAAGAATATCGTGCGTTCATTGCAAATAGAGAGAAATCACTTCCGCGGGCCTTCGCATTGAAGCTTCCTTCTTCCCCATGGGCTGTTCAAATATTCCCTGGCGCTTAATGGATTTAGGGCGATGGCATTAGGCAAGCGGTCGAACGGGCTTCTTTCCCTTCTAGCCTTGGCTGGAGCATCTCCTATCGGTTCCGTCCCGTTCAGCTTTCTCAGAGTATCAAGACCATGCACCATTATTCACACCTCACACTGTTTTGGATTTAGTCTTATATTTATATATTCTTGCAAATTATATTCCAATAAGAATATTGGTGCTCATATGTTCGACGTTGAAGGCATAGGGAAGATGAGGAGGCAATTGGGGCTCACGCAGAAGAAACTCGCCGACCTGGCCGGAGTGTCGCAATCATTGATAGCCAAGATAGAATCAGGCCGGGTGGATCCAGCATACTCGAAAGTCGTCCAGATAAAGCAGGCGCTGGAGCAGGAGCAGGTCAAGATGAAGAAAGCGGTGCCGGAGATAATGACTGCCAACATCGAATCCGTCTCGCCTTCGGACACTCTCCATAAGGCAGTCTCGCTCATGCGCTCGAAAGACATCTCGCAGCTCCCGGTACTTGATGAAGGCAAATGCGTAGGGAGCCTGAGCGACAGCATGATCGTCGATCTGCTCGCGAGCAACAGGGACCCGAAAGGCATGAAGGTGCGTGAAGTGATGCTGGACAGCTTCCCGGTCATACCTGCGAATTCGCTAGCCGATGTCGCGATAAACCTGCTGCATCATTACCGGGCGGTTCTCGTAGAGAAGGATGGGAAGCTGGCGGGGATAATAACGCGGGCGGACCTGCTGAAGGCGATCTAATCTTTCCCGAATCTATCCATCGCGTCCAGGACACCGTGGACGGCTTGCTGGTGTTTATCTTGATCTATTGAGGCGAACACGTGGTCGAGGAGTTTTCTTGCGGTTAATACCTGATACAACCCATAATCAGCATTCTTCAGTTCACTCCTGCCCAGTATCCCATTCTCTCCCATGAACCCCATCGCGAATCCAACTAATTCCTCATCCGTCCCCCATTTCCGGTGCTTTAGCCTCTTTTCGAATGTCATCCCATCAAGCAACCCTCGTCTGGCTAAAACGTGATACAGCCCCTGATCCGCCGTCTCCAACCCCTTCCTATTCTTTATCCCCTCCTCCTCGATGAACCTTCTGGCGATCCCAAGGACGTTCTCATCGCTTCCCCACTCCCGCAGCTCTCTCCGCTCCTTGAAGCAGACTGCATCAAGCAGTTTCCTGCTGCGTAAAACAGAATACAATCCCGAATCCGCTTTCTCTAACCTGCACCTGTTTTTTATTCCGTTCTCTTCGATGAACGTCCTAGCTGCCTCAAGCACTTCCTCGTCGGTCCCCCACCTTCTGAAGCATTCCTCGAAGACCACCTTATCTAGCAGTTTCCTTTTGCTCAAAATCGAATACAATCCAGAATCGGTCTCCGAAAGCTCCTTCTTATTCCTGAATCCGTGCTCTTCAATGGATTTTCTGGCGAAATCGATGACTTCATCATCTATCCCCCATCCACGTACCACTCTTCTTTGGATGAATCCGACTTTATCGACAAGTTTCCTTCTCCTTAAAACCTGATACAACCCGCCATCTATATCCTCGAGCGCTCTTGGGTTCTTTATCTTCCTATCTTGGATGAACCTTTTGGCGAAATCGGTTATCTCCAGGCTCAGAGGAGCTGGCGTCTCATCGTTCTACGCCGCAGAATACGCGAAAGTCTACAAAGACCCTGATATGGCTTTCTCTGTGAGGCAGAAGCTGGCCGGAGATTTCACGAGATTCCACGGTCTCAACCCGAAGCAGGCGAACAAGCTCACAGATTGCATAGTCTTCTCCGCAGCGAAGAAGGGAGCTGAGAAAGTAGGACGCGTGGCGGTTTTGGCCAATGCAGCCCTCGGGGCGGGCATCCACCCTAGCGTGGTCGCGGATGTCGTTTATTACAATTCTCCGGATATCGAACCCCTGCAGTTCGCAGCCAGAATCGAGACGACATGCGTCAGGCAGAACAAGCCCATGGGTATCGCGGCCAGCGTGCTTGTCTCCCGCCTTTCTGGGGCTGTATAAGACCTCTGATTACTTTTTATCCTCATTCAATCATCGATAATCCATGCTTTCCTATCTCTCCAAATCCCCGGGCATCGGCGGGAAAATAAAATCCTGCCCAGAGGATTTCATTGTCGAGGAGATAGGGACGGACGGAACAGTATTCGAGCTCGATAAACCCATTACCAAACCTGACGAACCTGGCAGATCGATCCATTTCATTCTCCAGAAAAGGGACTGGTCGACTTCTTCGGCCATCTCCGAGTTAGCGAAACGGCTCCGCACCACGCACAAGGCGTTCAATGTCGCAGGCAACAAGGACAAGGTCGCGATAACCATGCAGCTCGCATCCGCTCAAGGCGTGAATAAAGAGGAGCTGCTCGGCCTGGATATCCGTGACATACGGATAAACGGCGCATGGATGGCGAGCGAGCGCGTACACATGGGCGCGCTTCTCGGTAATCGCTTCACGATAAAAGTAAAGAATGCTTGCGAAGACGCCAGTTCCCGCAGCGAGGCAATAGTAGCCGAGCTCGGTAACAAATTCCCGAACTATTTCGGAGAGCAGCGGTTCGGCTCCTCCAGGAAGAACACCTATCAGATCGGCGTCAAGCTCCTGAAGGGTGAGATAGAAAGCGCGGTGCGTTCTTTCCTTTTCGATTCCGAAGGGGAGACTCACACCGAAGCGAAGCTTGCGCGCAAGGAACTGGAGGAGAGCGGGAATTATTCAGCCGCCATGAACACGTTCCCGAGGCATCTCAGGTTGGAGCGCTCGATGATAGCCTATCTTGCCAAGAGGCCTGGAGATTTTTCTGGTGCTTTACGAGAGCTTCCGAGAAACAATCTCCTCATGTTCATACATGCGGTCCAGTCCCATCTCTTCAACCGTTCGCTCTCTGACAGGATAAACGAAGGATTGGAATTGGAGCGCGGTGAATATTTCTGCGGGGAATCAGCAGGTTTCCCGGATATCTCCAAGACCGAAGCGGAAGGATGGATAGCGGCCCGGCTAATAGGCTATCAGACGAACCTGAATGAAAGGGAGAAAAAGCTTCTCGGAGAGCTTGGGTTAGTGAAAGAGGATTTCAGGATGAGATCGCTCCCGGAGATAAACTCCAAAGGATCCTACCGCACGCTGCTCGCTCCGATGAAGGATTTTAATCTGGGCCCTGATAGTACGTTCAGGTTCTCGCTGCCATCAGGCTCGTATGCGACCGTGGCCATGCGCGAATTCATGAAAGGTGAGTGATTGGAAGAGGAAGGAATCGAGTTCGTTGTGCCCAAAAAAATATTCTACAATCCCGCGATGAGGTTCTGCAGGAGCATCTCGTCTCTCGCGGCAGGCGCGATAGGGGATCCCATCGAAGTCGTGGATGCTTTCTGCGCGAGCGGTATACGCGGCATCCGCTATGCCAAGGAAAACAATAACGTGAAAAAACTCACATTCATCGATATAGAGAAGACAGCGATAACCGCAGCGAAGAAGAACGCTAAGACGAGCAAACTGAAAGCCAAAGTCAGCGCTGATGCGAGGAACATCTCCCTGGCAGCGTTCGACAACGATGCCGATTTCCTGGAGATAGACCCGTTCGGCACTCCTAGCCCGTACCTGGTGGATGCCATGCGGTTCTTCAACTCCAAGAAGGTCGCGTATCTCTCGGCAACAGCCACCGATGTCGCGGTGCTCTGCGGAGGCAAGATCGCGGCATCAATGAAGAATTACCAGGCGAAGCCGCTGAACTGCAGCTTCACGCACGAGATCGGGCTCCGGATCATGATGCGGCGCATCGTGGATGTGGCAGCCGAATTCAATATGGGCGTCGAGCCGTTGATCTCTTTCTCGGATCAGCATTATCTGAAATCCATAGTGCGCCTTAGAAGGGGCGCCGAGATGGCGTTCGAATCGCAGAGCAAAGCCGGCCATCTGACCTTCTGCAAGAGATGCGCATGGCGCACGGCATCGAGATTCCCGGTCCTAAGCTGCGGATTCTGCGGGAATGACACTGACTGGGCAGGTCCGCTCTGGCTCGGGGAGCTCCATGACAAGGGATTCATAACCGGCATGAAGTCCCTGAACGACAAGCGCTCATATGCGGACAAAAACAAACTTTCGCATTTCCTCTCGCTCATGGAAGGCGAGGTCGGGATGCCGCCGCACTATTACAATATACACGAGCTCTGCAAGATCCATCATGTCCAGCCGGTCCCGAAATTCGATGATTATATGATGACGCTGATCACGCGGGGATACAAGGCGCGCCGCACGCATTTCTCTCCCATCTGCGTCAAGACCGATGCCCCTTTCCGCAGCGTTCTGGAGGCCTTGGGATGGAAAGACTGATCCGCGGCATTGATTTGTCCGATAGGAGATCCGAAGAAGGCGTTTCTTCCGCCACGGAGGGATTCGAGTTCTCCATCTCTGTCCGCAAAGGGCACGAGGAATGCGGCGATTCCGCTTTCATATACGCAGAGGAAAGAATCATCGCCGGGGTATTCGATGGCGTCAGCGGAGAAGCCGGCGCCGCTGAAGCGTCTTCTGTCGCGGCAGAGAAAATCCTCGCGTTTTTCAAGGGCAAAAAGAAAATCGGAGAGAAAGAGATGAAAGAGGCGATCCTCCTCGCGAACGGCAGCATCACGCATGGGAAGACGACAGCCGCGCTCCTTTCGATCGACAAGGGCGGCTCGTTCATAACAGTATGCGTCGGAGATTCGTTGGTCTACAGCATCGATTCGGACGGCACGGTCAGCGTGGAGATACAGCAAGGCCGGTCGGTCGGCGACGACCATTCGATCCTCAAATATCTCTATTTCCGGAACCTCGTGACATCCGTGCTCGGCCTTCCCGAGGTCGATATGCATGTCCGGAAAGGCCGCCTCAAGAAAGGAGAGCTCATCATCCTCGCTAGCGACGGGCTGAGCGACAACCTCTACTTCAAGGTCAAGGAAGGCTATGTGTCTGATACTGCAGGGACATCGGACCTGAAATCCATGATCGGGAAAATACGGGAACCCGGATCCCTGGTACGGTTGGTGATGGGAGAATCGGTCAAGAGGATGGCTGGCGAGAAAGTGGAGCTTCCGGATCGCTGGCTGGTACCGAAAAAGGATGATATAGCGCTCATCGCGGTAAGTAGATTATAAATTTATTGCCCTTCCAAGTGATGATATGGGAAAAATCACCAACTACCTACTGCTGTCCATCGGAATCATATTCATATTCCAATTGATGATTCCGGGCCTCACCGAGGCTTTCTATTTCGTCCCTGCGGTAGCGTTCTCTCAACCCTGGCGGTTCGTGACCAGCATGTTCCTCCATGACCCGACGGACATATTCCACATCCTCTTCAATGCCTTCGCTCTCTTCATGTTCGGCGCTATCCTGGAGACCCGGATAAGCTCAAAAGACTACCTCGCCATCTATTTCGGAGCCGGCATCTTCGGCGGGCTCTGCTACTACGCAACGTATCTCGTCGGCATCATCCCATCCATCCCTGCGCTAGGCGCGAGCGCAGCCATCTACGGGATAATGGCAGCGGTCGCGATCCTCATGCCCGAAGTCCGGGTTTTCTTCCTGGTATTTCCCATGAGCATCCGTCAGGCTGCGATCATATGGGTGGTGATAGAGTTCCTCGGCACGTTCGACCCGACAAGCGGGATCGCGAGCGCCGCGCACCTGGGTGGCCTGTTCTTCGGCTTCATGTACGCATGGTTTGTCATGAAGGGAGGCATCAGCAAACCGGTATCGGCGCAAGTCATCTACGGACACGAAGTCGCTTGAGCGCGCCCCCCAATATATTTAATACCTTTCAATCAACCTCTTCATTGCTTCTGCTTAGGTGGTACTGTGGAAAATCCAACTCCTGCGCCCGTGTCTGACATCGTCGTCGAAAAGAAGATGCTTCAGGACGTGGCGCCGAAATCCAAGGATGACGAAGAGATACTGAAATTCATAGAGGAAAGCAGGCCAAACATATATGTCGTTGGATCCGGCGGGAGCGGAAGCAACACATTGGACCGCCTCTTCCAGATCGGCATCTCAGGAGTAAATCTCATAGCCATGAACACCGATGCACGCCATCTGCTCCACGTGCGCGCGAACAAGAAAGTGCTTCTCGGAAAGAAGGTCAGCAAAGGACGCGGAGCGGGGAGCAACCCGCTCATAGGGGAAGAGTCCGCCAAGGAATCCGTTGAAGACATCAAAGAGGCCCTGAAAGAGCCGTCTATGGTATTCATAACGTGCGGCCTGGGCGGCGGGACCGGGACCGGCAGCGTCCCATTGATCGCCGAGACGGCAAAAGGCATGGGCGCCCTCACCATAGCCGTAGTCACGCTTCCGTTCTCGTCCGAAGGGAAGGTCCGCATGGAGAACGCGCTTTCGGGCCTGGACAAGCTCAAGAAGAACTGCGATACGGTCATAGTCATCAAAAACGACAGGCTCCTCAACCTCGTCCCGGATCTCCCGCTAAATACGGCGTTCAAGGTCTGCGACGAAGTATTGGCAGGATCGGTGAAAGGCATAGCAGAGCTCGTCACGAAAGCAGGGCTGGTGAATGTCGATTTCGCGGACCTGCGCACAATCCTAGGGGATGGCGGCTATGCGGTGATAGGCCTCGGCGAAGCGTCGCTGGATGCGAAGAAAGAGGACCGCGCCCGCGTCGCTGTCGAGACCGCGCTGCATTCGCCTTTGCTGGATGCCGACGTCAGCTCCTCAGGGAGGGCGCTGATAAATGTCATAGGCGGCGAGGATATGAGCCTGAAGGAAGCCGAATTCGTGGTAGCCGAGACCGCAAGGCGTATAAGCTCAGCAGCCCACATCATCTGGGGAGCGAGGATAGACGACAACATAAAGAAATCGTCCATGCGCGTCCTTGTCGTCCTGGCAGGGGTCCGTTTCCCGAAGCATGTCGTGAAAGAGGCAGAAGAGGTCGAGGCTTTGGACCTTGACCTGATAGGGTGAATCATTTGGATATTCCGGAACTATTGAAAAGATGCGTAAGGATAATTCACATCTCGAGAAAACCCACGGCAGCGGAGTTCAACAAGGTCGCCAGGGTCACCGCGTTCGGAATGTTCCTCTTCGGCCTAATCGGATTCATAGTATCGATTCTCTTCCGTTTGATCAGGTGAAATTATGATAACAACCATACGTGTGACGTCCGGCCAGGAGAAGATACTGGCAGAGATACTCATGAAGAAGTCCAGGGCCGAGAAACTCGACATCTACTCCATAGTCTATGCGGAGAACGTCAAGGGCTATCTCTTCGTGGAAGGGGCTGATGAGAACACTGTCGTGAAGCTCATCCAAAAGGTCAAGCACGTGAAAGGGGTACTAAGGAAACCGATCACGATCGGCGAGATAGAGAATCTCATCAAGTCCGAGAAGCAGCCTGCCACGATCATAGAGCCCGGCGACACCGTAGAGATGATCTCGGGTCCGTTCAAAGGCGAGCGGGCCAAGGTGATCAAGCTGGACGAGGCCAAGGATGAGATAACCGTGGAACTGGTCGAGGTCGCGGTCCCGATCCCCGTGACCGTGAAGAGCAAGATGCTGAAACTCTACCAGAAGGCCGGGGCAGGAGAGGAGCAATAATTTTTTATCTTCTTATTCTCATTTTGGGGTTCTGTGAAATGTTCTTAAACAATCAGTTGGTAGCTCCTTCATGAAACTTACATTCAACGGGGCGGCCGGGATGGTCACGGGATCGTGCTATCTGCTGGAGGCCGCAGGCGTCAAGATACTCATAGACTGCGGCATGTTCCAGGGCGCCAAAGAAGTCGTGCGATTGAATTATGAGCCCTTCAACTTCGACCCAAAGAAGATATCATTCGTCCTGCTCACGCACGCGCATATCGACCACTGCGGTCTCATACCGAAACTGTACAAATTCGGGTTTCGCGGCACGGTGATCGCGACTCCGCCCACTGTGGACTTGGCCGAGATAATGCTCGAGGATTCGGCGACAGTGAACAAGGAGGATACGGAGCAGGAGAACCGGCGCAGGCTGAGGGAAGGTCTTCCGCCCAGGAAACCGCTCTACAGCATGGATGACGTGAAGCGTGTGCTGAACTTCTTCCATACCGCCGAATACGACAAGACGCACAAACTTACGGACAAGATATCGTTCACTTTGAGAGAAGCGGGGCACATCCTCGGATCCCTCGGTGGTGGAGCTTTCGGTCACCGAGAAAGGGCGGACCACGAAACTGGTCTTTTCCGGCGACCTGGGGCAGAGCGGGACTCCGATAGTGAAGGACCCGGCCGCGATATCGGACGCGGATTATGTGCTTGTGGAATCGACATACGGAAGCCGCTCCCACGGGAGCGTCTCCACGCGGGAGGAGTACCTTTCACGGGAGGTCAAAGACACATTCAAGAGAGGAGGGATGCTCATGATCCCTTCATTCGCCGTTGAAAGGACGCAAGAGATAATATACTATCTCCATCGCATGGACCACGAAGGCATCCTTCCGTCAGAGGAGGTATTCCTGGACAGTCCCCTGGCTATCGAGGCAACCAAGGTCTTCAATTCGAACATGAAATACTTCTCACCCGAGCTGAGGAAAGAGTTCCATGCCCCGTTCACTTTCAAGAAGCTGAAGTTCCTGAAATCCATTGACGATTCTTCGATGCTGAACGACTACAAGAAACCATGCATCGTGATCGCAGGGAACGGCATGTGCACAGCCGGGAGGATAAAGTTCCACCTGAAGCATCACTTATGGAACCCGCGGAACACCGTCCTCATGGTCGGCTACCAGGCTGAAGGGACCCTCGGACGGCTGATGCTGGATGGCGCGAAGATGGTGAAGATGATGGGCATAGAAGTGGCGGTCAGGGCCAAGATCAGGCACATCGACAGTTTTTCCTCTCACATCGATGGGGCCGGCCTGGTGAAATGGCTCGGCGCCATGAAGAAAAAACCGAAAAAGGTCTTCATAGTTCACGGGGAAGAGTCTTCAGCCAGAGAGCTCGAGTCCAGGCTGCAAACGGCAGGATACAAGACCCATGTCCCGGTGATCGGGGAGACCGTGGAATTCGAATGATGGGGTGCCCTCGCCAGTCATCATTTAAAAAAACTTTCCGCATCTTGATAAGACAACCGCGATCGTAGTCTAGTGGTAGGATTCGAGCTTCCCATTGCGCCTTTTTCCAAAAAAGGCGCCCGAAAAGGGGTTTTCAAAAAGGAAAAAGCTCGCGACCCGGGTTCGAGCCCCGGCGATCGCATTTTTTTACTCTACCATCCTAAGCCGAATCGTGCAAATGTTTATAAATCTTGTTACTATAGACAATATCCCCCACGCAGCAGAACGCGGATATACCTCGTTTTGCAAGTAAAATAGGTGACCAATATGTTCGGATGGATTTTGAAAACGGATTGGGATATCAGCCGCCTCATGGCGGCGTATAAGAAGAAAGGGATAAGATTCAGATTCAAGTCATAACCTTTCTTCTATTAATTTTCTATAATTATAACGCCTTTTTCTCCATCCACGCTGATCGTCTGCCCGTCTTTGAGGACCTTGAAGATGTCCTTCTCTGGCTTGTCAACCATCGGTATCCTCGAGATGATTGCGCCCACAGCGATTATCGGTTCTGCAGAAACGTTGATTATGGCGGCAGGGGCCTTTCCATTCTTGGCCAATTGCAGCATGACGTAGGAGCCGACGGTGGAGCCCTTCCCGTTCGGGAATACGAGCACCCTTCCGGAGACGTTCCTGCCTTCCAGGGGATGGCCTTTCTCCATGATTGTCCCGCTCTTCGGATCCACCCCCCCGAGGAAACCTATTGGAACCTGGCTTATCAGAGCCTGGCCGGAAGCCTTGCCGCGCGATATAGACCGTGCCTTTATCTCCATCTCAACACCATCAATATGGGATTAATGGCGAAAACGATATTAAGAACGAGCCATATCGCCGCAGCCTCATGCTTTTTGTAGTAATAATCCACGAACGAATACAGGGCGACGAGGAGGCTTCCCGCACCCAAGAAAAATCCGAAGAGCAACGGATGCGATACCGCGTCGGTTGCGAATCCCGCAGCTACGAGGAATAAACCTAATGTGGAAACGATGCCCCATATGCCCGCCTCGAATCTCTTGGTCGATCTGAGGTACGATATCCCGATGATCGATGCTCCGAGCAGGATAGCGTATTTGATCAGGTCGTCGATCCCTATGAAGGCGAATAAGGATCCCAGGCTGATGACGATCTGCAAAACGAACAGCATCCAGCTCTTGCCCATGTATGCGGTCAGCGTCAGCATGAGCGCCCCTGCGAGGAACAACGACCTCTGCAGCAACGAAGCTGGCGAGGAGAACACACCTATAAGGAGGATGGCCATCGCGATTATCCCGATAAGCAATCCTGCCTTTTCTGTCGGTGCCATCATCCGCATCATCTGTATAGGATGTCTTCGAGGTCGCCGAATGCGACCTTCTGCTTGCAGAGGTTCGGGAGATAAGCCGCAGCTTTACCGGAGTTCGTGCCTGTCACGATATGGCCCATCTCCTCGAGCGGGCAGACGACCATGCATGTGTCGGCGATCACCAACCCCCCGGCATTCTCGATCGTCTTCTGGTAACCGAGCTTATCCGCCTCGTCCTTGAGCTTGCGCGATGTGCACACCCAGAAGTCGCAGGTGGGTTTTTTCCTCTCGACGAGTTCTGCGATCTCCTTTATCTCTTCGAGCGATGCATGCGGGCAGCCGATGGTCACGAGATCCGGCTTGAGTCCGCTATCCAAGCTTTCCCTTGCTGCGTTGAGGTCGGATTCAGTGAACTCGATCCTTTCCGCTGACTTGGAGACATTCCATTCCGGTGTGATCCCCTTGATGAAGAACAACGGCACGGATCCTGTCGCTGCCATGGAGGCGCCGAGCACCTTGAGCTTGGGTTCCCCTGCCGGTTTGATGCCCGTGAACGCCGGGTTCCTGTTCTTGGAGATTTTCCCGACCGCGGAACCTAATGCGCCGTAATCAGCCAGCCCCTTCAGCTCGCACTTGACATCTATGAGCAGGTCCGCGTGCCGGTTCTCATCCATATGGAGGCCGTAATACGGCGTCACGCCGCAGATGGCTGCCGCGAGCGCTGACGGGCCGCCCTCGCGGTTCGTCCGCGCGCCGAGTATCGAGTTGGCGAACGCGATCGCGCTCGATTCGGCCCATGCGACGTGCTCGCCTACTTTCGGCCGTATGCCGATGAAATACGGGGCGCACGTGCATGTCTTGCTTATGCCCATCTTCGCGTAAGCGTCTAGTATCTCTATCTGCTTCCTGGCGAAATCCTCGGGTATCCCCATCTCTTTCCATTGTTCGCGGTCCATGCCCGCGGGGTTAAGGAACGCCGGGACCCTTACCTTCGCGCCCTTGCTTGCGAGCCCGGCGAGGTAGTCGAGACCTGCCTGCCCTATCGTCTTGTACGATACGCCGGCTATCTGCGCGCTTGTGATGGGGATCATCTTCCTAGCGCCATAAATCTTCCCGAGCGCGACCAAGATTTCCATGGATTCGCGTGACGCTTCGCCGAGTTCGCCGTCGAACATACTCTGCTCTTCCTTGTTCAGTTCCATATTTTTCCTCAGATATATCTCTTTGGGCCAACCTTCTTCCATCCGGTCTTCTCGAAATTCTTCCCTTTCGCTATCAGCGGTTTCGTGGCATCTATCCCCATCTTCGTGGTCTCATATGTGTGCGCATCCGCGCTCGGATCCAGAGAGGAGCCTATTTGCTTGGTCTTGACGATCATGTCCTTGTCGGCCTGCACCCTCGTCGCGATGGCCCATTCCACATCCAGAGGATCATAGATGTCTATATCTTCATCAACGATGACGACGTGCTTCAGCGATTTGTGGCCCGCGAACGCGGCTTCGATCGCATTCCTGCCATCATCCTCGCTCCCTTTCTTTATCGAGACGACCGCATGCAGCCATGAGCATCCGCCGGGGGTGAGGTTCACACCCCTGCAGTCGCACACTTTGTTGACCTCGTTGAATATCGTGGGTTCCCTAGGCATCCCCATCAGGACCTTGTGCTCTAGGCCGCCCGGCAGCAGAACATGCCATAGCGCATCGTTCCTATGGTGCATCCTCGTGATCTTCATGACCTGCTGCTTCCTCACGATGTCGTACGTCTCGGTCAGGTCTATGAACGGCCCTTCGTCATGCAGTTCTTTCGTTATCCTGCCTTCGAAAGCGAATTCGCAGTCGGCAGGGATCTCGATTCCGTTGCCCAGCTTCACGGTCCGCACAGGCTGGAGGGAATTCCCGATCTCCAGCTCATCCTGCCCTGTCTTCACTGACATCGCTCCGGAGAGCAGGACGTTTATCGAGGATCCGACTATGACCGCGACATCCAGTTCGCCTCCAGCGCGTTTGATGAATTCCTCGAGATGGCGGTGCAGGATGCGCAGGACCACGCGATCCTTGCCGATCACCATCATCCTGTGGAAGGAGAGGTTCCTTCCGAGCTCCTTGTCATGCGCGACCACGATGGCCGAGGAGAGATAAGGTCCGCCATCCTTTTCCGCGTGGAACGGGATCGGCAGCCGCGAGAGGTCGATATCAGTCGTGCTATTCTCCAGAACCGGAGCGTCTTTGGGATTTTTCATCAACTGGGGCTTCGAGGGATTGTTGATGGCGCGGATCAATGCAGGGATGAGTTTGTCCTTGGATATCTCGAGCCCGTCGCAGACGAGCTCTCTCGTCGAATATAAATTGCCGACCGCTCCGAAATCCGAGCCTTCCACCTTGGGTGCGTACACCACTTTACCATCCAGCGCATGCATCAGGCCAGCGAGGTCGAGGTTTTTCGACACTGGCTTCTTTATCACTGTCAGCCTGCCGCTTTTTTCCAATCTTTCGAAGAATTCACGGAATGTCGTCATTTCATCCTCTCCATCTTGTGCCCAGCTTATGCTCAAGCCCTATCTGGTCGAGCACCCTCGCCACTATGAAATCTATAAGTTCTTCCACTCTCTTAGGTTTCCCGTAGAATCCGGGGCTTGCAGGCAGGACCACCGCTCCGGCGAGCGTGACCTGCTCCATATTGCGTATCGTGATTAATGAATAAGGGGTCTCCCTGAGGACGAGGATCAGCTTCTTCCTCTCTTTGAGCGTGACTTCCGCGGCGCGGTTGATCAGGTTGCTTCCGACGCCATTAGATATCTCGCCTAGCGTCTTCAGGGAGCAAGGCGCCACGACCATCGCATCTGGGGGGTTCGAGCCGGATGCGTACGGACAGGAGAAATCCTTTTCACCGTAATCCGCTTTCGGGAGCTTGCCGCCTTCGGCTTTCGCTACTGCAATGGCTCCTGAGCTGACGACTACGCTGACATCGTTGTCGCTTTCCCGCAGGACCTGGACTAGCCGCCTGCCGTATTCCAGCCCTGACGCTCCTGTGATTGCCACGAGGATTCGCATGTATGGATGATGGTTTCCACTCTTTTAAATAATATGCGAGCATGTGTTTATCATGAAAATAATCAAGCTCGGAGGGAGCGTCATAACGGATAAGGCCGGTTATCGGACGCCGAAGCCCGACCAAATCAGGGAGCTCGCCAAGTCCATCGCGGGCATCTGGCGGAAGAACCGGGACATCGTCCTTGTGCATGGCGCAGGCTCTTTCGGGCATGCGCTCGTGATGAAGCACGGCATCGGAGATGGTGTGAAGAACACGGCTCAGAAACTGGGTTTCGCGGACACGCACGCGGCATGCAGCGAGCTCTCGCTCATCCTCGTAGAAGAGCTGATTCTGCAGGGCGTCCCTGCCATCTCCATACCTCCAGCGCTCATCATGACCCTCAAGGCAGGGCGCATATCCGCCTTCAACGCCAAGATAGTCAATGATTATCTCCAAAGCGGCTATCTTCCTGTATTATACGGAGACATGGTGCCTGATTCGGAGCTCGGCGCGTCGCCCTGCTCAGGGGACCAGATCGTGTCCTATCTGGGAAAGCAGGCCGAGATGGTCGTGCTCGCGACGGATGTGGACGGGGTGCTCGATGCCAAAGGGCAGCTCATCACGCAGATAACATCCGCCAATTTCCCGAAAGTCTCGAAGGATATCACGGACAAGAGCGGAGGGAAAGACGTCACTGGGGCGATGGCAGGCAAGATAAAGGAGCTGCTGACCATGGATACGCCGTCATACATCGTGAACGCATCGAATCCGGAACGCATCGAGGCCTTGCTCGATGGCAAGAAAACTATTTGCACGCTGGTCAGGAGATAGATTTCACTCCAGCATTAAGCACGCGCTCGCAATATCTCACGATGAAAATCGGCATGCGCAGCAATCGGAGTCCTTTGGTCGTAATAATGACGTCCTCTCTCTTGAAGCATTTCAGGATTATGACGGATGCCAGGAATGCCGCCAGCGACAATGCCATCGCGATCATGAGGTATATGGCGTATATCACCGTGGAGATGCGTGGGTGCAGGAAAGTGAGCGAACCCCTGGGTTCGATATGCAGGACTATCACGCTGAGCAATGCTGTGAATAGGAATACGGGTACGCCCGCGAGCACTATCCTGATGCTTTCTTCGGATAATGTGAAATTGAATATCTTATGGGAGTAATAATAGAAGAGGTATGAGAACACCACGGAAGTGACCAGGAAAGCTATAGCAGAACCCAGCATGCCGTAATACGGTATCAGCAGGATGTTGAACACGGCATTGACTAGGCAGATGAATAATACTATCTTGAGCTCGAGCTTCACCAATCTGAGCGAAGCCAACGCGACGGAGAGCAGGATCCCGATGGACTGGATCAGGAATGCCAGGGAAAAGAGCGCCATGACCAGGGAACCGCTGGCGTACGCATTGCCGTACAGCGCGTGAAGGATATCGTAAGAGAAGACGATCATGATGATAGTGGCCGGAACCATGATGAGGAGGCACCAGCGTTGCGCCGAGTTCAAGATGTCCCGTATCTTCCCATCTTTTTTCTGGGCGTAAAGCCCTGATAAGACTGGCAGGGTTATCGCTCCGATGGAATTCGGGAAGGTTGTGAGCAGGAACGCTCCTGACGTCGCAATGGTATAGATCGCGACAACCTGGAGTGATGTGGCTGGCGGCGATAGGTAGCTGAGCAAGATCCTGTCCAGCGTGCCATATACGCCCCATAAGAATTGCACCGCATCGAAGATCAGCCCGAATGGTATGACCTCCTTCAATATCTCGGCATCCGAGACCTTGCGAGTGTCTTTGAGATTATATCTCAGGTACGGCCTGATGAGCGGGATGGAGCAGATAATCGAGACCAGATAGGACAGCAGGAGCGGTACCGTGATGGTGAAGATCGACGCTCCATAATAGATGAAGAAGATGAACGTGAGCCCCAATTTGAGCAGGTTCTGGATGACCTGGACCAACTGGCTCGAGAATATGTCCATCTTCGCCTGCAAGAAAGAGGTGATGAGCTGGAACACGTTGTTCAGTACCAGATACGTGGAGATCAATATCAGCGCGTTGTCCAATAAGGGGTTCTTGAGCCATGAAGCGATGGCGTTCGCGCCGAACAGCAACACGAACATCAATAGGATCGCTACTGTCGTGACTATCACGAAACTCAAAAGCACCAATCGGCCCGCCTTCTTTTCCGAGTTCTGGGCCTCATAGAACGGCACATACCTCGAGATCGCGTTGACGAGCCCCAGGTCATCCGCTATGCCGATGAATGACACTATGCTTAGCGATAGGTAGAAAAGCCCCACGTCGTTCTGGGATGCCATGCGGGCGAGCAGGATCAGGTAGATGAAGGATATGGCCTTGGTCCCTATGGTGCCTACGATCCCCCAGAAACTGCCTTTCGCGACCTCTTTCGAAGAAGCGTGGGGTTCCTCTGTATCCTCGTCCATAAAACCCAAAACCCGCAGATCGCCGATAGTCCCGCATCAATGTTAGTGGCTCATCGACGTAAATCCAATAATCGATAGGGCAAAAATATAATCCCATCAGTCTCGCCAAAACTCTAAGGACCTCGCAGTGGAATAGGAATATAGTGCTATGGGCCGGAATGGATACCATGGGCAGGATAAACCTGGCTGCCAGGAAAAGGCTGGGCTGGATAATCGCGCGGATGGGTGAGGACGCCACGCGGCGTGGTGCGGCAGTGATCAGGGCGGAAGAGGCGACCGAGGACGACCCGTTCAAGATTCTCGTCTTCACCATGCTTTCGGCGAGGACGAAAGACGATACCACTATCGATGCCGTGGAGCGGCTTTTCTGGATCGCCGACACCCCAGAAGAAGTCGCAGCTCTTCCAACCAGAAAACTCGAATCCATCCTATATGGTGTCGGTTTCTATCATGTTAAAGCGAGGCATCTGAGATCCATGTGCCGCTCTCTGTCGGATGGCGTTCCGGATACGCTCGAAGGCCTGCTCGCCCTCCCCGGAGTGGGCCGCAAGACAGCCAACATCGTCCTCGCGCGGGCTTTCGGAAAGGATACGATCGGTGTGGACGTCCATGTAAATCGAATCAGCAACCGGCTCGGCATCGTGAGCACGAAGAGACCAGAAGAAACAGAGAAAGAGCTGATGCGCATCGTCCCTAAACGCCTGCGCCGCTCGCTCAACCGTAGCTTCGTGGCGTTCGGTCAGACTGTCTGCCTGCCGAGGAATCCCAAGTGCGCGGAATGCCCGATGAACAAGATCTGCTACAAGGTCGGAGTCATTTCGTGATCTTCGTGAAGAAGGAATGGAACCCGTCGGCGTTCAGCTTCCCCGTGATCTCCTGGGCCTTCGCCTGGCTTTCGGCGAGGCAGACGCAGCAGCCCCCTCCACCGCCGCCGGTCACCTTCGCGCCGAGCGCGCCGGCTTTGAGCGCGATGCTAATTATCTTGTCATTGGTCTCATCCGAGACCCCCAACTCGGCTAATAGCTCCTGATTCTCGTTCATGAGCTGGCCGACGGCCTCTATCTTGCCTCTTTCGATGGACTTCCTGCCCTCTATCGCTATCTTCATGTACTCGTCCATCAGCTGCGCAAACTCGTCCTCGTCCTTCTTCCTGAAGTCCCAAACCCGTTCCACCATCTTCGCGGTCGGACCGTATTTTCCAGTGAAGGATATCACCAAGTCCAAAGGCTTCGTGAGCTCGAGGAAAACGAATTTGCTCTCGGCCTGCGTCTTGCCCCTGGTGAATTCGACCACGCCTCCGTGGGTGGCTATGGTATTGTCTATCCCGCTCGGGTCCCCGTGAAACGCCTTCTCGCCTTGATAAGCATGCTTGTTGATCTGGTCCTTGGTAAGGTGCAACCCCTTATCGTTCGCGAACGCTTTGACGAGCGCCACGCAGAATGCCGCGGATGAGCCCAGACCCCCGTATGTAGGCAGGTCGCCGGTGAGCTTTACATCGTATTTCTCCTTTATGCCCATGCTCGAGAGCACCGCGGCTATCCCCGCGAGGCTGAACTCCTCGACGACTTTCTGGGTCGTCAATATCCTGTTCTTTTCGGAAGGTGATACCTCCACAACTGCTTGATTCGAAATCCCGCCCGCGATCGCCGGAGCTCCGTGCACCACGAAATGCTCCCCGAATATTATGACCTTGCCTTGACCTGTGCATGCCATGTCTTCACCCCTTGGGCTTGCGCCCCTTCACCTTCGGCGGCTTGATGTCCGGATGAGCGTTCGTGAGCATCTCCGGGCTGGCATACGGCTTGTAGCCGAGCGTCTCGAAAACCTTGCAGATGGCATAAGCATCGCTGTCATCCGATCTGAGCTTCCCTTCGAGCTCCCTCAGGCACATGCCGAGATTGCCCAGCGACCTCCTTTTCCCGGTGGTTATGGATGCCACGAGCGCATCATCCTTGGATGTTCCTGAGAAATCGAAGGCCTTGTTAACGATCGTGTGGTTCACACCCGCGAGTATCCCGGCCACCTCGTAATCCTTCACGTTCTCGAGCCCGAGCTTCTTTATCGCGACCCATTGGCCGTATTTCCCTATGAATGCTATGACATCGCCCGGTTCCTCTGCCGCTGGTTTCACGGCAGTGCCTATCTTCGGCTTGAAAGCGACACCCGCCTTGACTAAGAGCGCATTGAGGAGGCAGGATTCAGCAGCAGGAAGAAGGAGCGGATCCGGAATGGTCTTCGCAAGCGAATCTTTCAGCTCTTTGGGCGGATTTGCCTCGAAGAAGCCATAGACTGCCGGGATACCGTTGCCCTGCAACCTGTCTGCTATTTCTCCGACCGCTTTTATGTTCACGCCAGCGAATCTGAACGCTTGCGGTTCGATCACAGCGCTTATGGAAATCAGGACTCCTGCGACATCCTTCATATCCTTGCCCGTGACATCGTAATTGACGCCGAGCCTGAAATCCTTGTATGCCCCGCTGAAGATTATCTCGTCCTTGTCCATTTGATCTACTCCTTGATGAATATTCGATTAATATGGAAACGGGCAGCAATAAAAAGCTAACCAATTAATTTCCGTATCAATCGCCCCTGTAGCGCAGAAGCTTTTGGGTTAATCCCAGAGTTAGCGCAACGGTAGCGCGCGTCCTTGGTAAGAAACTTTTTGAGAAAAAGTTTCATCAAAACCCTAACTAGGGTAAACCAATAAGGACGAGGTCGCGAGTTCAAATCTCGCCGGGGGCTTTTCTTTTTACCAAGTGCTTGTGCTGAAAATCGCCTTTGGTGCGATTAATTATTGGATTTACGACCTTTTTATCACAGTCGATGCTGTTTCAGCTACCTTAAAGAAAGTTTAACCTAGTGCAAACGTATATAAATTCTGTTCTACCTATTTTCTGCATGGATGAGCGTGCAAATAGGAAATATAAGCGAATAGTCGAAATAATACACCATGTAGCCAAATGCGCAGATGATAAACTCATTCTCGTTGGTGGCACGGCGCTTGCGCTTTTTTACCTTAAGCATAGGTAAGTATTGATTTGGATTTCATACCTGTCAGTGGCGATGAAGTTAAACTGAAAGAAATGCTGAAAGGTTGTCTCACGAAACATGGTTATCGGACAGCTCCCGCAGCTCGATTGGAATCAGTTTGTAATCATTTTGAGGATACGAGCATTAAGATAGAAATTTTTAGTTCTGAATATAAGATAAAAAAAATCGAGCAATTCAGTTTTGGAATAAATAGCCTACCCGTAGCTTGGTTGGATGATATTCTTGAGCTTAAATTCATTGCTTATAGAAACCGAAAAGAAGCGCGGGATTTGTACGATATTTTCTGCATACTAAAAAATAAAAATCTGAATTTCGACGTAATAAGAACTCTAGTGGAGAAATCCGGGCCGCCAGTTAACGAAGCAGAATTGGAAAAATTGATAATCGATACTGATAGCTATAAGTTATACAAAGAGGTCGTGAAAAATGTTTCCAAGGCAAGCAATTAGTTACGATCAAACTCCTCAAGGAAGGCCTTAGCGACAAGGAAATATCCAATATGAGCGCATCGCTCAAATTATTTCCGACCCCCTTTAAGGGAATCTACTATGTGCCAGCGAATGAAGAGAGGCGAGCTTGGTTTCTTGATAAGCCGCTTTCTATCATTACAAAAGCAACCGAACTTTTTCTTACTACGGATAAATTTTATTTTAGCTGCTCCACGGCAGAGGAATTTTTTGCGATAAACTGGAGGCCAAAGGAAGAGATCCATATCGTCAACGAGAAAAGAAAAGCGGCAATATTGACCTTTCGGAAAGGATCCGGAGGAATGAGAAGAAGAAAACGTTCAGGGCTAAGAAGATCGCCGCGATCCTTTCGTATTATGGCAATCGGATCATCTTCCACAAGGTAAAGAGCATAAAAGATGCGAAGTTCAAGGAGACCCCGTACGGGAGATTCGCCCTGAATATCCCAGATAAAGAAAGACAGGAAAAGATTCAAAGAACGGGGTTGATCCCGCTACTATCCGGGGTCGATTCACTTCTGCGAATGGAAGTTCCCTTCCTTGTCGCGGGTGTACTTGTGCGTGCTGTCCACCTTGCAGACATAAACGCCGTTATTCTCCGATAGCGGAGACCAAAGTCCTTTGTATACATGGCAATTCGGACATGCTGGCATTGGGATCACCTAACTGGTCGGGCTACAATTGGGTGGCTATGCTTTAAAAGATTTGGGCCCGATGATTTTCTTGATTCTGATGAACAAAGGGCACTTGGAAGTAGGAGAGATAGCGGTCATCGCGCTTCTGCTGATCGGGATCGTGGCAGGGATATTCATGCTGATGAGCCCGCATCCGCAAACAGGCGGAGCGCAGCCGATGGCTGATAACATCTCCACGGTCGTATCGAACAGCTCGCCATCGGTTCCGGCGCCTCCCGCGAAAATACCGCAGAACGCATCTCCGAGCGTCCAAGTGCAGGTCAACGAATCGCTAGGGCAGCTCATGGACGAGGGTATGGTCAGGGCCGACTCTAGATTCTATGACGCCAGGGATTTCGTGGCCGGGAATTACAGCATTAATACCTATCGTTTCGCACTCGGCAACGAGAGCAATCCCCCGGACAGCGTCCCGGTTGTGAAGAACGACGTCAGGGTCTCGAATGTGCTGTTCAACGGCCATTATGTCGACAGCCTGAGAGCTTTCATCTTCCGCGCGTATATCCTCAAGGACCTGTCCGGCCCCCAGAAGATATACGGGACCGCAGTCTTCTTCTCGAACGAGACGCCGCTCGATTCTTTGACCACCTTCACGATGTACTACGGCACCGATCTGCAAGGCCCGCAGGAATTGGACGGGTGCTCCGTGCTCTCGAAGAATGTGTCATTGACGATGAGCGGTAACGAGGTATCCATCTACGATGTCTCATGCAAATACATGTCGGCGGCGTATCCATGAAAACCATCCACCTAGCCATTCTGATAATGCTTCTCGCAGGTTGCACGCAGCAGAGCCCTCCAGCCGCGCCACCCCAACCCGCGCCGATAATCCCGAACGCTACCGTGAACAGCACGCAGAATAACACGAACGTATCAGTGACTGCTCCGGACTGCACCCACTACTGCCAGAACGGCACATGCCAAGGCACGTGGAACATATCAGGCTCATACCCCGACTGCGTCTGCGGCTGCGTAGAGCCTGAGCAGAAGAACGATACCGTGGCCACTCCTGCCCCGGAGCCGATCAACATGACGATTTCGCAGTTCCTGGATGCAGGCATGGGGAAACTCAAGAGCAAATTCTACTCGATCAACAGGAATGGCGCCTTCCATGTGGATGCATACACCTGGTCCAGGGTCTCTGCGGACACGGATATGAACGCGATATCCTTCTATGCCGCTCCCTCGGACGATGTCAAGATAGATAACGAGAGCATCGACAGCATCGTAGCTTCGGATTTAATCGTTTTCCAGGGGAACGACACGACGCAGACATACGGCCTTTTGGTGGCGAAAGGCAGGCAGACGCTTCTAGATAATTACACCAGCTTCTACTTGGATTATTTCCCGCCCACGATAGACAAGAGTCTGCGGGATTGCGGTGTGTATGAGACGGACTATTATGTTACTGCCGACGGGGAGGATTTCGTATCATATAACTTCGTCTGCTGGGAAACAATCAATAAATGAAAAAAAGGGAAATGCCTGGTTATCGGGCATTCCGGCTCATAGCGATTTGAGGAATCCATCCTCTCCCAGCTTGAACTTGTGGGCCGGGTTGGATGTGCATCTGAACTCCTGCTCGAATTTGGATACCACGCAGTTCATCCCGTATGCCATGTAGCATTCGGGGCAACCCCGCATGAATTCATTGGTCATGGGTCTCAACTCCACCGATGTGGGGCATCGGCATTATACTGGTCATG
>CAWDBH010000013.1:0-6910 GCA_963800555.1 uncultured Microcaldota archaeon | reverse complement strand
CAGAATACGGGGATATTGTGCTTGGTGCACCAATGCAGGAACGAATCCTGGCCTGTCCCCTTCCCGATCTCCCTAGCGATCTGCGAAGGCGAGACCAGGCAGTGGTCGCATGCCATCTTGGATTCCTCGTACATCTTCGCATACGTCTCCTGCATGAAGCCTTCGAGGTATTCATAGCATTTGTTCGGGACGAGTATGTTACCTATCCGGTTGATGCCCTTCCTGTGGAGTCCCGATCATCCATGAGGAAATCCCCCTGCAGGTAATCCATCCTGGACCTGATGAGGTCGTGATCCAGACTTCCTCCTGCAGTGATGATGCAGTCCACGAATCCCCTCCTGCACATCTCCGTGACGAGCCCCCGCATGCCGGAAGCAATCATGTTCGACGTGAATGTCAGGAAAACGGTCGCCTTCTCCCTCTTCATCTTCCCCACGATGTCTATGGCCTTCCCGATATTCGTGGCCTGGAAGCCGCATGACAGATAGCCGTCAGCAGCGATATCCGAGGGTTTAAGGTCCTTGATCATGGTCACACCATCCTATATAGCCTGACGTAGCTCTCAGCCAATGAATCGGCCAGGTCGCTCGCGCAAAAATTGTATCCGAATCTTCTCATGAGCATGTTGCCTGCATAGCCGTTTATCCTCGCTCCGGCGACCGCTGCGGTGAAAGCGTCGTTCTTGCATGCGAGCGCAGCAACGAGGCCCGCAAGCACGTCTCCTGTACCGCCTTTGGTCATGCCCTGGTTGTGCACGCGGTTGGTCTCGAGTTTGGTTTTACCGGGGGTTCTTCCATCCGCTATTATATCGATCTGTCCTTTCTTCAGTATGACGCAATTGTGCTTCGTAGCCATGTCCTTGACATTACGGGCAGTGCCTTCCATGCCGAAAAGCATTCGGAACTCCATTTCATGCGGTGTGAGGATGCAATCCGGGGGGATCTCATCCTGCATCCTTCGCAGCCCGTCTCCGTCTATCACGAGCTTCCAGCTTCCCGGGACGATGTCTCCGGTGTCGAAAGGCGCGTTAGAGAGCCCTATCCCGAATAGGACGGCATCCATATGCGGAAGGCGCTCGAGGTCGTGGACGACCATGGCCTCAGGCAAGCGTTTCGCCGCGGTGATGAGCTGCGGGTCATCTTCGCCCGGATAGAAGTACATCAGGTCGACGAAACGCCTCGCTGCCATGAGGGAAAAGACAGGAGCGCCGTGGTATGCCCTGCTGCCGCCTATGATGAGGAGCTTGCCATTCTCTCCCTTGTGCGAATCTTTTGTCGGAGTGTATAGTTTCAGCATCGATTTAGTCTCTCACCACAAACTTAAAAATAATGCATAGGAAACCTATGTGTGCCGACTCCCAACGAAACCGATCCGGAATTCATTTATCTTGGGGTATCCAACGGATCGGTCGTACGCATCCCATTGCATTATCTCACACGCCATTGCATAATCGCAGGCTCAACAGGCAGCGGCAAGAGCAGGGCAATGCAGCTCATGGCCGAGCAGCTCTCCGACCGTGGCATCAGCGTGTTCGTCTCCGATGTCAAAGGGGATGCCAGCGGATTCTGCGTCCCTTGCGCGGAGACCGAAGTCCCCAACGAGCATCCGGACTGGCCGGAAGGGCTCCATGAAAGGAACGCGCTCGCCCCGTTCAAGCCGCATGCACTGCGCGCATCCTACTGGAGCGTGGGTCCGCGGTTCTCTACGATGACGTTCTCCCTCCAGGATGCGGGCAGCATCCTGCTCTCGCGCCTTCTTTCGCTCAATCCGACCCAGGAAAGCCACCTCGTGTTGGCGTATTCGTACGCCCGCAAGAGCGGCCTCGCCCTAGACGATATAGCCCAGCTCCAGTTCGTGCTCGACGAGATGGTGCGCACAGGCCAGCGGGGCATAAGCCCTCCGAGCGTATCTGTCATACAGAGGAAGCTCGCGGCCATGGAGGACTCGGGGCTCGGCAGGATGTTCGGGAAGCCCTCGCTCGATCTGTCCGACCTCTCCGGGCTGAATGTGCTCAACCTCTCCGATGCGCGCAAAGACATGTCCGCATCCATAGCGCCTGCATTCGTGATGAACAAGCTCTTCAACGAGCTGCCCGAGATCGGGGATTCAGTACGGCCGCGTTTCGCGATATTCTTCGACGAGGCGCATTACCTCTTCAAGGATTCGAACAAATCCCTCCGGGACCTGATGGTGACCATACTGAAGCAGATCCGCTCGAAAGGGGTGGCAGTCTTCTTCATCACGCAGGATGCGTCCGATCTGCCCGAGGAGATACTGAGCCAGCTATCCACAAAAATCATATTCTCGCAGAAGACGCTGACCGAGAAGAGCAACGCGCGGCTGCGCGCCCTCGCGAAATCTTTCCCGAACGCGGGCCAGGATTTCGCCGAGACCCTGAAATCCCTCCCGCCTGGGACCGCGATCATCTCTACGCTCGATCCGGGGGGGAACCAGACCGCACCCAAGGAAGTGGAATTCTTCGCGCCGGCTTCCACAATGGAAGTGGTCCCGGACGACGTGCTCAGGAAATTCACCGACCCCAAGCTGATCGCGAAATACAACCAGGCGAGACCGAAACCCGCGCCAAAACCTCTTGCGAAACCGCCAGCCAGATCAGAGGAAGCGCCGATACGCGAACCCAAAAACGCAGAGCACGTGGAAACAGCCCGGAAACCGTCCTTCTGGGACGGCGTGTTCGGTTTCCTGCTGAAACTGCTCGATTTCCTCATCAAGGCGTCGAAAAAATTGGCAGGCGCGTTAATAATACGGCCCCTCCAGAACTTCATCAAATGGATGTTCAAGAAGCCCATCCGGGTCTTATACGTCCTGCTGCTCCTCCTTCTGGTGTACGCGGTGGCGGTGAACTGGTCTTTGATAAGCGGAGCGCTCGCGAAACTCAAGATATCTTGATATCTCCCGCTATGCTCTCAATATAAAAACATTTCTTTCCATATATTATTACTATGAGCGATAATGCCGCCTTCATGCCACGCGATGGTGTCTCTAGTGCCTCCAGGCCACCCAAGGCCAGGTTCTTCTCGCGTCTCATGGTCGCTGGCGTAGCCCTATCTCTTCTCTCCAGTTCATGCAGGAAGCCTGCGCACGAGGTTAATCCCGACGCCTTGGCGATCAGGCAGCAGTTCCCTCAGACGAGGAGAAGCTTCAGCGAGCTATCCAAGCTGGACTCGATAGCGATGTCCAATCATGATCTCGAATCCTTGAAAGCCATGAAGAAAGGAACCCACTTTCCAAGAGATCCGATGGCCGACAGGGCGATCACCCATATCCGGGCCATAGGAGCGGAGTTCGCGTCCATGCTGGCAAAAGACCCTGCCGAAGCCGCAAGGGCGTACCGCGAGTTCCTGCCTGAGATAAAGTCATTCAATTCGAAATTGATGGAAGACGCATTGTTCACACATCCGGTGCAGCTTCTGAACCATGTGCTTTCCGCGGCGAAGACCGGCGGGATCCTGGACGAGGATGTGCGCCTCGGATGCCTCTTCATACTCATGCCCGCATTCCCCGCGATGAAATCCCTAATCAACACGGCCGACGCGTCGAGCATAATCGACGATTCCATCTGCCAGGGCTTGCAGCTTTCCGTCTTCATCATGGAGTTCGCGGATAGCGATAAGAGATACATCTCGCTGTACCAGACCCTCAGCCTTTGGGCGGACGGTTCGAAAGACCCATTCTCGGTCCAGACGCTGGGAGAGCTTTTCGGATCCCTTAAAGGCGACCTCAAGCTCGGAAGATGAGGGTCACGTCTTCTTCCCGAAATTCTGGTTGAACGATTCCTTCCAGGTAGTGAAGGATTCATGGTCCTTGAAAAAGAGTTCCAATTGGTCCATCTTGTTCAGGTCGCCGTTCACTGTCGGATCCTTTATGTAAGCCGAGACGTCTTTTTCCAGGATCTTCTTGAAGTTGTCTACCAACTTTGTCTCGCTTCTGACGATATGCTTGATCATCGGCACTATGGTCGGATCATTGTGCTTGACGGCATCCCGGACCGCGTCCATAACCAACGGAGCCATGATGAGCGCCTTCGTGGTCTCCATCGGCGGCATCTCATTTTGATTATGGCGCGAGTAAAGGTAATCCAATGAAATCCCGGCAGACTCTATGGTCAAGCCTATGGAGTTATGCACAATCTCGATTTGTTTCTCCAGTTTCTGGCTAACGGGGTCATTGTGTCTAATGCCCTCCAACGTAATAAGGTCTTCTTTAGAGCTTGTGTCAAAGCCCCGGGGGAAATGCTCCTGCTTGAGCTCAGCCCACCTCTCCTGCCTCTTTTTATCCAACTCTTCAACCTGCTTGTTTCTCGCGTATGCCGTAACAAGGATCAAAGCATACTGCGACTCGACGGCCCTCTTTTGCGGCTCCTCGTTTTTCTGCTCCGGCTTAGCCGGCGCATGGCCGGTCTGTCTCGCCGCATCGTCTTTGAGCATGGCCGAAGCCTTCTTGTATGCGGCTAGATTGGCTTCGGGAGAAATCTGCGCGAGGGTCATGTCATGCGTTTCCCTAGCAACATTGCCGCTTATGCTGATGCCTTTCCTCCTGTAAGAATCGATCTCGAGCTCTATGGCTTTGCTCGGATCCTGCTCAGCGAGGACCTTGAAAAGAGCCTGCCTCACAGGGGGCGTCGTCCCCCGGCGCAGCGCGGCATCCATGGCCTTCGCGCTCTCCTGGCTCACTGAAGCCAGGTTGATGCCGTATTTGGTCTGCCAGTTTTCTATGAGGCTCCGGACTTGCGGCGCAGCGGTCTTGATCTGCTCCTCGATCTTGGTTGATTGTTCAAGCATCATATCCACTTCCAAGCATCATTTCAAGGATTTTCTTTTTAATGCTCTAGGCCCGGGTAATAAAGGCCACCCTGGCATGCCGGTCATTGAAAAATGCGCGGTCATCTCCTTCTTATCGCGCGCATCACCGCCCTCAATTCATCTTCTCCGATGATGTTCGCCAGGGAATCCATACCTACGAATCGCGCATTAACCGGCCTTGCATCGATCTCGAAGGAATAATGCCGCACGCCTTCCTGGTCATGGGAGCATATATACCGAGCCGAGAAGTCTTCAGCACCGAGTTCGAGAGCCACGGATCTGAGCGCCGCATCAAGATCCCAGCCGGCGACCTCGGCCGAAGGCAGGGAACGCCTCAGCAACCCGACCTTGCTGTTTTTGAATACAAGCGCTATCACCTTCGCCTTGCCGATGCCGGACCTCAGTGCGACCAGCCTGAGGAAGCGCTGCAGCTTGACCGGTATTTTATAGTCTTTTGTTTCCATACATGAACACCATATAACATAATACGCACCATTCTTATATATAAATATTGTTATTCAAACATAATAAGGCATATTTTATTGTGTATTTTATATAATAATGGGTTTTATATTAAGATTCTATACTAAGTATGATTGAAAAAGCGCCTGGGAATTGTGCATTTGTTACAATTTAAGGTATAAAAAGTAGAATTGGACTAGCTTTGCCTTGCTCTTCTGAGCAGTTCCTGGCATAATCCGGCTTCTTCGACCTTCGCATCCAGAAGTTTGTCCCCGTATATCTCGAGATTTTTCCCCAGCATCCTTTCATGAGACCGTACGTGCATCTCGAATACCAAAGATCCGATGAAAGCCATCGCAGAGACGCCGCAGGTCCAGCACAGTCCGGCCACGGATCCCGCTTGGCCACGGATGATGGTGCCGATCCCGGCCGCCAATTCAATCAATCCTGTCCCCCACAGGAGGAACCCCCATATCTTTCTATCGAAATGGGTGTCCCTCTCCTTTCTTGCAACCGGCTCGTTCCTCGTATAATGCATCCGAAGCCTGGCGACCTTGGTCGTCTCCCTATCGATTTTGACCTCCATACGCGCGACTCTTCCACCTAGCTTCGCGAGCTTGGCAAGCTCCTCTGCGCTGGCGCTTACCGTGTACTCGCCGACCTTTACATTGAATCTTTTGAACCCCTTCACCTGCCTATTCTCGGAAGAAGTGGTGGCGACCGCAGCGTGTTTCCATGCCAATGATGCCATGTTGCTCGTTGTGAATCGGCATGTTTAAAAAGCGCCTTGGTTGCCGTATGATCGCATTCCGATCAGATAATAATTTTCATTCCGTCTTTGGCGGCTATCGTCTTGATTCCTGATGCCGTCTCGGCGATTTGAGCTTCTTTGGTAGGCCCGGCGTGTATCATCTTCATGCCGAAATGCGTGATGATGCACTGCTTCGGCTTGGCCTCCTTGACTATCTCCACCACATCCGCGAGCTTCAGGTGGCCGTCGTAACGGTCGCCTTCTGGCTTGATGCAGTTGATTATCAGCGCGTCGCAGCCTGAGAAATCCTTGCCCAGGTTCGGCAGCAGTTCGGTGTCCGATATATACCCGATGACCTTGCCATCTATCCACACCTTGAAGCCGAACGTGCTCGGATCGTCGTGTTTCAGCCAGTAAGCCGCGAAATCGAAGCTCCCCTTCCCGGTATGGAACGTTTTCTTCTCGTTGAATGCTGCCGAGTACACGGTCTCGGCAAGGTCCTGGTGCCATATCCCTATGGCCCGCTCGCGTCCGTCCCTCCCCTCGATCGCGCTCTTGCTGCCTATCAAGATGCCGCGCTTCTTGAGGGCATAGCTGCTCATGGCTTCTATCAGCACCCTGGCATCCGTGATGTGGTCGGTATGGTCATGCGTCACGACGACCGCATCCAAGGACGTGGGGTCCTGATGGTTCCTTATAGAATGGAGCAATGCGCCCGGCCCCGGATCGACATGGATGTCCGCTATCTTGGAGTTTATCCTGAACCCTGCGGTGGCGCGTATCTGCTTGATGAGGTTCACCCTGCCGCCGCCTGTCCCGAGGAAGATTATCTCCATGATGCTGATTGGAATGAGCAAAAATAAGAATTATTGGC
>CAWDBH010000012.1:0-16767 GCA_963800555.1 uncultured Microcaldota archaeon | reverse complement strand
ACGCGCCTGTCCAACACGCAAAGCACGCCTGCTCGGGCCGTCGTGAGGTTCGAGATTGTCGCGCCGACGGGAAGACCGTCGCGACGAAGGGAAAGACGGTTCGCTTGGACGCTCGCTCGGAGGGGGAATTCGAGCTCACCGCCAAAGTCTCGGATCCCCTCCTGTGGTCGCCCGAAACGCCCAACCTGTACCGGCTGCGCACTACCGTGGAGTCAGGCGGCGCCGTGCTTGACCGCACTGAGACCCCGTTTGGCATTCGCACGGTAGCCTTTGATGCAAATAAAGGATTCCTGCTGAACGGGAAGCCCTACGTCCTCAAGGGCACTTGCAACCACCAGGACCACGCGGGCGTCGGACGTCACAAAATTCCTTATTCGCTTGGTCTGTTTCGTTAATCTTTGGTTCGATGACCTGTTTTTTACCTTTTTTCTGAGCTGCGAGCACTAAGCCCCGTACTGGGCAGGGCGGAGTGCCATTTCTGTGTACCCATGGTTCACAGACTAAAGAGATTGGCTCGGGGGTAGCGAAAATCTCTCTTAACCCGTAAAGAGAAGCTAGGTAGAACTTGGAATCCTGCCAGTCCCCATTGCATCCTTTCACTAACCCATTTGATAGAATCTGCACTGGCCCGTGCACTTCGCATGAAGTATGGACAGGAACCTTAATACTAACCGATTTGGGAGAAGAACTATTGTTCTGATAGGTTGCATTGATATGAAACCTGGCGGCACCAAGCTCACGGACCAGCAGGTCACCTTTATTCTCAAATGAAAACCCGGAATTGGGTTTTTCCGTGCCATAAACACAAACCCCGGGCAGGTGGTCGCACTGGGGTTCGTAACGCGAAACCTCGAATCTGTGGTTTCCGTAAAGTGTAGACCCTGCGATCACCGCAGCGGCTGCCAGCGCTATTTTCGTTGCTTTCATCCCATCCCTACCTACTATTTATGCGAATCCAATTAAAAGTCCCGATACTGACTAGTTTCCACCGTGTTTACCCACTAACATCTTTAGCATAAGCTAGTATATATAATTTACCACTAGGTACATGTGAAAAATGCACATGAATTGGGCAATAAAGCATCCAGCGTCAGTCCCATAAAGGCGAATCGCAATGAAAAGTGTTAAGAATCATCGAGAGGAAATATTAGCGGGTACGCCATTTTTATTTTGCCCTAGTCAAACCAAGTTCGGTTATTAAGCCTATGAGGGTTGCTCATGAAAATACTCGTCTTCGGTAACATGCTCGTGGAAGCGGATTCGCTCCCTCTCCGCCTCATGCCCAGACTGAAGAAGCTCTTCCCATCCATAAAGTTCAAGGAGTTCGACACCGCGGAGAACCTCGAGGACGAGGGAAGGGATTTGATAATACTAGACACGGCGTTCGGGATAGAAAAAGTCACATTGATAGATGACGTCGACAATCTCCAGCTGAGCAAGACCGCGTCCATGCACGATTTCGATCTCCCGATAACGCTCCGCATACTCATCAAGCTGAAGGCCATAGATTCGGTGAAGATAATCGCCATCCCTGCCGGTTATGAAGAGAAGAAAGCCATAGAAGAGATAAGCGCGATGATTATTTCCATTTGACCTTCAGGAAATGCGTGGCGCAGCTCATGCACGGGTCGTACGCGCGGATCAGTTTCTCTATCTCGAGCGGTATCTTGTCCTTCTCTACATCGGAATCGAGCTTCTCCTGGACGAGCGCGCCGATGTCTATGTCCATCTTTATCTGGTTCTGCGAAGTCGGTATGACAAGGTCAGCGAACTCTATCTTGCCCGCGTCGTCTATCTTGAGATTGTAGTAAAGCGTCCCTCTCGGAGCCTCCATGACGCCGATGCCCTCGGACCTCTTCACTTTCGGCACTATCTTCGGCTCCTCCTTGAATTCCATGCTCTCGAGCAGGTCTATGGAGGAATCGATGCAGTGCACGACCTCTATGGCCTGGGCGAGGTTGTTGTGGAATATATTGGACGAAGGGAAGACTGCAAGGTACTTCGCCAAATCCTTCTTCGTCTTCGGGTGGAGGGTATCCCTGTTGATGTTCAACCGGGCGAGAGCGCCGACGACGTAGGATTTCCCCTTGAAGGCGAAGCCAGGCGCCTGCGAGTAGGGTATCACCGCTTTCTGGAGATGCTGCCTGAAATACTTGTGGCTTATGCAGATGCCGTCCGAAGTCATCAGGTCCCCGCCGCGGTAGCTGAATTTCTCATTCCTCAACGCGATGTACGTGGTCTTGGTGTGGAATGTCGGGCTCCTGGAATAGAATATATCAACGAATTCCACTGCGGCATCCCTGATTTCTCTAAGAGACTGCGCGATCTTCAGCGCATCCTCCTTCTTCGGGATCTTCATGAACCCGCCGACCTGGGGGAACGGCGCGTGCACGGCCCTGCCCCCTACCAAGACGCATAAATCGTTGCCCGCGCCTTTGACGTCGAACGCCTTGTGGACGAGATCATGCTCGTACCCTTCGTCAGCGAACTCGAGCACGGAATCCTTGCCGAATATGTCCGGCAGGCAGAAGAGGTAGAGGTGCATCGCATGGTCACGGATGTTCAGCCCGTACAATAGCAGGTCCCGCAGCTTCAGGGTCTGCTCCGAAGGCTTCACCTCCAGCGCGTTCTCCACGCAGTTGATGCAGCACATGAGGTGAGCGACCGAGCACGTGCCGCATATCCTGGAAACGGACTGGTGGACGCCTAGCGCTGGCTTGCCGACGGCCGCCTGGGTGAAGAACCGCTTGTTCTCGCTTATCTTGAGCTTGGCGTCTATGACCTTGCCGTCCTTCACGGCCACGTCCAGATCGGTGTGCCCCTCGATCTTGCTCAGGTTCTTTATCGTGATATCAAAGCTCTGGCTGTGCATATTCACCCTCCGAACTCCTTCACGTACTTGTCCAGGACCTCGATGAACTTCTGCTCGATCATCGGACAGCCTTCCACCTTGTCGTCCACCTTCACGACCGCGTCCACTCCCAGAACCTTCTCGTAGAGATTCCATTGCTTGAGGAACGGAGCTATCTTGGCTTTGGCTTCTGGGGAGAAATCGTTGCGCTGCGCGGAAGGACCGCCCGTGCATGCGCAGGAACCCACAGCGACGAGGTATTTCGCTTTCGCGCGTACCTCCGTCACCCGCTTCCTCTCGTTGTCGCTCGATATCGCGCCTTCCACGAATGCCACGTCCAGATCGTCCAGCACGTTCTTGGATTTCAGAACCCTGCAGTACCGGAAATCCACCTTCTCCTTCCATTCGAAATAGTGCTTGTTAAGCAGCTCCACGAAGACTATGGAGTTGTCCTCGCAGCATGTGAACGTGAACCAGCCGACGCGCAGTTTCCGCATCAGCCCCACCCTTCCATCCTGATGTCCTTCTGGTCCTTGCCAGATTCCACCAGGCATTTCTTTATCGCCGAGACCATGTCGAGCGGGCCGCATATCCACCAGCCCATTCCCGTCAGTTCACCGGCATGCTTTTTTATCATGCAATCGTTCAGCCTGCCACACTCTCCTCTCCAGCCGTCCGGGGTCTCGCGTGTGAGCGTCATGACGACCTTTATGCCGGAATTCTTTTTCTCGAGAGCCACGAGTTCATCGTGGTAGATAAGATCCCCCTTGGTCTTCGCGCTGTAGAAAAGTATGAACTTGCCCTTGAGATTCTTGTCGGCTATATAGCGGAGGATGCTCAGGAACGGTGCGATGCCGACGCCGCCAGCCACGAATCCCGCCTCTTTCTGGCCATCATAGGTGAAATTGCCGAGCGGCCCCTCGATGCCGACGCTCTCTCCGACGGCCATGTCAGCGAGCCTGCCGGTACAGTTCCCGTTCCGCATCTTTATGCAGAACTCCAGGTACTTCGCATCCGGGGCAGAAGCGATGGAGTATGGTTTCTTCACTATTGTATTGCCTTCCTTGTCCAGGATATGCAGGAAGACGAACTGGCCCGGAGTGAACTTCATCATCGCGCCGTCTGCAGGCACCATGCGGAAAACCTTGGTCCCCGGCGCAGGTTCGCTTATGCTGCTTATCCTGTATTTCACAATTGCCAATCGCAACACCTTTTCATCTGTAGTCCACCGCTCAAATTATAATGATTTACGCCCCATGCTCTGCCATGGGAAACGAGAAAGGCATCATCCTCGCTGTGTCCGCAGCCCTGATAAGCGGTTTTTCCGTGTTCATGAACGGCGTGGCAGTCTCGCAGGCTGATCCGTTCGCGTATACCACGATAAAAGGCATCTTCGCCTTGATATTCCTCGCGGCATGCGCCATGATATTGAATGAGCTCAAGAACCTTCGATCCCTCTCATCCAAGCAATGGGGCATGCTCGTGCTCATAGGCCTTATCGGAGGGAGCGTACCGTTCCTGATGTTCTTCTGGGGCCTTAAGCTCGGCGGCGCTGCGGTGAGCTCGTTCCTCTACCGCTCCCTGTTCATATTCGCGGGCGTCTTTGGATACCTGGTGCTGAAGGAAAGGCCTAGCCGCACGGATTTCCTGGCAGGACTCGCTATCCTGCTCGGTAATGCCTTGCTCGTATCCGGGAGCCTGAGCTTCGGCCTCGGGCAGATGCTCGTGCTCGGAGCGACCGTGCTCTGGGCGTTGGAATACACCATATCCCGCAAGGTGATGGCGGACGTCCACCCCCGCGTGGTAATGATATCCAGGATGTTCTTCGGTTCGTTGATACTCCTCGGGTTCCTGGCAGCAACCGGTTCGCTCGGATCCCTGATGCCTGCTAGCACGACCTCGCTCATGTGGCTCCTCGTGACTTCCGGATTGCTCTTCGCGTTCCTGAGCGCCTGGTACTTCACTCTCAAATACCTGCCCGTTTTCAAGGCCGCGTGCATCTTCACGATAGGCGGCGTGGTCACAGCTGCGCTCAATCTTGTTTTCTTAGGGCAGGCGATATCTTTGACTTCTGCCTTTGCGCTAATGATAATACTCGCGGGCGTGCTGGCGATGATCGGCTTGTCCGACCTGACGCGCTCGATCAAGCTGCTTCCCGGCCTGGTCGGATGAACGGCGTAAGTCTCTCAGCGCGTTACGGTTTCCCTCCGAACAGCCTCGGCTACTGTGGCAAGGGTTCGTTCACTGAAGCGCTCCGGAAACATCTCGAAGGTGGGAATGATGCGGCTCTAGAGGCGGAATTGAGGAAATTCAAGGCGCAGTTCACTTACCTCTCCCTGATCGCGCGCGAGAATGGGAAGAAACCCTTCGATTTCGATGTCGTGGAGGCGTTCTGGATAGGGAACGAATTGCTCGACAGCATATCGCACGGATCGCTCCGCTCATTCATCCTGAAGGATCTGTTCCCTCCCGGCAATGCCCGCGCATCGAAACTGGCCCGCTCGCTTCCTGAAGGCGCTGTACCTCATCACAGCTTCAATTCGCTCTACATACGTTTCTTGTCCGATTCTGTGGAGCGCTCGGTGCAGAACCTGGATTCCTGCTGCATCACATGGGGCAAGGTTATTTCCGTCTCGAAGGATAAAGTCTCGATGATGCGCAACTCCATATCATCTGATGGTAAGCGTTTCGTCATCCGGCCCGTGGAATCCGTTGTAGTGCTCGAGAAGAACGGAATAAGATTCTTGGATGGAGTCTCCAAAGGCGATGTTCTTTCGGTGCACTGGGGTATGGCTATCGAGAAGCTTTCCGAAGAGAGGGTTGCCCGCCTGGAAAAGTATACGAGAATAAACGTCGCCGCATGCGATCCATCTACTAATTTTCAAAATTTTAGTAGATAACTAATACCAACAACTACTAATTTTCGAAAAATTAGTAATTATAAACCTAGCAGCGCATATCCTCACCTATGCCGAAACCACAAACCCCGCCAAAATTCTCCACTACAGATGATAAAGAACTGGCCGCGTTGTTAAAACTCAGAGAGCGACCGAACGTGATCTCTTTCATCCAAGAACAAAACGAGAAATATCATCATTGGGATGAATTGAGGCGCTTTGCACCTGCAATAGATGGCCTAACCCCAGAGCAATTATGGAAGTTGCTCAAATTCGACCGGATGAACCGGGCCAAAGTAATCAGATTCGGTGATATCGAAATAAGGTATAATATGACCAATACGATCCTGGAATCCCTGCATAGCCTGGACCGTAGGGGCGGGGGGGGTTTGCAGGCGCAAGCCGAGTTTTTCCCATCCAAAGAGCAATATGAGAAGAACCTGATAAATTCGTTGATGGAAGAGGCTATCGCCACTTCCCAGCTTGAAGGGGCCGCGACAACCCGCAGAGTTGCGAAAGAGATGTTGCGCAGAGGCACTAAACCACGCGATGAATCCGAGCAGATGATTCTGAACGCGTATAAGACCATCTCGTTCGTGCGTGAAGTGAAGGGCCTTCCGCTGACACCGCAGCTGCTGCTGCAGTTGCATTCGAAGATAACCGAAGGGACCTTGGATGAGAAACATGTCGGGAAATTCAGGGATAATGACGAGGTGGTAGTTTCCGATGCTAGCGGGGAGGTATTGCATCAGCCCCCATCCTATGCAAAAATAGAAAGATTAGTGGATGACCTATGCGACTTCGCCAATACAGATGAAGGGGAGTTCCTGCATCCCATAATAAAGGCGATAATCCTGCATTTCATGATAGCATATATCCATCCTTTTGAGAATGGCAACGGAAGGGCCGCCCGCGCGCTCTTCTATTGGTACGTCATAAAAAAAGGCTACTGGCTATTCGAGTTTATGCCAATATCCCGCGTGATCAAGAAAGCGCACGGCCAATATTCCCGGGCATACCTTTTTGCCGAAACGGATGATTTAGACGTGACCTATTTCTTATATTTTAATCTGAAGCAGATCAATATCGCATTCAAAGACTTTTTCGATTATCTCACGAGACAGATAGATGAAATCCAGAAGACCAAAGAGGCTGTAAAATATGAAGGGCTGAACTTCCGTCAGATCGCGATTATCATGGATTTTGCAAAACACCCTACGAAGCTATTTTCAATCAAAGAGATAATGAATACCTATAAAGTAACCTACGAAACCGCCAGATCCGATCTCATTGCATTAGAGGGCCTGGGGCATTGTAAGAAAGAACAGACCGGCAAGGAATTCTATTATAGAAAAAAAAGGGCATGAATACCGCTCAATGTACTTTCTGAGCTACGCCATTTAATTTCCCATCCTCCAAATCCTGATCATGGAAGAATGCAAGGGAGACGGCACGTGCGGGAAACGCGGAGAATGCGACGGCGGCTGCGCTCATGAACATGTAGATATCAAATCACTCGGCCCCGAGGCGATCGAATTAGCCGCCATGTTCGATTCGGTCAATGACCACCTGGTCGGGGCACTGAAGGCCAAGAAGAGGATACTCGAGAAGCTGAACGCTGCTTCGCCTCAGGAGAAAGAGAAACTTGAGAAAGTGCTTTCTAGTCGACACCCGGTCCTGCTCCAATTCGTCTTCAGCTGATTTTTCCACCCATAATGTTCAAATAACATATTTTTGCTTTATTAAGTGTAAAAACATAATATTAAAAGAGCAAACTCTGTACATTATTAAGGTGGGAAGGCATTCGGGAGGGAATCTATCAGTAAGGCTAGGTTCAATCCTATTGCTTTTCATCTCGCTTTCCTTCGCCCTGATCGACCCGCCTGTTATGGATGTGAACACGCATGATCTGGCGATCGCCCCGCACAGCCTCCTCCATTACAATGCCTTGAATCTCAGCGGGAAAGTCCCTTCGCTCGGCGACCCGACGATTTTCTTCTATGTGAAGATCCTGACTCTCACCCCTTCGGTGAATTTCAGCGTGAACTCTGCGATGCAGCCCTCGCTCGTCTGGCTTGCTGCAGAAAGCCATAACAGGACGGTGGAGGAGAACTGGAGCGATGGGAGCTGCACCAGCTATCGGCGGAGGACCTTTTCCGATGCGAAGCTGGAGGACGTGACCGCGTATTACACTTTGAGCGGGGTCCTGCACGATGATGGCGGCAACTACACTTTCCTGACCATAAACGATACGCAACTGCTCGCGGATAATGCAAGCTTCAACGACCCGATCATCACCCCGTTCCAGAGATCCACCGGCTGCTCCCTGCTCGAAAGCTTCTTCGGATTCTTCCTTGGCCATCAGATGGACCTTTCCTGCAACGAGGATTCGCTCTATCGCGCGTCCCCGTATCCGAACGGGACGATGAATTTCACTGACAGGGATATCGGAGTGGTCAATCCGCAGCTGAACGCCACCATCTACGCCAACCTCTCCATCCCGTACCAAGAGGAATGGAACTACTGCGCCGAAGGGAAAAGCGGCTGCGACTGCTCTGGCGGAAGCGGCGATGGCGTAATCGAGCTGAGCAACCAGGATACGCAGAGCTACGACGTCCAGAACGACCGGATGACCATGCTCGTGTACTCGCCGCAGTTCATGGGCCTGGATTCCAACACCTCGGATGACGTGGTCTACCATGTGAGTCTGCTATCCACATCCGATCTGTACAAGTATTATTCGGTGATGGACAACCAGGCCGCAGGAGCCTATTACCTGGACAGCTTCGATGTCGTGAACGACAGCTACGGCACGGAGTTCATCGTCGCATCCCAGATCAATCATACCGGCTTGCTACCTGATGATCCGGCCCAGAATTACTCCGGTTCCGAGAGGCTGGATCATGTGATTAGCGGGATGTACCTGAGGAGCCCGACCGAATTCGACAACGCTAGCTACAACTATTCGCGGGTTTATGATATCGAAGACACGTTCACCGGACTTTCACCAGGAACTCATCAGGCGGAGCTGGAGTTTTTCACTTATTTCGGGAATTACACCGCCCAATCGAACATCTCCGTCCGGCTCCTGACCAACCTCAGCGTGGTGGCAGGTCCTTATAGCAGCGGCCAGACGCTTGTCGTTTGCGCGCTCTTTGGCAACGATACTCCGCTTTCGGGTGCTCCAGTGGAGCTGAGGATCGGGAATGAGACGCACATTTCGGTCACTGATGCGCATGGAGGATGCAGCGCTGTTTTCTCCACCAGCCACTCGATAGACACCGTCTATGCATCCTATGCCGGTTCTGATGTCTATCTTCCTTCCGAGGCCGATATGCCATTCTCTAACGGGTTGTCGTTCGATGCCGGTGCCATCAACAATCTCGGGCTGCTGCTCATACCCGCGGGGATGCTCTCCTTCATGTTCTTGGGCATGGCCCGCTCGGTTGGATCGAAGAACCCGGGGGTTGGGCAGTTCTTGGCTCCGGTAAGGACGCCAAATAAGAAAACCACCAAACCGAAGAAGAAATCCGGAGTTGTGGCGATCGGAGGCGCAGCCGGATCGAATAACGGGGAAGATGCCAAGAAGGATTCGAAGAAAGAAGCTGCGAAAGAGCGAGAAGAGAAAGCCAAGCGGGAGATGGCGGAGAAAGTTGAGGGAAAAGCGTTGAAAGTTAAACGATTTGGTGACGGAGGGGCAGGAACTCCAGAAGACGACCGGAAAAAGAAAATGACGGAAATCGTAAGAAAGCATCTCGGCCCTCATTTAGTTGAAGTATACCAAAAGGCAAAAATGTCATGCGAAAATCTCGGGCATCCTGAATGGATGAATAAATTCCTGGAAAAGGACATGACCTTCAAGGATCCAACTGGTGTAGAGAAGACGTATCACTTGAAGATCGGTCGTGTAGACTGGCAGATGGTCGAGAAATTGGACTCTCAAAATGATTATGCAGTGACCGAGATATCGCGCCATGGTTCTGAAGCCAGATACTTGGTAAGTATAAGGGAAGATCGAGCTGGGGGTCTGTCTACGCTTTTGCCCGACGCGTATCATGAAGATTTCCACACGAGGAACAAGCTCGATGAAGGAAAGCACGGGAACAAAGTGGAAGGTGCAAACGAGGTCATGTCTTATGAGGATTCGATAAGAAAACTCAATATGATGGAGAGTAGGGAACTGGATGCGCTGTCCGATATCGTTGAATCCAGCGAGATAAAATCAGAAAAATTGAACCGATTGCATGAAAAGTACGAGCAACTGAGAAATGATGTTTATATAGCACCTGGTTCTTACCGAGAATATGCAACATCACAGTACTTACTGAAACAAATCATCGGTGAGGATAATTTCAATGCGGGGCACTTGGTAGTCGGAGAAGGTTATCTGGAGGATGCGTTCGACAATATAGCTGGAAAGGGAGAATACAAAAGGATATTCGGAGTACAGAAAGATAAATCCACGGGTGAATGGGTTGAAGTTATGAGCGATAAGGATAAAACAAAGATTTTGGAATCCGTTTACAACAATCTTGATTGCCCTATAGAACAAAAAATTAAAGTTGCAAAAAGCGTTGGGAGAATCAATTCGGAGGGGAAGTATGATCTTTGAAAATAGTATTATTGTACAAAAAAAATTATTTGAAGAATATTCACAAGGAATTAATCCAAATGAAATTGAATGGATTAGAAAAAAGGTTATTGAAAAAAACCCCGAATGGTTAAAATTTGAAGATAAAATGAAATTCGAATATTACGTTCTTCATGATCTGAACGACTTTTTATATAAAATCCAAAAAGACAATCCATCAAACATACACGCCTATGTGGAAAAATATTTTAAAGAAAAGGACTACGACAAAAAACTTAGTGATTTAGAACGCCACATCTGGAATCTAAGATTAGGGCAAGATAAAAAATACGATCAGTATCAGACAGAGTTAGAGAAACTTCTTAAGGAAGCCGATAAAGAAATTCCGGGTTATTCTGAAAGTCGAGGCAGGCAGATTTCCGAGATAAATGGTGATTTGGGTGCATTGAGAACTAATGGAAAGAGGGGGAGCACGCGAATGGTGCAAAGAATAGCTGCGGCACAGATGGCAAATGAGAAAGCTGAGAAAAAGAAGTGATCGGTTGTATTTTGAATCTTTCCGACGTATGCTTCACAAGAGCTATTTTCATTCGTCTAACCTCATTTCGTCTATTGACGTATGCTAAGAGGTAGCTTTATATACTAATTTTGAGCAATAACGAATGGGTGAGGGGTATGGAAATGAAGCATAAAACGGTTGGTCCGTGTGAAAAGTTCACTAATGCTCCAGTTAAACCTAGAAAATTCCATTCACTTGGCGCTGCGGTCGCACTTATTTCAACGCTCACTTTCGCTGGCATGAATTTTGTAGGGACGAAATCGGCGAAGGCTGATACTGTGGAAGTGGATACGGTCAAAGTGGAAGTGTCAAAAGTTAATGACACAATTCCAAACTTGGATAAGAAAACTGCTGCAACTTACGTTAGAGAAGATGGCGTATTAACAACCGGAGATTATGTCTCTAGTGCGAATAGACTCAATGCGCAAGGTGTTTCAGAGTTGACTTTCGGGGTTGGCTGGAAAAAGGACGGAACTGGAAAAGTTATGGATGTTCGTTTCCCCGCATACCAAGATCAAAATCCGAGTCGGAAAGGAGCTGGAACTTGGACTATGAGCATCGAAGAGTTCGCAAGCACTGTAAAGAGAACAACAGGTCAAGATTTGAATAAAGTTAAAATCGTCATAGAAGATTCAATTGATGAAAAAACTGGAGAACGGGTCATAAATGCTTTTGCACTTCCAGTCGATACGAACGGAAAAATCTTTGGTAAATATCAAAATGGATATCTTGCTGCAGCCATTTCGTTCTATCCGGATGTTGGTGGAGCTGGCGGAGGAACTACCTTAATTTATGAACCAAATATACACGGTCCATTCGCAAGAAAATAACCTTATAAATACTTAGACTTGAGTACGTGATGATACTTATGGCCTTCGGACTAGCCCCTTCAAAAGAAAGAGAACAGAATGAAGTAAATCATGCGCAGCAAGCTATAGAAAAAGCATTGGGTCAAAACGCCGCGACATTCACTAAACTCTCCCCACCTCAACAGGACATTCTTAGAAAGTCCGCCGAGACAAAATCTATCCAAGATTTTCATGCAGGACGCAAGAAAATATATCAAGGGTCCGTCGGATCAAGTTTTGTCTGCTCTTTATAATGATCTCCCGGTTGTCGCGCACTTTATCGTAGCACACGATGCCAGCAGAACCTTTGCAGATATTTCAGCTACACCCGCAGAGAAAAAGGCAGCTGCAGAATTTGTTAGGACCGCACACGAAGCGGTCGTTAAGTCTCACGGTGTAGAACCTGGCCGTGACCTCATTAAAGCTGCCATGGAAGGCCTGAACGCCCAGCAGTACCAGGATGCCATGCGTGCGCTTTCAGCAGCCGGAATAGACCAAACTCTTCTCAGAAGCATTGCTAAGGAGCAAGGCCAAACGGATATGGAAAGCATAGATAACGCCCTTAAAGAAGGCGCTACCGACCGGATGCTCGAAGTCCTCGGCAAACTCAAAACAGTCACGACAGATATAAAAGAAAAGGGAGAAACGCCGCAAAGGGTTTCTGAACAGGGCCAACACTATGCCGAATTATCAAAGCTCGTCGGCGGAAGCGTGGTCGAAGACATAAAGGGCGACCCGAGCAAAGCCAGCCCGGACGGGCTCAAGGAATCCTTTTACAAGCACTACGAGCTTTGGAACGAGCTGAATGGCGGCGAATTGGCAAAAGTCCGCCTTGTCCGAGCGCAGCAATGATTTTTCAGGTTCTTATCTTTCAGAAGTAGATCCCCACTAATCTCTTTTATTACGTTTTAAACCGCTTCATGTGCGTTTTTCACATCTATTTAGTGGTAAATTATATATACTAGCTTATGCTAAACGTATGAGTGGGTGGGAAAATGCAGCTATCGTTCAATACTGAAAAAACTAGGCAACACGACAATACGGTCAGAAATCCGTTCCTAAAATGGGGCGCGAACCTGCTCGTTTCACTGTCTATCGCATCGCAACTGGGCGCCCCAAAGACCGCGCTTGCAGAAACAGCACCGAAGACGCAAATCGTTGCGGGTAAATATCACTGCGATCCCCCTAAAATCGTTAGTGGTCGTCTGCCTCGTGGACCTGGAGGGCTAATTTTATTGCCTGGACCTTCCGATCTGATCCTGACTGAAAAAAACGGGTCCCTCTTTGCGACTGATTATACTGGTTTCACCACTCAAGTTAAACGTATTGCCAATGGTTACACTGTCAAAATAAAAAGCGGCAAAGTCACAGTGACCGGCACTGGCCAATTCTCAGCGGATGGCACTCTGAGGACTAGTATCACCCGTTCTCCTCCACATCTTAAATTTACAAACATATCAAGCGTGTTGAACCCCCGAAACCTATATTGCTATTCCAGCAGCCCATCGCGCCAATCGACAACACAACCAGGGCGGTTTTCATCAGACCCTGCACGGGAGGAGCAGGTCTGTACTCTCTTTTCGGCAATCGGGCCAGCAAAGGCACAACGAATGTCGGATGCACCACAGGAATCTGCACTGTGGACTCCGTTTCAAGCGACCTCATCGCTTCTGGTGTTACAGATGTTTTCATAGCTTTCAAGACAGATGGATCTCCTTGGTCGACCGGCGTGACTTTCGACGGAGTAGATGGTGGCTCGGTTTGGGTTCCTGGGCGTGTCGGGGATTTGGCCTATGCCAGCCAAACGTTTCCAAATAACATCGAGCCTTCAATCAAAGCTGCTCAGGCTAACGGATTTGATCCTATAAATACTCTCATCACTTCGCTACAGAGCGCCTATAGCGCAGCAAATAAGACGATACGCATACACGCATGGTTCCCGGTTTTCGCTGATTGGTATGCAGCGCAGATAGCACCGCAAACTGGGACTTATCAAGCACCAAACCCTACTTTGCCAGGAGTCCTGCCCAGAACTTCGGCAGAGTGTCATAGTGATACGGGTGCTGACCCAACAAGCGGAAAGGTCGTTGCATATGAACTTGACGTGCTTGGTGAGATAGCAACTATGTACGCGTCCTCGTTATACGGCATAAATTTAGACTATATAAGATATTATTCTAATAAAGACCAGACAGTTAATTGCATCTCTAGCGCTGGGAACATTCCACTAGGATTATACTCGTGGAATGTAAATCCGCAAGCCATAGACAATTTCGTGCAACAAGTCACGATCCAGTTCCCGAAACTCAACATTTCGGCTGACATTTTTGCTGATAACGATAATCGGCAACTTGTTGGGCAGGTCGATGTTCCATCTCTTGTTAATACGACCATGGTTATGGCATACTCAGATGCAACAAAATCAGCTAATGATGATGCAACTGAAGTTAAAAATTGGATAACGAATTTTCAGAGCGCATATCCAGGTACAACTATCATACCCATAATTAGGGGCTTTCCTTCAGGAAATGTGGGTTTGATTTCTGATGTTAATGCAGAACTTCAAGCTATCAGATCATTAGGCGTATCTGGAAACATGCCTGGATATGCGATTTTCAATTATGTGTCAGTATTAACATCAACTGGAAATATGCAACTATCAGTATTAAAGAATAGAATTGGATTCTAAGTATGAGTGGGATAGGATATTATGAAGAATATAAAATTGTTCCTAGTGGTGTTATGCTTCTTAGCTGCAGCATTATTCATTATCTGGGTGGCTGTTAGTTCGAATTTTATTGAATTGGTCATAGACAATCACCTTCCTCTACCTGTTTTCTGGGAATATTATAGTGAAAATAGTGGCGATGTTGCTGTTAGTGAATGTGGTATAGTTGGAAATGGAACTTCGATTTATGTGGTTAGCAATGATTTGAGTCCCATGACCTGGGACACATATTTCAATACTAATGGTAGTTTGATTTGCAAGGAAGAATCTTATGCAGATCGGACCTACCTCCTAGAAGGAACGTCATGCCCGCAGATGATAGCATGTGAAGATATAGCATTTGTATTAAGAGATTGATTCCAACCTGAGTACATACCCCGCAGCTTGCTGTGAGGTGGGGGCGCTCATTGACAAAGATATTAACTGGATGGTGAAAACACGGACATCTCAAAATCGATTATAAAAATGATCGGCATCTTGGCAATCGTAGCAGTAGTCGGAATCGGTCTTTTAATAGCAATCCTGGTAGTCGGTCCATACCTTTTTCCCGTTGCCACCATTAATCCTGACGCCAATATCACTATGATAGAGCATACTTATCATGTTCCTCTAGCGGTTGCAAGCGCATACTACACATACAGTACGCAGCAATTAATGAGTTATGACATGGAAAAATGCACAACTAATGGAACAGACACATTAGTTTATTGGGTCTCTGGAGATTCGCAGCCTTCAGGCAAATATACATATTTCGATGCAAATGGCACTATGCTGTGCAGTGGAGGAAACATTGCAGATCGGAATTGGGTTACGGAAGGAACATGTCCACAAACATTGATATGCACCGATATTATCGGAGGGGGTAAGTATTGAGGCTGTTATAATGACAAACATTTCACTATCAAAAATGATATCTGGAAATATATTGACTGGATGGTGAAAACACGGACATCTCAAAATCGATTATAAAAATGATCGGCATCTTGGCAATCGTAGCAGTAGTCGGAATTGGCCTTTTAATCGCGATCCTGGTACTTAGTTCATACCTTTTTCCCGTTGCCACCATTAGTCCCGACGCTAATATCACTATGATAGGATATACTTATCATGTTCCTCTAGCGGTTGCAAGCGCGTACTACGCCGAGAGCACGCAACAAATGGATTATTATATGGAGAGATGTATCGATAACAAAACTGGTGCAGTAGTCTATGCAATTGATGGCTACTCGCCACCTTCGTATGATTATACGTACTTCGACATAACTGGCAGCATGTTGTGCAAAGGGGGGGGGGGGGGGGGTCATGCGGACCAAAATTTAGGTACAGAAGGGACATGCCCGCAAACAGCAAAATGTACTGATATTGTTTATGGCGGGAGAGGCATTCAGAATGCTTCATAAAGGGGTCGTCTGGTCCGCTCTAAATTTCGTTGAAACTCCGATTTCTTAGCCCGTTCACGTTTTCCAAGCGAAGAAATCCGCAGATATAATTCACCTCTCAAGTTTTTACCGTTAATTTAACCGTTAACCGATTTCACCTTAAAATTTAAGCGGCAGTCATTCGATAAAATGGCCTTTCACGGCCCTTTAACCTACTCCATATATTCATATACTGTGTGCGAGGATAAGAGCACGCAAGGGTGAGTTTAGACGAATAATTTCGCTATTGTCTCCTGCGCTGGGAACATTCCACTAGGATTATACTCGTGGAATGTAAATCCGCAAGCCATAGACAATTTCGTGCAGCAAGTCAAAATGCAGTTCCCGAATCTCTTAGTTTCGGCTGACATTTTTGCTGATAAAAATAATCGGCAACTTGTTGGGCAGGTCGATGTTCCATCTCTTGTTGGTACGACCATGCTTATGGCATATACAAATGGAAACTCGGTTAATAGCGATTCAAACGTTGTCCAATCCTGGATAACGGATTTCCAAAGCATCTATCCCGCTGCAAATCTTATCCCAATTCTAAGAGGCTATCCTTTTGGAAATGCAGATTTAATTTCTGATATTAATGCCGAGCTTAAAGCAATCAATCTATGGGTTTGTCTGGAAATATGCCTGGATATGCAATTTTCAATTATGTGTCGGTATTAACATCAACTGGAAACATGCAACTATCAACATTAAAGAATAGAATTGGATTCTAAGCATGGTGAGTATTATGAAGAATCTAAAACTGTTCCTTGTAGGGTTCTGCTCCTTGGTAATAGTATTTGCTATTATATGGATGACCATTAGCTCGAACTTCATTGGACTGGTTGTAAATAAGCACCTCCCATTACCTGTTTTTT
>CAWDBH010000011.1:0-4675 GCA_963800555.1 uncultured Microcaldota archaeon | reverse complement strand
CCCCCCCCCCCCCCCCCCCCCCCCCCCCCCCCCCTCCCCCCCCCCCCCCTCTCTCTCTCTCTCTCTCTCTCTCTCTCTCTCTCTCTCTCTCTCCCTCCCTCCCTCCCCCCCCCCCCCCCCCCCCCCCCCCCTGTCGCGGGCTCTGACGCCCAGATAACCCAGATACTCCCGCCCGGAGCCGACCCGCATGATTACGAGCCGACGCCCAAGGATGCGATGACGCTCCAGAACGCCTCGCTCTTCTTCTACGACGGCCCGTTCATGGAGCCGTGGGCAGCTTCGCTAGTCGCCGCAGCGAATCCGGATGTGAAGCTCGTGTCGTTCGCGGATTCAATACCACCACAAGCGTTCGCCCAGATGGATAACGAATACAAGAATTTCCCGAACGCGAGCCAGGACCCGCACATGTGGCTTTCCCCGAAGCTTGCCGAGTATTTCGTTCCTTACGTGGCGCAGCAGCTCTCCGCGGCAGACCCTGCGCATGCGGCGGATTATGACGCCAATGCCAAGGCGTTTGAGATAAAACTGCAGAAGCTGGATGCTGATTATACCGCTGGCCTGGCGAACTGCACGACAAGAACTTTTTTGACATCGCATGCGTTCCTCGATTATGTCGCTGCAGACTACAATCTCACTGCCATCTCCATAGCCGGCCTGAGCCCTGACGCCGAGCCGTCCATCCAGCAGATGGATTCCGTGATCAGCGAGTCCAAGGCTGACAACGTGATGGGCGTGCTCGCAGAACCGGACGAGACACAGACGCTGAGCCAGTCCGTGGCAAGCGAGCTTAAATTACCCCTCTACCCATTCAGCACCATGGAGATCCTGCCTGGAGGCGTCCAGAATTCCAGCCTGGATTACATCACTGTACAGGAGCAGAACCTGCAGGAACTGAGGCTTGCGTTAGGATGCCGGTGAAGGATGACGTCTGCCTTAGGGCGAGGAATATCTGGTTCTCTTATGGGGCAGACCATGTGCTGCAGGACGTGTCCCTCGCGATACGAGAGGGAGAATTCGTGGGCATAGCCGGGCCGAACGGAGCTGGCAAGACCACGCTGATGAAGATACTCGTGGGCCTCCTCAAGCCCCAGAAAGGAAACGTAGTGTTCTCTTGCAAGCAGAACGAATGCGAAGGTGAGACCCCCTGCAGGCCATGCATAGGGTATGTGCCGCAGGAGCCGGTTCTGAGGGAACGGCAATTCCCGGTCACCGTCCGCGAGGTCGTTGAGATGGGCCGGATAGGCCAGGTCGGCATGCTCCGCCCGCTGACGAGTATCGATAAGGAAGCCGTGCACACTGCCATAGCCGAAGCAGGCCTCGGCAGGATGGAGAACGAGCTTTTCGGAGACCTCTCGGGAGGGCAGCAGCAGAGGGTGCTCATCGCACGCGCATTGGTGAGCAAGCCGCACGTACTGGCCTTGGACGAGCCTACGAGCGGGGTGGATGCCAAGGGGAAGCAGGGATTCTACGACCTGCTGCATCATTTACATGAGAAACACAACATGTCCGTTCTGATCATACTGCATGATTTGCCTGATTTAACGGAGAGCGTGGACCGGTTGATATTCCTGCAAAGGAAAATACTGTACGACGGCCCGGCCAAGAAGCTCGGAGCGGACGGGCTCTGGCGATTGATGCAGAAAGCGAGCAAGAGTGAATGATATGTTTGAATTCCTTGCGTATGAATTCGGGAAACGCGCGCTGGTCGGCGGGCTCATAGTCGCCATAACCTGCGCCATCCTAGGCGTGTTCCTGGTCCTTCGGAGATTGTCATTGATAGCCGACGGCCTGGGCCATGTATCGTTCGGAGGGATAGCGTACGGATTCTTCGCAGGGATATACCCTTTGTTCGGAGCCATAGGGGCGGTGATAGTGGGCTCGCTCGCGATATACGGATTGCGCAGGGTTAACGTGTTCTCGGACGCTGCCATAGGGATGATGTCGGCTGCGGGTTTGGCTCTCGGAGTCGTGCTTGTGAGCCTGACTCAATCGGTCCCGGCCGACCTCTATAGCTACCTGTTCGGCACGATACTCGGCATCGCTACCAGCGACGTCTATCTGGCCGCGGCTCTGGGCGTGTTCGTGCTGATAGTGCTCGTCGCATTATGGAAGGAATGGATATCCATAACCCTGGACCAGGATTTCGCGAAAGTCAGCGGCATCCCGGTGGAGAAGATGGAGATACTCTTTATCCTGCTTACTGGTCTCACAGTCGTCATAGCTACGAAGATCGTCGGCGTGCTCCTCGTGTCGAGCCTCATGATAATCCCTGCGAGCACGGCTATCCAGCTCAAGCTGCCATTCACACGAACGGTGATTGCATCCTGCATCATAGCAATACTTTCTGTATTAGCAGGGCTGCAACTATCGTTCTCGTACAACCTCTCTCCTGGCGGGGCTATAGTCCTGGTGTCGATAGCGCTCTTCATCATCGCCGCCTCGGCGGCACGGCTCATCTCGAGGATGAGGCCGGACCTGGCGGTCGGGCAGTGGAGCCACAAGGACTGATGGCCAAGCCGCCCCGATAGAGTGATTCTCTAGATTGCGTCTGAATCTGCTTCCTTTCTATATGGTATAGCAACCATATAGTCTTTATAGCAACAATTATAAATCATTCATGTAAATAAGGTTCATGGATCTAGACGAAAACTCTATCTTCTCAACCAACTGGCGTATATTCTATTGCCTCAAACCATTCCAGTTCGATCCCCTGGGTGAGAAATATGGATTGGAGATAGAAGATGAAATTCGAAAGTCTGGGTTTAATATCTCCCACGAAACGGTGTTTACTTACCTGAACCATTATTGCAAAACAGGCATCCTCAGAAAAATCAAAAAGGGACGGCAGGCGTTCTTCTCTCTCGCATCTGAAAATGCCCTCCCGGTAATGGCTTTGCTCGAGCAAGACCGTACGAATCTTTTCCTACGAGACTCCAAACTCACGATTCCCGTTCTTGAGGTTTCTGGTTTGCTTGGCGGGTGCTCCTTCGCAGTGCTTTTTGGATCTGTTGCGCGGGGTCATGAACGGGACTCCAGCGATATGGATATACTCTTAGTGGACGGTAAGACAGACAAGGTTGCCATCTCAAAAAAAGAAGCGGTTTATGGGATAACAATAAATATCCATTCCGTGCCCATGAAAGAACTCGAAAACCAATGGCATAAAGAGCCGGTTTACAAGGGCATGTGGAGGGACAGGATCGTACTAAAAAATTATAATAGATTTTGGGGGTTTGCTTTGGCGGAGGGAAAACCATGAACCAGCTTGAGCGATGTTTTGAAGGAACTCCGGATATGCCGCCTAGACTTATCAAGCAAGGAGTTGATGTGGAGGCTGCAAAAAACCATCTGGAGAAAGCCGAACACAATCTCCATGCGGCACAGAAGATGGAGGAGAACAGATTGTATGACTGGCAGATCGTCTGCGCATATTATTCGATGTATCATGCTACGATGGCCGCACTTTTCTTGATTGGGCTTGAAGCCAGGTCTCACGAATGCGCCATTGCTTCATTTGAGGCGTTCTATATCAACAAGAAGGTTCCGAAAGAATATGCCGCCTACCTGAAAAATGCCAAACAGCTGAGCAAGAGATACTCCGATACCTTGGCCAATGCCAAAACCGAACGGATTAAGGCCTCTTACGGGGTGGGCGAAATAAAATCTGACGAAGCAAACAAAGTGATGTTTAATGCGCGTGCGTTTGTAGGTGAGATCAAGACTCTCGTTTATGCTGCTTCTGGGAACGAATATGTGAAGATGAAATGAACGGTTTCTTTGTGTCGATACTGCTCATCGCGGCCTCGGCGGCAAGGCTAATCTCGAGGATGAAGCCGGACCTGGCGGTCGGGCAGTGGAGCCACAAGGACTAGCAGAATTCGCAGACGCCGCTCGCTGATGCCTTCTTCTTGTACTCCTGGTAGCATTTGGGGGAGCAGAAATACGCCTTGATGCCGGCGATGTTCTGCCTTTCTATCCATCTCTTGGATTCCGTTGAACCGCAAACCTTGCATTTCTTCTCTTCTGGCATGTGAGACACCAAACAGGGATATGGAGGAATGGCTTATAAATCAGAAGCCATGTCTGGACAATGCGATAGTTGAATTGGTCGGGATTTCCGCGGCAGGAGCGAATTTCGGTTCGCGCTGCCCGGAAATCGGGTCGCCGATTTCCGCGGAAATGAGGTTGCTTTGCCCCTTGCGGATTGCCGCAGTGCTACGTCTTAGGGATTGGTCTATTTGGTGGAATTTCCGCGGAAATGAGGTGTGCTGGCCCTTGCTTAAATACCCCCCTTGAGCGAGCATATCATCCAATCGGGGACGTTTCCCCGGCTTTGAAAATGTGAGACCTCTCGGGTCTCTTCATACTCACAAGGTGATAAGATGGACATGGAAGAGAAACTCGCTTCGCTGGATTCGTACAGGCCGGCGCTCGATGAAGATGAAAGGGAACTGTTCGATCTGCTCATGGCGTATGCGCGGGAACTGCTCGTGGATACCCATTGCTAGTCATCTTGGGAGGAACGGGGTGGGGTCGAGAGGCGGCCCCCTCCCTCTCTTTTGGTTTGTTTACCCGTGCGAGCCTTAAAGCTCCCGGAAACGTTTATTTAGATTTTATTTGCTTCAACCATGACTGACAATCCCAGTATCAGCCCAGTAAACATCCAAAATAAGGC
>CAWDBH010000010.1:0-186046 GCA_963800555.1 uncultured Microcaldota archaeon | reverse complement strand
TGTCCCCGAAGATGAATTCAAGATGGCGTTCTGGACTGGGGAGTTAAGAGTGATTTCTGGGGCATGCGTGTCTATCGTGAAACTCTGCGTTGCGCTTATGGCCATGTTGTTCGCGGAGTCATTGCAGGAGACGTTCCACGTGTGGAAGCCATCTGTTGTTAGTACTGTGAACGTCGTCGGAGTGTTGTTCCTTGTGGATGCATTGTAGCCGATCTGGGAACCGTCACGGAATACGGCGCAGCCCATAGTTATAGATAGATTATCTATCGCAGTGAAATTGAATGTTACCGCAGATGAATTTGAGATCGATGCATTGGCTGGGGTATTGAGGATTACTATCGGAGGAGTCGTGTCCACGATGAAGTGCATTGTCAGGCTGGTACCTGTGTCGTTTGCGGGATCCTTGCATGCTACATACCAAGAATGGTTTCCATCAGCAATGCCGCCAATAATGAAGATAGTGGGAGTGTTGTTTGTTACCGAGGAATTGGTCCGGTTCAGGGAGCCGTCAAGATAGATGGAGCAATTCATTGTCAAGAAGAAATTGTCTATTGTTGTGAAGTTGAATGCAATCGTGGATGAATTCAGGAGAGAAAGATCGGCTGGAGAGTTGAGAGTGACATTCGGGGTGCTATTCAATGCCAGTATGCCATAGACGCTCCCGGGATTCATGTTGACGAGGCTCAATGCGTTCCCGGCAATGTTCGGGGTGCCGTTCAGCAGAGTCCAGCCGCTGGTATTGTAATCCCAGAGCTGGAACAAAGATTCGTTGTATCCGATAAGCTCGTTGTCGAGCCATGTCCATACTATCCTGTCTATGGATGGATTACCGGAGACATTGCTTATATTCAAGAATTTCTGGGCAAATGACGGAGTAGGTGGCGTTGCCGGGGCGGCCGACCATTTCATCCAATATGATTCACCCGCGGCTGCTGAATCGTTCATCGAGATAGATGTGTAGTTCACGAACGTGCCTGAGGGGTTCAGGAACGAGCTATTGGTCATGTTGAATGAGAATGAGGTGTTTTCGCCAGCTGCATCCAGATACAAGTCGTATTGGTTATTGTAGAATATATTATTGACGAGCGTGCTGTTGCTGGATTGAAGGCGGATGCCGCTCAGTGGGTTGTTGAACGCGATATTGTTTACCAGCGTGTTGTTATCAGAGACCTCCAGTTGGATGCCGGCATACGAGTTGTTCAAGGCGGAATTGTTCATGAAAGTATTGCCGTTGCTGAGACGCAACTCGAAGCCGTCTTGCGAGTTGTTGTACGCGAGGTTGTTGGTCAGGATGTTTCCGGAGCTGGAATGGAAGGAAAAACCGTTTTGCGCGTAGTAGGCGGAGTTGTTGGTAAGATTGTTGTTATCGCTATTGAGGTAAAAATAGAAACCGTTTACGGATGCATTATGGACGGAGTTATTGGCGATGGTGTTGTTGGAACTTTGGTAGAAGAAGAAACCTGTTTGGGCATTATATACAGAGTTATTGGTTAAGGCATTGTTCGTACTGGTAACTATGTAGAAACCGTATCCTGAATTGTAGCTCGTGTCAGAACTGAAAGAGATGGAGCTAGAACTAATCGAGATGAAATCCATATTAGAACTGTTATGGCATGTTACATTGCTTATCACGCTGCTGTTGGAATAGTACACATAAACGCTGTAGTTGTATTTCGATATGCTCGGGCAGTTGCGTATCGTGACGTTGGTGACCGAACCGTTGACCAGGATACCATAGGTCGTTCCTGATTCCCCGCTGCCGGTTATGTTGTATCCAGCGCAGTCGAAGATGACGTTGGATGAAGCGATTTTGACGCATGCCGTGCCCCCGAGAGGCATCTCCGAGGCATCGTTGGGCGCCGCCACGTAATTGTTGGGCTGAGAATACGTTCCGGGCGCGGTTATGGTTGGGCAGTAATTGCGCACGGTGAAGTTCAGCGTCACGCTGTTTCCTGTGTTGCCTGCGTTGTCCTTGCATCGTACATACCACGAATGGTTCCCATCGGGTATATTATTGATCGTGAATATCTCGGCTGTGTTGTTGCTTACCGAGGTGTTGGTCTGATTGAGAACCCCGTCAAGGTAGATGGAGCAGTTCATTGCGGAGGATAAATTGTCTGTCGCAGTGAAATTGAATGCGACTGTGGACGTATACAATGTGGAAAGATTGGTCGGCGAGTTCAGGGTCACGGATGGCGGGGTCGTGTCGACTATGAATGTCACGTTGGCGGAATGGATCGTTCCTCCCGTATCGTTCATATAAACGAACAAAGAATGGTTTCCATCGGAAATAGGTGGGAGTGTGATATTTCCACACCCTATAAGAGATTGATTCGCATTGTTATCCAAAGAATACCAGCAAGTGCTTTGATTGGTAACTGTGTAGTTCAAAGCAATGGAACTAACATTGTACAGTGTGTTCACCGGGCTGGAGATGCTGATGCTTGGCAAACCGAGGTCGATACCTCCGATTACAACTAGAGAGAATGCTTGGGGTCCGGAACGGACGTTGTATCCGGTTACGTTGACGGTGTACTGACCTGGTGCTGGTGTTAGCTCTACCATCTCGACATTATTCTTCCTGTCAGGCCCTGCAGAACTGTTTCCTTTGCTATTTCCATAATAGACTGTCCCATTCGGGAGCGTAACCGAGAGGTCGAGGTCGTTCACCAATGCACTGGAATCGCAGTTGGTTGTGCAGGCCGGGTCCGTCCAGACTAGCGCGATCCTTGTCTTCTGACTGGTTCGGAAAAGATACTGTAATGAAATTGAACCTCCGGTGCTCATACTCCCTAACGTATAATTCAAGACTCCATTCCCCTGCGGGAGGGATTCCGAAAGGTTGATCCTTCCAAAACCAGAAATGAAATTAGGGGAAGCATAGGCAGGCAGATCGTCCGCGCCAGCGATGAGGATCGCTTTTATCAGTGAGGAAGGCGGGTCGGCCATGGATCTATTCTTTATCAGATAATCCCGGACCAGCGTCGCACTTCCGGTCGACAATGGCGTGGCCATAGAGGTGCCTGAGCAGAATGCATATCCGGGATAGGAAGGGGAGGCGATATTGCATGCAACTGTGCCAGGAACAGATGATTCTGTTGAGAGTATATCGACTCCAGGGGCCACAAGATCGGGTTTATACCTTCCATCGGAAGCTGGACCTCTGGATGAGAAAAAAGCAATCTGAGTTGGACCAGTAGTATTATATCCTGGAACCGGACCTCTCGCAGTTCCAACAGCGCCGATAGTTATACTGTCCTTCGGATTTGCCTCTGAGCTAATTGTGGATGATCCAGACCCAGAATTGCCTGCCGCAAAAAGAACGAGATAATCTGGATGGGTATATGAAAAATCATCTATCTCTTGCGTATCGGTACTATACACATCATCAATGGCGTCTCCCCAGGAATTTGAATCAAGCCGCGCACCAGCAGAGTATGATTCGGTGAAGAGCGACTGAAGGTCATATGGGGCATATATGGTATTAGTGGTACTATTATCGAGACTTTGCATGAATAGGCTCGCTCCATATGCCATACCCTTGATGGCACCATTGCTGTTGGTCCCATTGCCAAGTACCGAACCGGAAACATGTGTTCCATGACCAAAATAATCTGCACCCGATGGATTTCCGGGACAGTAGACGCCTAACGATGAGTGCGCGAGACTCCCATCGCACCATGCACTGATATTAACTCTACCACGGAAATCGAGATTCATTGTTAATAGGTTGCCGGTGTCCAAGCCAGTGTCCCCGACCGCCACAATCGTGCTGTTCCCATTCAAGCCCAACCGAGACCAGATGTCGCTCGCCCCGAGTGTCGGTGCAGCATAATCATTGAAAGCCGTATCAGGGTGCTTCACATCCGCCATCATGACCCCGGGGATAGAACGTATCTCAGAAAGCTGATCCTCGGTTGCGGAACTGACTACTATGGTTTGATTATCGTATTTCTCCGCGGAAGCTATGGCATCTATCGCGTCCACCATGGCGTCCGCATCTTCGCCGGGATAGAGGACTACGACGATATTCTCAAGGGGGGTGCTGTTTGCCTCCATGCTTGATGCGATCCACATCGTTCCCATCCTTTCAAGGGTGAAACCTGACGCTTCAGGGCTGGTCCCCCTAGGTGCCCTCGCGATATAAGAGAAATTACCTGCATAGCCGACGATCTCCAATCCAGATGATTCGACACTGGCTCGTTGCGCGTCGGTTATAGGACCGCTGAACCCTACGATGTAATAATCATGCGGAGATATGGAAATATTCTGCGAGTCGGCCATAGCAGTACCGAGCGCGAAGGATACAAGCAACAATAGGAGAGCGATGCGCCTCATACATTTCAGTCGTAGTAATCAGGCAATATTTATTAACATCCCGAAAGCGAGGCCCTCAGCCGCTCTCTCTAAGAGGCGACCTATCATCCTTTTATTGACTTCCAGATTACTCTCCTACGATGTGCGGCATCATAGGATATGTCGGCCAGCGCAAGGCCTCGGAGGTCCTCACGGAAGGCCTCAAGCGCCTGGAATACAGGGGCTACGATTCGGTGGGCATAGCCGTGCTCAAGGACAAAACCCTGGAAATCAAGAAAGACAAGGGCATGGTGGAAGAGGTATCCTCATCGATGCGGTTCACATCACTTGACGGAACTGTAGGCATAGGCCATACCCGATGGGCGACCCACGGCGCGGTATGCAAGGCGAACTCCCATCCCCACATGGATTGCAGCAAGAAGATCGTCATAGCGCACAACGGTGTATTAGAGAACTACTCCAAGGTGAAAGCAGACCTGATCCAGAAAGGCCATTCATTCGCATCGGATACTGATTCCGAGGTCATCGCGCATCTGATAGAGGAGAACGCCAAGACCAAGCCAGTCCTCCGTTCCTTCATGGATACTATCCATTCGCTCGATGGCTCTTATGCCGTCGTGGCCATGGATGCCATGGACGAAGAGGGGAAGGGTTTTCCTGGCGCGGAAGAACAGCCCGCTCATCATAGGTGTCGGCAAGGGGGAGATGCTCTGCGCTTCGGACATACCAGCGATGCTGAAATACACAAAGACGTTCGTCCCGCTCGAGGATGGGGACATAGCCGTCATCAGCAGGCACGGATACAAGGTCTATGACGCGCGGGGGAAAGAGACGGTCCGGAAGCAGATAACCGTGGATTGGGACATGGAGATAGCCCAGAAAGGCGGTTTCCCTCATTTCATGCTCAAGGAGATAATGGACCAGAGGCATTTCGTGAACGAGAGCCTCGCCACGGATGTGGAACCGGCCAAATCCTTGATCGCCAGCCATTCCCGCATAGATATAATAGCCGCAGGGACATCCTACCACGCTTCGCTGATGCTGGCGTACCTGCTCGCTTCGAGCGGCAAGGCGGCGCAGGCGTTCATAGCGAGCGATTACCAGTTCATAGCGAAACCCGACAAGGATACGCTGATCGTCGCGATAACGCAGAGCGGGGAGACGGCCGATGTCCTCCAGGCGATGCGCTATGCCGCGAGCAGCCCGAAGATCGCGATAACCAACACTGTCGGCTCCTCCGTGACGCGGCTCGCGAGCTGCACCGTTTTCATGAACTCGGGGCCAGAGATCGGGGTAGCGGCCACGAAGACGTTCACATCCCAGCTGGCGATCATCTTCAAGATCGTCTATGGCAAGGAGAGGCTCTCCAAGCTCTCGGATGTCATCGGAAACATGCTGGACAAGGAGAACGAAGTGAAGGCTATAGCCCAGAAGCTCGCAGGGAAAGACCATGCGTTCTTCATAGCCAGGGGCAGGAGCGTCCCGATAGCTTACGAAGCGTCGCTGAAATTCAAGGAGATAACGTATATCCATTCCGAAGCCTATCCTGGCGGAGAGCTCAAGCACGGCACGCTGAGCCTCATAACCCAGGGCACGCCGGTCATCGCGCTGGCGCCCAAGGATGAGACGGTGCAGAAGCTCTTCGGGAACATCAAGGAAGCCAAGGCCAGGGGCGGTTTCATCATCTCGGTCACCGACGATGAGGGCATCCTGGGGGAGAGCGACATGTCGATTTCCATCCCTAAGGGTATGGATCCGATACTATATCCATTCGCGCTAATCATCCCGCTGCAGCTGCTGGCGTACCATGTGAGCGTCCTGCGAGGGATAAACCCAGACCGGCCCAGGAACCTCGCTAAAAGTGTGACTGTGGAGTGACTTTCTTCACTCCCCGCTTCTTTATCTGGCCCCAGACGGCCCATACTATGGCGATTATCGCGATAGCGCCTATCACCAGGAAAAGCGGGTTCACTCCATTGGCGTTCACATTGACGGAGACTGTCGCATCGTTGAAGCCTATCTTCTTCACCGTAATCTTATACGAGCCGGGATCGTTTATGGTGAGGTTGTAGTTCTCGTCTCCGGTGTAATTATTGCCTTGGGATATGAGCGTGAACCGCTCTATAGGAGAGCCATCGGATGCATCGTTCACGAAGATGGTGAATGGCTGCTTCTCGATTATGTCCGGGGATACGGTTATCGTGATGTCGCTGAGCGGCACATTCGGGTCATGGTTGACCGTGACCATCGTGTATGTGTCTCCGCTCTCATCTCCATTGGAATCAGATACCTTGCATGATATGGTGTTCAGGTCCGGGACGAGGGCCGTGGAAGGATCCGTATAATAGGTCCATCCGTTCTGGGTCATGTTCGCATCCTGCCAATCCCCGTCGTTTATCTTGACTGACACCTGGGCGTTGTCCGCCGCGGAGACAAAATTCCCTTCTATGTCAAGCTCTTTGAGGCCGATATTGTCGCCTTCATGCGGGCTGGTTATCGAGCAGGCCCGGTCCGTGCTGAATGCGTATACGTTCCCGTCTCCTGATCCGAAAATGACCGAGCTTTGATAGAATAGCGGGCTTCCGACCGCCCCTTCCGTGGGGCTTTCCCACAATATCTGGCCGCTGTCGGTGGACATCGCATATATCTCCTTGTCGCTCCCGCCTACGAATACGACGTCGTCTCCGCCCATGGTGCCGAACTCCGGCTGGGTCTGGATGGCGAGGCCGGTCGAGGAGGTCCATACTGCCTGGCCGCTGGAATCGACCGCATACATCTTCCCATCATCGCTTCCGAAATAGATGTTCCCCTGGGAGACCAGAGGGCTTCCATCTACCCAGCCACCTGTCGGCACGTTCCAGAACTCCACACCGTTGCTGATCGCGAAATCGTGGAGCTTGCCGTCGAGGCCTCCGATATAGACGCCCTCGCTGTCGATGGCTGGCCGTGAAAGCCAGAAAGAGCCGCCTTCTATGGAGGTTTTCCATGCCAAGGCGCCGCTATCTAGGACCTTGTCCAGTTCATCGCCCCTTCCGAACACGACGAAATCAGGACCTGCGGTTGGCGGGCCGGTCGTGGAGTTGAAAGGGTATACGTTCTTCGCGATCCCGTTGGTATCGAGCTCGAAAAGCCCCACGTTGGTAGTGACGAATATGAATTTGGAATCGGCTGCCGCCCCATACACGTATGAGACGTTATAGGCAGTCGTGTTGAGATCCGTGGTCCAGACCGGTTTGCCATTCGCGCCGATTTCCACCACACTGCCATCCGACACGGAAGTTACCACCGCGTTATTGAATAGCAGAACCTCGTTCGGATAAAGGCCGACGAAAGCATTCCATTTTTTGGCCCCGGTGGCCGGATTAATGGCATATACGCTTCCATCATCTGATGCCACGACCACCAATCCCTGGTAGATCAGCGGTTTGGCGTTGATCGCCCCGTCAGTGCTGTATTTCCAGATTTCTGACGCGAACGATAGCGAAACGAAAAGCAAGAGGATGATGAGGGGGGCGTATCTCATTCCATCAGCCTTTGAGCAGCGAATCGTGCTTTCCAGCATCAACCTCTTTTATCATGTCCTTCGCCCTCTTGCCGTCGATGTTGATTCCCATACTGACACAGGAACCGAGTATCTCCTTGAGCGTCTCTTTGGTGTCCCTGCCGAGTGAGTTCGTCTTCGCCTTCGCGATCGCGACGGCTTTCTCGAGCGAGATGTTGCCGGCCGGGTCTTTCGTTCCCGATCCTTTCTCGATGCCTGCCTCTTTCTTGATTATCTCCGCGGTGGGCGGGCTGCCGACTTCCACGGTGAATGTCTTGGCCTTCGGATCGACATTGACCTTGACCGGAACCTTCATGCCCGAGAACATCTTGGTCTGCTCGTTTATCTTGGCCACGACTTGGCCGATGTTCACTCCCAATGGAGCCAAAGCAGGAGCCAATGGCGGGCCTGCGCTGGCTTTGCCGCCTTCCACAATCACATCTATAGTCTTCATAGTAATCCTCTGGATAAATCTTAACGTCGTTTAATTGATTTGAATCCTTTTATAAACCTAACACAGGCTGGGCAATGCCCGCTAAGTTAAATATTATAAATGCTATAGCGGTATTCATGGCATGAAAGAAAACGATATCTCTCGCACGTTCAAATATGCCACTGACTTCTATCTGAACCGGCTCGGGCTCATAGTCATCTTCTCGATCCCTTTCATAGTGGCGTTCCTCATTCCAGTGCTTGTGTCGGCTCCGACCTATATGGCATTGGGAGGCGTCTTCCTGCGTACCGGGAGCCTGCCCGAGCTGTCAATACTCGACGTCATCTTCACCGTGGTGGCATACGCGATCGCGATGTTCGTAATCGCGGACACGATCGTGAACATCAATATCGTTGTGCGCTCGAAAAGGACCCTGACCGCGATAACGCACGAGGTGCTCGGTGCGTTCGGCAGCTATGCCCTGCGCATATTCGTCATCTACACGATCATCCTGCTAGCCTTGTTCATCACGCAGGTGCTGACATACGACCACCCGCTCCAATCATGGATATATCCGATCGTGGCTCTCGTGATATCATTCTTCATGTTCTTCGTCCCGCCGGCCGTGGTGATAGACAACCTGGACGTGCCTTCGGCCGTGGGGACCTCGTTCGAGATGGCGATAAAGAATCCCCAGTTCGTCCTGATCTGGGCGTTGGTCGCCTTCCTAGGCCTCACCGTGGTGGAGATAATCGGAGACCTCATATTCCCGAGCCCGTTCTCATCATATTTCGTCCTGCTAGCGAACTCGCTGCTGATCCTGCCTTTCCTCACGGTCCTCCAGACCCAGATGTACATGGAGAAGTACCCGCTGGCAAGGTAATCGCATGAAACAGACCGAGTCGCGCAAGAAGGATCACGTGGAGCTGGTGCTCTCGGAAGGCGCGCAATGCGTGAAGACCACCGGATTCGAACGCATCGATTTCATCCACAACGCTCTTCCGGAGATCTCGCTGGATTCTGTAGATCTTTCCACCAAATTCCTGGGGAAAAGCGTCGAATACCCGATTCTCATAACCGGCATGACTGGTGGCTACAAGGACGCCAGCTCGATAAACTCCGGGCTCGCGGCCATAGCGCAGAAATACGGTTTCGCTTTCGGCGTTGGGTCCCAGCGCGCCATGATCGAGTCGCCTGAGCTAGCTGCCACATACAAGGTCCGCGAAGTCGCGCCGGATATCCCGCTTCTGGCCAACATAGGCGCCTTCCAGCTCAAGAAATACCCTATCGATAAAATCGAGTCCATAGTGAGCGCTATAGATGCCGACGCACTGGCCGTGCACCTGAACCCGCTCCAAGAGGCGATCCAGCCTGAAGGGGATACGGATTTCTCCGGCGTCCTGGATGTATTAAGGAAGGTGTGCGACAAGCTCTCCGTCCCGGTCATGGTGAAGGAGACCGGAGCCGGGATAAGCCAGGATGTCGCCTTGAAGCTCAAAGACGTGGGCGTCGATTGGCTGGACGTCTCGGGGGCTGGCGGCACCTCATGGAGCATGGTGGAATACCTCCGGGGAGGCAAGATCATGGGCTTCGAGAACTGGGGGATTCCCACGGCTGAGGCGGTTATGCAATGCAGGGGCATCCTGCCCATGGTGGCGAGCGGAGGCATCCGGAACGGCCTGGACGGAGCGAAGTCGATCGCGTTGGGGGCTGACATGTGCGGCGGAGCGTATCCGTTCATAAAAGCGCAGCGCGAAGGCGAGCTGGATGAATACGCGGATTCTTTCGTGAAGCAGATGCGGCTATGCGCCTTCCTGACAGGCTCCAAGAACATCAATCACCTGAAGAAAGCCAAGCTGGTTTTCCGTTGAACTCATGCAAGGCGTTTTTCGCCCACCTAATAGTTTATAAACAGTTTTAGATGATGTACTATAATGGCAAATCGCATGGAACTGCCCAGTCTGCGCTCTATCGTCCAGACCGGAAAGCATTTCTATTCGAGGCATGACGCGTTTCCACTATACGAGCATTGCCATTTCGTCGTCCAGAAGGCCGCCTCCACTGGCATCATAGAGAGCGAGTTCCTCACAGACATACAGGCATATCCAGAGAGGCGTCGCGCCAACTATATCGTCGCCCAGACGGCCTTGTATCATGTGCTCAAGCCTGATTATCGGGAGGTGCCTGGTGTGGTCCTGCCGGCCGCCTTGATGGATGGGCAGGTGGCAGAGCAGATAGCCGTCTTCAGCAGGCTGACGGAGTCTCGAACGGAGCGGCGCGCCGCTCAGCGCATATGCCTCTATTCTCGATAATGGCAAAACGCACCTCGCCTTGCTGGCAAAACTAGCGGATTATGCGGTCACGCACAAGATGGAGGATCACATAGACGGGTTGGTGAGCAAGACTGCGAGCCCCCTCTTCAGGCTCTACAAATCAGAGGCTGATGCGCAGGAGATGATGCGCATGGATGCCATGGCCGGGGAGAACCTGTACGGGCCTCTGGCCGAGCTTTTCGGTTATCCTTCCATAGCGGGAGACATATTCGAGCATGCGTATCGAATAAACCATCCCGAGATATACCAGAGGATCATGGAGCTTTCATCGGATGAGACAATCATGCATCGCATGGCTTCAACGCAGGAAGTGGCCATCGAGCTCTCACGTATTCTCCGGAATGCCCTATCCTCGTACGGTTTCGAAGCCGATATCGAGATGCGGAAGGAGAAGCACCCGGGGAAAGCAATGAAAAAAGCCCTCCGGATAATGGAAGGCCAATGGAAGGAGGGCGGCAAGCACGGCACGCTTGACCAATATGTAACGGATAAGATAGGGTCATTCAATTATGACGAGTTCCACGACTGCGTTGCGTTGAGGGTCATCGTCCATAAAATCAGGGACTCGTACATGGACAATCTGCTCGGTATGATGAGCCATCCGGGGTCGGCTTACGAGAACGAGGTATTCACTGTAAAAAACGTAAAACGTCTTCTATCGTCCATATGCGTGGAGCCGCTGCACCTGGCATTGAAGATAGTCTTGGATACCATCATGTCATTAAAGCTGATACATCCGCTCCTGAAGCAATGCCTGCCAAAAATAACCTACTATGACAAACCGAACGGATACCGAGCCTTCCACTTCGATACGGTTTCGGATTCGGGATGCGAATTCCGCGTGCTCCCCTTCGAAGTCCAGCTCAAGACCTCAGAATGGCATGACGTGGCTGAGCACGGCAAGGCCGCTCACTACTATTATCTAGGTGGCGACACCGCGTTCGTCGAATTGATCAGGAGAGCCTACCACGATATCATCCACCGCGATAGCGCAAGGAAATAATCAGACCTCGTAGAACTCGGTCAGCCTCCTGACCACATTGAGCACGATGTTGGTGCTGGTCTTCTCAACGCCTTTTATCGCGAGAATCTTTTTCACCGTGGCGCTGAGCTCCCCCCTGGAGCGGCACATCAGCACCGCGATGGCATCGTAATCGCCGGTGGTGTCCCATACGGCTGCGACATGCGGGAGCTTCGCTATCCTCTCCTCGAGCATCAGGAGGTCCTTTCCGGACATGCTGACCTCCACGATCGCCATGAATTCGAAGCCCAGGCGCAGGTAATCCAGCCTGCATCCGTACCCTATTATGTAGCCCTCATCTTCCAGGGCGCGCACGCGGTCTATCACGGCGGCGGGGGACATTCCCATATCCTTGGCCAGAGTCCTGAAGGACCGATTGGAATTGCGCACCAGCTCCCCAAGCAGCTTCCGGTCAAATGTATCCAATTCCTTGGTCTTGAGCTTCATGGACTAAACATTTGTACGAATTATTTATATTTATTCCTTACAAATGTTTGGAAAAAAACGATATCATAACTCTTTTAAATTTAAATCGGCAATCCAGTTAATCAAAACGGGGGAAGAGGTGTAGTTTATGGATGCGGTATCAGCGAAAGAGTTGGCAAAGAAACAAGGGTTGGAACTGGTGGATGTAAAATTCTCGGATCTGCTCGGGCAGTGGCAGCATTTCACGATGCCTATCGAGATGATCGAATTCTCCGGAAAAGACGTGCTCCCTTTCGATGGCTCGTCCATCCGCGGCTTCAAGGAGATAAATGAGAGCGACATGGAGCTCATACCTGATTACTCCACCTCGTTCGCGGATCCGTTCTCCACGAAGACCTTATCCGTGACGTGCGATGTCTATGACCCGCACCGCAAGGAGGCATACGAGCGCGACCCGAGGACGATCGCGAAGAAGGCTGAGAAGCATCTGAAATCCTCCGGTATGGGGGACATCGCGTACTTCGGCCCGGAAGCGGAGTTCTTCATCTTCGACAGCATGCGCTTCGACCAGACCGAGAACTCGGGGTATTATTTCATCGATTCCGCTGAAGGGATATGGAACTCCGGGAAAGGCGATGCTCCGAACCTGGCGTACCGGCCCAGATACAAGGAAGGGTATTTCCCTGTCGCTCCCATAGACTCCCTCCAGGAGGTCAGGAACGACATGATCCTGACTATGAAGCGCTGCGGGATCACGATCGAGAAGCACCACCACGAGGTCGCTACGGCGGGCCAGTGCGAGATAGGCATGAAATACGATGCGCTCACCCGTTCTGCCGACAACATCCAGCTCTACAAATACATCGTGAAGAACGTCGCGCTCAGGCACGGCAAGATGGCGACCTTCATGCCGAAGCCCCTGTTCAACGACAATGGCTCGGGCATGCATTGCCACCAGAGCATCTGGAAAGGCAGCAAGAACATGTTCGCCGGAGACAAATACGCCGGCCTCAGCCAGGAAGCGCTCTATTATATCGGAGGCCTCATACAGCACGCGCCTTCGCTCGCGGCCATCCTCTCGCCCACCACGAACTCGTACAAGAGGCTCGTGCCCGGTTTCGAGGCTCCGGTCAACCTCGCGTACAGCCAGGCGAACAGGAGCGCCGCGGTCAGGATACCTTTAACCGCTCCGGAGGCGCTCGCAGCGAAGAGGATCGAGTACCGCCCGCCGGACCCGAGCTGCAACCCGTATTTGGCGTTCTCCGCCATGCTGCTGGCCGGCATGGATGGGATAAAAAGGAAGCTCGATCCAGGGGAGCATGTCACGGAGAACATCTACCACATGCCGAAGGAGAAGGCTGACAAGATAAAGAAACTGCCAGGAAGCCTGCAGGACTCCATCGCCGCATTGGAGAGCGACCACGACTACCTGCTCCAAGGCGGGGTCTTCACGAAAGACACCGTGGACGTATGGATAGACTACAAGCGCACGAAGGAGATCGACCCGATACGGCTGCGACCGCACCCGTACGAGTTCCACCTCTACCACGACGTCTGATTTTTTTATTTTTTATCAATTTTTAGGAATCGCTATCGCGCTGCTTCTGGCCGGATTGCTGGTTATCGAAGCATCCGAAGCGAGAGATTCGAGCGCTTTTCTAGCCGGGCTATCCGGCTGCGTGCTCTGCCTCGCAAGAACATTGAGCCTGTCAATTGCGATTACGGCCAATTCGTCATCGTTTCCTGCAGCGACCACTTTGAGCACTCCTACGAGCCTTTCTTCCTGAACCCCCGCATCCGGATTCATCATGGCCGCGAGGCGCTCTTTCGCGCCTTCGTTGGGATTGATTATCCTCTCAGCGATCGATTCGGGGCTTTCTCCGGCATCGGTGTTCAATGACTGCACCGGGGGCGAGGCATCCGGAACTTGCACGGCCCTTTTCGGCCTTCTCGGTCTCGGCGCTCTTCTCTCTTGAGGTGCGCTCGGAGGAACATCCAGAACCGTCACTACTGGATTCGGCTCGTCTTTCTGTGCTGGTGGCGCTTGGACCGGAGCGCTGACCGGCTGCCTGGTTTTCGGTTGCGGTGCCGATTCGTCTCTGTGTCCAGTTGCGCCTGCGATCATTATTAACAGATAAACTACCATGATGCCGCAAAATGTTTTTGCGATCACGAGCGCGCCCCTCTCTGCGTCACTCCGATATGGAACTTCGGATTCTTGGTCGTCGTCTTCCTGCCTGCTTTCTTCTCTATGCTCCTGCTCTATATCTACGCCTTCGGGCCTCGTGACCGTGCGGTTTTCTTCGTGTTCGCCCCTTTTGCTGTCTATGGTGGCCCTTAGATCCCTGAGCCGTTTCGTTTTGGTATCGGACAAACTCTCCGGATCACCGAGAACTGCATCGACAGCCTTGTCGACAATATCGAAATATGCATCGTTATATGCTGCCAATCCGAGTCCTGTGATGACTTCAACTGCTATGGGCTCTTTGAGTGCTGGTATGAGCAACGCCACCCCTTTGAGGAAACCTGCGACATGCTCGTTATCTTCGATTACATCCAGCTCGCGGAACCTGCTCCTCATCGCGAGTAGTTCCTTGGAGTATTCGGGCACTGCGCTGGCCTCGTTCGCGATCATGAGCACTGTCAGGACAGATTCTACGGTCGCCGTGCCAGCCACCATCCGGTCGAATGCTGGAGCGAAAGTCGATTTTCTGACCGCGCTGTCGAAGGCTATCCTGGCTTCCGGCCATCTCCTGCGTTCCGGTCCTGTAACGCCGGGTTTATATTCGGTCGGAGGTTTTTGCCCTGGGTTCATTCAGATCCGGTCCCCAAGTTGCCCAGTTCAGCCATGCATGCTGTGGCCTGAGATTTCACATCACCAACGCCATTTTCGGAGAGGGCATGCAGTGTATTGAGCGCGATTTGGAGTGTTGCCACCGCATAATCCTTTCCAGCGATGGATGCTATGGCTTTCACCGCGTTCAGCCTGCTCTCCTCTTCCTCGTGCCCGCGGGCCATCCTATCAAGTCTTTTGATAAGTTCCTCTGCTCGGTCAGGGTTATCAACAAGGAAATCATCCACGACTTCGATGTTGCCGATACCAACATTCACGAGACATCCGGTCATCGCCGCTGTTTTCACATCGTCTCCGCTGGCTTGCGATTCTTGATCCGTAGTCTTTCCATCCACTGGAGGTTTAACCTCGGTTTCGGGAGGCGGCGTCATGGGCACATCCTCGGAAGGCGCTGTTTCCTCAGGCACTTCGCCACGGAGTCCGAGGCGCAAGGCGTTCACAGTGAACTCATCTATGCTCTCGAGGACCCGCGCTACGGTAGCCGTCACTCTCTCAGATACGGTCCTCATGTTTGCCGCGTTTCCGGATTCCAAAGTTAGCCTCTCTATGAGCCTGAAGAGTATCTTCTCGGCTTCTCCGGCATGCTCATCGTTTCCTTCTATGTGATTATGCACATCCGTGTATATTTCGGCCGAAGAATCCATGATATCTGCAGCAACACCGAGTTTCGATGCGGCATGCTCGGCATAAGCTCTGCCGATATCGAGTATCGCGGCAGCCGAGTGGAGCGGGCCGAACGTGGTTCTCAATATCGTCTCGATGCTCATGCCTGTTATGTCCTCATCAGGTTCCTTTATCTCGACCTTATCGAGCACTTCTTCTGCTCTTTCCTGCGGAGCAGGGGCCTTGCTGAACGTGAAAGCGCGGATTTCGTTTCTCGCATGCGAAAGCTCGCCGCGTGACTCTTTCAAGTGGCTGCCGAGCACGCTCTCAAGGTAGCTCAGGGTGAATGTTTCGAGCGAAACGAGCGATCTGGATGTGGAATCCTCGAATGGCGCCAGCCAGCCTTGCATCGATTGGAGTTCGGTGATGCCGCTTTCAAGGGAAGCTATCATGATGCGCATCGCGTCCTTGGCGCTTCTGAGTTCTGCGTCTCCGGTTGTGGTCTCGTCGACCATCCTTATGGCCCTCAACACGCTCAGATAGTCCTGTTCTGCGGATGATAAAACCTGCGAGGCGGCTTTAGCCTTCAGGAGAGCGGAGTCGAGAGGCCTGTAGTACCTCTTTGCGAATACGTCGCGCGCCCTTACCACAACATTATTCAGATTAGCTGGTTTGATTACGGTCGGTTCTGCCATATCTACACCTTGTCAGTAAATATATTATGTGCTTTGCTGTTTTATTATGTGGAAACCTTTTTAATGTTGGCCTTTGGAAAAAGATGGCGGTAATCACGCGACTCTCGCTTCTCCGCTCTCGCGGTCATATTGCATCACGGTTATGGTCGCCTTCCTCCCGAGCCGTTTGATTATCGTCCGTTCTATTTCCTTGGCTATCTCGGTATTGGTGTTCAATATAACGATATGCGCGTCCTCTTCCAGGCCATGCACGTGCCCCAGCGCGTATTCAATGCTGCCGAGCGCTTCCTCGCCCAATCGCCCCCCGACCGCGCTGACACCGAATATCTCGTTCTGGCCCGCGCCGAAGATTATCCGCGCATCCGTGAACCTTCCCAAATCGAGCGGATCGCTGATAGCGATCGCATGGGCGGTCTGGGTCGAAAGGTCCTTGCCCTTGGCGAGTGATTCAGACACCAGTTTGCCTGCGCTAAACCTAAGTGTCGAAATGAACCTGCTGCCCATCGTGTCAGCGCCGAGGATCGCAATCCGGTCCCCCCTGCGTTTAGTGGGATCGAACTCCAATGCCGTGACCTTCGCTTTCTTCTCCCTTGTTTCAGGAAGATCCATGATAGCCTGCGCCTGGTTCATGGCATTGGCAGAGAATATGTCATAGCCTTCCCTCACGATATCGACGCGGCCTAGCGATCCCGCTTTCGCGTGCGGGTCATCCCGTTTACCTTTGCATGCTCCGCAATCCACATGACCGCAGACAATTATCTCGCCGCCCAGCTCCAGCCTCTTTATCGCTTCTCTCACATCATCCGATATGACATTGCCGGCGACCTGCAGCGCCAATATCCGCTTTCCAGCGTACTGGTCCAGCTCGGTCATCTCGCAACGCGCATCGCTGCACGTTATGAGTATGGCATCATACCTCTTGACCTCTTCCGGTTTGATCCCCATCTTATTAAGCGCAGCCCGGAATGTCCCATTCCCTTCGAGCAGCTTGATCCTGGACTCTTCTATCCTCATGTTCATGCCAGGGAGCATCTCTGCCTGGACCGGCGGAAGGCTCTGCGTCCTGAACCTGGCAGGTTGCCGTTCAGTGAACGTCGTCTCCCCCATATGCAGTCTGGCAGCGGCAAGGGCGCCGACCTCTTTCTCGGCCTGCTGGAGGAGTTTTTCCGCGCGTTTCCTCACCCTTTCGTTCTTGATGTTCTCCAATTCGAAGAAACCTATCCGGGTATCGGTCGTGACCTCCATGTCGAGCGCTTTGCCCAGCTCGATGAATTCTTCCAGCAATTCCGGGCTCAGTTTGGAAAGTTTTGTCGTCAGCATGGATAATGATATGCCTGAAAGCGATTAAAATTAGTTATGTCCGGGCGATGAAAAAGGGAAAACGGGCCTGGAGGGATTTGAACCCTCGGCCTGCGGATTAAAAGTCCGACGCTCTACCAAGTTGCTCTATATTTTGCGTTTTTGCCCTATAAGGCAAAAAATAGCAAAAAGAAACTGAGCTACAGGCCCTTGTGAGTAATAAACCTGCGATAGCGATTTAAAACCTTTCCTTACTCATTTAACTCCGAACATACACACGCTTCGGATGGACCGCAGCGTATGGGGTGAAAAATATGACCGGGTGTTTTGAAATCCAGTAAGGAAAAAGTGAATGCGTTGAAAGTAGAGACTCATTTTGTAAAGAAGATTCAAGTATTGGATACGACTTTGCGCGATGGCGAACAGACCCCGGGCGTGGTCTTCAAGCCAGCTGTGAAAGCCGCGCTCGCAAAGGAGCTCAAACGGTTCGGCGCAGATATCATAGAAGCCGGCAGCGCGATAAACGGCAAGTCTGAGAAGGATGCCATAGGCCTCGTGTGCGAGGCGCTCAGTTCGAACAAGGACGTCTCGTCTTTCGCGAGGATCAGGAACGAGGATGTGGACGCAGTCATCGAAGCCGGAGCAGGAAGGGTAAGCCTTGTTTTCCCAGCTTCGGATCTCCACATAGAGAAAAAACTGAAGCTGAGGTCTGGCGATACCGAGTTCCACCAGAAAGCCTTGGCAACTATACTCAAATCCGTTGAATATGCGCTCAGCCGAAGACTCACGGTCGAGCTCCTTGCAGAAGATGCCAGCAGAGCCGACCCGGATTTCCTCAAACTCGTTTCCCTGGAAGCACATAAGATTGGTGTGGAATGCTTCTGCGTTTGCGATACGCTCGGAGTGTTCACTCCAGCTGAGACATACGCGCTCTTCAATTATCTCAAGGATGGCGGCCCAGATCATCTCTCGTTCCACGGCCACAACGACCGGGGGCTTGCGACAGCCAACACATTGGAGGCGCTCCGTGCAGGGGCTGACCGATTCCATGGCACGATAAATGGCTTAGGGGAGCGTACTGGCAACTGCCCCATAGAGCAGGTCGCGCTCACGCTCCAGGAGAAATATGGAATATACACAGTCAACCTCAAAAGTATCCTGGAGATATCCGCGATTGTTGCGGCAGCATCTAGGATACAACCAGCCAAGAACATGCCGATAGTCGGGGAGTTCGCGTTCCTGCATGATGCGGGCATACACCACGACGGCCTGAACAAAGGATGGGATATGTATTCGCCTTATGACCCGGCACTTGTTGGCCAAAAACACCGGCTTTCGCTCGGCAAACTATCCGGCAAGGGAAGCATTAAGATGAAGCTCATAGAGCTCGGCGTGGAGCTTGACGAGGATAAAATCCCGGAAGTCCTTCAGGCCGTGCGGCAGATGGAAGAAGAAGACGGGTACGTTGTCAGCGATGCCGATTTCCTCCTGCTTGTCGAGAAAGCCAAAGGCACCGGCATCCATGATAAGCTGGTGCTCGATGAGCTTCAGGCAACGACCGGAAACAAGAACACACCAACCGCTTTCGTTTGGCTCAAGATCAATGGAGCGGAACGTAGAAGCGGGTCTGCCGAAGGCGACGGACCTGTGGATGCTGCGATAAAAGCCGTGAACAACGCATTGGGGAATCAGCAGGCGAAACTGATAAAATATCATGTCGATGCAATCACCGGTGGAAGCGATGCGCCCATCAGGGTGGATGTCACTGTGGATATGAACGGCAAATCTCTCCGTTCATCAGCCAAAGGCAATGACATCGTGACCACGAGCGTTGAAGCTTACCTCAAAGCCGTCAGGTACCTGCTCTAAGTTTTAAACCCTTTCATCCTTTTATTTTTCCAAGAAGCCAGGTTGGCAGATCGGCTATGCATCCGCCTGCAGTTCGCTTTTCTGAGACTAAAAAAGTCGATGATCGAGCATAAAGCGGAGTAGAGGGGTTCAAATCCCAGGGAATCGCGATTCCCTTGTGAGGGAGGACATCTCCCTTACCTGGCTTCTTTTTTATCCTTCCGATTCCAAACCCAATAATGAAATCGCTCACAAGATATCTCAAGATGAACACCGGGAAGAAGATACAGATAGAACGTATCACGGATGAAGTCGCTGACGCGGTCAGGGAAAGCGGAGTGAAAGAAGGACTGGTTCTGATAAACCCGATGCACATCACGGCAGCGGTTGTCGTGAACGATAATGAATCCGGCCTCCATAGCGACTACCTCAGAATACTCGAGAAGCTCGTGCCCTATGGCGCTGATTATAGGCATAACGACAGCGGCGAAGACAACGCGGCAGCGCATATCTGGCGTCAATTGATCGGGCATCAGGTCGTCATGGCGATAACGGACGGCAAACTCGATCTCGGCACATGGGAGCAGATATTCTATTTCGAGTTCGACGGCCAGCGGAGCAAACGGGTGCTCATCAAGATAATCGGCGAGTGATCAGAAATAGACGATGGCGCCCGTTTTCTCATTGAATACGCCTCTCTTCTTAGGCCCTTTCTCTATCTCATGTTTCACGACGAGTTCCTTGCCGCCTGCCGTCTGGATGATGAACAAGTGTTCTATCTCATTATCCTCAAGTTTCATCAGGATGGAATATTTTTCCAGCATCCTGCCCGATCCGATATCGAAATATCCGTAGATTATGAAATCTTTTCCGCCGCGCTTGAGGATCCGCGCTTCTTTCTTTCCCTTAGCTCCTGTTGTCATCGTTTCTTCAGGATAATCCATCCCCACACCTCAATACGGCTCCTCGTATACGAAATCGTCTATACGAAGCTGGCCGTCTCTCTTCGCTGCGAGCATCTCTTTGCCCACACCATCGATCTCATCGTTTTTCGGATATGACCATCCATTTTCCTTCAGCCATTTTCTTCTCTCCACATGGTCCGGCATGACCTTTTCGACCAGAGCCCAGAAACGGGGGCCATGGCTCCGATATTTGGTATGGGCGAGCTCATGGACTATCACGTAATCGAGGATGCCTTCGGGCATGAAAAGGAGCCGCAGATTGAGGCTTATAGAGCCGTCGCGCGAGCAGCTCCCCCATCTGCTGAGGTTATCCCTCACGACGATGCGCTTGATGGATGACTGAAAATGCATGGCGTTTATCCGTCCGACCCTCTCTCGCACTTCCGGCATCAGCATCTTGATTATGCGCTCCTTGGCGATCGCGGATGCCTTCTCGTTCTTCCTAGGATGGGTATCATCCATGATGATTTCGATCAGGTCCCCCCTGGTCTTCCCGCAGAACCTTTTGCCGGATATGAAAGAGATGCTTATCCATCTCCCCAGCGCTTGGACCCTCTGGCCATCGCGGAGTTCGACCTTTTTCGTGGTCTCTCCGGTCCATTTCCCCTTCTCTATTGCCTTGATCGATTTCGAGAGAAGCTCATTTCCAAGGCGCTTTTTCTCGGATTCTGGCCATCGGGAAGGAATGCTAATCGTGAGGACATCGTCTCGCAAGCGCGCCCAGGCGTTCCTGTTCCCGCTGGCTTCACGTACCACCTTGAAGGTTCGGCCATTGACCTCGAAAGCATCCACTATCATTGTTCTGAGACGATGTTTTTTTAACTCTCCCGCCGCTGGCGAGGTAATTATTAATAGAATTCGCTCGGATATCCATATCATGCAGTGCGAGGAAAAAATCGCTGGCGGCAAGCTGGTCTGCATAGAGATCTGGTCGACCGATAGCACCACTGCCGATCGGGTGAGGATAAGCGGCGACTTCTTCCTCCACCCAGAGGATTCTATAGAGGATATCGAAGATTCTCTCATAGGTTTGCCGCTTGATTCTGCTGAGATTGCTATAGAATCTAGGGTAGCGCAATGCCTCCAGAAACGCGACGCGTCTCTGATCGGGGTGTCTGCCAAGGACATAGCGAGGTTATTCGCCAAGGCGGTATCGAAATGATGTGGCGTGTCATCGAATACTCGCAGAACGATGCTTTCATGAACATGGCCATAGACGAGGCTATCAGCGAAGCAGTTGCGCTCGGAGCGTCACCGACGATACGGTTCTACGGATGGGATCCCGTCGCAGTATCAATAGGGTATTTCCAATGCCTGGATAAGGAAGTGGATCGGAAGAACTGCGCTGAGTTGGGGATAGATGTCGTCAGAAGGAGGACCGGCGGCGGCGCGGTCTATCATGATGGCGAGATAACCTACAGCGTCATCGCCAAGGAAAGCATGTTCTCCAAGGATATACTCGAATCCTATCGACAGATATGCGGCTGTATAATCGATTCCCTTGCACTTATCGGTATTAACTCCGAATTCAAGCCCATCAACGACATCATCGTGAATGGGAAGAAGATCTCGGGGAATGCGCAGACAAGGCGGAACGGGGTATTGCTCCAGCACGGCACCATCTTATACGCGGTTGATGTCGAGCGCATGTTCTCGGCTCTTAAAGTATCGGACGAGAAAATCAGGGACAAAATGATCAAGATCGCGAAGGAAAGGGTCACTTCGATCTCGCAGCAGCGCATGGTCTCATGGGATGAATCGTACGGAGCCATGGTCTCTGGATTCACCAGAGGGAAGGAGTTTTATCTTGGGAGCCTTTCGGATTCTGAGATGACTCGGGCGAGGGATCTGGCGAAAACGCGATACGCGGCAGATGAATGGAACCTGATGAGATTATGATTTCTTCCCGCTTACGCAGAAATATCTGCCATTGAATCCATTCAGCTTCTCAACCGGGCACCCTTCGCATATGCACCCATATCGCTCCAGTTCGCATGAAGATTTGTCCTCTAAGCAGAAGAGCAGCTCGCCGCCTTTACGCATGCATTCGGCATATGTGGGGCATCTGGCGCAAACGCACTTCGCCTTAAGGTCCGTAGTATCCATGCAATCCCTCAGATGTTGATGTACGCCGATATCGCAAGTATCGCGTGAATCAACGCCACCGTAACGCCCGCTATCGCGAGGCGCATATGCCACTTTATCGGTATCCTGATTCTGGTGTAACTGTTGAGTGCGATTACCAACCCCGCTGCCAGGAATAATGCGAAGGCAATCAACCCCAGCCATACAACGATTGGCAACCCGAACTGGAGAGAATATGCAAAGTCGCGCAGCATCTTATCACTGTGTGACTATGATCTGGCCCGTCATGTACGGGTGTATGGCGCAGGAATAATTATACTCGCCGGGCGCTTCTGTGAACGTGTGCTCGTAGCTGTCCCCGTTGCTAAGGGTCGGGGATTGGAAGGAGTCGAATTTGACGGAATGAGGTACGCTGTCATCGTTCGTCCAGCGAACGGTCTGGCCCCTTTTAACTGTGATCTCGGCCGGATTGAAAGCGAACCCTTTTATCTCTACGGGGATCACCGAACCCGATAAGTTGCTCTGGTTACTCCCGCTCGTGGTGTTCGTAGTAATGCTCCCATGCTGCTGCGTGCAGCCAAAGAGCAGAATCGCCAGAACCAGCAATATCATGAGTTTTTTCATGCGTATAGCAAGCCAGGAACATTATTATGCCTTGCTTCAGATCGGTTTGAATATCTCGGCATCCACGGCCTCTATCCCGACGACCTCGCTGTACTCCCTAGGGTCGAACGATGTCCCTTCCCAGACCACCAGGATAGTGTTCCTCGAGACCCGCACAGCGACTAGGATCTCGCTGCGTTCGGAGATCTTCTTGCCCAGGTTGGATACGAGCCTAGGTCCGAGTTCTGACAGAAGGTAATCCTTGACCTTCAGGTTCGCGGCTTTCATGGGACCTCTTTTGGAGCTGCCCAAAACCACGTTGAAGCCCCGGATCACGCCTTCCTCTTTCATCCGGTTGAATCTCAGGTAAACCGTAGGCCTGGGGACCCCGATGGTATCCGCTACTTTCGATAGCGGCGTGCTCGCGTCTTTTTGAAGGATTTCAATGATACGTTTATCGAGATCGTCCATGTGACACCTTTTTGTTGAATATTTTTTATATTACTGCTCTTTTTTTATATTATCATATCTATATAAGTATATTATTTATAAACATTTTATCGATTGTTATCTGTGGTATTATGAAATTCGCGTCTTTCCATTCGTTTCGCGGTATTCTGCAGGACGGCATACCTGAAGGGGACCAGATCCTCATCTCAGGTCCGCCCGGTTCGGGGAAAAGCATCATGGCGATGCAATTCCTGATGGAAGGCGTGAAAGCCGGGGAGCATGGAATATTCTTCACCCTTGAAAATAGGCCCGAATTCCTCATCGACCAGATGGAAGGGATAGGGTTGGAAGTGAAGAAAGCGATTTCGGACGGGCACCTCGAGATAGTCGAACTCCAGCCGAACGACGTCTACGTGCTTCTCGACGAGATGGGGGAGCGGGTGAAGAAACTGGGCGCTAAGCGGATCGTGCTCGATTCGCTATCCGTCCTTGCGGTGTACTGCGGGTCATACCGGAATCTTCCGGAAGACCTGATAGCATTCATGGAGAAGACCCCCCACCGGCCGCCGATCGCGATCGGTGAGCAGGTGAAAAAGCAGATGCTCTATCATGTCCTCTCCGAGATACGCCGCCTCAAATGCACCACGATCCTGATATCCGAACTCGCGAAGTCGTCGAAATTCTACTCCCGGGATACGATCAGCGAGTTCGCCTGCGATGGTTTGATCATCCTGGATTATAATCTCCTAGGGACTGCAGGGGTCACGAGGACATTATCCATAGTGAAGATGCGCCGATGCGCTTATAATGGGGGTATGCACGAGATATCCATAGGAGTGAAAGGAATAAAACTTCACTGAGTTGCCTTTTTCGATTTCAATTGTTTCAGCTCAAAAACGCATTCCTGTGTCATGCCCATAGCCTTGCAGCTCGTTTCCACAGCAGAATACCTATGCCCGGATACGCTTTCCGCCACACCGGCGAGCAGCCCGCGCAGGTAATGGCAAACCGGTTTATCGCTCTTCCCGTATTCGACGAGATACGCCTCAGCAGTCGGTGAATTCTTCGTCCTTGCGATCGCCTTCTCTCCTTTTCCGATGAACTCATCAAGGCGCGTGTCCCCCCAACCAGCCAGCTTCAAGACTTCCCAACCCATCTCCATGGACGCGTCACCGGTCACGGGGACCCTTTGGTAAAGCCTGGAGAGTTCTCCCTTTTTCTGGAGATATCTTTTTGCGCCGATCTTCGTCTGGTGGAGACCGCATTCATAGATGAATTGCTCGGTTTCCCTCTCACCAATCCTCTCTGAAAGATGCCGTTCCATATAGAGCAGGGTGTCGGTGGAGATCATGGTTATCAGCCTTCCCCTCACTCGTACCGTACCCTTATCGAACTTGACGATGCTCAGAGCTATCATTTTTGAAATAAGATCCCCGCTCAACAGAAACACCACGCAATCATTTGCATCAGAAGGACGATTCTAAAGTTTTTAAGGATGACCTTTGCGGTGTCCGCGCTCGGATTCATTAGCAGCTTGGTCCCGAATGATATCCGTATCGCTATCGCTACCAGGTAGATTACGAGAAAAGCATTGGATAATCCGAGCATCTTCCATGGGAGCCAGACGACCGCTATGGGAAGGCAGAGGCCCACGAACGTTATCCTGGATGCTTCTTCCACCCCGATCTGGACCGGAAGGGTTTTCATCCCGGTCTTCCTGTCGCCTTCCACATCCTTGTAATCCTTGATGGAAAAAGCGAATATCTCGGTCACGAACATGAATGTCGCTGCGAATATTATCTTCTCGTCTAATGGGTGGAACAGGAGATAACCTATCACCATGGGAGTCACTATATGCGTCGTGACGAGGGTCATATATGAAAGCATACCCATGGATTTCGTGACCTTGGAATACAATACTCCGAAGAAGACATACAGCAGATTGCTCAAAGCGAAAATCCATGATACTACGAGCGAGAAAGCGATGCCGGCTATCGCGAGCGAGAACATCAGGATCCATGCGAACCGAATGCTTAGCGAGCCTCGCGCGAGCGGCCGCTCGGGGTCGTTGATCTTGTCCCCTTCCACATCGCAGATATTGTTGAACACCGCATACGTGCAATAGACGCAGATGCAGGTAAGGACCCCGAAGATAATGAATACGATGTCGAAATGCCCGCTCATCAGCATGCCAGCGACGAGCGCAAGGCAGGCCGTGAACGATCGATTGGGCATCATGATCGCGAGGATATCCGCGATGACGCCTCCTTTAGCCATATCAATCCCCCTCGAGGCGGCCGCTATACTCGTAATCGACCTCCCTGAATCCGGGGTAGACCATATCCAGTGCGCTGAAAGGCTTGTTCTTGTACTCCTCTATGATATGGGCAGTCATAGACAGGGATCTTCCGATGAGGAAAAACGCCGGTCCGAATGACGGGTCCTTGAAACCGAGGTCTATGAGTATCGCGCCGCTGATTCCATCGATGTTGCCATAGATGCCTTTACGTTCAGACAAGATGGCTTCTATCCTGTCGAACTTCCTGACCGCATCCCCTTTGATGCCTGATTCTTCGAATAGCTTGCGCAGCACCTGGGGCCTTGGATCCTTGTCCACGACCGGATGCCCGAACCCGGGAATCTTCTCCCCCTTCTTGAGCGTATTTTCCACGTATCTGTCTATCCGGCCGAGCGGAATCGACATATAGACGTCCATGGTACGTTGGATCGCGGACGTGTGCGCGGGCCCTCCGGCGCAGAACCCCGCGGCGAGGCACTGGGCCATGGGGGCGCCGGTAGTCGCGGCCAGGCGCGCCGAGAACACGACTGGAGGGATGATGCTCCATCCGCCGCAGAAACTGACCATCACGGAATTCAACATCCGTTTCTCGTTCGGAGCGGCTTTCTTGTGCAGCCATGTGTGGAATATGGCATCGATGAAATCGCACTCAGTTATCATGCTAAGAAGCTTCCTATCCCGCACATACAATGTGCCGGTGTCCAAATCCGCCCAATCCACGGAGCTCTTTGTCTTTGCCATATCAATCACCCGACGTCTCTCCGAAGAAGCATTCCGAGCGCAGCCGGGATGTGCTAAGCTTCCCGCAAAGGCCGTTGGCGGCCGCAGTCTCATTGACTTCAGGAGAAATAGTGAGCACCGTATGCTTCTTTTTCCGCAACAGGTCCGTTGCACGGAGATATAACGTTTCCTGCATTGTATCATCGATCCAGTCATCAATCACCGCATGGAAGGCTGAATGCGAACCCTCCCCTATCTCCATCCTCTCGTATTCGTCTTTGACCGAACGGATGGTGCTACCTGGCCGGGATGAGATCTCGTAAACCGTTTTTGCCCGGAAATCCGCGCCGGTCTCATAGACCCTCCTGACCGGCACCAGTCCGGAGGCGTTCCCACTGAGGAGCACTTCGTCAGCGTCAGCCAGCTCGTCAGATGTGAATGTCCCGAAACGGAACCGGAAGCCATGCTCGCGCGCGGCCAATGAAATGAAGCGCAATGAGATTCCCGGTACGACGCCCTCTGATGGCGGCGGCGTTATGAATTCGTCATCCTTGACGAGTATGACGTTCTCCCCGCTGCCTTCAACGAGGAATCCTCGTTCGTTCGTAAAGAGGACTTCGGAGCATTCGGAGCCGTTGATGATATTGAAGAGCATCAGTTTCTTCTTCGCCTGGATCGAGAATTGGTAATTCGATGATACTTTGGCTCCTGGGAACGGGAGCACCCGCGGATTCGGGTATATCATCGTATCGATGCCTTCTCCATCGCCCACATACTCTCCCATCGGTTGTATCATGGTCGCGAGGCGCGTCCGCGAAGGTGCGCTCAATCCCAAACCCGCCGATTCAGAGAAAAGCAAGGGTCGGACATAAAACCGCCCCACAGATTTCCCGGCTCTTTTTATCCTCGGGATGTGGGCGTTTTTCCGGTGGAGGCCGCACATGGATGCCAGACGGAAGATGTTCTCAACCACCGCGTCGTCAGCGAATTCGGTTTCCATCCCCACAGCCGAAGCGCTCTCGCGCAGACGCTCCAGATTGAGCCAGGGGTGGAAAACCGAAAGACGATTTCCGTTCTTGATTATGCTCATCCCTTCGAAAACCGCATGGCCGTAATGGATCGAGGCTGAAAACGGAGAGATGCCCATATTCAGGAGCGGCATGAACTTTTCCAGGTCGAGCGATGCGAAAAGGTGCGTTGTCATCCAAATCACTTATAACTTTTATATATATTATGTAAGGTTTATATAGATTTATACGAATTCTCTATATTTTATATCGTATTATTATAAATTTTAACACTGAGACAAGAGTAATACTGTTGATCCCATGAAAATCCTGCACGCCGTGGTGTTAAGCGTCTGAGATCCGGTGCGAGCTAAAAGGAGAGAGAAAATAGGACGGGAAGCGCTTATAAGCCACAGGGTGCAACCTATGTATGGGCTTCCCGCCTTGATAATTATATATAATAATATACTTTTTATATATTTTGGTGCAGATAGATGGTTGTGGAAAAAGACATGGTCGGAACCGAAAAATCAAATCACGCTCCAAACACTATCATCCGATACTGATAGTGTATGGGACTGGGGTTAGGCAGCCGCACGATATGGATAATCCTCCGTCAGATTGCGGTTGCCAATCCCTTTACCCGCTATTTTTTCTTACCTCTAAACAAATGGATGGACTTTCCCATGGCATCCTCTGCCGCTTCCATGAGCGCTTCCGGCATCGTGGGGTGGGTATGTATCGTGGAAGCGATATCCTCCAGGGTACCTGCCATCTCCATCGCGAGGGCGGCTTCGGCTATTATGTCATCCGCTTCGACACCGACCATATGCGCGCCCAGGACGAAGCCGTTCTGGTCGGCGACTATCTTCACGAAGCCTTCGGTCCTGCCCAATGATTTGGCCCTTCCAGTCGCTGTGAGAGGCATCTTCCCGATAATCACCTTATAGCCATTGGATATCGCTTGCTCCTCGGTGAGGCCGACCGATGCGATTTCCGGATCAGAGAACACCGCCATGGGGATCACGCGGTTGTCGAATGCGCTTTTCAGGCCTGCTATGCATTCGGCGGCCACTTTCCCCTGTCTGAAGGCTTTATGCGCGAGCTGCGGTCCGGGCGTGACATCCCCTATGGCGTAGATGCTTTCGTCCAAGGTCTTGCAGGTCTCATCGATGATGATCAACCCTTCCTCGTTGAGCCGTACTCCGGTCTTATCCAGTCCTAGCCCTTCCAGGTCGGTCATCCTACCCGCGGCCACTAGCAGCTTGTCGAACCCTACCTTCTTTTCGCCATCAGGCGTCCTGACCGTCGCGACATTGCCGAGAACGGCGGTGACATCGCTCTTGAAAAGAAGCTCTATGCCATCCTTCTCCATCTTTTTCGTGAGCACTTCGGTGAGTTCGGGTTCCATGGTCTTGAGGAGCCGTTCGCCCCGGTAGGATACCGTGACGGAAGATCCGAGCTTGGAGAACAAGCATGCCATCTCCACAGCGATATACCCTCCGCCTATGATCAGGATACGCTTCGGCATCTCGGCAAGGGAGAAAACATCGTCCGATGTCAGGATAGTCTTATGATCGGCCTTGATGTCCGGCAACTCTTTCACTTTTGTCCCAGTGGCTATTATCGCCTTCTTGAACTCTATGGTCCGCAGTCCGGCTTCGGTCTCGACCGAAAGCGTGTTGGATGAAGTGAAGAAAGCCCTGCCATCTATCACTTCGACACCGTTCAGGCTGCAGAGAGTGGATATCCCTTGGCGCAGGCTTTCGACAACGCCGTCCTTCCAGCCTTGCATCTTCTTGAAATCCAGTTTCACATCGGCGTCCAAGCCCATGGCTTTCGCGTCATCGCATTCCGCATCGTGCTTGATGTTCGCCACGTGGATGAGCGCCTTGGAAGGGATGCAGCCCACATTGGTGCATACGCCGCCCAGCTTGTCCTTCTCTATGAGCGCGATCTCCAATCCGAGCTGCGCGGCCCTTATGGCAGCGGTGTAGCCGCCAGGTCCCGCACCTATCACAGCCACATCCACCTTGGTCGTCAGTTGTCCCATTACGATAGTAATCACCGATTCAAATCATGTCCATGAGCAGCAAGTACGGATCTTCGAGGTGCTGCTTCACGAGGTTCGTGAATTCCGTGGCAATGGCCCCATCGCTCACCCTATGATCGAAGCATAATGATACGCCCATGATCTTCCTGGGCTTCACCTGGCCGCCAACGACCCATGGCATGTCCTGTATCCTATGGATGCCCATTATCGCGACTTCAGGAGGATTGATTATCGGCGTTGAGAATGTGCCGCCCACGCTGCCGACATTCGTTATCGTGAAAGTGCTGCCTCTGATATCCTCCAAAGATACCTTCCTCGTCCTAGCGAGCTCTGCAAGCACCTCTATCTCCTTGGCTATGTCGCTGATGGTCTTCTTGTCCGCTTCCTTGATCACCACGACCATCAGGCCATCAGGCGTATCCACCGCTATCCCGATGTTGATGTCCTTCCTGGCGATCAGCTCGTTCCGGACGTCATCGAAATGCGCATTGAAGCTCGGATATTTCCGGAGCGCGATCGTGCAGGATTTGATTATGAAAGGCAGGTAGGTCAGCTTGATGCCGCGTTGGGCCAGGGCCGCCTTCTCCTTCTCCCGTATCGCGACTAAATCGGTCACGTCAACGAAATCCATTCCGCATGCGTGGGGTATGTGCGTCTTCGAATATGACATACGTTCCGCGATCGTCTTGCGCAGGCCGCTGAGAGGTATCCGCGTATCGCTGTCCAGTGCGGGCGGCGGCATCCGCTTCTCTGGTTTCGGTCCGATGCTTTGCGGTGCGTTCGTTCCCTTCACGTCCTCATCGATGATCCTTCCCCCCGGGCCCGAACCACGCACGGTATTGATATCCACTCCTAGCTCCCTGGCGAGCTTCCTTGTGGATGGGGTCGCCATCACGGGTAATGCGGGGGAGATCGCTGTCTGCGGCTGCGACGGGATTATCGCGGGAGCCGATGGCTGTTTAGGGACCTCCGGAGCGGGTTTCGCAGCTTGGACCGGCTCTCCTTCATCAGCTATCGTGACGAGGGTCTCTCCGACCTTGACTGTCGTGCCCTCATGGAAATTTATCTTGCTGATCTTCCCTGCGACCGGGGATGGCAATTCGACGATAGCCTTGTCTGTCTCGACATCGACGATAGTCTGGTCCGCTTTGACAGCTTCGCCTTCAGTCACGCGCCATTTCACTATCTTTCCTTCATGGATCCCTTCGCCGACATCCGGGAACTTGAATTCCTTCATGCATGACACCTCAGAATTTCGCCGTCTCCATTATGCCCTTCAGTATCCTCTTCTCATCAGGGAAATAGTAATCCTCCATCTTCGGGTAGGGGATGTTTATGTCCCAGCCCGTCACCCGTTTTACGGGCGCTTCCAGGCTGAGCAACGCCTCTTCGCATACACGGGCGGATATCTCGGCCGCGAAACCGAGCGTCTTGACCGCTTCCTGGACTATGACGAGCCGGCCAGTCTTCCTCACGGATTCCAGTATGGTATCGTAATCGCACGGGGATAATGTGCGCAGGTCTATATGCTCCACCGAGACCCCCTGCTTCTCGGCATCCGCGATCGCATCCTTGCTGACATACGTCATCGCGCCCCATGAGACCAGGGTCAAGTCCTTGCCCTCCTTGACGATATTCGCTTTTCCGATGTCTATGGTGTACCGCTCCTCCGGCACGTCCTCCTTGTAAGCACGATAGAGTCTTTTCGGTTCGAAGTAAAGCACCGGATCGGGGTATGATAGCGCCGAGGCGAGAAGCCCTTTCGCGTCGTATGGCGATGACGGGCAGACCACTGTTAGCCCTGGGATATGGATGTATATCGTCTCCATGCTTTCTCCATGGTGCTCAAGGGCCCTTATCCCCCCGCTGTATGGAAGGCGGGTGACCATCGGTACCGTGAATTTCCCCCGCGTCCTGTTCCTGAGCCTGCTCATATGCTGTATTATCTGATGATAAGCGTTGTATTCGAAGCCCTGGAACTGTATCTCTGGGACAGGTCTCAGGCCGAAACAAGCCATGCCGATCGCGACCCCGATTATCCCCGATTCCGAGAGCGGGGTGTCTATCACGCGTTCCTTACCGAATCTCTGCAGGAGTCCTTCGGTGACACGGAAGACCCCGCCGTCGACCCCGACATCCTCGCCCAGCACGATTATGCTGCTGTCCCTTTCCATCTCCTGCTTCAGGCATGCGTTGATAGCATCCACCATGGTCATCTTCATGAGAATCACCCTTTGCCGAGGCACTCCTCCATCTGTCCCTTGACATCCTTGGACATCGAAGCCAGGTTGTACGTGAAAAGGTCCTTCGGGTCCGGCTTGTATGCCTCAGCCTTCACGACCGCCTCCTCCACGATTTTCACTGACTCGTCATTCACAGCCTTCTCGAATTGCTCGTTCCATATCCCCTTCGATTTAAGGTATAGCTGGAAACGCTTGATAGGGTCCCGGTCGCGCCAGTACGTTACCTCTTCATCGTTGCGGTATTTTTTCGGATCGTCCGAAGTCGTATGGGGTCCCATCCGGTAGGTTATGAACTCGAGTGCGATAGGTCCCTTGCCGGACCGGGCGCTGTCAGCAGCCTCGTTAATCGCGCGATAGACCGCGAGTACGTCGTTGCCATCTACCTGCATCCCCTTGAAGCCATAAGCGAGCGCTTTCTGGGCCAGGGTCTCGGATTTGGTCTGAGCCTTCCTCGGGACGGATATCGCGTACTGGTTGTTCGAAATGACGAACACGGTCCCGGCGTTCCACACCCCGGCGAAGTTCATCGCGTCGTGGAAATCCCCCTCGCTTGTCGCGCCATCGCCGCAGAAGACGATCGTCGCGCTCTTCTCGCCCTTGCTGCGGAGCGCGTATGCTGCACCTACAGCGTGAGGGAGCTGCGTAGCTATAGGAGTTGCGTAAGGGAAACAGCGGATGCTCTTGTCCAGCCGTAGGCCTTCTTCGAGACCCATCCATATGAGTATGTTTTGATAAGCGGGATGGCCGCGGAGGTGATAGACTATGGATGCTTCCCTGTATGTGGGGAACAGCCAATCTTCTTTTCTGCAGGCGAGTGTCACCCCGATTGCTATGGCTTCCTGACCTTCTAGCGGCGGATAAGTGTACATCCTTCCGGTCCGCTGGAGCGCCATGTACTTGTGGTCCCAGATCCGCGCGAGCACCATCCCCGTGTACATCGCCTTGAGGGTCGCATCATCGATCTTCGGTTCAAGGGACTTGTCCACGTTGCCATCTTTGTCGAGAATCTGCAGAAAATCTACGCTGCCTTCGAATACGCGTGTGATTGGCATACCTCCAGTAAGCCAGAGAAATTTAAATAAGATTACCATTCGCTCTGGAGAGCGTTCCTTTGATGAAAGGTTCTGCTGCGCGGTAAGAGCTCCTCACAAGGGGCCCTGACGCGACGTATCTGAATCCTGATTGATACGCTTTCTGCTCGTAGGATTTGAATCTGTTCTCTTCCACGTACTCTTCCACAGGAGCATTTCTCGAGGATGGCTGCAGGTATTGGCCGATCGTCAGTATCTCGACCCCTGCCGAACGCAGATCTGCCATGGTTTTCTCAACTTCGATATCGCTCTCGCCGAAACCGACCATCAATCCGGATTTCGTTATGGTATTTTTTGACAGCTCGCGATAGAGCCGCAGCGTTTCGAGCGATTGCTCGTAACCCGCTCTTCGATCCCTGATCCGCGGCGTCAATCTCTCGACCGTCTCGATATTATGCGATACCACTTCTGGTTTAGCATCTAAGATGTTCATGATGGCTTTCTTATCAGCCTTGAAATCCGGCACGAGGACCTCTATTATCAATCCAGGCATCTTCGTACGGAGGGCCCGTATGCAATCGGCTATATGTCCTGAGCCGCCATCAGGAAGATCATCCCTCGTGACAGATGTGATGACGCAATATCTCAGTCCGAGCGAGAAAACCGCGTCCGCGAGCCTGCGCGGTTCGTCCGGATCAGGAGGCGGCGGATTCGCAGATGTCTTGATCGCGCAGAATCTGCAGGCACGTGTGCAATATTCGCCTAGGACCATGAATGTCGCGGTCCCTGAGGACCAGCACTCGCTCCTATTAGGGCAATGGGCGCTTTGGCAGACCGAATGCAATTCCATGCTTTCGATGCGTTCTGTGTTCTCGTTCCGTGCATATCTGATGCGGACTTTGCCCATGGGCATAATACGATTGGAATATTTTTAGCTGTGCCTGAGGCTCCGCAATGGTCTCGATGGACTTCTCGGCGTGTCAGGTTTGGCTATTGATTGCACAGAAAGCGTGTTCTCTAGGATATTGGATGCCCTATTCGATATTGCTGCATGGCCGTTCTCTTTGAGGAACCTGAGGAACGAAACATATTTGATGCTGTTCTCCTCGCCCATCGTATCGATTATCTTTCCGATATCCGTCGTCCCAAAGCCTATAAGGCAATGGACGAGGGCCTCGGCTTCCTTGGGCGAGAATCCGTGGTGTTCCAGATGTATCAGCGTATCTTCGACTAAATGATCCAATCTGATAACGTGTACCCCATCATCGGGATAACCACCGCTAGCCCTCATGAGGTTAATGCACAGATTCCGTGGGTCGGATTCGATGACGACATGCACGCCATTTTGAACGATGACATCCCCGATGAGCGTTATCGCCTTCTTTCTGGCTTCCTCCTTTTCGGCCCTCGGCGGGTCCCATCTTCTTATGATTTCTGTGAACTTCACATCCAGTATCCTTTGCGCTTCTATGAACGCCAGCGTATCTCCGCTCAGCTCGGTCAACCTAGATATTCCCTCGTGGAGAGCCGAGTCGAATTCGTGCATGAATGACTCGGAGATGACACCTGTCGATCCGCATGAATATGACATTCAATCCCTCCCTCTTATGCTTCCCAACCAATCCTCAGTCAATATAGAATAGAATTGGAACTATTTATATAGATTATGTTTTTACGTATCATTTATCATAAGAGTATGGCATTATTATTGTGTAAAATCACATATCATATCCTAGAAAGAGGGTCTATCTGTAACTACGATAATATATCGGGGGCTTTGGCGATCCAGACCTCATATATCGCTAGATTGCCCTGCGCTTTCTTGACTATCCTGACATCGAATCCCTGCATGGCATATTGGTCGGAGATACGGTTTGCTTCCGATATATCCTGTGTTCTCGCGACCATCCTGAAATGTTTATCCTGGGGGCCCAGATCGCTTATGATATCCATGCTTCTGAATATGCTGATAAGGATTAGAAATATTGCTATTGCGCAGAAGTAAGAATTGGGGTCGCCGTGATTTGAACACAGATCAAAGCCTTTTACTGAAGCTTGAACATTTAGATGTCGCAAGATTCACCCGAAGGCTCCAGTCTACCAGGTTAGCCCACGACCCCGTAAGGTTATACCAGTTTCATGTCGGATATGTTTTTAAATTCAGACCGTGGCGGTGATCCTCTAGAGAAGATTAAGGAATTCGACAAAATATTTTCCAATCCACGATGATTCGTCTAGATAATCCTGGAGAATTGCCCGTTTCACTTCTGGCATATCTTATGTCAGTTATTCGCTATCTGTTCTTGTACGTCTCTTATCTCTCAATTAGCAGATTGGTTGATTAAATAGTACGCGTCAGGGTTATAAAATTGAACTACTAGAGTTCTATAGTACGCTATAGAATCATTTATTCTGTTGTAATCTACTTTAACATCTACTAGTACTTCTTTATCCCAAATACCAAGAACCGTATTATTGTCTAAAGTTTGTAATTTGGTGCAAGTAGGTGGGAAGAAAATTGTAGTGCTCTCTGTAGGAAATAGTACAAATTTATTTATGCTAACTTCACTATTTTCTAAAATTCCATTAGCTGAATTGTTAGCAGTAATATTGAAATCTAACGGAACAGAACCTGCATTGGCCAAATCAATTGTTAACTGGTAAAGATAACATTCGGGAGATTGCCCGACAAAATTGATTCTAGGATTTCTTATAGACAGGTATGGGCGTGAAGTAAGGTCGACATTAAATTCGGTTACGTTAGCTAGTCTTTCTGTCTGAAAAGTATATGATTGAGTTGCCAGATACAGCATAACTGTTGCAAACACAAGTCCTAATGTTGCTATTGCAAGTATTGAAGTAGATTTATCGCTAAAAAACTGAAGTATATTGTAATTATCGTTATGATTTTGTTCATCGACACCATTGGTCGTGTCTTCTTGCTATCTTGAATTGTATTACGCTCTTTACTAGTAGATTCTTCAACCGTATCAGGGTCATTTTTATTTGTAACAATCTTTGGCGAATCATCTGTCATAGTTTCTCGCACTTGAGTATAGAACGAACAATTTTAACACATTTCCACTATTCAAACGACTCCGAATCTCAGAAATCACCAGAGTACCTTCGTAATCATGAAAAACGTTATGGCTTCACGAAATCCAGCCAGCGTATGAACCGCTCGTCCTTGCCTCTCGCGACATCGAAGAATGTTTCCCTCATCATCTTAGTTATCGGACCTGGACCCTCGCTTATCTTCCTACGGTCCACTTCCAGGACCGGGGTTATCTCGGCCGCGGTGCCGCAGAGGAACATCTCTTCCGCTGAGTAGAGCTCATCGCGCAGTATCGGCCTCTCGCGGACCGGGATGCCCATCTCATAAGCCAGCTCCATGATCGTCTGCCTGGTTATGCCCGCGAGCACGCCATCGTAGAGCGGCGGCGTCACCAGGACTCCGTTCTGGACGATGAAGACATTCTCGCCGGTCCCTTCGGAGACGTGACCCTCCTGCGTCAGCATCACGGCCTCGTCATAGCCGGAATTCGTCGCCTCGTGCTTGGCCAGGACCGAGTTCATGTAATTCGCGCTCGCTTTGACATGAGGGGATAGTATGTTCGCGCTTATCCTTCTCCAGCTCGATACGCAGCACGAGATCCCCTGCTCAGCCTTCGGGCCGAAATACTTCCCCATATCGACCGGGATGATCGAGACATCGAACGGTTTGTCCACAGTAGTTATGCCTATAGAGGAATATCCGACATATCCGATCGGACGGATGTAGCAGCTTCTCACCTTGTTCTTCCGTACAAGCTCCCGGGTGACCTCCTTGAGATGCTCCTTCGTGTATTTGACTTCGAACTGGTATGATTTCACACCCTGGAAGAATCTCGTGAAGTGGTCGTCCATCCTGAATATAGCAGGCCCGTTCGGGGTGTCGTAGCATCGCATCCCCTCGAAAATAGCAGTGCCGTAATGGAGGCCGTGCGTGAGGACGTGTATCTTGGCATCTTTCCAGTCGACGAACTTCCCGTGCATCCAGATCTTGCTGAGCTCTTTCATGAAGAAAGGCTTCTCCGTATTGGCTTTTAAGTTTTGTCGCGCTCATTGATTCCATGCCAAATGTCATCGTCTATTCGAAGAACGACTGCCCCTGGTGCGTCAAGGTCAAGGATTTCCTGAAGCAGAACGACATCCAGTTCGAGGAGCGCAACGCTGATCTGAACCGCGCTTACGCAGACGAGGTGTTCAAGAAGAGCGGCGGATACGCCTTACCGGTCGTGGATATTGACGGAAAAATAATGATAGGATTCAATGTCAAGACGATGAAAGAGGTATTGAAGATCATCTGATATCATGATAGAAGTATTCCCCGCTCGCCTTCTGCTCAGTATCCAGTTGGCTTCCGGGTTTGTTTATCCTGGGTCTGTTCGTATCCTTGTCGCGCCTCATCGTTATCCCGGCGACTTTCAGGAATCCGTTCATCCCGTTCCTCTTGTTAAGCGGAGCGGACGCGTGGCCGTTGACCGAGCTTTTCCCGTCGAACACTATCAGCCTGTTAGCTATCGCGTCTATGAAGACTATGTCGTGGTCCACGACGAACGCGGCCTTGTCGCTCTCGCTTATCACTTTCCTCAGCAATCCCGCGAATTCGAACCTCTGCTCTATGTCCAGGAATGCGCTCGGTTCGTCGAACAGGTAGATATCGGCGTCCTGCGATATCGCGAGCGTGAGGGCGACCCGTTGCAATTCGCCGCCAGATAATTCAGTGAGCTTCTTGTCCATGAATTTCCCGACCCCTAGCCTACGTTTGCAATCCTCGAATATCATGCCATTCAAGCTTTTCCCGGCGAACAGTTCGGATACTTCGACATCCTCGGCCGTGATATACTGCGGCTTGTAGGAGACTCTGAGCGGAAGCTGCTCGCCTTCGTCGGTTTTCTCTACGCCCACGAGCATCTTCACGAACGTGGATTTCCCGAGCGCGTTCTTCCCGACCAGCCCGAGTATCTCGCCCTTCTTTATCTCGCCCGGTTCGCTCGTGAACGTGAATCCCGTGTACGCCCTCTTCAGGGCCTCGTATTTCACCAGGGTCGGCGTCTTTATCTCGCCTTCGCTATGCTTGCTGAACGCGATCTCGTACGATCTGAAGCGCACGTTCTCATCCTTCAGATATCCGGATATGTATTCGTTGATGCCGCCGCGCACGTTCTTCACTCCGGAGACCACGCCGTATACGTTCTCGTCCCCATAGAGCACGTGGACATAGCTGCTGACATAATCGAGTATGGTGAGGTCGTGCTCGGCCATCATCACGTTTTTCTCTTCGGCAAGGTCCTTGAGGATGACCGCGACGCGCAATCTCTCTTCTATATCCAGGTAGTTCGTGACCTCGTCGAAATAGTAGATGTCCGCGTTCTTCATGTACGACGCGGCGATGGAGACCTTCTGGAGCTCGCCTCCGGAGAGCTGCGACACTCTCCTCTCAAGCGTCTCCTCGAGCTTGAAGAGCTTCGCGGTCTGCGCGACCTTGCCTTTGCCAGCGACTTTCGAGAGCAGATCGCCCACGGTGCCATAGAAGGCATCACGCACCTTGTCTATATGCTGCGGTTTCACGCTGACTTTCAGCCCTTCACGAGTCTTCGCGAAATAGCGTTTGACATCCATGGTCAGCCGCTGGTCTATGTCTTCATCAGTGAGCTTCATCCTGCTGGTGCCGAAATTAGGCCTGACCTGCCGGGTGAGCAGCTTTATGGCGGTCGTCTTTCCGATGCCGTTCTTGCCGACGAGAGACACCGCTCCGTCCATGGGAAGCGGGAGGCCGTAGAGCCTGAATGTGTTGGTGCCGTACTGGTAGATAGGTTCTGCCAGTTCCTGCGCCAGGTTCACGATGGATATGCATGATACAGGGCATTTCTTCACGCAGAGCCCGCAGCCGATGCAGAGGGGTTCGGAAATAACCGGGAAAACGGTCTCCTTCTCAGTAACGATGCATTCCTCGCCCATCCTGTTCGGTGGGCAGACCTTCTCGCAGACGTATCCGCATTTAATATTCGTGCAGACGTCCCTGTCTATAACCGCTACGCGTACGACCATTTGAATCAGACTAGATTTTATGGGGATGGAATAATATATAATGTTTAGCTGTTTTTATTTGCCATGGCAACAAGAAAGAAGGTTATCGTCTATACGGCTGACTGGTGTCCCTGGTGCCACAAGGCGATGGAGTTCCTTACAGAGAAGAAAGTGAAATTCGAGAAGCGCGATGTGGATGACCCAGTCTATGCCCAAGAGGCTATAGAGAAAAGCGGGCAGAGCGGGATACCGGTCATCCTCGTTGGCAAGGACATCGTGATAGGATTCGATGATGTGAAGCTGAAAGCCCTCCTCAATCTGAAATAATAACTTTTTCATCTAATATATACGCATGCGGGTGCTGGTTTTCCGTCTTGATGAGGAGGACGTCGTCCTGGCCAGCCTCAGGAAATCTTTCCCCGCCATCGGATTCCGCAAATGCAGGGCTGATGAAGATATCGAGGACGAAGGCCGTCGCTTGATTGTCATAGACACAATCCCTTCGGTGAAGAGGACGATACTATTGGATAGCCTGGACAGCGGTTATCTCCATGACGCTTCCCATGCTGTGTCTATGCTGCGCATTCTCAAGAATCTCTCTTCGATAGATTCCGTGAAGGTCATAGCCGTGCCTGAGAATCATGATGCGCGGCTGATCGTGAAGGAAGTCGCATCAATAATCGGGGAACTTCTCTGATTTTTAATATTATCCCAAGAATATCCAACAATGCTCAAACAGGATGCGAACGCCCGCGGGCTGCAATCGTCCATAGGCAAGGCGCTGGCGATCATACCGCTCACCCCGAACCAGTGGACTATTCTATCCCTATTCGTCGCTCTGGCAGCTGGGGCGGCGATAGCTTACGGCAACCTCCCGTTCGGCCTGGCGCTTTTCGCAGCCGCCGGCATCATGGATTTGATCGATGGTGCGGTCGCAAGGGCGAGAGGCGAGGTGAGCGCGCTCGGCGGGTTCATAGACGGCGTAGTGGACCGATTCGTAGAAGCGATTTTCTTGTTCTCTTTCATGTTCGTCCCGCTCCCCACCATATTGATGGACTCGAGGATCTGGCTCGCATCCCTCGTATTCCTGGGGACCTGCATGCCGTCTTTCATCCGGGCCTATGCTGACCATAAAAGGATCATCAAGAGCGACAAGGCTCTCGCTCTCGGAGGTGTGTTCGAACGGAGCGAGCGGATTGGTCTGATAATCATCGGGCTCGTGATAGGCATCATTTTCTCGATGCAGTATTTCGTCTACGCTATCATACTCGCGTCCGCGCTCTCTTTGGTGACGATAATACAAAGGCTCTTGGCCATCGCGGAATGGGCTCAGCCGAAAGTATAAGCATACACCTTCACGAGCCCATCGAACAGTATCGTGAGTTCATGCTCGGAATAGTCCTTCTCATCAAATACCGTGTACATGCGGTAGCCATCCAATTTTATCGAGCTGGCCTTCTTCCCGTCGATTATTATCTCGGCTGAAACAGTATCTCCTACGGGGCCCATCACCACGTTCACTTGACGTGCGCTGAATTGATATGTCAGCTGGCCGGGCGCTTTCTTGAGCTCGAGGAACTCGGCTTCCTGCTCCCATTGCCCGTTAGGGTATATCACGTCGCGCTCATGCTCGCCAGGATCTACATATACGTCGCATCCGTCCTTGTCGCATGCGAGTCCTGAGCCAAGGCCGAAGTTCATGCGCACACCGGCGTATGTCTCAGGGCTCTGGTCGTTCAAATATGTCTTATAAGTATCGTTTTCAGCCTTGCCTTTGACGCCTAGAGCATCCTGGATCTCCTTTTCTATCCTCGAATAATCGCCCTCGCCATTATGCACCAGCGTCACATAACCCTTCTTATCGACAAGGTACTTCGCTGGCCAGTACTTGTTGGTGTAAGCATCCCATGTCTTCTGGTCGCTGTCTACCGCGACCGCATAAGGTATCTTGAGGTCCTTGACGGCTTCACGGACATTCCCGACATCTTTCTCGAATTCGAATTCAGGGGAATGAACGCCGATTATCACCAGGCCGGATTTCGCGTATTTCTCATGCCATTTTTTTAGATACGGCAGCGTCCTGATGCAATTTATGCAGGTATACGTCCAGAAATCTATCAGTACCACTTTCCCCTTCAGCCCTTCCATCGTCAGGGGTTTGGAATTTATCCACGCCTTGATCCCTTCGAATTCCGGAGCCGCCACCTTGAGCTCGTCCATATGCTAAGCGTGGCGGTGAAATATTATAAATGCTCATTTAATCCGGTTCATGGCTAGGATCCCCAGGCACGCGAGTATCGTGAGGATGCTTATCCCGCCGACGAGCATCGGAACGCCATCGTCCTGCGGCGGTTCCATACCAGAGTTCCCGTTCATCCGGGTATCCGCTCCGCTCTGTGACGAATTGGATGAAAAACCAGCGCTCATGACCGTAGGAGCTACCTGGATGTTTTGAGCTTGGATGGGAGGGCTAACCGGTTCTGCTGCCACCGGAGCTTCTACGCCAGATACAGGACCGTTCTGCGCCAAAATCGAAGGGGTGGGTATTATCGAAAGCATAGAAACTATCAAGGCTATCATCGCGACGGAGAGGATCACCCACACGCGAAGCTCCTTAGGAGCCACGAGGTCCGAGCCTTTCTTAGTCAATTCATAGTATTTCCATTTGTGGCCGTCATCCATCTTCTTTACTAGGTCAGCACCTTCCAAGGTCTCGAGGTGCTCTTTGACTCCTGAAACGGACATCTTCATCTCCTGCGCGATCTCCGAGAGGGTTTTCCTCCGCTGTTTGAGGGATTTGAGGATGCGGACCCGGGTATCGACCGCGAGGGCCTCGAAGCTCTTGCGATCGAGCACGACCTTCTCTTCTTCCATGGTAGGATTCGGAAGGCTATGAATATATAGCCTGCCTTATCTTTCGGCCGCGGGCGAAACACGGATGCGTCGGTCAATCTCATGCACATAATTATCGTCGTTTTCATCGTCGGATGCACGGAACCTTTATAAATACGTGTATCGTTATATATCGATGCGCGTGTGGCACACATGCCACGATGCGTCATCTCGAATGGAAACCTATTCCTCATAGGTTTGACTCACGCTTCAAGAGCTATTGATCCGATGCAAGAAGATAAGTCAGTTCCTTAAAGGAATTGATCGTACCAATTAGTCGTGGATAATACATAAAACCACAACTCCAGTTGATCCTGCTGGAGGGTACTGCTATCAGACTTCGATTAAGCCATGCAAGTCGGCTCACTCACTTGGGTGGGCGGCATACGGCTGAGTAACACGTGGTCAATCTGCCCTGGAGACGCGTATAACCTCGGGAAACTGAGGCTAATCCGTGATAGATGCCCTATGCTGGAAGGCTTGGGCGTCGAAATGGCTGGTGAATTGGAGCCAGTCCGCTCTAGGATGAGACTGCGGAGGATTATGGTAGTTGGTGGGGTAATGGCTCACCAAGCCGATAATCCTTAGGGGCCATGGGAGTGGTGGCCCCCAGAAGGGTACTGAGACAAGGACCCTAGTCCTACGGGATGCAGCAGGCGCGAAACCTCTGCAATGCGCGAAAGCGTGACAGGGGAAGTCTGAGTGGCGGGAACTTATTTCCGTCTTTTGCCAAGTGTAAAAAGCTTGGAGAATAAGGGTGTGGGCAAGACTGGTGGCAGCCGCCGCGGTAACACCAGCGCCTCGAGTGGTACCCACGAATATTGGGCCTAAAGCGTCCGTAGCCGGACTATGAAGTCCACTGTGAAATGTTGGAGCTCAACTCTAACGCGTGCAGTGGATACTGCTAGTCTTGGGAATGGGGGAGGGTCGGGGTACTTCCAGGGTAGGGGTAAAATCCGTTGAGCCTGGAAGGACCACCAGTGGCGAAGGCGCCGATCCAAAACATGTCCGACGGTGAGGGACGAAAGCTGGGGGAGCGAACGGGATTAGATACCCCGGTAGTCCCAGCTGTAAATGATGCAGACTGTGGTGTTGCCTGTGAGTAATCACAGGCAGTGCTGTAGCGTAGGTGTTAAGTCTGCCGCCTGGGGAGTACGATCGCAAGATTTAAACTTAAAGGAATTGGCGGGGGAGCACCACAAGCCGTGGATGCTACGGTTTAATTGGATACAACGCCGGAAATTTCACCAAGGGCGACGGCAGTATGAAGGTCAGACTACAGATCTTACCTGATGAGCCGAGAGGTATTGCATGGCCATCGTCAGCTCGTGGTGTGAACTGTCCTGTTAAGTCAGGCAACGAGCGAGACCCATGCGCTTAGTTACAAACTTCTCCTCCGGGAGAGGTGTACTCTAAGCGGACTGCCCGTGCTAAATGGGAGGAAGGAGTGGGCGACGGTAGGTCAGTATGGTCCGAAACCCTTGGGCTACACGCGGCATACAGTGGATGGAACAATGGGCTGCGACTCCGAAAGGAGGAGCCAATCCTCTAAATCCATCCGTGGTTCGGATTGAGGGTTGCAACTCACCCTCGTGAAGATGGAATGGCTAGTAATCGCGTGTCACTATCACGCGGTGAATGCGTCCCCGCTCCTTGCACACACCGCCCGTCAAGTCACCCAAATGTTTTTTCGGTGAGGTCCTGGTTCATGCCGGGTTCGAACCGAGAGGGCGTGAGGGGGGCTAAGTCGTAACAAGGTATCCGTAGGGGAACCTGCGGATAGATCACCTCCAAAATTTCTGACTCACACGTCGGAGATCGAGGAAGCAGTGTGCGAGGTACGAGAATATCGGATCAACTCTAATTGAAGCGTGAGTCTTCTCATTTTTACTAGCGTGAGCGCTGCATTCTGTTTGGCATTTATGTGGTAAAATATAGAAAAGCAAGTATATTTATAAATAGTTTGATATAGTATATCATAATGAATCTCAAATATTTCAGCCAGACGGCGAGAGAAGAGCGGAGGAGGAAAAACGAGCTGAAGGCGCTTTCACCGATGGTCGATGGTCCTAAATCCAGATTTCCGACCTATTTAGGTGTCGGCGTCGCGGCTCTCGTCGGCTTAGGCATCTTATCAGCCAAGATTGGCTCCGGCCAGACCGAGCGCAACATAGACCGTCTCTGCTCCGCGGATAGCGGTCTCGAGCTTGTCGACCAGTCTCAGGACATGATTACGTTCGCGACGACACTGCTCCGCACCACTCCGAAACATGCCGAGCTGGAAGCTCAGCTGGGTTTCTCTATCGGATTCATATACGATTCCAAATTTGCCGAAGGCTACAATCACGGCATAATCAGGTTCGCTGTGGATGGTAAACAACTCGTGCCAGTAGATTTCAAGGTGGATTCCTCAAGTTTAGTGATCACGAAATCGATTCCCATGCGCCGGATAATCGGTTCCGACAGTGAGTGCGCCGGCAACCTCAACGGGAAGATAAGGGACGCACTCGCGGTAGCTTCCATCCAAGGAGGAGCCGATTACAGGCACCAAAACCGCTGAATCTCATTTCCTGCCATGCCTGAAATGCGTCACTTCGGGTTCAGGCTGTTTGGGATTCGGAACGCAGACCATGGAGATCATTCTTCTGCCTAATGCATCCCTCATCAAATCATAATCGGATTCGCCTCCGATCCTGATCCTTCGGACAAAATCCATTAACGCTGCCTCCGGCACGTTATCAGCCAAAGATACCCTGTAACGCATATTTGTGCCGGTATCGATAACACCTTGTTTCAAGCACCTGGCTACTATCTCTTGGACCTCGTTATTGTTTTGCCCCAACAAAGGTTTTCCTCGCATAGGACTAGTCCACGCTCTCCCATTGAATATTGGTTTAGGGACAGGAGTCGGCGTGTCGAACATAAGTAATAAGCAATAAGGGAAAATATAAAAGGAATATGGTCGCCTTGCCCGAATCGACCGGACTCGGGTTGCGTAATCTACTTGGCATCTTGTGTCAATGTGACTAGACTGGCATTGTTTTTAAATTTCTCTTATCTAATTTTCTCCTTGATTCATATGGAAAATACGGGGGAGATATATTCATTTCATGTCCAGAAGATAAATGAGCTCGAGAAGCTCGCCCTCCAGACGTCAAATCGGACGATATCCAGCATCGAGAATGCGGTCGCCACCTGGGATGCCGCAGGAGAGAAACCGTTCGAGCTGGAACCCGATATCCTTAGGCTCAAGAATGTCCACGGCAAACTATGCGAATGGGAGATAAAGATGCTCAAATCCATGGGACGGGCTGACTTGCATGACCGGATACATCTCTTGGAGCAGTTCAGCGCAATATTCAACGAAATAGAGGTGATGATATGACACCTCAAGAGACACCAGTGGCACTTAAGAAAAAAACGACAGAAGGCGAGTCGCAAGAGCACCAGATGCATACGGAAAGACAACCGGCGATCCCTCATGAACCGAAACAAAGCGACCATGCGAAAGTGTCCACCGCGGTGAACGCGGCTCATGCTCAGGTCGATAGCGGTACGAATGTGGCGGGCACGATTGCAAGGGCGTTACCAGGAATCAAAGCCGCCGCTTCATCTTCCCAAACAACTGCCGCAGGCAAAACCGAGACCAAACCATCCACAAGACCGCTTCCACCGCCTCCAGCCCAAACAACTGCCGCAGGCAAAACCGAGACCAAACCATCCACAAGACCGCTTCCACCGCCTCCAGCCCAAACAACTGCCGCAGGCAAAACCGAGACCAAACCATCCACAAGACCGCTTCCACCGCCTCCAGCCCAAACAACTGCCGCAGGCAAAACCGAGACCAAACCGCTTACTCAGAAACCTTCAGCTGGTGCGTCTGCACTACAAAAGGATAAAGGAAAAGTGGATATCGCTTCACAGACCAAAGGACCGGCTGCCTCGAAAAGGCCTCTCCCGGCAACGCCTGCTCAGAAATCCCCAGTCAAGGCACCTGCGATGCCTTCGCAGGCTTCGGGTTCGCCAACCGAAGCCCCGGTTGAGGTTCCTCCACCACCCAGCGGGTCGACCCCGCCAGAGCCGCCTCCGTCCGCTTCATCTGGAGCAGCGGGTTCAGTCGGGCCCGCCACGCGTGCCATCATCCTGGATGCTGATATAAGGAACAGGTTTTTCCTACTTGATGCGGCTTACGCTATGTATGAATCGAATCCGGATCGAGCCGTGGGGATGATGAAGGGATTGGGTTTCCAGCCGGAGGATATCGCAGTTATCAGGCAGTATAGCCTCCGCGGAGGCGTTCCGGGGGATGTCATCCCCGGCATCGAGGAACTTGCAAAAGGGCCGGGGGGGCGCAAACCGGAAACGATGGCTTTGGAATCTCACCGGGCAGAGAAGTTGGAGGAAGCCTTAGCTTTCATCATCTCAGGTCAGCCGGGCGTTTCAGCCAAGCTCCACGAAATTTTTACCAGTAAGTTCGAAGGAACTGATCTGTTTTCCGACCAAGAGTTTTTCGTTAAAGGCGTCCAGGGAATATTAACGGCTTTTGAAGTGGAACGGAAGCAAGCATTCCATGCAAGGGCCACCAGCTGGGCCGATGAGGCGAGCGTCGAGAAAAGGGTGAATCAGCTGAATACCGCTTATTTCCATTATCAGAATAACCCTTCAGAAGCTGAATTATCCCGGCTTATCGATACCTACCGCCTTTCCCCAGCGGAAGTTGCCGTGCTGAAGGGATGCACCGGGAAGTTGACGACTGATTCCGAGCGCAAGCAGCGGTTTGAGGCTGTTGCAAGGCAAGGTACCAAGGCAAATAATATCCACAACAGGGTATCCCTTCTCCAGGCTGTAAATGCGCTCTATCAAACTAATCCGGCAGAAGCCGAGCGGCGGATGAAAGCATATGGCCTTGACGCCCGGGAGGCCGCCCTTTGTCGCGAGGCTCCAACCGAGATATCTGAGGAAACTGACCGTGCTCTGATGGGCGAGGCCAGGGCATCCCTGGCTCTAAGGGATACGTTCACGCTAAGCCCTATCAAGAAGCTCAGGTCGGATCCGAGTGCTGGGGAAATCCAGGCAAAATTCGAATCCATCCGGCAGGCATACCAGGAATTCGCCGCAACCCGGTCCATAATAAGGCTGAGGGAGCACATAAAAGACGCGGGCAGTGTCGCCGCCATACCGAAGATTTTCGAGGCTTCGGAGAGCAGCCGCATGGGTAAGTTTGAAACCGCGGCCTTGGCATGGGTTCGTACGAGAAACCATGGTCCTGCAGCCGCGGCACAGGAAACTCCCTTGCAGGTATGGCAGGCAAAGGAAGGCGAAGAAGCGCCTATTTACGATGAAGAGGCGGCGGCTCCCAGTGCCAGCCAGCCAAATGCAGGAGGCTGGAAAAAGGCTTCCCCATCAACCCCAACTCCAAACGTCCATGCAGACGCATCTGCCCAGCGAAAAGTTCCACTTCAGGCATGGCATGCGGAGCAAGGCGAAGAAGCGCCTATTTACGATGAAGAGGCGGCGGGGACTCCCCCTCAGCAGTCCACCGAGGCTGAAAATGGCAAACCCGCCTCGTTCCAGGAGTGGCATGCGGACAAAGACGAGGAAGCGCCTTTGGCGCCGTGGCAAGCCGAGGAAGACGCGGAAGCGGCGGCTCCCCAGCAGCCGCAAGCCTCGGAGAAGGGTCAAATGCCTCCTCAAGCGCAGTCTGAAGCCCCTCACTCCAGCAGCGCGGCCGCAGAAGCCCGGAAAGCGATGCTTGATGCCCATCTTTTCCCATTTGATCCTGCTCAGTCCGGATCTGAAGTGAACGCCATCGCGCAGGATTTCGCGGCAGGACTGCACAAGATAATGCTTGATAACGAAGCCGCGTTCGTTCCGGGCCCCTCACTTGTCATAAACGAGCATCAGAGCGTGGCTTTCGGCAAGCCGATGCTTGTCGGTGATGGGGTGCACAGCAGGCTGGACTACGTCGTTCCGGTCTATGTGACCACGGACGGAAACACGCAATTCTCGGTTGCATACCTGTCACAGTCGCAAGGCGTGTGGAGAAGGTTCGCGGGATGCGACAACCTCGAGGGGCATTACAATAAAGGCAACACTGTATTCGCCGAGCATTACCAGGCCTATGACCTCGCAGTCCAGGAACATCTGGATTCCCTCCTTGCAGCCGGCACGCCCATGCGTATGGCGCATATCGACCTCCCGTCATTGGGGCTAAAACCGAATATGGAGAAGACCGTGGCTACTACTGTGAGTATGGTCAGAGGTGGGGAACAGATGATACAGGACGAGATCACGCGCGGTGCCCCGGTATGGGACATCTCCGACAAGAACCAGCTCCCATCCACGTTCGTCCGTTCGTGGGTCACTGGATGGGACGAGGGCGTTTACGGAAAATACCTGAACGTCGTCGTCCGCTCGGCAGACGGCAAAACCGATTATTGCGTCGCCGTGACAGAAGACGGCATGTTCCTGAAATTCATCCAATCTGTCGGCACGGGCCAGATATCAAGATTCGGCTCCCCGACCCAGATACCTCAGCTTTCGGCAAAAACCGACTCGCTCATGACTCCGATAATAGAGTATGATGTCCAGACTGCCCAAATTGCGCATGAGCAGCCGAAAATCGCGCGCCGAAAAACCATAGTCACGGGCTCTCAGGGACGCGAGCGAATCCGAAGGCTCCATGAGACGGGCAGCCCGCTAACTCCTTTGTTGAACGGGGTCTCCCCGCTCATCTACATGGTAAGGGCAGGCAATATCGCGCAGGCCAAGGCCCGTGTAGATCAGGGAACTGGGAAATCAGCGGTCTCGGACAAGCCCATGCCGGAATTGAATATCCTCACCATCACAGGTGCCATCAAGCAGAGATTCCGCGTTATGACCGAGGCTTATGCACTATATTCCTCTTCAGGGAGCGCGCAGGAAGCGGAAGCTCAGATGACAGGGATGGGACTGACACCCAGGGATATCTTCCTTATCAGGAGGTACTGGAATGGAAGGCTGGATCTACCAGAATCAAAAAAAGTTGATTTCAATTCCGCCGCCATCCGGCTTGCCACGGATGAATCAGCGACCGGCGCCCCCGAACCGGAGGAAGTAGAACAGAAGTTCCAATTCCTTGTGAACGCCTACCAGGATTATGCAGCGAATCCTAAAGCTAACCTCGCTGCGATGAAGGCCGCGGTCAAGGATGAAAGATGCATCGCCCTCATTGAACACACCTGCACAAAATTCGAAGAGAATCGATTGCAGAGATTCAATGCTGAGGCCCTTGAATGGGCCAAAGCCAGCCATTTCTCAGAAAAAATGGGATAAAAAGAAAAAAGACCGGCTAAGTCAGATGAGCAGCTCGATAGCCGGGTCATTGAGCATACGGTAGACGCTCATGTGCGAGACGCCGAGATTGTCAGCGACTTCCCTCATGGACATCCGCTCCACGAAATACATCTGGACGAGCTTCTCCAGAACCTCCGGGCCCTGGAGCTTTCTCGGCCGCCCGCGTTTGTGGGCCACGAACTCCATATCCTCGTCGTCTACGACTACTCTCTCCTCTCCTGGTTCCGGAGCCTCAGGCCCATCGGGAACCTCGAATTCAACCACTTAAATCACCGGTTTTCCCTTAATGCAAGGGATATGACCGCAGGATTCCCTGTCAGTCAACCGCTGTGGAAACCATAACGGTATTTTCCGCCAGGAAGAACCCGACGGCAAATACCGATTATGATGTTATCGCTAAATCCCTGAACGCGTTCAGCCGCAAGGCTGTCCGCGTTTTTTCCGGGCGCAGGAGTTTCGGGCGTCACACCTTTTTTCAGGTCCCTTAGCTCCTACTAATTCGCACGCCACTTTGCGATGACGGTGTAGCAAAGGCGCGTAAAATGAGCAGAACACGGCATATTCGATTTGTTTTTGTTTTCCATTTGCTACACCTCCTTTTTCCTATTGTTTGATAGTCTTCGCGAAGAAGTCATTTATATATCTTTGTATCAGAAACGTTTCTCTTACAGAGAAAAATGTTTTAATCATGATGCTTGAGAACATGAAAGAAGGTGACGATCTTGGCGCAAGAAAAATCGAATAAGTCAAAAAATCCCGATACTAAAGCAGCGCTTAAACGCGCTCCGGCAAAAGCAGTGATAACTCCGGATGTGCGGAAGAACTGGCTCAGGATACGCGCCGCATGGAATCTGGGCGAGGATGCGTTCACGGGGACATTATCCATGATGGACGATAAGAAGGCCAACGCCCTTTACGATGTGGTCAAATTCTCCCTCTTCAAGGATTCATATGCGGACATAATCCGTGAGCATCCCGAGATGAAACCCCTCGTGCAGACGGATGACGACCGACTCTGCATGCACGATGTCTACGAAGCCCTTTCCAACCGACTGGACCGCCGCGAACCTTTCCCGCCCCTGGTTGCGATGAAGATGAGGCTGAAGGGTGGATCCGGAAAGGACATAACCGATCTTTATTCGTGATTTCCCATCAGGATCATCGCGTGGCATGAGCTAGACATGGGTAGACGGCCGCCTCCTGTTTCTTAAATCTCACGTCATATCTAATCTTCATGTCTCTTGATTCAATCATCACGAAGCACGTGTTGAAGAATGCGTTCGACTACGGCAAACCGAACGCGGGTTCCATAGTCGGAAAGGTCATAGGAGAGGATCCTGACTGCAAAAAGGATATGAAGGCGACGATGGCCAAGATCAACGCTGAGGTCGCCAGGGTATCGAAACTCACCAAAGAGCAGATAGAATCCGAGATGTCGAAATTCGAATATGCCCAGAAGAAAGAGGAGGAGAAAGGCATCGATGTTCCGAATGCGGTGGATGGGAAAGTGGTCGTCCGATATCCTCCGGAACCCAACGGCTGGCCGCATATCGGCCATGCAAAGGCGTTCTGCCTCTCATACACGATAGCGAAGAAATACCACGGAAAGATACTTCTCAGGTGGGACGACACCAATCCGGAAGCCGAGAAACCCGAATTCCTTGATGCGATCCGCGATGGTATAACCTGGCTCGGCATCCAATGGGACGAGGAAAAATATTGCAGCGACTACATGCCCAGGATGTACGAGCTTTGCGGGAAACTCCTAGAGAGCGGCGATGCGTATGCATGCACGTGTAAGCAGGAGGATATCAGCAAGGGCAGGGAAGGGATGAAACGCTGCGCATGCGGCTCTAGGAAAACGACAGAGAACGTCGCCTTATGGAAAGAGATGCTCGGGAAAGCGGAGGAAGGGAGCGTCATAATCAGGCTAAGGGGCGATATGGAGTCCCAGAACACGGTGATGCGGGACCCGACATTGTTCAGGATAATCACGACACCGCATTACCGCCAGGGCAAAAAATACAGGGTCTGGCCCACATACGATTTCCAGGGCGCTGTCATGGACTCCGTCCTCGGCATAACGCATCCGATACGCTCCAAGGAATACGAGCTCCGGAACGAGGCTTACGTATATTTACTGAAGAAACTCGGCCTTCCGGTCCCGCAGATGATTTCCATCTCCAGGCTCGCGATAAAGAACGCACCGATCTCCAAACGCTTACTTAGGCCTCTTGTGGAGAGCGGGAAGCTGATGGGATGGGATGACCCTCGGATGCCGACGCTCGCTGGCATGCGGCGCAGGGGTATCCTGCCAGAAGCTATCAAGGAGTTTGTCCTCTCTTTCGGCATATCCAAAGTCGAGAGCGAGCCCGACCTCGAATCACTCCTCTCATTCAACAGGAAGCTCCTGGATCCTGAAGCTAAGCACTTCTTCTTTGTTTCTGATCCGGTCGAAGTGGATATCAACAGATTCGAGAAACGAAATATCCAGCTGAAGCTCAATCCGAAGAAAGACGTCGGAAGCAGGGATCTCAATGTATCGGGCAAGGTTTTCATATCTAAAAGCGATGCATCGCAATTGAAAGAAGGCGAACCGTTCAGGCTAAAGGACTTGTGCAACCTCAAACTCATCAAAAGGGGCAAAGCGGAGCTCGTCCAAGCAGGCGATATGCCGGAAAAGAAGATCCAATGGGTCAGCGATGGAAAGCTTGATTGCACCGTTCTAGTCCCGAAAGACCTCTTAGGTCCTGACGGCGAGTTCGACCCCAAAAGCCTCGAGATTATCAAGGGTTATTGCGAACCGGCATGCGCGAAACTCGATGTCGGGGACATAATCCAGTTCGAACGGTTCGGGTTCTGCAGGCTGGACAAGAAAGATGTGGGAAGGCTCACGTTCATCTTTACATGCTGAGTCCTTTATAAATTTTCCATTCTATTTCTGCTTCTATGGTGAAAGGATGCCTTTAGATCTTAAAAAAATCGTTTTCGCATCGGCACTCATAAGCGCCGTAGGGATCCTGCTAGTTGTGATTTCATTGATACTCCAGCTCGCGTCCCTGCTCATCACCTCAGAGACAACACATCTCATAAATCAGATCGACACGATCTATGAGTTCATGCTATACCCACTGATGTTCTGCCTTTTCTTTTGGGCAGGCTACCGTGCGGTGAAAAAATATAAATTCGATGCCATCGGTGCCGGGTTTGTGGCCGCGTTCTCATGTTTCGTAATCGGCGCGTTCCAGCTCTGCGTAGTCATCGTACTGAGCATCGTCATAATAAGCAGATTCGCAAGCGGCACCGCATTCGCAACACCGGAATCCGTGTTGGCAGGGGCCCTTTTCCCGAACACCACTGATATGGCGGGTGTCGGGATTTCGTCCATCTGCGGCGTAGGAATCCTGGTATACGGCATGGTGATAAATTTCGTTGTGGGCGGATTAGGCGGCTTATTCGCGCTCAGCAGGGATGGTAATTAGTTTTCATAGATATATTGAAATGTCAACCATTTTTCGACGTTTTTGGACGCCTTTAAATTAATTATGCAAGAAAGTCTGATGCTCGGTTGGCGGACCGTGCATTCCTCTTGGTGAGGGAATTCGCCGCCCGTTGGTGGGAGAATGACGATTACAAAAGTGAGGAAGCGGGACGGGTCGATAGTCGATTTCAACAGGGACAAGGTCGTAGAAGCCGTGTTCAAGGCGGCGCAGTCTGTCGGCGGAAGCGATCATGAAGAGGCCGGCCGTATAGCTGACCTCGCGATCAAGATACTCAATGACAAGTTCAAGCCCGAATACGTCCCTGGAGTCGAAGAGGTCCAGGATGTCGTGGAGAAAGCTCTGATAGAGACGGGCCATGCGACGACAGCCAAGGCATACATAGTCTACAGGCACAAGAAGAGCGTGGAGCGCGAGATAAAACGCGCCATGGGTGTCGAAGATGACCTGAAGCTGCCGATCAATTCCGTGCAGGTGCTCGAGCGCAGATATCTCATGAGGGATGAGAACGGCAAGGTCATAGAGACGCCGAGCCAGCTTTTCAGGAGGGTCGCGCATTATCTCGCATCCAACGAATCCGCTTATGGTGCTGATGATGCGACTGTGAAGCGCTACGAAGACGCATTCTACCAGATCATGACGAACTTCGAGTTCCTTCCGAACTCTCCGACCTTGATGAACGCGGGCACCGATCTAGGCCAGCTAGCGGCATGCTTCATCCTGCCGGTCAAGGACAACATAGAGCAGATTTTCGAATCTGTCAAATACCAAGCCATAATCCACAAGACCGGGGGCGGAACCGGATTCTGCTTCTCATACCTGCGGCCCAAAGGCGATTACGTCAAGAGCACGGCGGGGGTCGCGTCGGGCCCACTCTCGTTCATGAGCGCGTTCGACAACGCCACCAGCGTCATAAAGCAGGGCGGGAAACGCCGCGGGGCTAACATGGCCACGATGCACACCTGGCACCCAGATATCGAGGAGTTCATAACCATGAAGCAGACCCCTGGCGTGATGGAGAATTTCAACGTCAGCGTCATGGCGGACGACAAATTCATGCAGGCGGTCGAGGAGAACGGCGAATACGATCTCATAAACCCGAGGAACAACGTCATCGTGCGCAAGGTGAGCGCACGCAGCATCTTCAAGCTCATCGCGTACAGCGCCTGGAAATCCGCGGAGCCTGGCATGCTCTTCATAGACACCATTAATCGGCTGAATCCGACCCCGGATGATCCGATCCACGCGACCAATCCGTGCGGAGAGGTCCCGATGCCGGATTTCGAATCCTGCAACCTCGGCAGCATCAACATGTCGAAATTCGTCGATCTGGACTGGAGCAAGACAGACTGGAAGAAGAAGGTCAACTGGAACCGGCTGAGATACGTAGTCCGGCTCTCGTTCCAGTTCCTCGACAATGTTATAGACCTGAACAAGTATCCGATACCCCAGATCCGGGATCAGACCATGAAGAACCGGAGGATCGGCCTCGGCATAATGGGATTCGCGAAGATGCTCTTCAAGATGGGCATCCGCTATGATTCCGACCAGGGTTACGAGGTCGGAGAGCAGATCATGAAATTCATAAACGACGAAGCGCGGAAGATGAGCCACGAGCTCGGCCGAGCGCGCGGTTCGTTCCCGAACTTCAAGAACAGCCCGCTCTCGGCCAAATACGATTCCATGCGCAATGCGACATGCACATCCATCGCGCCGACAGGGACGATATCCATGATTGGGGACACTAGCAGCAGCATCGAGCCGGTTTTCGCGCTCTCGTTCCTCAAGACCGTCCGTGCAGGGCAATACTACTATCTAGACCCGATCTTCGAGCAGGTGCTGAAGGTCCGCGGATTGTACAGCGAGGACCTGATAAACAATGTCATGGAGCAGGGGACAATCCAGCATATGGAAGGCATTCCGGAGGATGTGAAGAACGTCTTCAGGGTATCCCACGACATCCAATCCGAATCCCATGTGAAGATGCAGGCCGCATTCCAGAAGAACGTCGAACTCGCGGTGAGCAAGACCATCAACATGCCCGCGGAAGCCACTGTTGAGGACGTGGAGAAGGTCTATCTCATGGCATGGAAGCTCGGTTGCAAGGGCATCACGATCTATCGCGACAGCTCGAGGAGCGAGCAGGTTCTCCATATAGGCAAGATCGCGAAGACGAAGGGAATCGAAGAGGACAAGGTGACCCGGCTCCAGGTCGCGGAAGCCAAGGCTTGATTTCCGCTATATTTTTATTCTCTGTCTAAGATTCTAATCAATAATATGTGCGAAGGTGTATCCATGAAAATGACGCTCAGTGTAATCAAGGCGGATATCGGAGGCATCCCTGGCCATCAGACTGTCCATCAGGATGTGGTCGCGGAAGTGAAATCCAAAGTCGCTGAAGCCAAGAAGAAAGGATTGCTCATCGATTATTACATCGGTTGGTGCGGAGACGACATCAGCATCATTATGACGCACCAGAAGGGCGTGGACAGCAAGGATATCCACCAGCTCGCGTGGGACGCCTTCACAGCAGGGACGGTCGTCGCCAAGAAGCTCAAGCTCTATGGGGCAGGACAGGACCTGCTCAAGGATGCCTTCTCGGGTAACATCCGTGGCATGGGCCCTGGCGTGGCAGAACTGGAATTCGAGGAAAGGACGAGCGAGCCAGTGCTCGTGTTCATGATGGACAAGACGGACCCGGGTGCGTTCAACCTGCCGGTCTATAGGATGTTCGCGGACCCGTTCAACACGCCGGGCCTCGTCATCGATCCTAACATGGTGGGGGGCTTCCATTTCGAGGTCTACGACACCATCGAAGGGAGGAAGATCATTTTCAAGACGCCCGAGGAGATGTATTCCATGCTCGCGTTCATAGGCTCGCGGTCCAGGTATGTGATCAAACGCATTTACCCTGGGCCTGGGAACAAGGTGAGCGAGAAGGAGGCGGTCTGCTGCGTATCCACAGACAAGCTCTCCCAGGTTGCGGGGACTTACGTAGGAAAAGACGACCCTGTCGCGATAGTCCGCTGCCAGGCGGGTCTGCCCTCCGTGGGGGAGGTCCTCGAGCCGTTCAGCTTCCCGCATCTGGTCTCAGGATGGATGAGAGGATCCCACCAGGGACCGATGATGCCCTGCGCCATGCCTCAGGCCATACCGACCCGCCTAGACGGCCCTCCGCGCGTGGTGGCGCTAGGTTTCCAGCTCGCCAACGGGATGCTCATCGGACCAGAGGACATATTCAGGGATGTCTCTTACGATTACACCCGGAAGCAGGCGAACGAGATCGCGGAATACATGCGGAGGCACGGCCCATTCGAGCCCCACCGCCTCCCCGAAGAGGATACTCGAATACACGAACCTACCGAAACTCCAGGAGAAGTTCAAGAGCAGGTTCTCGAAGACTCTAAGGTGGCTGCATGAAAGAGATCGAGATCGTAATCATCGTTTTCTTCATAGTGGTTGTTCTGTTCGCGATATATTTCGTGCAAGCGAAAGGCAAGGAGCAGAGGTTGACTTTCAGTTCCCCGGACATTTCGGTCGCGGTCGAAGTGGCGGATAACCCGGTTACAAGAGCTAAAGGCCTGATGGGCAGGAGCGAACTCGGGGATGGGTATGGCATGCTATTCGTGTTCAATAAATCAGACATATACCCGTTCTGGATGCTGAACACCACCATCCCGCTCGATGCGATTTATATGGATTCGAAAGGCACCGTAGTCGACATCATCCAGATGCAGCCCTGCGGCATCAATATCACCAAATGCAGGGTGTACACACCGGCCGCGGAGGCGCAATATGTCCTCGAAGTCAATGAGGGGTTCTCTGACGACCATGGCATAAAGATCGGGATAAGCAAGGCGGACGTCTCTGATTTTTCATGAAATAGGAGAACGCTATGGGTAGGGGGATGGTTATATTAGACCCATAGCGTATCCTTTCACTGAAGAAAGGATTGCAATCCCAGCTATGACTAAAGCTGAGGTTCTTGTAATTTCTCTGTCGAATCCAATTTTTAAATGTTCGCCAAATCATGTAAGGTATGGCCCTATTCCTTATCGGAACCGGAGTGGCATTCGATGTCACCCTTGGCGGTGTCGAAGCGCTAAAAAGATGCAAGGAAGCGTACATCGAGACATACACCAATCCCATCTCTGATGAAATGATCCAGGAACTCGGTGCGATTGTCGGGAAAAGCATCGTACTCTTAGACAGGAGCCTCCTGGAAAGCTCCTACCTGGTCGATAAGGCGGAATCCGCGGATGTCTGCATCTTGGCTTCAGGTGATCCTTTGACAGCCACAACGCACATTACGCTCGTTATAGAGGCGAAGAAACGGGGCATCCCGGTGCACGTGATACACAATTCTTCGATTCATTCGGTGGCACCTGGAAGAGCCGGGCTGCAGATGTACAGGTTCGGAAAGACCGCGAGCCTGGTAAACCCGAGGCCGAACTACAAGCCCACCTCGTCCTTGGATGTGATCCGTGAGAATCTAGCCCGGAACCTGCACACGCTGGTCCTGCTGGATACAGAACCGCAGCCGATGGAGGCAAAATCGGCTCTAGGCATGCTCTCGGAGTTCGATTCGGCGATTATACTATCAAGAGTAGGGCACGAGGATGAGAAAATAACCTATGGAAAAATAAAGGATCTGGAGAAAGCGCGGTTGGGGAAACCGCCGTTCACGGTCATCGTGCCGGCGAAACTCCATCCCGTCGAAGCGGAATACCTGGAATCACTTGCGCTTTGAGACTTTCTTCGATTTCCTTGAGACGACCCTCTTCACGGGCATCCTTCCCCATGTGTGGAGCGGACCGCTCACCTTATCTACGACTTTCGTGACGAAGCTGTTTATGGTTCCAATCATTTTATCCCTCCTACCTCCCGCTGGAGGTAGTATATGTTATTATTGATGGCATAAACAGTATTTAAAGCTATGTTTTTGAGCATATTTAGACAAAAAAAAGCACATGATAAGCAGGTATCGAGCCTCACTTGGAGGGAAACCTGGATCGTCAACGGCAAGTTCAATATCGCCAAAGAGGTGCCATAGCTTCCATCGGGCTCTGGCATCTAAACGCTATAGCCGAACCTTTCAGCCCCGCAGGTGTCTCGAGTTCGACCTCGAATAGATCGAAGGAGTCCTTGGCCTCGGTCACCTTGATGCGCGACAGGCCATATCTATCCGGATGGTCGATTTTCCCTCTGAACCCCATAAGCGATTTATCCGGGAGAACGCAACCCATCCCCTCCTTGAATCGATCGATTGCAGCCGGACAGACTACTGTCTGGCCTGTTTTTTCGTGGCAGACCCTTTCAGGTTCAGGTTTCTTGCAGCCGAACCCGTATAGGCTTGACACGGCCAGGGATACGGCGACGATTTTGCATGCCGAGGTTTTCATGAAGCCACCATAATCTCAGTTTTAATTATCGCTCGCACTAATTATAATGCTTCCCTTTAAACCACTTAAATACACAAATTCAGAATAGCGTCGTCTGGCCGCCTAAATCCATGAAGTTGCCGAACCGGATACCGACCCGGCGTATATCCAACGGATTCTCAGCCAGGAACTCAACCACTAATGCATTCTTCTCCTTTGAGATATCCTCGTTCCACCCCTTCGGGTTCTTGAAGGATAAGGATTTCGTGTGGGTCTTCAGGTTCTCGGTCACGAATATGATGCCGATCGTCTTGTACGATTTCTTCATTCCCATGAGCCATTCCTTTGCTTCGCTCTCCAGTTCGTCCAGTTTCCCCAGGATCATGTACGGGTCCCGGGTCTTCTCCTTGAGGGTGCCTATCCGGCTCACCTCGACCTGCTCTTTCTCCTCGCCCAGACCACCATCGTAATCCCCTTTCCCTAGGCCATTTAGCCATGCGCCAGTTTTCCTGCCGAAGGTCTCGACCAGGACTAGTGGGGAAATCTTCGCGATATCCTTGACCCAAGTGGCTCCGAGAGCGTGGATGGCTTCGGCCGTTTTCGCGCCGATGCCCGGCACCTTCTCTACATCGGAACCGCTGATCATATCGACTTCTTTATCCCTATCTAGGACGAGCAATCCATCTGGTTTGGATTTTGATGCGGCCATCTTCGCTCCTAGGAGGGATGGCGACACACCGATGCTGCATACGAGACCAGTCTCCTTCTTTATCGCATCCTTGATGGTTATCGCAATCCCGGCGGCGTTGTCATCCTCCGCATTCCATTCATCGATGCTCGCTTGGACGACCTTCTTGCAGTAGGAACGTATGACAGCGTCGATGTATCCGGATATCTGGGAGTAATATTCCTTATCCACCGGGATGAAGACTGTATCCGCAGGTGGCGCCAGCCTCTTGGCCTGCATTATCGGCATGCCGGAGTGGATGCCGAGGCGCCTGCCGTCATAGTTCACCGTGCTTACGACCCCGGAATCCGGGGTCCTACCGCTATAGACGCAGACAATGATGATCTTCCCCTTCGACATTGGATGGCGCTTCTCCTCAATCTGAGCGAAGAAATAGTCCATATCTATGTGGAGGTACACAATCAGCATTCCCCCATAAGCATTTATTTAGTTTCGTTACGCGATGCAAATGATGCGAATCTTCGATGATATGGCAGGGCAGTACGATTACATCTACTCGGAAACCTATGATGCCGAGTTCTACCTCCGTGAAGCGAGGGAGGCGAACGGACCGGTCCTGGAAGTCGCCTGCGGGACAGGAAGGATCCTGCTCATTCTCCTCTCCGCAGGGATCAAGGCGACCGGCATCGATTCATCGCAGCATATGCTGGAGGTTCTGAAACGCAAGGCCAATGAGAGGAACCTCGATCCCGACGTGATATTATCTGACATGCGTGATTTCCATCTGGGCCGGAAGTTCAAGCTTATCATCCTCCCTTACAGCAGCATCCTGCTCCTCCCGAACGATGATAAAAAGAAAGCCATCCGCAATACCGTATCGCATCTAGCCGAAGGAGGCAAATTGATCCTCCACATGCATAGCCCCGTCAAAGAGTATCTCCGGATGACTGGTGGTCCTCATATGGTAGATTACGAGGAGTGCACCGCCAATGACGGCAGAAAGTACAATATCGGATGGTACTTCCAGTATTTCCCTAAAACCGATTCCGGCCGCTATAGGATAGACCTGCAATTCCCGGATGAGCCAGGTAATTCGCATGAATATTCCATGGAGCAGTTCTTCATCGGATATGACGATTTGGAAAAGATCTTAGCTGGCCACGGCCTCAAAAACATAAAGAGATACTGCGGTTTCGACTATTCAAAATCCAAGGAGGATTGCCCGGAGGTAGTGTGGATTGCGGAGCGATGAACTTATAAGTTCCTTGAAGGACTTGCTCGGCATCAAGAAAAAGCAGGTTTATTTCCTCGGGTTCATGGATTCTTCGGGCAATTTCGAACTGGTCTACCCCAGGGGCTGGGACTTCGACCATGATATCGCGGTAGAAGACGCCAGGTATACCATATCCTTCTGCTCTCACGATTCTCAAAGCACCTTCACCGTGGCGGTGGACGCGAATCTCCCCCAAGGATTCAAGTTCAACGAATACGCAAAACGCGAGCTCGAAGGCCCGAGTTCTGGGATATATACCAAGGCGCGAAAGAGCGAATTCAATGGTTTGCCGGCTTACACCCGGGAATTCACATACAAGTCAGGGGGGAAGGCATATTTCGGAGGCGGGGTGATGTTCTACACAGGGAATGTCGTTTTCTCGATCTCCTACAATGCGCCGGAATCACGCAGGAAGGACATGGAAGCAATTTTCAGCCACATGAAAGAGAAGTTCATCGTGCGGCAAGGTTTCGTCATGACCAAGGCCACCCGTTAAATCGTTTCCCCTTCATCAAGCATGCAATGATACCAGAACCTTTCAAGGATCGTTACCTCAAATTGGTTGACGATCCGGACGCTTTTCTTGCAGCGCTCGAGCGGCCGCTGCCCAAATCATTTCGCGTGAACACCCTGAAGGCTTCAGCCCAGGATGTGAAAACCCGCATGGAGAGCTATGGGTTCGGGCTCAGGCAGATGGGATGGTGCTCTGATGCGTTCGTGAGCGATTCGCTGGGGATAGGAGCGACGTTGGAGCATTTTACTGGCATGATATACATCCAAGAGGTCGCTTCCATGCTACCCCCCGTAATCGTGAAGGAGAAGCTCGAGGAAGCCAGGATCGTGCTCGACGGATGCGCAGCACCAGGGTCCAAGACTACGCAAATGGCTGCTATCATGCGGAACAAAGGCACCATAATCGCGAATGATCTGGATTATGATCGTATACGCGCGTTGAAGTTCAATCTGGAGAAATCAGGTGTCATCAATACGATAATCACGAACTACGATCTCCAGCATCTGCCGGACCAATCATATGATGTCGTTATCCTGGATGCGCCCTGCAGCGCGGAAGGGACCATACGCAAGCATGACCATATCTTCGACAGCTGGTCCCCAAGGGCGGTGTCATCCTACTCCGGCAACCAGCGCGTCCTCATCCTCAAGGCATACGATCTTCTCAAGCCTGGCGGAGTGATGGTGTACTCCACATGCACGTTCGCACCAGAGGAAAACGAGCTGGTGGTGGATCACCTCCTGAAGAACCGAGAAGGGTCTTCATTGGAGAGGGTTAGCGTCGAAGGCTTCAAGACCTGCGACGGCATCACCGGATATGATGGTAAGGAATTCGATCCTCGCGTCTCATCATGCGTCCGGGTATGGCCGCACCACAACGATACGGGCGGGTTCTTTTTAGCGAAGGTGAGGAAATGAACCGACAGGGGAGGATGCACTTGCGAAGAGAAGGGCTTGAAAACAGGTCTCAAGACAGAGGCCATCGACCGGATAAAGACGCCCAGATGAACGCTTCGGATGTGAAAGAGAACACCCTCAAATATTTCGAAGAGCGTTTCGGACTTCCAAGAACAATTTTCGACGGTTATTCAATCTATCTAGGCCCCAAAGGTCGCCTTTATCTGGGTCCAGCGAAGGTGCCTCCCAACCTCAGAATCGTGTCTCCTGGGCTATTGATCGCGCGAGCGGATAGCGCAATAAAACCTTCCACTAACCTTTTCCAACTATTCGGGAAACAAGTAGAGAAAAACATCATCTCGCTTACAAAAGAGCAGACGAAGAAATTCGTCATGGGGACAGATATGATCCTATCGAAAACCGAGATTGATGGCATATCGGATGGATATGTGCTCGTGAGGTATCTCGATTATAACCTTGGCTGCGCCCTCCTGAAAGGGACGACGCTCAAGAACATGGTGCCGAAAGCGAAGCGTTTGGCGTTGAGTTTCATCTAGAATAAAAATTTTATCCTGCTTAAAGGAGGGGATAAAAAATATCCTAGTATATTATTTTTTACAAAAAGAGGAACGGGTGATTGTTTTGGAGAAGAAGGATTATCTGAAAACACAGGTAGAGCATATTGACATCAAGAAGATAAACACGATAGATATCGTCGAAGCGATGAAGAGGATGTCCTTCACCTCCCGTGACCTCGGGCGGGCCGCGGACATATACGACATGATGCTGCGCGAGAAAGATTGCGCGATCATCCTCACGCTCGCAGGGAGCACCAGCGCAGGCGGGTGCATGAACCTTTACACTGACCTCGTCAAGAACAACATGGTCGATGCCATCGTAGCTACAGGAGCGAGCATAGTGGACATGGATTTCTTCGAGGCGCTGGGCTTCAAGCACTACAAAGGCACACCGTATGTCAACGACCACGAGCTGCGAGACAGATACATCGACAGGATATATGATACCTTCATCGACGAAGAGCAGCTCCAGGAATGCGACAAGACTATCACGAAGATTGCTGATACGCTCGAACCTAGGCCATACTCATCCCGGGAATTCATCAAGGAGATGGGCCGCTGGCTCACAAAGAACTCGAAGAAGAAGGATTCGCTCGTGCAGGCCGCATATGAGAACAACGTGCCGATATTCTGCCCCGCGTTCTCGGACTCGAGCGCAGGTTTCGGCCTGGTGCTCCACCAGCACAAGCATCCGGACAAGCATGTCTCGATAGATTCTGTCAGGGACTTCTACGAAGTAACAAAAATAAAGATGGAATCCCCCACCAGTGGTCTCCTGATGATAGGTGGTGGCGTACCCAAGAATTTCGCGCAGGATACCGTCGTTTGCGCCGAGGTCCTCGGAAAAGAGGTACCGATGCACAAATACGCGATCCAGATAACCGTGGCGGATGTCCGCGACGGCGCCTGCTCGATCTCCACATTGAAAGAAGCCTCTTCATGGGGCAAGGTGGACACCACATACGAGCAGATGGTGTACGCTGAGGCGACATCGGTCCTGCCGCTCATCGCGAGCTACGCTTACCATAAGGGTGCCTGGAAGACCAGGAAGAAGCATGAATTCGCGAAGATGTTCTGATAGCGCATTTTTTCAGAGCGCTCCTTTTTCAATTTTTTCAAATCGATACGAATCCACCCATCTTCTGATAGATGCCCTTGGAGTCGAACCTTTTCACAACGTTGATTACCTTCCCGATGAATATCGTATGGTCTCCGGTCTTGATCCCGTCCACGACTTCGCATTCGATGCTGGCGGAGCAATCTTTCAACAACGGAACCTTCTTCCCCTCTTCCTTAACGAGGTTCGCTTCGCGGAATTTGTCCACATCCCTTCCGCTCAATGAGCCGCATTTGATGATGGCTTTCTCGAGGTCCGGGGAAGGAATGTTTATGCCGAATGCTTTCCCATTATTTATCAAGTCGAAACTGGCTCTCTTTGGTGAGACAGAAACTCCGAATAACGTGGGGTCGCCGGACAGGGGAAAAACCCAGGAGGCGGTCATGACATTATCCTTACCCTCAAATCTGCTTGTGATCAGGCTTACCCTCATCGGAAGGATCAATGGGAACAATTTCTCCATATCGGCACCTCATTTCAGTTCAAGATGGGTTTCTGGGGTCTGCGCCTTATAATGATTCCTGATAGCAATGATAGGCCGCACCACAAGAGCATCCAGACAGCCGAGTATATAAATTTTGGTTGGCTTCTCTAGGCTATGATAAGGATAAGGACCTCAGTTCCAGGCCCGAAATCATTGAGCATCCTGAAAGGCCTCAGGGCAAAAAACGGCGGCTGGTCAATTTCTTATCCGCTCGTCTTCTCGGGGAAAGGTTATGGACCATATTGCGAAGATGTAGATGGCAACGTCTTCCTTGACATGGCCAGTCAGATAGCATCGAACCCCTTAGGATACAATCATCCTGAGATGCTCGAGGTCATCAAAGAATATTCCAACAGGTTCCCGATAAAATTCGCAGGGCAGGATTTCGCGATCGAAGAGCACCTGCGAATGATAGAGACGCTCACTAGCGTTTCGCCCAGCGGTTTCGACTCCGCGTTCTTGATAAATTCAGGCGCGGAAGCCGTGGAGAACGCGATAAAGATCTGCATGCGCAAGCGCCCGGGCACCAAGATCGGTATCTCGATGGAAAGAGGGTGGCATGGAAGGACGCTTGGTGCGCTTTCGCTCACGAACACGAATTACGTTCATAAGAGAGGCTACATGCGCATCCCCGTGATACGTCTCCCGTTCGATGAAAGCGCCGGAGAGCGCCTCGAGAAGATAATACGCACCGAGGCGTCGCCGGAAGAGATCGGGTTCGTAATCATCGAGCATGTCCAAGGGGAAGGGGGATACAACATCGCACCGAAGAACCTGGTGCACGAGCTCCGCAAAACCACCAAAGCGCATGGGATACCGTATATCGCGGATGAGGTGCAAAGCGGCATGGGGCGCACCGGACGATGGTGGGCGTTCGAGCACTATGGTATCAAGCCTGACGTCTTCTCAGCTGCCAAAGCGCTCCAGGTAGGCGCGGTCATAGCGAACAACAAGATGTTCCCGGGTGAGCATGGAGCCATATCCACCACATGGGGCGGCGGGCATTCCTTGGATCTCGCTTTAGGAATGAAAACCATCGAGATAATAAAGAAGCGGAAACTCCTTAGCAAGAATGAACGGATGGGGCATTACATTCTCAACAAGCTGCGCAGCATAGATGGCATGCTCAACCAGAGGGGCTTAGGCCTCATGCTCGCATTCGAGGTCAAGAATCCAAAGATGCGGGACAACCTCATCGCAGAATGCGCAAGAAGGGGACTCCTGGTGCTCGGCTGCGGACAGAAGGGTATCCGATTGGTCCCACCGTATGTGATCGAAGAGGAGGAAGCTGACATAGCGCTCGGTATATTGGAGAGGTCATTGAAATCGGTATCATCACAAGGCTTCACGCACCACGGAGCTATATGCGAATTCGTGCATTGCGGAAAGCATCATTCGTAGGTGGAACCCCTGAAGAACATGGTCGAGATATGCGCCAATTGCGGGAAGATATCCAAAGAGCACAAGGATGACTTCCTGTGCACCGCATGCGGCGCCAATGTGTCGGTGATGGTTCCGGTAGCGATGTTCAAGCATATGGTGGAATCCGGTGCGGCCAAGGAATAAATCTCATTTTAATACTTAAACTGTAACCTTAAATAACCTTCTATTACAATATACTAGTGGTAGATATAATGCAATTACGATTTACGAAGCACGGAAGCGAGACAAGGAAGCAAACCGAGACGGCAGAAAAAGCAAACACTCGTCTAGGAGCATTCGGATTGAGTGCCGCAGTGGCCGCCGCGGCAATCATGATATCGACCCCATTATGTGAAAGGAGAGCGTATGCGCAAGAGGCTCAGATGCCTGTCCCAATAGCAGCTGAGGAGTCCCCCAAAGCAGAAGAACCAGCCTCTCCCACAGAAGCGGCTCCAAGGAATTCTACCGTAGATGTCGACGTAGGCACGATAGAGATGAGATTTGACACCGAAAAGCCATCCGACGTTCCAATCTCGAGTACGCCTCCAAAACCGGATTACCGTGATCCGGCTCTTGGCGGCATTGAAAAAGTCGATATGAACGGAAATGAGCGGCCTATAAGTCTCAATCATAAAGTCAGCGGAGGCGGAGGCATCCTATCGAACGAAGCGGGTTCTGCCGTTTCGGCTTTCATGGCTTATAATTTCAGCCGTAACAACATGCTCAGGTTCGATGGAGGGAATATCTGGTTCGGAGCACTATCGGCCCCATTCGCTACCATGTCCGTGAAAGAGAGCCTGGACCTGGGGCATTTTACGGGCATGTATTACGGTCGTGTCAGCGCGGTAGGATATCTGCCTTCTTATCTTTACACCTCGCACGCGATAGGTGTGGGATATTCGCAACCATTCGGCGCGGACAATAAATGGCGACTGAGGTTGGGAGCCTTCGGAATCGGAGCATTCTCTTATCCGTTGGGAGACGACAGTTATCTCAACATCGCAGGCGGCGCGTCCCTTGAATACAACAAGAGGATTCTGGTTTATGGGGCGCCTAACTTCTATTTCGCTGCGAGCACTCCGATAAGGACAGCATACATCGGATATTATGCTCCACAGCTCGAGAGCGTTTCTATGGGAGCTCAATTCAGGTTCTCTAATTATTCCATAGGGCCATTCGCAAACTACGGTGTGATAAAATCCATGTACGGCGGCAGTATTTCGAGAACCATGAATTTCGGCGACTGGGCGACCGGAGACGTATTTGTAAGAGGAGGCATCACCCACTGGAACCCGGACATAAATCCGGGCAATGACGTCATGATCATTGCTGGACTTAACCTGGTCATCGCTGGACCGCGTATGAACACGGTGATAAGCTCCCAATATGAGCGTATGGGTCCGGGAGGGGTCCCGCAGGCGACCACTGATATCCCCACGACGCAGAATCCAGGTCCTTACGGATTCGGACGATCCGGAGATGCAAATTGGGATACCGTGGACAATAACGCAAAGAGCAGGCTGCTCGGAGCGAAGAGCTTCGATGATTTCACAGCCAAGTACAAAGGCGCTTCCACCGACGATGTGATAAACGCCGGCAGATTCCTGCTCGCTTTCATGCAACAGGTCGCATACGCTCAAGGGGCGCAAAGCGCCCTCATGGCCGGAAACTTCCTGGATCCCTCGGTCATTAAGGTCGCGTCCGTGGATAACAATCAGCTACTCGCATACCTGCAGGGCGCTGCCACTTGGTACAGCACGCATAATACACCATATCCACAGCCAGGGGTCACATTGTGCGCAGGCGCCGCTGATTTCGTCGGTGATTTCTACCGTGCGAATGGCATTCATACTGTTGTGGCCACTGCGAATACCCGAGGGGGCATGCATGTCGTGGACATAGCGTATGTACCTGGAAAGACGAATCTGCTCAGCTGGGGGGATATGTGGAGCGGACCTGCTAACCAGTTCGATCCGATGCTCCGCCTTTTCGGTCAGTACAACAAAGCCCCCACATTCGAGTCACAGCTATTCACCGGACCAACGGGCAGCTCTTCGCCCAACACATATAAGGGCACATACGTGACCCCTGAGGGTAATCTCCTGCATGGGGAAATCGGCATTCCGGGTCCATGGCTGCTGAACAGAGAATTCCTGGGCGTCCGCTGAGGAACCGAATCCTTTTATATTTATCTAGCCGAATAGCCGTTCATGGATGACGCAATCGAGATATGCTCTGGTTGTGGGAAGATGCCCCGTTCCATAGACACTGTCGAAGGCAGGTTCATCTGCACCAGGTGCGGGAATGACCGCACCATACAGGTGAAGGCAGACGACTATGAGAAAGTCGCCACGGAACTCGATTCCAAGTTCCACTCCGACGTTTTGAAACAGAGGCTGGCCTCCGCACGTTCAGAGCCTATCATGAAAGCACCAAAAACCCGCGCGAAAAAGCGCGTTACGAAGAAGAAACCCGCGGAAAAAAAGAGAAAGTAATCCGGTGAAACGATGGCAGGTAGCGGATTGTCCAAATTGAAAGAGGCTGTTGCGAAGAAGAAGAGCGGAGCTGCGGCGAAAAAAGAAGAGCCAGCCAAGAAAGCTGAAGAACCAGCTAAAAGATCAGAAAGGTTGCCCGAGAAAATCGAACCGGAAACAAAAAAACAGAAACCCCCGCCAGATGAGCCACAACCTCCCGTGGATTTCCCCGAACCAGTCTTATTATCCACTCCCCCGCCGCCTCTGAATGAACTCATAATGTCCGATGAGCGGGTCAAAGAACTACCCGACAAGCTCGCGGTCTTCCGTGCGGTCTTGAAGAGATACGACGAGATAGAGGGGGGGAAGAAAGCCGAGGCAATAGTCGATGAGGAGATTAAGAAGTTCCTCTCACGAAAGAAATGACTAATACATTTATATTCTCTTATATACACCTATTTTCATATGCATAAAAGTAGATGCGTTCCCAATCCGCAATACCGCGCAATACCAATAAACTGGAGACTGCATCTTCAAAAACCTCTGACGGATCACGTCCAGGCTGGAGAACTGGAATTGTCTTTCAAATCAACGGATGAGGTCGGTCGCAGGACCGAATTCAAATTCCCGTGCGCGGTTTCAGGGAAAGGATGCCATGTGACGACAACTGGCATCGTGAGGAAAATCGACCTTGAAGGGCGATGCATATCGGAGCATGGATTCTCGATCGCCGGCAGGATGCAGAAGGACCCTGGAAACAAGTTCCTGGTGGTTTTCAACAGCATCATCGAAGCGGTCGCTCGAAATTGCGGGCAGGCGTTTTCATCGATTCGTGAGTTCGTATCCTCGATCGATGGTACCCTGATAATCCCCCCGGCCCTCATGAGAATACCTAAAAGAGTGAGCGTAACCGAGGTATCTTACGAAGAGCTTGTGGAAAGCGGCCAACTTGATCCAGGGATTGAGAAATTCTGCTTGTGAATGGTGAAACAAATGATGCCCCAAACATACTATGATAGGAGGACTTACAAGGTCGTCACAATCAAAGCAAGGCCCTTGGCTGAGATTCTTGCTACTCGGGATGTCAGCGAGAGCATAACAATTTGCGCTGAGAATCTGGCTAGATTGGTGAAACGTACAGAACGCCATTTGTCTGACTCTAGGCTCGGCAATCGTTTGGAATATTCGCTCCCCAAGATATATCTTCTGGAAGCGGCAGACCAAGAAGCTCACCGTGACGTCATTAAACAGGCTCTTTGTCTTATTTCCTCTGGGAAAACGGTCCCTAAAAGAAGGGCCCTCGCTGCCAGGTTGATGCTTGCCGAATTTAATCAGGATACTGGAGTTATTTCCGATATTTCAGCAGAACATGCGAAAGTAATCAAAAATGCCCGATCCCGTGTGAGTTATCTAATTGAGAATGCACGTATTTCAATCGGTCCTTCGGCTGGAAACCCGCTTCTCCCTGATTATACGCTGGAAGGCTATATCTATAAAAAAAATCATACTTATCCTAGTGTATTAGAACTAAAAAAGGTCCTTGATGCGCTTTACTTATTAGGGATATCCGGGATAGACCTGCCTATGGCGAGGTTCTCATTACAACTAATTTCATCGGATTTCGGTGAAGATCATAATCGGGGGATGAAGCACGACATCAGGATGATAACCGCAGAAGTGATGCTTGCACGGCTTGAAAGGCAATGATTCGTTGCATCGCATCATGATTTACACATAATATAACGAGTGATATATTTGCACGAAAAACGTAAGCAGATAAGCCGGATTATTAACGTTGACCAGGCCGGAGAGGCCAAGCGCAGCTATGACTGGGCCAGACGACATATGGAAGATATCGGGGGGATGTACCCGAACAAGTGGATCGGTATCAAAGGAGAGCGCGTGGTCGCGGTCAGGGACAGCGAAGCAGAACTAGAGCGGGCTGTTGAGCCGCTGATCGACAAAATACAGCCAATCTCGATATTCCGCATCCTTAAAAACCCTGATCCGAAGACCGAGAATGAGGTCAGGCAGAACCCCTTGGCTTTCGGGGTAACATATTACCAATCAAGTGACGGAGATATTGAAAGGGTCGAGCAACCGCCGCTCCATGAACACGATGTAACTGAGGACTCCTGCGCATCAGAAGTCATAGATCGTCTTAAAGACTTACGATACCGGAGCGTTAGCTTCGACCTGCATTCCACTCTCTTGCTCCCCAGAGGTGGGTTAAACGACGTGGTGTATTCGGCTTTCAAGAGTGTGCTGATAGATTACGGATTCTCGAGTACTGTCGATATACTGAATAGCTGTTTTGGGGAGAATGCTGCGGAACAAGTAGCATCGCTTTCAACAGTTTATTACCGGAGAGCTGATTCTCTTCTCGAAAGCATGCCGGATATATTTCAACACCCGGCTCCGCGCTGGGTCATGGCAAACAACTATACCATCGTACATTTGATAGTTGGGGATCCTGATCATGTCGGTCTCGTGATTAGGAAGCTCGGTAATAATGACATCAAACTCGGCACGAAACGTTTGATTGCCATGGGACGGGAGGTCCAGAAAAGGATTTCCGGGAGCAGGCCGGAAGCCTGGTACTTCACCGCAGAGCAGAAGGGAATCGTTGATGCTGCTATAGAACGCGGCATTTTGATCTCAATACTCTCGAATGGCACCCAATCCTCGGTCATCGATTGCGCAAAATGCTATTTCCCAGAAATCCCGGCCTGGCAGATATTTACGCCAAAGGCGCTAAAGGATACGGGGAAACCGTCACTTGTCAACTCAGCACTCTTTCTTCTAAGCCTTGGTTGCGCTATCGTCAGGAATGCCATGGAAGGAAGACCGGCACCAGAAGAGATAGTGCGCTCGCTCCCCAAGCAAAGTCAATTGACGGTGGAGAAGTGGAGAAAGGCGCGCGCATACGTAGTGAATAGAGTTTACGAAGAGGTTACCAATTCTCAGAAAACAAATACTGCTGAAAACACGTTAGGAGTTATCAGAGTTGCTCTTCGCGAATTCTGTACGCGCGTGAAGATGCCCGATAGCGTCAGCGACTCGCTTGCGATATTACCGCACCAGCACCTGCACGTCGGGAATTCTGGTTACCATGATAGCCTTCCAGACGTGGGTCTCGGCCTACCGTTCGATTACATTTTATACACAGCAAAGGATAATGAGAAGGAGAGCATCGTAAATCTGGAAGAATGACCAGATTAGATCTGACCCATAATAGATAATCTTAGAATTTCTAATATTTAATTCGAATAATGGGTCAGAGCATACATAATAAGATAGATTTAGAATTTCTAATAATATCTTATATTCAATCATTTTGAACTAATAGATCTGCTTACTGTGTAGGTAAGATAATTATGTGGTTGATGACGACATAAAGAGAAGATTTAAATATCATGGAAGCGCAAATTAATCATGCAATATGTGGCTGTTCGGAATCCTAGGTTCAAGGCTCCAAGAGAGATCAAACACCCACTTTTAAAAACAGCAATCACAGGATTCGCATTCGTTTGGGCTATGGGAGTTATAAAATTCAATTTCCCTCCACCTCAAAGACTGATTAGTGAAGTGCAAAGGAAAGAATTCAATCAGTTCAAGGCAGACTGTGAGCAGCAGGCAAAGAAGGCTCTGGAAGATAGGAAGCTAGGTGTCTGGCTTACTAGTGTGGATTTCATCTGTGCAGAAAAGAAATATCAAGCTGCACATAGCGATGATTCACAAAAGAAAGAATTCGGGGGGATTAATGTGATCACTTCGGATTTGCATGAGTGATTTCCAGGCCCGGAAATTACTAGATGAGTATATGTTAGAATTTCCAATACTGTTTTAGTTTCATTCCATTCCATATAAATCTATCGACGTTAAATTCATTTTTCAGATATGTTTCTTACCTGAAGGTAGGCCTAAACGCTGCTTTTTGGTGAAATATTTTTATACCTGCCATCACATAATAGTACAGCGTGGTATGCATGAGGGAGCTTTTACAGCAACGACGGGAAACTGGATTAGGAAAACAGGTGTGCGCACTGTCCGGACATAATCTAAATTCAATTCACCCGACATCTGAGCAGATGAAGAGATTAATCGGTTCATTATTAGTAGAGCAGCACGATGGCAAATCCTGGACCATCTTCATCCCAGCTGGCCAATCTAGCGAATCAGTTGAGTTCGCGATCAGTCTTGGAAGATTCAGTCTGATCGTGACTGAGCAAATTGTGTTTGTCAGACCAGTCTGTGATAAATGGTTTGAATAACCGTTATTTGGTAAACCATTTTTCTTATTCTAAACCATATCAGTAAACCGTATACTAAGTATTTTGAGCCATTTCAACCATATGGTTCACTGTATCGATATTGACCGGAAGATACCTGACCATGTAATAGGGCTTACACGGGCAATACTGGCCAAAAGAATGGAAAACGGGGAAATTAGGCTTATTTGGGTTTACTATGTTGGGGTTCAATTAAATTTGGTTTACTATCATAATGATTTTCTTTCATAACCTCGATTATGATTATATTGATCTTACCAATTACCTCAAAACAAAATTTATCTAAAATAGGGCCATTATATGCAGAGAACACTCGCTTACCCTGATCTTCTCCAAGATTTTCAATTAACGTAGAAAGATGTTTCTTTTCGACAACTGTTAAATCATTTTGACATAACCGGTAGGATAATGATTTATTATAAACATCATTATGTCTTCCATGTGTTGCTAATGATAATTCCCCATATAATGTTCTAGCTTGTTCTCGAATTTTAGGATCCCAAGTAACTTCATCAAATCGAGGCCCGATTGGATCAAGTTTCACATCATCTCTGATATTTTGTTGAAATCTGATTAATAACTCTAGAATAGTTCTCGATGCTGATAAAACCTGAAAATGAAAAAATGGAATAACTTCGGGTGACAGGGCATAGAGCAAACGAGTTGAATTATATAAACTCTCAATTTCGGTTAGATATGAAACTTGAAGATAATTTATCGGTGCTACAGATTCCCATTCTGGTAATGCTGGGGTTTTTTGATATTTTTCTTTTATATGCTCCTCTGACATAAATGGATGATGGAAGAAAGTACTCGGTTCGAATATGTTGTGTTGTTTAATCCCCCAAGCCATATTCTCAATCTCTTTTATCTTTTCAATCATTCTTTTAGAAATTCATGTTTTTAATCCTTTTCCATTATTTCTCCGGTTCCCAAAGCCCGATCACGTTGCCTTCGGTGTCCTTGATGAAGGCCATGAAACCGACGGTATCCACCTTCATCTTCTTGCCGACCGTCTTGCCGCCCATCTTCTTGACGAGCTCGAGGGTCTTGTCGATGCTTTCGACCTCGATGTAGTTGGTTATCGGCTGCCCCGGGAACACCCTCTTCGTGATGCCTCCCATGTTCAGCTGACCCATGCCATCCTCGACGGTCGTCTTGCCGGTGTTGATCATCGTATAATCCGGCATCTCAGGCATCGGGCTTTTCCTTATGTCCCAGCCGAATACGCTGGCATAGAATTTCTTCGCCCTCTCGACATCTTCAGACGGTATCTCGAAATACACTACGTTCCCCATGCGTAACACCTCATTTCGCTTTTGAATTCACGACATCATAAGCCAATAACGCCGGCTCTACCCCAGCATATCTGAACAGCAGCACGCTCTTCGGGGTCCCCTTGACTTTCATCGCGGTCAGCGCTTCCTTGCTCTCCCAGAGCGTTATGACCTTGCATTTGGCCCCGTTCTTGATGAAGGACGTCTGTACAATCCCGGGTTCAAGTGTTTTCACATATTCCGCGAAGTTCGCTTCGAGCTTGGCCGCTTTATCCGGCGGCAGATCCCCTTCCAAAATCGACATTACCATGACCATAGATACACCTTTTCTCAATCTCTTTAAGGAACATGATATCTAATAAACTAGCGAGATGCAAACTCTTTCAGAACTGCTTTTTTAGCCTCGATGATGTCTCTGATTAACTGTGGATCTACGCGAACAATTTCTTCTTTCTTGGTTTTGGCATCTTTTTCCATTTTATTCGCCGTTTTTCAAATCAATATAACATCAGGTAACCCTTCAAAATCCCTGTCGCATGTGAGCAGTTTCAGCCCGTGGATGGCTGCCGTCGTATAGATAATCGCGTCGATCAGGCTTATTTTCTCCTTTGTCTTCCTTAGCTTATTATAATCGAGCCCGGATTGCTGGAGAATCCCGCGGTCGAGATCTACGTAATCAGCTGTTTTGCCGAGCTCCTGGAGCAGCATACTGGGGTCGAACCTGTTCTTATCAGCCCATGAAGAGATTTCGGCGATGCTGATCACGCATGCATAGGCTCCATCTTCTGATTTGAGTGTTTCCAGAGCTTTCCGGCCCTTGTCGGTATCCCTGAATATCTCTATCCAAGCCGAGGTGTCAAGCAGGATCATCGAATCGCCGGGTTTTTTTATCACGGACGAATGGACCAGCGCCTTTCGCTATTCCGAGCAGTTTATCGAAGTCGGCGGGCGTCCGATGCACCAGCAGAGCGATCTCCACTTTATCCCCGATTTTCAGGCCCCGTTCCACTAACTGCTCCTTCGGTATGAGAACGCACGCCGAAGAACCCAGCGGCCGGATAGTCGATTTGAATATTTCACCCATATGAACACTTGATTATAATATGTTATAATGGGTTTATAATTCATTTGTCTCTCCAGACCGCATGCTTATAGGAGATGAACAATAGTCCGAACGCCGCGATTATCACCACGATGAAATCCACGGCCAGGTTCAGAGGGGTCAGCTGCAGGTAGCCCATCGAGTTCTGCACGATTTCGGCCGCGTACGTGGTCGGGGAAAGATACGCTAGATACTGGAACGGCATGGGTATGTAGGTTATGGGGTAGTATATCGGCGGGATGGTAGTCAAAATCAGGCTGAATATGCCCAGATACGCCCTGCTCTCGATTATGTCGGTGGTGAAGGTCGAGAACAAAAATCCCAATGAAGATGAGAAAATGAACATCAACAGCATCACGAATGCTATCGTGGCCGCCTGTATTATCGTGGGCTTGATGAACACTAGGGCGAGCACGCCGAGCACTATCAATGCGGGGAGGGAATCCACTATCTCGGAGAGCGCCATGCCTACCATGTACGTGAGCTGGCTCGTCGGAGAACTCACCACCATGTCCTGGATCTTGAAATCGTTCTTGAAATGCGAGACGTCCATCTGGAGCGATGTCCCGGCCCCTATCATGGCCGTCAGAAGGCCGCCTTCGATAGCGACTCCGACAAGGCTCCCCTTGCTCACGAAGAATATCACGATGATTATGGATATCGGCGCGAGGAGCGAATTCACCAGTGTGACTGGGTAGTTCTTCAGCGCGTACAGCGAATTGATCAGTATCGACGCGATGATCTGGCTGAATTTACTTCTCTTCATAGTCCTCACTCAGTCGCATTTTTACGATGTAATAGAATATATCTTCCAGGCTCAAAGGATTGGATGAGAACGACACTCCTTCTTTCATCAGCTGCTTCGATATCTCGAAAGCCTCGCTTTTGCTCGTGAATATCTGCTCCGTGTTGTCCCTTCCGGTTATGTACTTGCCGTCCTTGAGCTCGAATTTTCCCCTCTTGTCGTTTATCCTCACGCAGTATTCGTAATCCACCTTTTTCCTCAGGTCACCCATGCTTCCGAAAGCGAGGAGGTTGCCCATCTCCATTATGCCTATCTTGTCAGCGAGCCGCTCCGCTTCTTCTAGGTAGTGTGTCGTCAGGAATATCAGGTAGTCCTTCTTGAGCAGCTCGAGCATGTTCCACAGCTCGTTCCTCGATATCGGATCCAAGCCAGTGGTCGGCTCGTCCAGGAAGATTATCTTCGCATCCGATGCAAGAACGGTCGCGATAGTGAGTTTCCTCTTGGTGCCTCCGGAAAGTCGTCTGGCTAGGCTGTTGGCATATTGCTCTATGCCTATCTTCTTGAGCGCATCCAATGCCCGCGTTGACGCTTCGGAATAGCTATAGCCGCGATAGAGAAGGTAGGTAGTCACCGCTTGCTTGCAGGTCAGCCATCCGATGGGCCTCGACTCCTGGGGGACTATGGCTATCAGCTCCCGCACCTTGCCCGGATCCTTGAGTATGTCTATGCCGTCTATGGAGGCATTACCTGCGCTCGGCATCAGCTCCGTGGCGAGTATCCGCGTAAGGGTTGTTTTCCCGGCGCCGTTCCTGCCTATTATCGATATTATGCCCCTGTCGATGAAGTTGAAGCTGACGCTATCCAAGGCTTTCTTCCCGTTATCATAGCTCTTGGAGATATTCTCGCAGTTTATCCCTTTCATATTTCTACCTTTGGGAGTTTTACACGGTTATAGTTACGTTATCGTTACATACCCTTAAAAAACCAGGAAATCGTTCAAAATCCAAGGTGAATGTATGGAAAGGGATTTACTTTGCAAATAGGACGAAAGCTGGAAAATGGGAGATGAATCATGGCGATTCTATTCCCGTGAGATTGAGCAGGTTTGTCGACCACCCCCCGCTCGTGGATCGACTGAAAGGCATCATCGTGAATACTTATGGTGTCAGAGGAAGTCCGAACCCGCAGAACACTCTGCAACTGCTCGAACGTGCGTTTGAGAACATCGGCGGCGAAAAACCAATCGAGAGGGCGAGGATCGAAGGTATTGTTGATCGCCTGGAGATGAGAAGAGAAAACCTCTACGCAGCCATCAGAGAAGAAGGGGGCTTATGACATATGGCCAATAGTTACGCCTGAAATTTTTGCTTATCTATTTTTTCCCCATATTCTTCATCCAGTCATGTGCGAATACCTCGGCATCGCCGGATTTGATGGCCTCGAGGATCTTCTCGGCGACGTGCTCTGCGGTATCGGCCTTGAATGGCAGGTCGTCATCTTCATCAGGGACATCGTTCTTCAGGGTATTCTTCTCGAAATCGGTGAGCGTGGCGTACGGATAGATAACGCTGACCGCGATCTTGTCCGATTTAAGCTCGGCGTCGGCTGTGATACTGATGCCTGCCAAAGCCCGTTTCATGGACGAATATGGCGCCATATTAGGCCAATAAGCGAGCGCCGTCCCAGAACTGACATTCACAATAGACCCGCCGCCCTGCTTCCTCATTATCGGAATAACTTCCTCCATCGCGATGAGCGGACCGACGACGTCGAGCTCGAAGATCTTGCGGAATGTCTCGATATTGATCTTCTCCACGGGAGCGTCATACCCTTGGCCGGCATTGTTCACCAGGATATCTACCCGCCCGAAATGCTTCATCGTCTGATTGAAGAGATTCTTGATGTCCGATTCTTTCGTCATGTCGCATTTGATAGCTATAGAGCCTGATAATTCTGAGGATATCTTGTCCAGCTTGTCTTTCGAACGGGAAGCCAGCACAACTTTAGCCCCATTTGCTGATACGAGCCTCGCGGTTGCGAGCCCGATTCCTGAGGATGCGCCCGTAACTATAACAATTTTTCCTTTCGGATCCATGATAATCCCTCCGAAGCCAATTTCAGAATTGCCCTGGCGGTTTCATCTGCACGCCGCGGGCCTGTTCTATCTCATCCTTGAATACCACGGCTTGGCCGTTCTTGGAGTACCTGTAGAGCTCGGCCACGAATACCCCTTCCACGGCCCCATGGGTGATGAAGGCCAGGAACAAGACGAAGATGCCGAGAGGCACGAGAACTATCACCAATGGAGGCAAGAAGACCCCTCCGATTATGAGAGCTATGCCTATCAGATATGCTACCAAAAAGATTATCCCTATCGCGAAACCGCCGATCATTTCCTCGCTCCAGGTCTTCTTCACGATATCAATCGAGCGGGCGATGGCAGCGAACGGACCTACGTTCTCGAACACGATCACGGGAACCACGAAGAACGTCGCGAATGACCATGCCATGCCTATGACTGAGACGACGAGTCCACCGATCAGGGCGCCAACTCCCCTTCCGCGTTGTGCGGCGCTCCTCAGCATGCTGAGGATGACCCCTACGGTGGCTGCGACGATCGTCCATAAGACGATGTTTACTATCCTCGAGAACGCGAAGGATATGCTCGCTGTCAGCGAGACCGGCCTGCCTTCGAGCTTCTCGTTCACGGCATGGATCAGTGCGCTATTGAAGAATATCACCACGAAATAGGAGGCGAAATAGAAGCAGAAGAGCAGCGCGATCATCAGGATCCCGCTGTTTATGAAGAGCACCGGGATGACGAACGAGATGAGGACCGCCAATATCGCGATGGCGCTTATGATGGGGAACAACAGGAGCTTCTTCTCCTCCATCAGGACGCCGAAGCTTTTCTTCACTATGCTCAGTGACCTTGAAAGTGATTCGAACATGAAATTGATATCCTCATTTAGATATTTAATGTATATTATTCGCATTTTTTAAGTTATAATAAGTATAATCATATGATTATAAATGGTTCCGAACACATAATATCGTATGGTTCAGAGTCCTATTACCCCTCAAAATGAAGTTATCTCCAGAGGTTTCAGACATTTGAGCCTCAGCAAGGACGGGGCCTTCAGAGCCCTCCCGCTTATGGAATCGCTGGCTGGCAAAAGCTCTACTTTCGACAGGCATTACGTGTTTTTCCCTGCGACGCAGGAAACGATAGGGAAATACTCGAAAGCAGATGAACAGAAGATGGCTCTCGCGCACCGGAAGCTTTTCACCCATGTATATCAGTCAATCTGCTCATTGATGTTCGCTATCGCCAATGTGGACATCGTGAGAAAGATAGCCAAATCCACAGAGTTGATCGAGGCTGCGAATAAGGAATATATCGAGAAAACTACGGGCGATTTCGCATGGATTTACCGCCGGGACGAAGGATTTGAAGAGGGCGTTGAAAACGCGAAAAGGATCTGCGCGCAAGCCCAGGATATCGTGAAGGAATTGGCCAAACATCCGGATAATCACGAGCTTTGCCAGAAGATATCCGATCTATCGATCGAGTTCTGGCAGACCGCTTACAACAAAGTCCACGGCAGCTCATACCACGTGAGATACAGCAACGAACTCATCGACAACATCCCTGCTTACAGCATCTATCTTGATAGCAGGCAATTCTCGAGCTACCAGGAATTCATGTCTTATCTGAGCGAGGGGACCATCCTGAGGACAGACATCATGGGGATGGGATTCCAACACGCTCATGTCGGAGATTTGAGCATCCGGCTCGAACCGAACGCAAGGTATTCCACGACATTCAACTCATACATCCCGAAACGGATCCCATACGAAGTCCCGGGGGTCGGATTGAGCGTAGAGGGAGCGAACACCTGTTTCGCGCCAGTCTTCCAGACGCTGGAATCGAGACTGCGCGATGCATTCGAGACGATCGAGGTAGAACACAACGGCGCATTGGTCTTCTGCCCGAAAATGGAATTCCTGGAATCCCAGGCCAAAGCCCAGCTTGAATGAGATTAGCGGGCGAAAAGCGTAAGAATATTAGCGGTGGATGCCCTGCATGGTCTTGCAGGAAACCCATAAAGGAAAACCGGTTTATATCTGCGAGGAATGCGGCTTCGGATACAACGAGTTGGCCCAGGCGCTCTTGTGCGAGGAATTTTGCAGGAAGATGGGCGCCTGCTCGACCGAGATAACAAAACTCGCGGTCAGGAAACCGATCGCGTGATCATCTCTCGAATCTTCCCATCAATTCCGCAGAAGCCAGGACATGCCCTTCCATAGCCTTCAGCAAACCATCCTTATCAGAACCGGGCTTCAGCTCAAGAAGAATATCAAGGGCATAGACCTTGAAGAAGTACCTGTGGGGGCCATGTCCCGGCGGAGGGCAAGGCCCATGATAACCAGGAGAGCCCACGGTCCCTACCCCGTCCACTCCTAGGTTCTTGGCGTTTTCCTTGATCTCCTTCGAGACCGGGATGTTCCAGACGACCCAGTGCACGAAAGTCCCCATCGGAGCGTCAGGATCGTCCATTATCAAGGCCAGGCACTTCGCTCCTTTGGGCATCTCCGAGAGCTCGAGCTTAGGATTGACGTTCTGGCCTTGGCAGCTGAACTTCGATGGGATCGTCTCCCCATCATTGAAAGTGCTAGAGACTCTCATGAATTATCATTTCCTCTTTTTAACTTCTTCAAGGACGGCCGAGGCATGCCCCAGCGGGTTGACATCATGCCATATCTTAGCTATCTTCCCCTTGGCATCGACCAGGAATGTGGTGCGCTCGGTTCCCATGAATACCCTGCCCATGAATTTCCTCTCGCTCCATACCCCGTATATCTTGTTCACCGCTCCATCCGGATCGGCAAGCAATGTTATCCCGAGCTTTTTCTCCTTTACGAACTTCATGTGTGATTCGCAGGTGTCCTTGCTTATCCCGAGGATCATAGCGCCCGCCTTCTCGAACTCTGGAGCGAGCTTCGTGAAATCCATCGCCTCGATCGTGCAACCGGCAGTCAGGTCCTTCGGGTAGAAATACACCACGACCCATCTGCCTAGAAAATCGTGCAATGAGACTTCCTTGCCGTAAGAGTCCTGCAGACTGAAATCCGGCGCTACATCGTTCTCTTTCAATGCCATTCAATCCCCTCGCTTCAACTTTCAGGATTGAGGCTTATAAAACTTCCATCTTTCGAGAAATAGATTATTGGAAAAAGTAATCAAAAATTAAAAAACGAACCCTGAATCGATTGACTTCAGAATCGTGGTTTCGGTTTGTAGCAGTTCCTGCAGTATACCGGTCTTCCTTCGGTTGGTTTGAAAGGAACCTGGCATGGCTGCCCGCATTTCGCGCACGTTGCGTCAAACATTTCCCTGTCGCTGTTATCTCCATATCCCATATTTACACCATTTTATTCATTTAGACATTTTGTTCTGTATTGTTACTTCCGCCACGCCTCTTAAATAGAGCGGATTGGGGAAAATCAGGCATTTTTGCCTCTTTTCAGTTCAATCTCCAGATGAAAAGGTTCAGTATCAAGGCGAAGCTGACCCATAGTATGTACGGTATCAGGACAAGCCCGGCCTTCTTGTCTATCTCGTGGAATTTCAGGATCGTCGCCACTATCGATAGCCAAAGAAGGACGATTACCACCAACCCGTATAACGGGGATCGGAGCCCAAAGAAAGCGATGGACCAGAGCACGTTCAGAACGAGCTGGAAACCGAATATGGAAAGCGCGGCTTTCGTTCTTTTATCCTTTGAGATGTAGATCCAATACGCGGCCACGCCCATCAAGGCATACAGCAAGATCCATACCGGTCCGAACAGCCAATTAGGAGGGGAGAAACCGGGTTTTATCAGAGTGGCATACCACGTAGGGATGGATTGCAGTGTGAATATGGAACCGATAGCTCCGGCGAGTTCGCATATCAATATGGCTCCGAACAGTTTCTTCATCCGCTCACATTCTCCATGTACGCTTTCTCTATTGTAACCGGCTGAAGAGGCCAATCCTGGTAACCGCCGTTGTCCACGGTCTGGACCGATTCGATCTCATGTACGACATCCATCCCGGATATCACTTGCCCGAACACCGTGTAACCAGGGTTCCCGGGTGCATAATCGAGCGGTGGGTTATCCACCGTGTTGATGAAGAACTGCGAGGTAGCGCTGTCAGGGTCTGACGTCCTCGCCATTGCTATCGAACCGGCTATATTCTTCAATCCATTATCGGATTCGAGCTTGATCGGCGGATTCGTCGCCTTCTGCTGCCCGTCCGGTGTGAATCCGCCGCCTTGTATCATGAATCCGGATATCACCCTGTGGAATATCGTGCCGTCATAGAAGCCTGAATTCACGTAGTTTTCGAAATTCGCCACGGTCAGAGGCGCGGCTGAACGGTTCAGCTCAATGTCTATATCGCCTTTGGATGTTTCAAGGACGACCACTTCCCCGCTATGGGCAGATAGATTGGCCGAGGTGTTGACTGACGCGTTCATCGTATTGCTTGGAACGCTCGCGCAACCGAAAAGGAATGCGAACGCCAGGAAGAAGGCGAGAAGGCGCAGATTGCCAGCCATTCGTCATTTCCCTTCTTTGAGCCAAGCCTGGTATTGCTTCATGCCCATCTCGATCGGGATCCCTGAATAACCGCAATTCGGGCAGAGTATCTTCGTGATCGCCGAATCCTCCATGGGGTTGGCAAATTGGTCGTTGTAATCGGTCTCTGTCACGGGGCGCTTGCATTTCGGGCACACGATGACGTCTTCGCTCTCGTCTTCCGGCTTCTTGTCCGCAGCCTCGTCCTCTGCCTTGTCTACAGCATCTATAGCATCTTCGAATTCTTCCTTCTTTTTTGCCATATGATCCACCTCAACCAGTAGAATTTACCTGTACCACGTTCCAAACGCCTCCGACACCTTGGCCGTTCGTTTCTCCAGGCGCGGAGTCTCCTATGTAGGTATAGAGCGGCATGCCACCATATGTGACTTGGGTCGTGTTGTCTGACCTCACGGTGACGCCAATCCCGCTCTGCAGGTCTGCCGGCACTTCAATCGAATTCGCAGCCAGCAACGGAGGCCATGCTTTCTCGCAAGTGCCATAGCACGTGCTCAGGCCTCCAGTGTCCGGTGCGAACGTGTACAACGTATAGCCGCCATTATCTGTCAATATCCCACCGAGAGAGCTGTTAGCGGCCTTCACGGTGTATTCTATCAGTCCCGTGCATCTCCAGTTCACATCTGCAGACCCGTTCTCGTACACGACGCAAGCCGGGCTGCAGCCGGACATATTGGCTGACATATCGATCCAATAGGTATCCGAGTTGCTGTTGAACGTTATCTGGTCGGACAGATTGCCATCTTTCGCGCATTCACTGCTCTGGGCGATCGCCATGACCTGCGAGTCTGTCAGGTTCCCTTCGCAAGGCTCTTCCCAAGGCCGAATGCATGCCTGCTTCGCTTCGCACCAGGTGTAGCCTGCGGAACCTTTGCAGCCATGCGCATCGGAATCGTTCCCCACAATCGGAGGGGTGGTGTTCGCCACGACGGGCGCGGAATTATTCGGGCACGGAGCGAATGCACAATCCGGACCGGTCCTTCCGACCATGCTTCCGTCAGGGCATGTCTTCTCCTCCTGCGTGCAGATCGCCGTGCAGTTCCCACCTGCGGGTAGGCATACCTGGTTCGCTTCGCACCAGGTGTAACCCGAGACGCAACCATGCGCGTCGGTGACTTCCTTTTGAGCGCAGCCAGAGATGGCGAACGCGGCCAGAACGATTAACGTGAATATCAATAGTTTCATCATGATAACCTCACTTGAAAGTCAGGCGGAAGGGCTATAATCCTTCCTTCGCGGCCTGGAGAGCGAAGGAAAGGAACGATTCGAGATCTCCTCCGGGGCCGTGATTCCATCTTTCCGCGATGTTTTTGTACCGATCGAGCTCGGCGGAATAGCGCCTCAATGAAGAGAGATATGCGCTTTTTGCTCGCGGAACCCATGGCTCCGGGCAAGCGCGGGACTTCATATCGGCGAGACGCCCTTCGACCAGCCTGAAAGGATACGTCCTGCAGAGCATAGGCCGCGAGGCATACACGGTGCAGCCCCCTTCCCCGTAGAATACGCATCTGCGCTGGCTAGTCCATCTAAGTATGATCAGCGACCTGACACCGTTTATGAGGACGGCCGGCTCCTCTCGCTCACGTGCCGGAGGCTCTTCTATGGAAAAGATAAAAGAGGATGGCGCGAGTCCGACCCGTTTTGATATTCGGAGGATATCGAAGGGGGTGACGCAGACTCCGAAGCTGGTGCAGCATCTGCCGCACCGCATGCAGCAATCAGGCATTTTTCGCCTTTCTCCTGGATTTCGCTGCCGCGGGTTTCGCCATGGCAGGAGCGGTGCTCATGCCGAGCGCGGTGTAGAGTATGCTGCTACCGACAGCTCCTTCCGCTACGATCACGAACCCTATCAATGCCACTATGAGGTTCCAGGGGAAGCTTATGTATTTCGCCCCGTAACCGATCACAAGGAATCCGATCACTATGCGTATTACTCGACCTACTAATCCGACGTTCCTCTCTCCGAAATTCATAAATTTCACATACGACTGACAACTGCAAGGCATTTAAATATTATATTAATGCTCCAGGCGAGCTTATTATACCTTTTTCGCTCTGTTATCTCTCCAATGGATCAGGCCTCATTCAAGGATTGGATTTCCCAATACTGCGATTACGATCGATGCATGACAGCTTTCGCGGAGCGCAAGCAGTTCTTCAGATTGAACACCATCAAGATGGATTTGCCCAAGTTCAAGCAGACGACCAGGCTCAAATGCGCGGCATCTGCCTACTATGATTTGGCGTTCGAGCTGCAAGAAGCCCAAGGCTATGAGATCGGGAGGACCTGGGAATATTTCCTGGGCTACATCTATCCTCAGAGCCTTCCGTCCATCCTCGTCTCTCTCATCGTGGACCCTAAACCCGAGGATGAGGTCCTTGACGTTGCTGCCGCTCCGGGCTCGAAGTTCTCCCATATGGCTATGCTGATGGGGAACAAAGGGACGCTGGTCGGGAACGACCTCAAACGCGAAAAGACCTCCGCCCTGTTCGCCACGATAAACCGTATGAACATCCTGAACTCCATAGTCACTGAAAGAGACGGGACGAGGCTCGATTGGTTCTCCAGGTTCGACAAGGTCCTGCTGGACGCTCCTTGCACCGCGCTCGGAAGCGGGGAGAGCGCGCCTGATAGATGGGAACTTGAGCATTCGCAGAAGATCTCGGTCCTGCAGAAGAAGATGCTGTTCTCGGCTTACGACGCCCTCAGGCCCGGAGGATCTCTCGTGTATTCGACATGCACGTACGCGAAAGAGGAGAACGAGGATGTGGTAGCGAACCTGCTCCAGAACGTCCCCACAGCGAAACTCGAGGACATCCCGGTCGATTTCCCGCACGAGAAGGGGCTTGGCGATTACGGGGACGAGTTCAAGAAATGCCGGAGGGTCTATCCTTTCCATCTGCAGAGCGAAGGATTCTTCATGGCCAAGATCAGGAAGGGGGAATGATTATGGGCTTCATACCAGACCGACCGGAAAGCTTCATCCGCCAGCTCGAGAAGCGATTCAACATGACGCTGCCGGAAGGCGTCTCCATATTCTACGCGGAGGGCATCCGCGTGGGGCACAGCTCCCTCCGGAAAAGCGATATCCACGGCGAACGCGGGTATGGGGCATGCGACAACTCTTTCATACCCACGAATGCGTTCATCCAGAACTTCGGCCACCTGGCCAAGAGGAACGTGATGGAGCTCAACGAAGAAGAAGCCGGATCATACGCGGCAGGGAAGAACATCCCGAAGGATGCGGGCGACAAGCAGAGGCATGTGGTCGTTAGATACAAGGAGCATACGTTAGGGCTGGGGTTCTACGATGGGAAGATCAAGACGCTCGTGAACAGGATACCTGAGAAAAGGGCGAGGGAGATAATAGACTCTATCTAGAGCCCGGATTCGCTGCGGAGCTTCTTCGCCATATCCGTCTTCTCCCAGGTGAATTCCGGCTCCTCGCGCCCGAAATGGCCGTAAGCAGCTGTCTTCTCGTATATCGGCCTCAGTAGGTCGAGCTGCTTTATCATATCGGCAGGCTTGAAGGAGAAATGGTCGAGCACGAGCTTCTCTATCTTCTCGACCGGGATCTTGCTCGTCCCGCGCGTATCGATGAACACCGAAAGCGGTTTCGCGATACCGATGACATATGAGATCTGCACTTCGCATTGATCGGCAAGCCCTGCCGCGACGATGTTCTTCGCGACATATCGCGCCATATACGCTCCGGAGCGGTCCACTTTCGAAGGATCTTTGCCGGAGAAGCATCCTCCACCGTGATGGCCGCGACCGCCGTATGTGTCGACTATGATCTTCCTTCCGGTGACCCCGGTATCCGCAGCCGGGCCGCCGAGCACGAACTTTCCGGTCCCGTTTATGTGGACCACTGTCTTGGAATCGAACCAGCCGCCGCAGACAGGTTTCACGACCTCTTCGAGAATGTCCTTGCGGAGCTTGTCCATGGGGACGTCTTCATCATGCTGCGCTGCCAGGACGACCGTATGCGCCCGGACGGCCTTGTGATCGCGGTATTCAAGCGTGATCTGCGTCTTCCCGTCTGGCCTCAGATATGGGAGCGTCCCGTCCTTGCGCACCTGCGCGAGCCGTCTTGCGAGCTTATGGGCCAGTGTTATAGGGAGGGGCATGAGCTCCGGTGTCTCTTTGGTGGCGTAGCCGAACATGATGCCCTGGTCCCCCGCTCCTTGCTCATGCTCTTTGGAGGTGTCCACCCCCTGAGCTATATCCGGGGATTGCTCATGGATCGAGGCCAGTACTCCGCAGGAGCGGTAATCGAACAGGTATTCGGGTTTCGTGTAGCCGATGTCTTTGATGACATCCCTGACCACGTTCTGGAATTCGACGTATGCGCTCGTTGTTATCTCTCCCATGACTATGACGAGTCCGGCCGTGGTCGCGGTCTCGACAGCGACGCGGGATTTGGGGTCCTTCTTGAGGAGCTCATCAAGGATGGCGTCTGAGATCTGGTCGCAGATTTTATCCGGGTGGCCCTCGGTTACCGATTCCGAACTGAATAGATAGTTCTTCGAAGACATTGGAATCACTCGAGAATATCTCTGGAGTTGATTATAAAAATGATTAAGTCTGACCAGATTCCGTGATTTCGATAATAAGCAGCCATACGAGAGGATTTGCTATTCCGATATAAATGCTTTACTGATAATAATATTCCTATCAGAATAAGCGGATTCTCGGGCATTCAGGCTGCCGGGTCCGGTTCTTCATCATTACCGGGCGGATTCCTGCGGCGCTCTATATCTTCGAGGATTTCTCCGTCGGATATTTCCCTTCCCGTGCGCGACTCTCTCGCATCCGCCCTTTCGCATGCCTTGATGACGCCTTCGACTAGGCTGGGGCGCCAAGATCTTCTTTTCACTGGCAACGGGATCAGTTTTGCTTCCTTTTTTGGATGGCTAACAACCAGAGGCCTTTTCTGGAATGGTAAGACTTTCATGAAGTGACCTGGGAGTTATACAGCGGATATATCGCCATTCATTTTTAAAGATAATTCTGCGGCTACTCCTTTGATCCGACCGCTTTCCGCAATGCATCCAGGGGGAGCAGCGCGCACTTCATGCGGGACGGGTTCTTGCTCAGGTCTATCTTGATCATGCTCAGGATGTCCTGCGCCTTTATCTTATCTAGAGCCGAGACCCTCCGGCCGATGAGGAACTGCGTGAAAAGCGAGGCGCTCGCCTGGCTGATCGCGCAGCCGTTCCCGAGGAATTTCGCCTCTGCTACGACCCCTTTCTCGGCCTTTATGAAAAGCTCGACCGAATCTCCGCAGGTGGTGTTCTCGGCCTTCGCCCTATAATCAGCATTCTCTATCCTGCCCACATTCCTGGGATTCTTGTACAATTCGATTATGAATTCTTGGTAGATGTCGTTTTCCATATGGCCACCTTATGAGAATATCTTCTCCGCTTTCCGGAGCGAATCGGCGAGCGCATCGATCTCGCTTTTCGTGTTGTAGACGTAGACGCTCGCCCTGGTGCTCGCGGGGATTTCCAGCCGCTCATGCAGCGGCATCGCGCAGTGGTGGCCGCTCCGCACGCAAACCCCATCCTCTGAGAGGATGGCCGCGACATCATGGGGATGGATGCCTTTCATGGTGAATGCCACCAGCGCCCCGCGTTTCTTCGCGCTCATCGGGCCGAGTATCGTGAGGCCTTCTATCCCTTCCAGGCTCTTCAGCATGTATGAGATGAGCGATTCCTCGTATGGACGGATATCATCCAGCCCGATCCGGTTGATATATTCCATCGCGGCGCCGAACCCTATCACAGCTGCGACGTCAGGGGTCCCGGCCTCGAACTTGTACGGCAGGTCGTTCCATTCGCTCTTGCTTGCGGTCACGGAACGGATCATCTCGCTGCCGTACATGAAAGGATCCATCTTCTCGAGGAGCTCTTCGCGCCCGTACAGCACACCCACCCCGAACGGCGCGAGCATCTTATGCCCGGAGAACATGAGGAAATCGCAGCCCATACTCTTCACATCGGTTTTCGATGAAGGGACTTTCTGTGCTCCATCCACGACGGATATCGCGCCGCAGTCCCGGGCTATGGCGCATATCTCATCCACATCCGTGATGGTGCCTATGACATTGGAAGCTGCGGAGACCGCTACGAGCTTGGCGCCTTTGGATCGCTTCTCCAGATCCGCCATATCCAGCATGCCTTCCTCGTCGATGTCCACGATCTCGAGCTTGGCGCCTTTCATCCTGGCCAGTTGCTGCCATGGGACGAAGTTGCTGTGGTGCTCGAGTATGGTCGTGACTATCCTATCGCCTTTCTTTATGTTCCTCTCGCCCCAGCCGCGCATGACCACGTTCGCGCCTTCGGTCGTGTTCTTGGTGAATATGACTTCGTGCTCATCAGGCGCGTTGATGAATTTCCTGGTATTTTTCCGGACTTCCTCGTACCTGAAGGTCGCCTCCTCGGCAATCCCATAGAGCCCTCGATGGACATTGGAATTGTATTCGCTGTAGAACGAGGATACCGCTTCGATTACCTGCTTCGGCCTCTGCGATGTAGCCGCCGAATCCAGATACACCAATGGCGTTTTCCCCCAGAATACCGGGAAATCCTTCCTTATTTTAGTCGCGTCGAGCATCATCCACCCCTCTTTTTCGGTTCTATATACGAAGAATACCCATGCGCCTCGATCTCATGCGCCAGCTTCGACCCTCCTGATTTCACGATCCTTCCCCCGACCAGAACGTGCACCTTGTCGGCCTTGAGGTATCTGAGGATGCGCGGGTAGTGCGTTATTATGAGGAAGCTCCGCACTCCGTCATCGAGCTTCTTGATCGCCTTGGCGATGAGCTTGATCCCATCCACATCGAGGCCGGAATCGATCTCGTCCAGGATTATCACCGACGGCTTGAGCATGATCATCTGTAGCAGCTCCATCCTCTTCTTCTCTCCGCCCGAGAAACCCACGTTCATCTCGCGCGAGACTATGCCCTTGTCCAGGTGCAGGTCGCCTGCGGTCTTTTCCACTTCCTCGTGAACTCGGAGCATGGTATCGAGATCCTGCGTACCGCCTTCGATGGTGGAAATGACCTTCCTTATGAGGTTGCTGACCTTCACTCCATCCAGCTCCTCAGGCTCCTGGAACGAGAGGAAAAGGCCTTGCCTGGCACGCTCATCGCTGCTCATGCCGATGAGTTCTTCCCCATCGAGCTTTATGCTGCCACTGGTTTTTAGCGCCGGATTGCCCAAGAGAGCGCTGCAGAGCGAGCTCTTGCCGCTGCCATTCGGTCCCATAATCACTGATATCTCGCCGTTCTCGAGCGTGAACGAGAGGTCTTTGATTATCTCTTTGCCTTTGGAGGACACACTGAGGCGTTTGACTTCAAGCATCAGACCACCTTCTCCGCTATGGATATGGCGCAGCAATCCGAGATGCCGTAGAGCTTCTTGATGTGCGTGATCACCGCATTGACCACTCCGGATGGGCCCTGAAGCTCCACGATGATGGAGTATGGCCCGGTGGTCTGGCTGACTCCGGTCACTAACGGGAATTTGGCGATCTGCTCGAGAATTGAATCGTATTCGGCTTTGCGGGCATTCAAGGCAACTATGGTCCGCTTCCATCCTATCATGCTGTTGTTGATCAATATCGTGCTGCCGATGATAATCCCTTTGCTTTTGAGATGCTCGATCCTTTTCTGGGTAGCGGGCATGCTGATCCCGACTCCTTGGATATCCTTGAGAGCGGGGCCCTGGCGTCTCGGAGGAGCATCCGAAGTATCTTTATGTCCGAAGAATCCATCATTTATTTTATTAACCATTAACATTTAAAAATATAACCCATAAAATTGGATATATGGAACTGCGCGAAGACGACATCGATGCCATATCCTCTGCCAAGAAGGAGCCGAAATGGATGAGGAAACGCAGGCTCGACGCTTACGCGGTTTACAATAAGCTCAGGATGCCCCACTTCGGACCGGACCTCAGCGCCTTGGAGAAGCAGGATATAATATGGTTCGAGCGGAGCGGAACGAAGAAGAAGTCCTGGGATGAGGTCGACCCGAAAATCAAGGAGAAGTTCGATAGGCTCGGCGTCCCGCAATCCGAGCAGAGATTCCTCGCAGGCTTGGAAGCGCAGCTTGAATCCGAAACGGTTTATGCTCATCTGAAGAAAGAGTGGGAAGACAAAGGGGTCATATTCACCAACATGGAGGAAGCCGTGTCGAAGCACTCCGCGCTCCTACGCAGATGGATGGGGAAGTCCATCCCGACCGGGGATAACAAGTTCGCGGCCCTCACGGATGCGGTCTGGAGCGGAGGGAGCTTCGTCTACATCCCCAAGGGGGTGAAGCTGGACATACCGCTGCATGCGTATTTCATGATCTCACGGGAGGGGATCGGCCAGTTCGAGCGGACGGTGATAATCGCCGAAGAAGGAAGTTCCGTCCACTATGTCGAAGGTTGTACTGCACCTCTTTATCCGAAAAGCAATCTGCACACCGGAGTCGTGGAGATTTTCGCCGAGAGAGGCGCGGATGTGCGCTACACCACGCTCCAGAACTGGTCCCGCAATGTCTACAACCTCGTCACCCAGCGTGGGATAGCGAAGGAAGACGCATCGATCGGATGGGTTGACGCTAATCTCGGATCCCTTATCACGCAGAAATACCCGTGCGTGGTGCTCGCGGGGGAAGGCGCCAAAGGAAGGGTCCTCTCGGTCTCCGTGGCTACAGGGCAGCAGAACCAGGATTCCGGAGGGAGGATGATACACCTCGCACCGAGGACCACATCCTCCATACTATCGAAAAGCATAAGTTCCAAAGGAGGGGTGGCGACGTTCCGAGGCGAAGTGAAGATATCACCCGAAGCTAAGAAATCGGACTCTTTCGTGAAATGCCAGGGTATCATGCTGGATGACGCTTCCAGGAACAACTCATTGCCGAAATTCTTCGTCGGGAACGGTGATTCGTTCATATCTCACGAGGCCAGCGCCGGGAAGCTCAGCGAGAAGAAACTGTTCTATATAATGAGCAGGGGGTTGCCAAGGAAGGATGCCGAAGAGCTGCTTATCAGCGGTTTCCTGGAATCCTTCGTGAAAGAGCTGCCCTTCGAATACGCTGTGGAGTTCAACCGCCTCCTCCAGATGGAGATCAAGGACGGGGCGATATAGTTACGTCATCTGTCGCGAAGGCTCGCGCTATTATTTTAATACTTATCACTCAAACGACAACCACGACTAATCAGCGAGGTTAATCCATATGAACAAGGAAGACGAATTCGGATTCGAGAAGATCGTTGAGGTATATGACCAGAGGACTGGCATGCAGGGCATCTGCGTCATACACAACACAGCGCGCGGACCTGGAAAAGGCGGGATCAGGATGGTCCCGGACGTCACGAAAGAGGAAGTGATGGGCCTGGCCAGAGCCATGACTTGGAAGAACGCTATGGCCGACCTTCCGTTCGGTGGCGCCAAAAGCGGCATAAAAGCCGACGCTAAGAAGCTCACTCCCCTCCAGAAAGAGGAGATGATGAGGTCGTTCGCCCGGAAGATCGCGGATGTCGTCCCTAGGGAATACATCGCAGGGCCGGACATGAACGTAACGGAAAGAGAAATGGCCCAGTTCGCGGACGAGCTCGGGACTCCGAAGGCATGCACGGGCAAGCCTGCCGGAGTGGGCGGGCTTCCGCATGAGCTCGGTTCGACCGGTTTCGGAGTCGCTATATCCACGAAAGTCGCGGTCAAGCACATGGGCAAAGACCTGAACGGCATGACCGTCGCGATCGAAGGCTTCGGGAATGTCGGTACGTTCGCCATGAAATTCTTCGAGGAATGGGGAGCGAAAGTTGTCGCGGTCTCGGATTCCAAAGGCGCGATATACGACAAGGGCGGACTCAAATATGCTGATCTCATGAAGATAAAGTCCGAGAAGGGCACGGTCACCGCAGCCAAGGGCGAGAAGCTGGATGCCGCGAAGCTGTTCGAGCTTCCTGTGGACATCCTCGTCCCCGGAGCCAGGCCGGACGTCATACACAAAGGCAATGTCGCCAATGTGAAAGCGAAGATCGTCGCCGAGGGCGGCAACCTGCCTGCGAAATACGACATAGAGCAGGTGCTCATGAAGAAGGGCGTGGTCATCCTTCCTGATTTCGTTGCCAACGCCGGCGGAGTGATTTCGTCCTACTGCGAGACCATGGGCTGGGACTCGAAGACGATGTTCCAGGTCGTGGAGAGCAAGATCGCGACGAATACGCAGGTGATGCTCGAGAGGGCGCAGCACAATGATACCAGGGCAGCGGCGCTCGCGATCGCCAAGGAGCGCGTGCGCGAAGCTATGGACATGCGCGGCTGGATCAGGAAATGATTTTTTCTATTTTTATGGCTCTGTAGAAATGCTTAATTGATAAGTATGCCAATGGGTTTCATCGTCGAGGCTTACCAGGGCCTTGACTCCTCCCAGCGGCGAAATCCATGCAAAAGAGAACGTCAAAGTTAATTAGAGTAGCGGTTAGGGCCCAGCAGGCAGCCAAGTACGTGCTGCCTGAATATGGAAACAAATTCTCAAGAAAAGACTTCACTCAGCATCAGCTCCTAGCGATAGCTGTCCTGAAACAGAAGACTGACGAGGATTACAGGGATACTGTTGACGGCATTGGCAGCGACTTGATGCAAGCGATGGGTCTCACGAAGATACCTCATTTCACTACCCTCCAGAAGTTCATCAAGAGGCTGGACTCACAGGTATTGGATACCCTTATCGCAGTGGTCGCAATCCTCATCATAGGGGATCAATTGATCAGGGGAGCCGTCGTAGGGATAGACTCTTCAGGATATCCTGCTTCGCATGCCAGCAGCTACTTCGTGAGGAGGATAAAACGCAAGCCTACGCATAAGACGTTCCTCAAAGGTTCATTCGTTGGGGACCTGACAAATCAGGTCATCGTCTGCTGCAGGCTAAGGAATTTCCCGTCTCATGATATCATTGATTTCAGGAGGCTGATGAAACGCGCCCTGATACTCTTGAAGAAGATTTCAGAGGTTCATGCTGACAAGGGGTACGATGGCAAGGATGAGATCCTTCTCGTGGAGAAGCTTCTGAAGGCCGTGCCGTACATCAAGATCAAGGAAACCGACAGGCACAAATGCAAAAGCCAGATAAGGCGCAGGGTTTTGAACAACTGGAATCGGCTCACCTTCGCTTTGAGGGGGCGGCAGCGCAACCTCATAGAAACAATCAACTCCGTTGTAAAGAGGGTCTTCGGAGACGCCCTCTATAGCAAGGGCATCTGGATGCGGCGCAAGGAATTGAAGCTGAAGTACTTTGCCTACAACATTTACCGGTCAGTCCAGCTAGAGGAGATTTTTTGTTGCCTCGTCTTAAGCTGGACTTAAGAGAGGGTTTCTACAGAGCCATTTTTATCTTATTCTTCTTTTGGATACATTCGTAACTTTAATAAACAGTGAATGAAAACAGCCACTATGCCGGATGAAAGAATAGCTTATCTCTACCTAGCGCTGACAATTCTTCTATGGTCTGCTTCGCCCGCAGTGGCGAAACTCGCTTTGGTGGAACTAAGCAATATACAGCTGCTTTTCTTCAATAACCTAATGGGCATAATCACCTTATCGATCGTGATTCTTATTCAGAAAAAGCAGAGCTTGTTTTCGAATTATTCCAAAGAAGATTACCTCAAAATGTTCGGGATGGGTTTTCTTGGCCTTTTTCTATATTATATAATGATTTACGGCAGTTTCAGCTTGATGCCTGCAGGGCAAGCCAACATGATAAACTATCTATGGCCGATGTTCGTGGTGATATTCTCTATTCTGATCCTTAAGGAGAAATTCACGTCAAAGACGTTCATCGCTATCATCCTTGGTTTTGTTGGAGCCATCATTATTATTACAAAGGGAAATTTTTCAAGCTTTCAAAACGAATATACGACCGGGTATCTTCTGGCTTTAGGCGCTGCTATCTGCTATGGGCTATTCTCGGTGCTTGGAAAAAAGCTCAACTACGAGAAATTCACCAGCATGCTCGTTTTCTATGTTTCCTCGTTCATACTCATCACTTTGACCATGCTTACATTCTCGAAATTCGTTATCCCACAATCGTTAACTACATGGCTTGCGATAATATTTTTAGGGGGATTCTCCAGCTCGCTTGGTTTTGTTTTCTGGTTCAAGGCACTGGAGAAGGGTAAAACGCATCAACTGGCGAATTTGATTTATATCACTCCATTCCTTGCGCTGGTATTCGCATTTTTCCTTAATGGAGAGATTATCCCGACGATCTCTGTGATTGGATTACTCCTCATAATAATCGGGATATTGGTGCAACTCAGCGGAACCAAGAAGCAATCTGGAATCAGTCCATCAGAAGGCTGAGCAATTCATACGCCCGCACAGTGTCCGCCTGCTTCACCACGAGCAGGGTATCCGTGTAGCACGAGACGAATTCCACGATGTTAATCCCTTCCCCTGCCAATGCATCGAGCATATGCGCGAGTACCCCGGGGGTGTCTTCCATCGAGGGTGGGCTATGGACGGATATAAGGTTGAGATTCGGTTCGCTCCTCACGATGGATTTGGATTTGCCGACTTTCTCGAACTCCTTCTCTTCCAGGATGTATGTCACGACGCCCTTGCTCTCCACGTAGGATAGGTAGCGGATGCCTTCCAGTTCCCGGGCGGATATCACGACAGCGACTTTGCTGAGGATGGATACCGAGCTTCCTTTGAGGGTGCGCAGTATCTTCTCTTCCAGGCTCTCTTCCTTCTCGCGCAGGCGCTCTGAGAGCCGCACCAGGGCCATTTTCACGGCATTCTGCTTAGAGGCGCTCCCTAAAGCTTCCATGGAGATCTTCCTGGCGAGGGCCGAGTAGTTCACGATCTTCTCCCGTAGTATCTCTTTCAGGAACGGCCTCTTCTTCACGTACAGCCACACGAGCTCGGATATGTTCTCCATCAGAATCACGTCGTTTTGTTACATTTGTAACAATTCATCTTATAAATGTAACACAAGTTACGGCATCTTTAAATACCAATTTCGGTGCGTCAATAGCATGAGTCCAGGAAATATGGGGGTCGCTACAAGAAGTGTGCCACCCGTTCAAAAAGATGACCCGGCATCCGGCATCCAATCCAGCAGACCGTTCCATAAGCAGGGGGCTACGGAACCTCTGGTCGAGGTCACAATAAGAAAATATACCCTTGGGATAAGATCATCTTTCGATGGGCTCGATAAAGACCGGATATCCGCCCTGCTCGTGAGCAGCTTCGGGAAGAGACTCGTTGATGCTGAGGCATATTTCGCAGCAGAGAACGTCATCGGGATAATCATAGAAAAAGACTACAGAGGGATAGCGATAGTCAAGAACCTGGATGGCGTCAATTATCTAGACAAGCTTGCGGTCGTGAAAGAGCTCCAGGGGAATGGACTGGGCGGCGAGATCTGGCAGGCATTGAAAGAGAGATACCCCTCTTTGATATGGAGGGCTTCGAATGAAAACCCGATTAACCCCTGGTATATGGCCAAATCAGACGGACATACTAATCATGGTGAATGGATCGTCTATTGGTATGGCATGAGCGATCACGCTGCGATAGGCATGGTTGAGAAGATCGGGGATCTGCCCAAGACGCTGATTAAGACGGAATGATGTCTATGGCAGACCCCACCTTCCACCTAAAAGGAGCAGCTTCGAGCAGCAGCGGAGAAGCGCGCTTTCAAGTCGTCACGCCCCTGGTCGAATCAAGCGCCAAGGCAAGCCTGCACCTTTGGAGAATCAGAGAGGATACATTCTCCGATAACGATAAACTTTCGATTTACGCTCGCGGCGTGGTCTCGGCCATGCAAAGTGGACGGAAGACGATCATCGTCCATGATGGCGGCTGCCTGGTCGCCGATGCGCTTCGGGCTGCAGGGATAGATCCAGTCAGCGATGCGGCCACTAATGCCATGAATCCCAAAGCCATGCATTTCATCACCGAAACGATCGAGAGCGTGAACGATAAGATAGCGAAGGCGATCAGGAACAAGCTGAGTGAATCCGGCCTATCCGGAAAGGTCATCCAAGCGGGCATAACCACCGGCAGCTCTTTCGTATACGGCACACCGACCGGTGCGTACATAGACGGTTGCAATGGCATAGGGGGTTCCATCGATTCCAGGGTCTTGATCCATGAGCTGTCCAAAGCAGATGTCATAGTGGTCTCCAGCCTGGCAAGATACGATGGCACGAACGATTTCGGTTTCGTGAATATTGATGCGGGCGCCATCACCGGAGCGCTCGCCAACGCCTTGGGCGCGAAATACGACATCCTGCAGTAGGCTATTCCTCGAATTCCTGCGCTTGATAGATGAAGAATTCCATGCTTCTCGTGTCCTTCCACGCGTCAGGTTCTAGTCCGGCTTTCATGCATAGATGGGACAGAAAATCTTCCTTCTCCTTCAATTCGTCCCAGACCACCGGGAGGAATGTCGCCCTGGCCCATCCCTTTTCTATGGTGAGTCCGTATTTCCTCGGGGCGAGCTTTTTGAGGAGGTCATTGGCAGAAGATATCTCGAGCTTCCTCGGCGGGGTCAGAACGGATATCTCTATCTTTATGTCTTTCATCTCGTCTGGCCGTACCTTCGGGAAACGCGGGTCTCCGAAGGCTGAATTGAGCGCGTTGTCAGCCACATCGAACACCAATGGGCGTGACGCTTCGAGAGAGCCGATGCAGCCGCGGAGGGATCGATCTTTCCCGACATAGAGCGTGACGAAGCAGGCCCCATCCTCGGCGAGCCGCTTCCCGGGGACATCCGATGGCTTTATCTCCAGCCGTTCATGGCTTTTCAGGTAAGTTTCAATGGCTTTCCTAGCGATTTTGAGCAGGTATGCGCCTTCGCTCTTTGTAAGCAGATCACCCATTCATCTCCCCTCCGTGATCGCCAATGCCGCATAGCCCACTACTCCGTCCTTGGGTCCGGCCGTATCACCGGAATTGGCGTATTTCAGCAATTGCATCTTCCATTTCAACTTTTTCGCTAGCGCGATTGCAATCGATATCCCTGTCCTGCCGCAGGCATCCCCTTCCGTTGCAAATCTGTCCGCATCCATTGATTTGAGGATTGCCAGCGTCTGCTTGTCCTTAGCGATCGCATCAGAGTATGGCATGTAATGGCTCAAATCCGAGCTCACTACCAGGAAGGCGTCTTCGACAGCGGAAGCGAGGGCTTCGGCGCCTGAACGGGGGCCGATCTCTCCGACGAGTATCGGATCTATCTCGAAATTCTCTTCGAGCGCGACCTGCAGAAAAGGAAGCTGCACTTCGAGCGAATGCTCCGGCTCGTGCGCTCCTGGGAAATCCATGACGGATGCGCTATTGATGCTGAAGACTTTCGCGTCTCCGAGCGGCGTGCTCCACGAATCATAGCCGGATTCCGCCAGGCCCGGGAAAGCCGCGTAATGGCTCGGGCCGATGATGATTATCCGCTTCGGCTTGTTCTTCATCGAACGGAGCAGATTGTAGGCATATGCGGCGACCGGTCCCGAATAGATGTAGCCTGCGTGAGGGACTATTATGCCGCGCAGCTTTCCGGAAAAGGATTGATTTTCCTTTGCGGCGGCATCGCAATAGCCAAGTATCATTTCGCGCAGTTCTTGCGGATCCGATGGATAGAATCCGCCTGCTACGGCAGGTAATCGCGTATTAGCCATATCATTCACTTCCAGATTCCCGGTATTTTCTCCTTGCAGTTCCTGCATCTCCCATCCGAGACATTGTTCTCGGTTATATTGTATCCGTATCTCGAAACCAGCGTTTTCCCGCATTTATGGCAGGCCGTAGTCTCGTATTCCGAATATGCCAGGGAGACGTTACCGCAATAGACGTATTTGAGACCGGCCATCTTGGCTATCTCGCGCGCCCTAACGAGGCTTTCCGGGGTCGTTTCCTCGGTATCGCGCATCTTGTAGTCGGGATGGAATGCGGTCACATGCCAAGGCATCAGAGGGTCCACGGATGTCAGCCACTTGGCCTCTTCGTTGAGCTCGTTCTCATTATCGTTCCAACCAGGCACTATGAGAGTGGTCACTTCCACCCAGATGCCGAGTTTTTTGGCGAGTATTATGGACTCTTTGATCTTTTCGAAATTCGGGGTTTTGCACAGTTCCGTGTAGAATCTCTGGTTATAGGCCTTGAGATCTATGTTCGCCGCATCGATGTGACCTTTGATCGCCTTCCAGCATTCGGACGACTCGTATCCGTTCGTGACATATACTCCCTTCAGGCCTTTTTTCCGAGCTAGCTTCATAACATCGAGCGCGTATTCCGTGAATATCGTGGGTTCGCTGTAGGTGAACGCGATTGAACGGCATCCGCTCCGGATTGCTTCTTCCACAACGCGTTCCGGCGGCCAGGCTTCCACCTTATCCACGAGGTTCTTGAAGTACTCCTTCCATTTGGACGGGTTCTTCGCTCGCAGTTCCGCGGGTGCCTGGCTGAGGTCCCAATTCTGGCAGTTGCATACAGCTATGAAATTAGCCAGATAAGAATGATCCCCGTCAACTTCGCAGTTATAAACCGGACCATGGTAACGGCTTTTTTCTATCTTGAATATCGGGACTAACCAGTGGCTATCGGTTTCCTTGAATTTCAAGTTTTCTTCGCTTTTTTTCCGAGGTTTGCAATCGTTTCCAAGGAAACCATTCCTGAATTTCTCGGCTTGCAGTTTTACATAGTATAACGTGGACTGGTTGACGATTCTTCCCTCGATCATCTTTTTCTTGGGAGGCACCCATTCGTAGAAACTGGGAAGGTAACCGAGAAGGAGGAGGAGATTGTATAACCCCAGAGCCAGTTTCTTCGAGACGCTGTTGAATGCTATCTTGTCCTTCATGATGCAGCCGTCTCCTGCCAGAAAGGCTTTCATGAACGAGTTAATCACAGCCACTCTCGAACGCGCGACTTGCGACGGCACCTTTTTGTGTTTCGCTCTTTCTCCGCAGAGTTCCTTGAACAATATACCAAGCGAAGACCCGCTAACTTCTACCGTGATCGTAGTCCTCCTGCGGAGTAATTTAGGCTTGACTCTGAATATTTTATTCAGTAGGACCGCAGTTCTTTCTATGAGATGTTTTTCATGCTTACCATAAGAGAAAACGACGTTATATGAACTAGGTCTTGCACGTGGTTTCGCGGTATTTCCTTCGGCACAATAGTAACCGAGCAACTCTGCGAATTCCTCGTTTACATCGAGGAATGATGGTATACCATTCCCTTTTTCCATCTTGTAGCGGAGACGGGCCCCATCTTCTATGATGATATTGTCGTGGGAGAATGTATCCTCAGTTATCCCAGTTCTTTTCAAATTGCCGAGAAGTTTCCTCAAATAGGCTGGATGCATACGAAGTATCTTACCTATCTCTCTAGAAGTCTTCCCAGATTTTTTCAGCTTGAGCAGCTTATTCAGACCATTTTTGTCCAGCTTTCTTGCTTTCTTTATCCTGGAGATGTGATTCTCGAGGATTTTCCTTGCGTCAATCACCGTATCCTCATTCTTTGGCTTGAGCTTAGGAACCAGCAAAAGATCTCCGATCTTCAGATCTGCGGCAGGTACTTTCCCGACAACAGCATTCTTGTAAACAAAGAAACGGTGCTCAGGTGTGCATGTCACCGACGGTGCGTGCCTAGGCTTGATTGTAAGCATATCGCCATCATAATGGTGCATGAACACCTTATCAATATTTTTTCTTATTCCTTTGGCAGTTATCGTTTTTCTGCCGTTCGCGAACCCGATTTCGCCATCCGGTTTCTGGATTTTCTTCGTGCATTCTTCGAACGCCTCATCGAGCCGTTTTATGGAATCGTCGTTTACAATATTGGTATCCGGGACGAAACAGAAGTCGCATGCAAAATTGCATCCGTACGTGCCGAGCGAGAAGCTCGTGCTGCCTGGGAGGAAATGGAAGAACGGCTTCTTCTCGATCGGATCCACCCACACCGCTGCGGGTTTGCTATGCACGGTTAAAGTGAGCTTCCCCTTGACATTGGCCCTGACTCCGCAGAAACCGGCATTCCCCTCTTTTATTACGCAATAGCGGTTGCATGCCAGGCATCTGACCACGCCACCCCCAAGACTCTTCGCCAGCATTCTTGCCATGGGCAGATAGACCATCCCAAAATAATAATCATACTCATCGGACGTCTAGATAAGGATATATTGTTGTAAAATGGATATATGTGATTAAAACGCACACTATTTAAACTGCTCTGGGCATAATAGATATTCATGAACCCCCACACTAAAAGTATTGGAAAGAGAACAGCGTACGTCACCACCTTCACTACTAGCCCCGGCAAGGTTTTGGATTTCCAATCAAGAAATCCATTGAACGATCATCCGCTTGGTCTTCCGAGCCCTGAACGCGTAGGGAATTATAATTTAGAGTTTAAGGAACGAACTGAAACGAGTGGATACACAGTCGAAATAACTAGGTCCGGCGATGGGTCGGTAGTCGCGGAGCGCGCTACAGTTGGCAGGTTTTTTAGCGGGAAATGCATTGACCCCAGGAATGAAACCATCATCAGGCTGAGGCTCAGCCTAGCTAGCAGCAGGATTCTTAACGCATCTGTCCAAGAGCTCAGGGAAAAATAACCCGATGGCGTCAAAAAGGTTAAAAAATGTTACCGACGAATTGCTATCAGGGACCATGCAGCAAAGCAGAAAAGATTTATAAGCACTATTATACATAAATTATAATATAAATAGAATACAACCAGCAATAGTGATTATATGGCTCAGCCCAACCTGACAAAATGGAGAGAAACCAGAAAACCCGAAGTCGTCGCAGCGGTGAAGAACGCGAAGACCATCTCCCCTTTCGATTCTGCGTGCCTTCTTGTCGAAGGCTTCATCCATTTCCAGGAAAGGACGTATCCTTCGACCCTCACGGCAGTGAGCTTCAACCGCATCGCCGGTCAGGCTATAGGCCTGGATGAGAAGGAATCCCGCGAAGAGGTCGGCAGGATGCTGAGGTCCATCCGCCCGGGTGGCGCATTCGTGGTATTGGGTCATGGCGGCATCATTCCATGCGGCGCGGTGGGCGCTAAGAAAGCGGCCATAAAAGCCGCCGCGAAAGGCAAAAAGCTTGATGAAACCCAGCCGGTATTGGACCTGCTCAATCGGATTTCGCCTGATGTGCACGGCCTGGATTCTCCAGCCGCCGAATTCGAAAACGCCAAATTCCAGGCACAGAAGATACTGGATGATCCCGAATTCTCCGATTTGATAAAGAGATTTAACCTTACGGTGCTGGTCGCCATATGCTCGAACTGCAAAGAGATACAGTATTTCCCGATGAACAGGGTGGACTGGACCGAAGATAAATTGTTTGGAGCCCACTCCAAGCTCTATGCACTGAAACTCCAGCTCTCAAGAGGCCTTGAAAGGGTGGTTCAGAAAGGGATAGATCTTAATGCGCACTACGCTCATAGTGCGTTCATCTACGATCCACTCGACCTGAGGACCGTCCTCGATCCAGGAGTCTCTCTCCTTGAAGTAGGCGGCATCTGCTGCGTGGACGCGAGGTTGAAACCGAATACCCCTGACAGCCCGAAATACCTCTTCAGAGTGCCTCCGAACCAGACATTCGACATAACCGTGGATCTCACTGAGACCGGTGAGGTCATCATGTCTACAGGAGACAAAGGTTCTGATGATTATCGCAGGAAGCATGTGCTTGGCACAAGGACCGAAGGGCATGCCGATGGCAACGGCCATGTCGTTACGGTGGCCACGAGCTTGGATTTCGCTATGAACATCAAAGAAGCGCGCGTCGCCCTTAACAATATAGATCCCGATCTTATAACGGCGACCGCTTTCGATGGCAGGTCCCTGAGGATGCTCAATCCGGCTCTGGGCGTGGATTGGCACGTGGAATACAAACCAGCAGTGCCGATATGCGCCGTGACCCCGCATATGAAGGGGCATCAGTTCTGAGCCAGGCCCAAGGCTTTTAAACTCTAGAAGCATTTCACCTTTGGGGGACGAACAAGGGTGAAACCATGAACGGAGAAGAAGCATTAGCGAAGCTGATGGATGGCAACAAACGGTTTTTGGCCGGCACAATGGAAGCCAGGAACCACGCAGCGAGAAGGGAAGAGCTGAAGAACGGCCAGCAGCCGATCGCGACGGTGGTGTCATGCTCGGATTCCAGGGTCGTGCCTGAATTCATATTCGATGTCGGCCTGGGCGAGGTGTTCAAGGTCGAAAGCGCGGGCAACGTCGTGGATAAGATAGGGATAGGCTCCGTGGAGTATGCGGTAGGCCATCTCCATACGCCTTTGCTCATAGTACTGGGGCATGAGAAATGCGGCGCGGTCACTGCGGCGTACGATGGCGGCCATGCCGAAGGGTGCATCGGAGCTATAATCAAGAAAATCGCACCTGCCATCAAGAGAGCCAAGAAAGGAGGCGAGAAGGGCGCTGAGATAGAGCAAGCCGCTTCGATAAACGTCAAGAAGATGATCTCGAAGCTCAAGAAGAGCCCGGTAGTGAAGGAGAAGCTCGAGAAGGGAGAGCTCAAAATCGTGGGCTTGAAATATTATCTTGACGGACGAGTAGAATCAGTCTGATTTTTTCAAATTTTTAATATTTTTTTCTTCTGCCCCATCCAGCTTCTCTTTAAAACTTTTCATGGTGACATATACACGTTCATACTGCCAGTGCAGTCAAGGTGAAGAAGAAAAATGGCTGATAGCGAAAAGATTTTCCAGCTCAAGAGACAGCTCCGGAAGCTCGAGGAGTACCATGGCAACGGTACCGAGCTGATCTCGGTCTACATACCGGCAGGCTCGCCTATCCACGAGATGAACAACAAGCTGCGCGAAGAGGCCAGCCAAGCGAGCAACATCAAATCCAAATCCACCAAGCTGAGCGTGCTCGGGGCCCTGGAAAGGATCATGAACCATTTCAAGCTCTATAAGAGGACTCCGGCAAACGGCCTCGCCGTCTTTTGCGGGAACATATCGGATAACGTGGCGAAGGTGGATATCGCGCTTTTCGCTATAGAACCCCCCGAGCCCCTCAATATCGGGGCGTACCGGTGCGACAGCCGCTTCTTCCTCGAACCGCTCCAGGCGATAATGGGCACCAAGGATTCGTACGGGATCGTGGTCATGGACGGAAGGGAGGCGTGCGTCGCAATCGTGAAAGGCACCAACATCAATATCATCAAGAAGCTGAACTCGACAGCCCATGCGAAGATAAGGAAGGGAGGGCAATCGGCTCGCCGTTATGAGAGGCTGATCGAAGAGGCGATAGAGGTCTACTACAAACGCGTCGGAGTCGCCATGGACGCCGCATTCCTGAACCGCGTGAAAGGCGTCATCGTGGGCGGACCAGGCCCCACCAAGGAGTTCTTCATGAAGATGAGCCCTTTCAACTATCAGATAAAGGTGCTTGGGGTCGTCGATACGGGTTATACCGACGAATACGGCGTCCGGGAAGTGCTGGCCAAAAGCGAGAATATACTCGCCGAGCAGGAAGCCGTGAAAGAGAAGATTCTGGTCGACCGTTTCATAAAAAGCGTGGTCAACGAGGGGCTTGCGACCTACGGGGAGAAGCAGGTGCGCGAAGCTATAGCCTCCCGGCAAGCCGAGAAGATCCTGCTCTCTGAAGGGCTCACCCATCTCACCGGGGTGTATAAATGCCCCTCGTGCGGCGAGGAAACGAAAAAGGTCTTCCGCGAGAGGCCTGATGACACGATCATCTGCCCGAAATGCAACGGGCAGGCCAAGCTCCAGACAAAGGAGCTGCTCATAGACGAGCTCACTGACCTGGCAAGGCAGAGCGACATCGAAGTCGAGATAATCTCCACCGAGACCGTGGAAGGCAACCAGTTCTTCACGGGCTTCGGAGGCATCGGGGCTTTCCTGAGATACAAGACAAGGTAGCTCAGGACGAGTTTATCCCACAGCTGCCGAGCGTGTATTCCGGACCGACGGTCACGAGCATCCCGTTTGAGAAGTACCTGACCGCGGGCTGGCCCGCGCGTATGTCTATAGTGATGCCGTCCTTGAGCTCGGATGCGCATTCGGAGAGCGGACGGGTCCCGTTCGCATCGGTGCATTCCTTATTATCGAAAGAGAGGGGACTGACATTCTTGCTTCCAAGATATGTGCTCTCAGCGAAGTCGACCCCGCATTGCATGATGCTACCCCTGACACTGGCATTCTGCGCTCCGCGCACGTCCATCAAGATAAATACTTTTCCGGCAGAGACGAGTTCATTCTGGAATTGGGCGGGCGTAACGCTCTGGCCCGGCACAAAGTCGGTTGATGAAGATATGAAGTAAAAGACCGCGAAGATTATGACCAATACCGCGAGGATGAACACCGCGACATATTTCCACCGATCCGATGAGGGCTTCTTTTGCCCCGCCTTCTTCGGTTCCTGAGCCTCCGGGATATCCAGCGAATATTCTTCGGGTTTCTTCTGGATATCAGAGCCTTCGGATGGATTATCGCTGCCAGACCGCACCGGTTTATTGGACGAGGCGGATTTCGCTTTAGTGGTTCCTTTTTTTGCCATAGACATCAGTTGAAGAATGCCACCAGCGGGCATGAGTTATAATAATCCGAATTACCACTGATTAGAGCCTTATCCTGGTAGATGATCGTGAATTTGGGGACTTGGTCGGTCGGAGAGTAATCCAGGACGAATGAGGATGGCGCGTTTTCGCTCAGGTTCATGCAATCGCCGACGGCCATGCTGGAGTTAGCGCCTTTTTCTGGCGTGAGGGTGCATGCGGTCTGGGAGATGGTGTACATGGACCACGTCTTATTCTGAGCCTCAAGCGAATCCGCCAGGATGTTCGCGCAGGATTGCATGGCGCTCGCGTCCGAGACGGATGATGTGTTCGTAAGATCAAGGAAGATGGCGGTGCTGTTCTTGGAGCTGAAATCCCCCATGAACTCCTGCAGGTTCGCATCGGTCGAAGTTTTACCGAGGAAAATGAACATGAAGACGGTGAAGCTCGCCAACGCGATCATAACGCATAGGAACGCCACCGCTAGTATTTGACCGGTCTTGGGCACGCTGAACCTCAATGTGGAGAAGATGAAGAGGAAGACCACTATTGCGATTGATGAGAATGACAGGAAAACCAGTGCTGAGAACGCTCCGAGAGGTATGAACCCTTTCGGAATGCTCTGTGTGGTGATATTGGTTTGCAAAGCCAGATTGTCGATCCCTACATTAACCCTTCTCGTGAAGCCCCGGAACAAGGTCAAGAGCCTCGTCGCAGGCGGCTGTTCGCTGTTGTTCAGCAATGGGGTGGCGCTGCTTTCTATGGCGGTGTAGTTGGAAGCCAGGGCATCGAACTCCGCGGGGGTAAGGCCGTCCCGGAAACGGGCATCGAGATCCTGCGTCTCGTTCTGGAGGGCACCAAGCGTATTCAATGTGACGAAATCTGAATCCGATGTCTCGATCATCAGGAGCATCGAATTGACCGAAGTCTTGGCATTTAGGGCCCGGTTGTAAGAATCCATATCTGTAGACGATAGGTTTCGGACCACGATCGTCAGATTGCCGTATTGCGATAGCTCCGAAGCTAAATTGGTGAAATCGTTCGTGTATATGTCCTGCGGGATATCAGACTGGAGGGCCGTGAGATTGTCCAGATCGGATGATAGAACACCGTCGCTTACGTGCACTACGGTGGATTGACCGAGCGAGATCGCTGCGGCGCCGCTTGTGTTTAGGCTGGCGAATTCATTGTTATACATCACGGCCTGGGTTTTGTCGTTGAAATACGCGAGCCGGGTTGCGGTATTGTTCGCGATTGACGTGGAGACGGAATCCAGGTTCTGGTATGGCGCTATCTTGGCGCTCAGGTTCGTGACTAATGAATTGATGGTGGTGAGTGCAGCGTGGTTGAAAGATATATCGGGGCAGAGCCCCCAGGTCGTGCCGTTTGGATTCATGGTGAAGATACTGCTTTCCATCTGCGATCCGAAAATAGAGAGCTGCGGGGTCGTATTCTGAAGGTAAGTCAATGCGGCAGGCGTCTGCGTAGGATCGCTCTGGGCCGCTCCCAGCAGAGACACGTCGTTCGACAGGATAGCGTCGGTGCCATAGCTAGCGAATCCGAACTGCTCGATCATAGGGGTCAAATCACCGGCAGAACTTACAGGAGGACCTGACGGGGCGTTCATGAGGTACTCGAACATAAGATTAGCCGCGTCCTGGCAGAGGATATCATCGCTTTCGTTGCGGCAGACTATCGTCTGGCCTGTCGGAGATTTCTGCTTGCCATCTATGAATAGGATGTTACGGCAGGCGTATTCCTCTTCGCCTTTGAATAACCCGCCGTCGTTCCTGCTGGCGTTATACAACTGGAGGAGGTTTTCGAGGTTATCTAGATCCGCTGACGACGGGAGATAGAACGTGGAGTAGTAGGAGTTCAATATCGCTTCGATATCCGATTTTTTAGAAACAGGATTCCCTCCGCTGAGAAGGAACGTGTCTGCTCCATTGATGCTTATGATGGAGTAGGGTGTTCCTCCCAAAGTGAAATTGGTGTATTGCACGACCGCTTTCGCCTCAGTTGGATGAAGATAATCCGAAACGCTGAAAGCGCTGATTATTCCGAACGCTAGCATTAGCAGGACGAACGGTTTGAGGGAGGTCATTAGATGATATCCTGACGCGTGATTTAAATACTTTTTCATTTTTATTTCTCGCGATTCACGATATAATCCGCGAGCGACAGCAAGGCGGCCTTATCCTCCGAATCAGGCAATCTATCGAGCAATGATTTCGCCTTACTGACCAAGCTCGCTGCGCGGGTACGGGCATATCCGACCGCGCCGTACTTGTTAAGGTAGGATATCGCTTCGCTTATGTCTTTAGGTTCCCTCGAATGCGAAGACAGGATGGATATCAGCCTCTCCTTCTCCTGCGCGGATGCGTGGGCCAGGCAGTACACCACCATCAGCGTTCGTTTCCCTTCCGAGATATCGCCGCCGATCTCTTTCTTGTATTTCTCGAATTCGCCGGACACGTTGAGGACATCGTCCTGTATCTGGAATGCCGTGCCGACGCATTCCCCGAATTCGCGCATCGCTCTCTGCTCCTTCCGCGTAGCGCCTCCCATTATGGCGCCCATCTCGCACGAAAGACCCATGAGCGCGGATGTCTTCCCCCCGATCATCTGGAAATACTCCTCTTCGCTGACATCGAATCTGCCTTCTTGTATCCAGGAGAGCTCAAGCCCTTGCCCGTCCACCACGCGTTTGAATGCATCCACATAAAGGGCCTGCATCCGGAGCAATCGCGGGGGGGCATCTTGATCGATATCAGCTTCCTCCATAGCAGCGTATAGAGCGCATCCCCCGAATTGAGGGCGATGGGTATGCCGTGGGTTATCTGAAGCGTCGGCTCACCACGCCTGTAACGAGAATCGTCTTCGATATCGTCATGTATGAGCGTGAAATTATGGAAAAGCTCTATGACAGAGGCGGGCTCCACCGCAGCCTTTCGGTCGCCTCCGACCGCCCCGCAGGTTGCGATCGCCAGCATCGGCCTTATCCGCTTGCCTCCCCTCTTGAGGAACGGGATCAGCATCCCGTAGACCCTCCCGTCCTCATTGGCGAGGGCATCTTCCATGATGCGTTCCACATCTTGGATATTCGGGGTGAGATAAGAAGCCATTTCCATGGGAAAAGGTTTATCGGTTATCATTAAAATATTATGCTAAGCGCCAGATCAGAGCCGTTTGGAGTATCCGCAGCGGTTGCATCTCACGCGCAGGCAATCTGTTTTCCTCTCGTATGCCACGGTCACGGTCTTGCCGGGTATCCAGATGCTCATGCATTTCCTGCAGAAGCTGTTCTTAAGCTCTTTCGGGAGCTTGACTTTATGTTTCTTGAGGAGATCCATGGCCATCTTGACATATCTGGCTGAACGCTCCGGTTTATCGGCTTCATAGGCTTTAGTGGCGAGGCTGAGCAGTTTCTCCAATGAGGAGCGGACGCTCGCCTTAATAACCTTTTTACGCCGAATATCCATGCAGTTGGTTCGATGGATAACTTTATATACGATTACTTTATCGCCCCGATCTGGGACCAGACCGGATACAATATCGTCAACACGATCATATACGTAGCGATAGCCCTGATTTCGGTCTATCTCATCAACCAGGCATTGCGTGGGAAGATCCGCATCGACCGGAATTTCATAGCAGGGGCGCTAGCCTTCGTGCTCTTCGGCTCTACCATGCGCGTGGTCACGGATTCTATCAACCAGGGAGTGTTCACACCGGTCACATTCATGCACAAGATCGTCCTGGACAGCCATATCTTCGATTACGGTTATCTCACTGTGACGCCGGGCATATACGTCGTCACTGCAGCGCTCTACCTCATTTCGTTATATGCGTCTTACAAGCTCAAGAAACCCAGGTTGCCCATATTCATCGGGCTTATCCTATGGCTTCCGCTCTTCCTACTGCTTATACCGTTCATGAAATACGCGATATATGCCATCCCGGTCTTGGCCCTCGCGCTAATACCCACACTAATCGCTTGGGTGTTCATCAAGGATGACCTTCTGGTACTGATTGTCGCGGGGCAAGCGCTGGATGGCGCCGCCACATTCTTCGTAATAGATGTTTTCTCGAAGATATCTGGGATGGATTATTTCGAGCAGCACGTGGTCTCGAACGCGATCGGGCAGATATTCGGCACTTTCTTCGTTTTCTATCTGATCAAATCTGGGATCGCCCTCGCTGCAGCGTATGTATTATCTAAAGAGAAGAACGAGATCCCTCTGATGCGGCTTTTCGGCAGGGACATCGTCATGGACAAGTATTTCATCGCCCTCGTCCTCATGATAATCGGTTTCGCTCCGGGAATCAGAGACATGCTGAGGATGGTGGCCGGGACGTGATTTGGATGAAAACTGAGAAAAGATTCATGGGGCTCGCGATAGAGATAGCAGAGAAGGGCATCAAGAAAGGAAATTCGCCCTTCGGATGCTGCATAGTGAAGAACGATAAGGTTGTTGCCGTAGCGCATAATACGGTCCTCACGAAGAGGGATGCCACCAATCATGCGGAGATCAACGGCATCCGGCTCGCTTGCAAGAAGCTAAAGAGCCATGAACTCAGAGGCTGCACTATTTATTCAACGACAGAACCATGCCCGATGTGCTTCTCCGCGATCCACTGGGCTAAGGCGAATGGAATCGTCTTCGGCACGGCTATCGGAGATGTCAAGAGGCTCGGCTTCAAAGAATTGACCATCAGCGACATGGAGATGGAACGGAAGGGCGGGTCGCGCCTTAAAATCGAAGGGGGCTTCATGAGGAAGGAATGCCTCGGACTGCTCGCGGATTGGAAGGCGGGGAAGGGGAAAACGTACTGAACGGAGATCGACGGGAGATTATAGCGTCAAAAAGATATATTTAAATATACCTTTAACCATATTATATAACGATACAAATGACACAACCAACACTTAGAGTACTTCATTCAAATGGAATCAGCCGTATAGAGGCAGACGCAGCGGTTAGGGGCGTGAACAGATTCTCGTCATTCGGATTGAAGGTCGATGTAGCCTCAGTATGGACAGGAAAGGATGGTGCAAAAAGTGCAGGGGATGTATATTCTGGTAAAAGACTCGTCGAACTCGTGACAGCTGATGCACCGATTGTCCAGGCGCTTGATTTGCACTGTGAAAACATATTGGCTATGTTTGGAAAGGAAAAAACTGTCTTCGGACTTGGCATCACAAACAGAAATCTTCTCCAAATGCCGGACAACTCAGCCGGTAAGGCATCTACGATCTTAGGTACATCATATACTGGGCGGAGCGGCATCATGTCTCTCTTCGCACTGAAAGCGTTTCCTGATATAGAGATAGCGGCTATAGAGGCCTTGGCTGCGCGCGTGGCAGGCAATATTCTCGGCGTAAAGGGGAAATGTAATACTCGGGGATGTCTAATGGGAGATTACCAGGACGCGAACGATTTCGTCCGAAGGTTCGCCAGGCTAGCCCGAGATTTATGCGATGAATGCAGCCGTACTATCCAGAGATTCATAACTATCGGACACCATGATTAGAAAAAGAGATAAAAAATTTACTCAGACCTTGCTTCTTCGAGCGGTTCTGCCGGGGCAGGATTTTTGTCAGCAAGCTGTCTAACTGCCGTGGCTAAAGATTTACTATGTCTGCCAGGCTCTCTCGGTCCGCCCTTCGAATCAGGCTCGGTGATCGCATTCATATGACTGACCAGGACGGCAGTGAACGCGAGAATACCCATCGGCTCCCGGTTCTGATCCATCCGGACAGCATTGGTTGTCCTATAAAGCGTGCTTAGTCCATCGTGATTGACGCCTTTTTCATTGAATATGAGTTTCTTCATGTTTCCACCTTTTTCCCAGCGCGCCGTCTAAGCCAGAAATCTCAAGGATAGAACTGGGCGCTAAGTAACTAATTGATGCGTGGAAAGGCATAAAAAGCGATGTAATGTGGTCCAAATCGGGTTTTTCACAGTTTGGTGGCTATGGCGATGAGCAGGAGCAGCCCCCCCAGCAGGATGAGAGGCAGCATTATCTTGGAAACGGCCACTATCGAATTTATCGTGGATATCACCTCTATCGACTGCTTGGCGCCTATGACGCGGATATCGAACCATCGCTTGTCCGCGAAGAACTTCGCGTCCTGCATGTCATCCAATGCCTCTGCGCAAGCCTCTGATATGGCTTTCCGGATATTCTCCTCTTCCTTGAGCGGATTGAGCACGCCGCGCACCATGTTCGTCTGATGGGTATCCGTGGTGAATATGCCCACTGTGAAGTCATGACCCGCGCGCTTGCCCTGCTTCTTTATGTCGTCTTCCAGCTGGTCGCGGAATTTGGGTGTCACGCCATTGGAATCTATCAGGACCACGACGTATTCGGGAGAAGAGGAGAAGATGGCTACCTTTATGCCGGCCTTGCCGAGCACGCCGGAATCCACCGAGCGGAAGGAGACGCCGATCTTGAGGGGTTTCTTCTGCGGATTCCTGGACAGCGCATCCCTTATGGCGTCCATATATCCGAAACCCACCTTGCTGCCTGGCTCGAAACTGGTTATATCCCCAGTCTCGGCGTTGTGCTGGTCCACGACCATGCCTAACCTCAGCTTCTTCTCAGCCTCCGCGATGAAGGCGAGGCCCAATCCGAAATTGACGTCTTCTGTCGTCTCGGGTGCGCGGCTGATCCCTATCATCGCCGCATCGTTGAACGAGAGCGCCTCTGCCCTGCATTCATCGGATTTCCCTAGGGAGAGCGAGACCTTCGCGTCCTTGAAGACCGCGTTCTTGAGCGAGGCGTCGAAAGCCGAAAGTATCTTGCTTATCTCAGAGCTCGCGACGGGATTGAGATCATGCGTCACGGTCCCATGGAATACGAATGTCTTGGATTTGTATTTGGCGTCTATCGCATCGGCTATCAGGAACGAGAACTCGCTTCCGCCCAGGTTGCCGAAAGGCCCGTAATGGACATACGGCGTTACGAAGAACACGGTATCATCCTTTCGCTTGAAACCCATGAGCGATATCATCGTCTTGGCATCCTCGCCCACCCGATCGAACGCCTTCTCCACCTCCTTGTTATGATAGAGCCAGGCACTGAAGACATAGGACATCGCGTCCGTGCTGCTCAAACCCAGGTTCGTCTTCATGGGCGCGTTTATAATCGCGAAGAATAGCACTAGGGATCCCAGGAGGATGAATGACGACACGTAGAATTTCGCCGCGATGCCGATGAACGATTCGTTGGTCGTATATAGGGCCTGGTTGCTCAGGAGGAATATGAGGTATAGGAGGAGCTGGATCATGGCGAAGAGCACGGAGCGGTATTTGAGGGTGAAAATGAATCGCGCGATCACGTACCATATGACGAACACGATCGCAGAGCCGACCAGTATGGCCGATCGCACCCAGATCTGGTCCACCCCGAGCATGGAGAGCGCGAGGCTTATCCCGTAAGCGAGCGCATATACGACCTCTCCGGCAAATGCGGTCGCCGCGATTCTGCGGAACGGCATGCTCCGGATCATAAGCTTGACTATGACGCAGGAAAGGAGGGCCGGGAGGACCAGCAGCATCAGGCCGTCGATGACCGAATTCTGGATGATGCCGCTATGGCCGATGTTTATGATGAAGCCGAATAGCAACCCGAGGACCACTATCGCCGCGACGATATTCAGGGCTGGGGGAAGCGATATGAAATAGGATGTGAGATTGACAGCGCGGTTGATGTTCTTCGACATGTATTTTAATATCGTTCTCCATAGTTTATAAACGATATGTCAATCATCTGCCCCAAATGCGGAAGAAGCGATTCCCAGGTCAAATTCATAGACGCGTTCTGCGTGGACTGCTACCCCATCAGGGTCGAAGCGCCTTCCAAGTTCGGGATTCAACTATGCAAGAGCTGCGGCATGATGTACCTCAAGGGAGAGTGGATGCCGTACAATGCGAAGAAGATATCCACGTATATAGTCTCCAAATGCAAGGGCGATTTCACAGAGGCTACCTATGACATGGACAACGGAGTCGTCAAATTCGTGATAGTCAAGGGCGACAACAAGATCGATGCGGAACGCTTCGTGAAGCTCGAGAAGAATGTCACCACATGCCCCAGATGCTCTAGGATAAGCGGCGGGTACTTCGAAGCGATAATCCAGCTCAGGGGCGATCCTAAGAAGGTCGCGAAAAACGCCGAAACCATCATGAAGAGGCTGGAGAAGCTCACATTCATCTCGAAGACCGAGGAGAAGGAAGAGGGCATAGACATCTACGCCGGGGATTCCAAAGCGGTCGTGGGACTTATGGGGGAGCTGGGATTGCGGACTTTGATAAGCAAGAAACTCGTCGGAAGGGACGAGGGGAAGCAGCTCTACCGGACGACGTTCCTTGTACGGCTATGATTTCGCGTAGAGCTTCCCGTAGGCATCGAAGAACGGCGCGAAGAGGATAAAGGAGGCGAAGCGCGGGTTCTTCATCGCCCTGCGGACCGAGTAGGCGAATGCGTCCTCCCCATACGGGACGTATTCCGTCGGGTTTATGCCCTGCCTACGCAATTCGTCGTAGTATTGCGGGAGCACGCCCTTGAGCACTTCGATCTCGAAGAACTTCTTCGGGTATTTCTTCTGGAGAGACAACGCGAGAGATACCGCTTCGGTGTGATGTGTGCCTACCGCTATACCGAAGCTTGCCGGGCTCCTCTCGAACGCCCGCCTTATCAGTGCCAGAAACCGTTTATGGATATCTGCCGGGCCGGTGAAAGCGATGGTTCCGCTCTCCAGATAGATCCCCTTGACGAGGCGTATCCTAGCACCTGGGAATGCGATCAGATTGTCCAGGTCCTTCTCCGTGCGCCTGAGACTTGCCTGCAGGCAGATTCCCATCGGATACTTCGCAGCGTATTTCTTGTAGAATGCGATCGTGAAATCCGTGTATTCCGAGCTCTCCATGTCCAGCCAGCTCATGATGCCCAATCCGGCCGCGTAGCTGACGACTTCCACCATCTTTTTCTCGCAGAATCCTGATGGTTTTGGAACCCGCGCATTGAAACCGAATTGCGATGGCTTTATCGTCACCGCGGCCCGGACGTTGCTTTTAGAGATCATGTCCAGCAGGCGCTTATATTCCAGGACGCAACCCTCGGCCTCGGCCGCCTCGTGGTAGTGCTCGCCAAGGTAGTTGATCACGCAGGACGAGCCTTTTGCATTGAGGTTTTTGCAATACGTGATGGCATCCGCGGCCTTCGCGCCAGCCACCCACCTGCTCATCACCTTTAGGAAGAAGAAATTGCCGAAATCCCGGACAAGGGACGAGAACATGCCCATTTCAATCATCCGATGGTCTTACCTAGCACCTTCTTGATTATGGTCTCGCTAAGGGACTTGTCTTCGATCTCGAATACCGCGTACATGTCAGGCCGCGAGGCGCGCATCTGCCCGAAGAATTCATCCTTCTCATCGCGTACCGCGAGGGCTTCCGCCCTATCGGAAACTGTGAGCTGTTGCTTCCAGAATACCACCTTGCGCTTCGCATCATCGTATTCCGGTGACTTGAGAATGTCCTTCAACGTCATGGCATCACCTTCATCCGGATTTGAACGGCTTCAATCTCAGCACGCGGGGCTTGATCATCCCGTCGGTATCGACATGCTCGGATTCCACGAGCCCTTTCTTCTCCAGGAGCTCGATGTAATTGCGTATCTGCCTCTTGGTCTTGGGTATCTTCTTAAGGAACCTGTTATAGAGCTCCGAGGACGACAGCTGGCCGTCTTTCAGCAGCTCCACTATCAGCTCCTCTTCGGTTGTGAGCTTGAGCTCGGGCATCTTGGATGCTGGAGCCGTCGAAAGCGCATCCTCGAGATCCTGTATCATTATCTTCTCCCGCTCGGCCTTCTCCGCGTGCTTGGCCGCCTTCCATAAGAGCTCTAGAGCTACACGAGCTGAGCCGTCCTGCACGGAATCCGCTATCTTCATGAGGAGGCGCTCGTCATAGCTGCGCGGGGCCAGCGCCCTCTCGGCGCGAGTCCGGACTATGGAGAGGAGCTGCTCTTCGCTGTACTGCTTGAACTCCCGCTCCGAGAACCGGAGCGAGCTCCGCACGCGCGCATCCAGGTGCGAGAGGAGCGACTTGTTGTTCGAGATGCCGATTATGCCGAACGTCAGACGCTGCTCATTGGAGCGTGCGACCACGTATAGGAGCTGGTCGTGGCGGAGGCCGTCCATCTCATCCAGGACGAGCAGGATGGGCTTATCGTAGTTCTTAGCGTACTCCATGATGCGGTCGAACATCTCGTCCGTAGCGAGACCCCGCCGGGGGATGGGGAGCCGCATCTCCTCGATTATCTTGTTGTAGACGGCAGCCTGCGTCGGATTCTCCCAGCAGTTCACATAGACCGGAAGGACATTGGATGAATGCTCCGCGAGCTGCTTCAGGATGTATTTCACGCAGGTGGTCTTCCCGGAGCCTGACTTGCCATGGATGAAGAGATTGTCCGGAGTGCGTTTGTCCAGCAAAGGTTTTATCGAATCCGCGATCATCTGGAGCTCCTGCTCCCGGTGGAGCAGCTCATCCGGCATATAGTCGGGCAGAAGCGCGGACTCGTCAGTGATTATGCCTTGCTCCCGGCCCGTGCCATCGAAATAATTCGTCATCGTCTCGTAATCTGTCGGGAAACGATTATATATTGTGCGCGGAAATCGCGGAATTCCGCGGGGGGCGTCCGGGTTTGGAAACCCATAAAACCATTCCCCTCCCATTAGCCCATTCATGGCAGAAGAATCTCAATTCAAGAAGGGAGAGGTATCCGAGAAAAAGGAGCTGCGGGCCCAGCGGGCGAAAGAGGCGAGGCAGGAGATAGCGGCCCGTGCCATAACCACGATAACCACCGCTCTCGCCCTCGTGGCCGCGCTTTTCTGGCAGACGGCGATAACCGATACGATAAAGAATTTCATCCCCACTAGCGGGGCGTGGCAGTACGAGGTGGTTGTGGCTGTCGTAGTCACAATGCTCGCAGCTGTCATAATATACATACTCAGCAGGCCCATCAGCAAGCCCGACGAGAAAGATGCGAAGAAGAAGAAGTGACGCCATGGACGAGATATTCGTTGTCAAGGAAGGCGGCGAGAAGGAGCAATTCAGCGAGGAGAAGGTCGGGAACGCATTGCGCAGGGCTGGACTCGGTCCTAAAGAGGTGAAGGAAGCGCTCGCTCAGCTGCGGCCGAAGCTCTACAACGGCATATCCACCAAGAAGATATACGGACTGGCATATGACCTCCTGGAAGAGATGAAGCCGGAGGTCTCGCACAAGTATAACCTGAAGCGCGCCCTGACCGACATCGGCCCGGAAGGGTATGAATTCGAGGATTTCATGGCGAAGCTCCTCTCGATCGAAGGCTATGGCACCGCATTGCGCCAGATAGTGCCTGGAAGATGCGTCACCCATGAGATAGACGTCATCGCATCCAAGGGGAAGAAGAATTACATGGTGGAATGCAAATTCCACAACCAGCCAGGGACGAAATGCAGGATACAGACGGTTCTCTACGTCTATGCGCGCTACCTCGACCTCGTGGAAGGGGCGAAGATCGGCAGGTGCATGGATTTCACGAGGCCATGGCTCATAACGAACACTAAATTCTCCGAGGACGTGATCGCCTACGCAGAATGCATGGACATCCCGCTCCTTGGCTGGCGCTATCCGTTCAAGGAGAGCCTCGAGGCCATGATAGACCGGACCAAATGCTATCCTGTGAGCGTCATAAAGATGAGCAATGACATCCTCAAGCGCCTCCTCATCAAGAAGATCGTGACGGTGTCGGATATCCCAGAGAACGCAGAGAAGCTCGCCGAGATCGCGGACATCCCCCTAGCGAGATCCAGAGAGATCATCGAGCATGCGGAGTATGCGAGATGACGGTCGATAAAAGCAGGGTACTTTGGGTGGATTGCCTCCGCGGGATAGCCATCGTGCTGATGGTGGCGTTCCATTTCATCTTCGACCTCAATTACCTTTCGTTCATCAGCATCAATCTCGAAAGCGGCTTCTGGTTCTTTTTCCCCAGGGCACTCGGCGCCACGTTCCTGTTCGTTGTGGGCGTCTCGCTGGTGCTGAGCGATAAGCATGACAAGGAAGGCAAGAAGGAGGGATACTTCCATCATTTCAAGCGGGGCATTTTCCTCGCTGGCGTCGCTGCGCTTATCACGATAGCCACGTGGGTCTATCCGCATGAAGGCTTCATAACGTTCGGGATAATCCATCTCATCGCCTTGTCCACTTTGATCGCGCCGCTTTTCCTCAGATTCGGGAAGCTGAATATCCTGCTCGGGCTCATGATCATGGTTCTTGGGATCTTCTTAGGCGGCATGCAGACAGATTCGCACAATCTCTTCTGGCTGGGCATCACATACCCGGGATACACGGCGCTCGATTATTACCCGCTCCTGCCGTGGTTCGGTTTCGTCCTTATCGGGATCAGCGCGGGCCAGATGGCATTCGAGAGAGGGAGGGATATGATAAGGCTCGGGAACTCTAAAGCCTACGATGCCTTGGCATTCATCGGGAAGAACTCGCTATCGATATATCTCGTGCACCAGCTCGTATTAGTCGGTGCCCTCCTCGTCATCAAGATGCTCATCGGCGGATGAAGAGAATGGGCCCGATGAGATTTGAACTCATGACCTTTCGATTTCCAGAAAGTTTTTGATGAAACTTTTTCGCAAAAAGTTCCTATCAGTCGAACGCTCTAGCCTGGCTGAGCTACGGGCCCGTATTGCTTAAGCGAGAGATTGATTGAACATTGTCTTTTAAACGTTTTCCGATGAGCGCCATCAGAATTAAACTTTTTCCTATCCTTTATCATACGATGAAAATCGCCGTTTTTTCGGATACACACCTGGGGTATGCCAGATTCGAGGCTGATTCCTATTCCCAGGCCGAGAAAGCGGTCGATAGCGCATCCGAGAGAGCGGATCTCATCCTCTGCGCCGGGGATATCTTCGACACGAAGGTCCCGAAGCTAGAGACCCTCAAGAGAGCGGTCGAGATCTTCAGGCGGGCCAAGGTCCCGGTTTTCGCCATTTATGGAAATCATGAGCGCAGGCCGAAGGACGAGGTGAATCCCGCGCAGCTCCTTGCGCTGAGCGCGAATTTCAAGCTCCTGCACCTGGAAACCGGAGTGTTCGAGAAGAACGGGGAGAAGGCGCAGGTGCTTGGCATCGGAAGCGTCCCTGAGGAGTATGCTGATACGGCCGTGAAACGCGCGATGGGGAAATTCACGAGACTGGATGGCGCGTTCACGATACTGATGATCCACCAATCCATCAAAGAGCTCACGCCTGGAGGCACCGACGAGCTCACGCTCGAATCCCTCGAGGCCTTGCCATTCGACCTCATAGTGGATGGGCATATCCATGACACGACAGTGAAGCTGGATGGCCGGTTCCTCATCCCGGGAAGCACGGTCATGACGCAGCTTAAAGAGAACGAAACCAAGGGCAAAGGATACTTCCTTTATGACACCGGCACCCGGAAGGCAGAATTCATCACCATACCTTCGAGGCCGTTCTTCTACGAGAGCCTGGAGTTCAAGGGAGCCGGGATCGAAGAGGTCCGTGAGCGCGTATCGGAGAGAATCAACCGTATTCGGAACACCAATCCGGATGCCATTATAGCAATAAAGATCGACGGCACCCTTAAGGAAGGGTTGTCATCATCCGACCTGAAGATCGAGGAATCGGATGGCGTGTTCATTGACAGCAGATTGAACGTCCAGAGCCTCAGCGTCCGCCTCGCGAAGATAAGGGAGAATCGGGATGCGCTGCTCTCGACCAAGGAGCTGGCGCTGAGGGAGCTGGAGAGGAAGACGGCCGGTAGGATAACCCTGTTCGATTCCTCGGAATTGTTCGAGAAGCTGGTCGCTGGACCGGAAGAGACGCTCGCTTATCTTGAAGGCAGGAATAAAAAAGATGGCAGATAAAGGATGAGAGATATTGCAGGGATGACAGAGCCCGGTCAAATGTGCAGCGCTTAGGAAGGCTTAACGGCCTTATGAAACGCTGTGGCTTAGTGCCTGCGCAGGTTCAAACGTGCGTATCCCGCTTGCGGGATGCGCTCCGAGGTTATCGCCGTCCGCCATTGGCGTTTGGCAGATCCGAGGGCCGGCCTTTCATGTTGAAATCTTTTCAATAAAGAAGGCATGGACTGAAAATCCTGCTCCCTGCATCTTTTTTTCATGCTTTTTGAGGTATTCTTCGACGTGATAAAAATCCGGATTTTTCCGAAATGCAGTTTTAGTGAACTCCAGCTCGGCTTCTGTTCTTAATTGGCACTTCCGTTCTTGATTTTCTAGTTTGTCATGAGGTCTCAAGCCAGCATTAAAGATATTGCTTTTGAAATTCCTGTATGCGAAGCGGAATCTGGGTCTTTAAACCCTCAAAACAACCAATGCCTGAAAACGTTAAATTGCAAATCAATAAATGGGCAGAATCACATGTTGAAAAACTTCGAAGCGCCAACATAACAAAAAAGCCCCCGAAAAATCAAAACTATGTCGCTGATGTATATTACGAATGGACAAAAGACAGGTTTTATCTATGCGCAAAATACAACTCTCAAGGTCCGCGAGCAATATCCCCGTATTTTATTGAAAAGTTTGCAAGACTCGAACATATCGGAAACGATCACTATCAATTATTCGCCATGAGACATACTGGAAATTGGATGCCTATAGAAGTCGACATGCCTTTGGAAACTTGTATCAATTCCATGGAGCATAATCCTTGGTTCAGGTTGTGGTGAGATATTTGATTGGAAACGTAAAAATACTTTATCCGTCGTTTGCCGACTCGAATAGATGGAGAACTAACTGCCCGGATCGCACCGCCAATGAAATGTGGCGGCGGATCAGGCAACAGATACTGAAACGAGATGATTACACATGCCAATACTGCAATTTTCGCGCTATGCATTGGCAGATCGTTCATCACATTGATGGAAACCCGAATAACAACGATAAAGGCAATCTCGAAACTATCTGTCCGATGTGCAATCTCATAATGCATGCGGGCCAAGGTTGCATCATCCAGGAAGTCGTGTATTTATACCGGGAATCCAGATTCAACCAAGGCAGGATAAACCAGATTACGCGGGAAATGCGAGGTAAGGGTAGCGGAGATACGAATATCATTGCGTTTCTCGGCCTTGGGAAAACGGCCTCATTTAGGATGGACAGGAAATATCTGAGTGGATTGTTCGGCTTCGTGAGCTCAAGAAAACCAGAACAGGAGTGGACCAGGAATGCCCTCGAATACGGATATCGCATGAGTCGGATTACCAGACAATTGCTGGAGCATGAGAACCGGAAGCTGAATGAGTTTATTTGAGGGGAGCATATGGAACTAAAGAATATCGACGAGTAGATATAATCGGGAGCATCAGAATCACATCAAAAAGTTGTAGTTCAATCGGTTTTAAAGTATACTTTCACTACAACTAACTTTATAAATTAGTTGCATTAGAATACAACTAATATTAAGGTGTTCTTATGATCGCAGACAAATATATCGCAATGTTGAGGTACTTCAATCCCTGGTGGGAAGGCAACAAACCTAACGTACCGAGTCTACCATCGCCATGTATATTCTAAAATCGAGAAGTATATGAAGACCAAACAGATTCTAGCAATCGTCGGTTTGCGAAGGGTTGGTAAAACCGTCCTGATGCGTCAGACTATGTCCGAGCTACTTGAAAACGGCACAAAACCAGAAAATATCGTATATTTTCTCTTTGACGACCTTATAACCCAGAATCCCGATATCCTTGAGGATGTGATAGAGTATTATCTAAAAGTGCTGGCTAAAGATGGCAGAAAGTACCTCTTTCTTGATGAAATACAAAAAGTTCCATATTGGCAAGATATCGTCAAGAGATACTATGATACTAATGAAGACCTCAAATTTATTGTTTCCGGATCCGCTTCACTTAATATAAAGAAATCAAAGGAAAGTCTGGCAGGCAGGATATATGATTTTCACGTGCCTGTTCTGAGTTTCAGAGAGTTCCTAGAATTAAATGATCTGAAAATGGAGAGGGGTATTCTGGAATATTCCAAACTGAAAGCGATCTACGAAAAGAACCTACACAAAAAACCCCAGATGCTGGATCTGCTGGAAAAGTATATGGAACACGGGGCGTTCCCAGAAATCGCAAAAGAGAATGATCGCGAAATAATTTACTCATACATACGTAACTCGGTGACTGATAAAATAATATACGAAGACATCCCATCTGCATTCAAAGTAACTCGAAAGGACGTTCTGTATTCCATGCTCGAATACTGCGCAAGAGAAACGTCAAATCTGCTCGAAGTCAAGAATCTGGCAGAACTTCTTAAGGTTAATTACAGGACAGCAAGAACTTACCTGTTTTATTTAGAACACTCGTTTGCGCTTAGCCTATTATATAACACATCAAAAAGCTTTACAAAACAGTTGCGCAAAAACAAAAAAATCCATATCGCACATCCGAGCATTACATTGGCACTCGCAAGATCCCCGAATCACATACTGGAGCAGCACGAACAAGCTGGAAAATATATTGAAACCATTGTTTTTGGTCACGTAAGCCAATTATCTGACAGAATAACTTTTTGGCGCAGTCCCCAGAAGGATGAAGTGGACTTGGTGGCAGATGTAGAAGGCAACATCATTCCGATAGAAGTCAAATTCCAGTCTTCCATCCACGCTGAGGACGCCAGTTCGCTTATCAAATTCATGAACCTCAAGTCCCTCTCTTTTGGGGTAATTGTGACTCGGGATGATTTTAAGGAAATCCAGAAGGACGGGAAAAAGATCCTTTATGTGCCTGCTTGGCTTTTCCTGTTGCTGGTTTAGCGAAATAAGTCGAGGCAGCGATTATAAACCTCTCCTCGTTAATACCCTCACGCTTTTGAGGAAATCGGCATTGATTTGCTGATATCGACATGATTTTCCGTGGTTGAGGACCTGAAGCTGAGCAGGATCTTTTGCTCCCTGCAAGTTATTCTGATTGGTAGACATCTAGCGTATTGTACTCGCCATCAGAAATTTTCCTAGATATTAACTTGAAAATGTGGGAAGGTTAGGAGAACATTAAAATGACATATTCTAATTAGTAAACATGAAAGAACTACACATGGAAAATTCCTGGTTTTTAATCTCTAGCAAACTGAAAAAAATTAAATTCAATGGAGATACGGATATTCGGTATACGGAAGAATTTGTTGAAATGTTCGTCCTTAAATTTACAAAAAGAGGGGATAGAATCTTAGATCCTTTTGCTGGTTTTGGTACAACGTTGTTTGTAGGCCAACGACTGGGACGAACAGTTCTTGGGATAGAATACGATGAAAGCCAGTATGAATACATTAACGACAGGATTAAAGAGCCCTGTAAAATCATTCATGGCAATTCCCTAAAACTCGGATCGTATAACTTGCCAAAGTTCGACTTTTCCATAACTTCTCCGCCCTATATGAGATACTTTGATAATGAAGATCCATTTACAAATTATACAAAAACTGGGAGTTACTCAAAATATTTGAAAGATATTGGAAGAATATATCGGCAGATCAAAAAGGTAATGAAAAAAAATGCCACAATCATAATCGAAGTGTCAAATACGATTGGTGAGGGCCGCCCTATGACTCCTTTAGCTTGGGACATCGGGAGAGAAATTTCGAAAATATTATTTTTCGAACAAGAAATGATTTATTGCTCGACGGAAGGCGATCATAGCCACGTTTTAGTATTTAAGAACAAATAACTGCAAAGTAATCATTTTCTTTAAAGTTCAGTGCCCAAGTGCAAACAGCAGGATAAGTACGCTTAGTTACAGTTTGTTTAAGCATCTATACCCGCCCTAGTTAGGAGAAGTCTGCTCCTATCGTGGTTTTATTAATTGAGCTTAGGCGCTCGTCTAACCTCTTTCATGGCAGCAGTTATATAGAATTAATGCAAAATTCACCTCGACAAAGAGGGCAAAAGCAGGTGTGCGTCCTCAGATATGATCAGAGCGTTTGCTCTCTGCGTCTATTTTTTCTCGCTTTGATTCATCCCGTACTTCCATCCGATTAATAGCGGGATGATGAAAGTCGTCGCGTAGTATACGAAGACATCGAGCTTGTAGTATCCCAGGGAATGGAATGCGGTCACGATGAATATGTAATCCAGTACCATGGCGATGACGGCCCAGATCGCTGCGATAGCCAGATAATACGATATATCTTCGGTTCTTTTCCTGAATCTCAGAAATGATATGTATATGCAAATGGGGGTGAAGATGACGAACAAGACCCACCCGAGGAGGTTGGCTGGCATGTATGAAGAAAAGTATCAATGATGCGATAAACCCCATCAACCAGAAACCGATCCCCAATCCGAAGGCATCAACCAGCTTCGTTTTCAGCTCCGCCATGACTGAAAGAAACCGTAAATATTTATTAGCTTTGCCAAAAATCATCTTTCGAAATTGAGGATTCTTAAGCGATATTTTTCCAGCCATACTGGGTTATATATGTTGACGCATCATGCAAACTCGCAGGATGAGCGATCCTTATGTTAGCTATCGAAGTCGAAAATCTTTCCAAGAAATTCGGCGAGTTCACCGCAGTGGATAACATATCCTTCAAAGTCGAGCACGGGAGCATATTCGCTTTCCTTGGACCGAATGGGGCCGGGAAAAGCACCACGATCAAGATGCTCACCACTGTCCTTACGCCCACGAGCGGAAAGATCTCTCTCAATGGGCATGATGTGATGAAAGACCCCAACGAGGTCCGGAAAAACTTCGGGATCGTGTTCCAGGACCCTTCTTTGGATGATGACCTGACCGCTTACGAGAACATGGAGATCCACGGGGTATTGTACCATATACCGACGAATGAGATGAAGAAGAGGATAGAGCAGCTGCTCGGTTTCGTGGAGCTGTGGGACAGGAAAAACGACCTTGTGAAAACCTTCTCAGGAGGGATGAAACGCAGGCTGGAGATAGCACGCGGATTGCTGCATCATCCGAAAGTCCTGTTCCTGGACGAACCTACGGTCGGCTTGGATCCGCAAACGAGAAACCACATATGGAAATACATCGTTCAGATGAACCAGGATGAGGGGACTACGATATTTCTCACGACGCATTACATGGATGAAGCCGACAAGGTCGCTAATGTGATAGCGGTGATAGACCACGGCAAGATCATAGCGCAAGGGACTTCCAAGGAGCTGCAGGAGAAAACGAAGACCAGCTCATTGGAAGAGGCGTTCATCGAATTGACCGGCCACGAGATACGCCATGAAGAGGCGGCCCCTAACCAGCGTATGCGCATGATGCGGCGGATGAGGAGATAGCATGAACACTCTGACTGTACTGTGGCTCAGGCAACTGAAAAAATACTTCCGTTCCAAAGCCAGGATCATAGGCTCCATAGGGCAACCTTTGCTTTTCCTTGTCGCGCTGGGATTCGGCTTCGGGCCGATATTCGCTAAGGCCGGCGGGGGCAATTATATCGATTTCTTGGTCCCCGGCATCATAGCGATGACGATACTGTTCACCGCCATATTCTCCGGGATTGAGATAATCTGGGACAGGCAATTCGGATTCCTGAAAGAGACGCTGGTAGCCCCGGTCTCGAGGTACGAGATAATGATCGGGAGGACATTGGGCGGCGCCACGATAGCCGTGCTCCAAGGCGCGCTGATATTCATCATCGCCCTCTTCCTTGGGTTTTTCACCGAACCTCGCAATGCTCCCGTTCGCGATATTGTTCGCGATCCTCATAGCGTTGTTCTTCACCGCGCTGGGTACCGCGATAGCATCGCTGCTGGATGATATGCAAGGATTCCAGCTTATCATGAACTTCCTGGTGATGCCCACGTTCTTCCTTTCAGGCGCATTGTTCCCGCTTGCCGGGTTGCCCGCGATTATAACCTTCGTCGCGGAGGTGGACCCTCTTTCCTATGGCGTGGATGGATTGCGCGGGGCGCTCGGCAGCGTATCGCAATTCGGCATGACCACGGATTTTGCGGTCCTCGGCATCCTGACCGTGATAATTATGGCGATAGGCAGCTACCTGTTCTCCAAGATACAGGTGTGATCCTGCAGTACAAGGTACTGCTTTCGCTGGTTAGGAAATGGTTATCCCGGGAGGGATGAATATAAACAACCCCTGCCAGTCGGAACTGGCAGGTTTGAAGTTAGTCAATCGGTTGCATTCTCAGAAATGATCTTCTTCCTCCTCGGATCCTGCCTGGAGACTTTCTGCTGCGTCTTCATGTGGGCCTGGTCCTGAAGGAAGATCCGTTTGGATTTCATATGCTTGATATGGCTCGCCTTGAATTTCATCGAATCCACCATCATATGTAGAATTAAAAAAATTAATACCTGCGCCTTGGAGGCCTGCCGCGGCTGTAGCTCCCGTGCCCTTGCGTGCGCGGTCTCCGGTCCTCTGCCCGGTGGCCGTATCCGCCGCGGTTCCCGCCGCGATTGCCGCGGACTATCGGGTCCGTCTCCATGAAGGTTATGGCCTTTCCGGTCTTGCCCATCCTTCCCTGTCCTGCCTATGCGGTGGGTATGGGTATCCGCGGAATCGGCTTTGTCGTAGTTTATTACGTGCGTGACATCTTCGACATGGAGCCCGCGCGCCGCGACATCCGTGGCGATAAGTATCCTGAACATGCCTTCCTGGAAATCGCGCATCACGCGCTCCCTCTGGCTCTGGCTCTTGCCGCCATGGAGGTATTGAGCCTCGATGTTGTGTTCATTGAGCTTGTGGCATACGTATTCGACGCCGCGTTTCGATGCGACGAACACGATGGTCCTGGAATTCGGCTCGCGCATCAGTATCTCCTTCAGCTTCTGCAGCTTCTCGGCGCGCGTCAATGTGATGTATTCCTCCTCGATCTTCCCGACCTTCCCGACCGGGCCGATCTCCACCACCTGCGGAGTCTCCATGTAGCTGTTCGCCATCTGCTTTATGGCCGAATCTATGGTGGCGGATGAGAGCACGACCTGGCGCTCGGGGCTCACCATCCCCATTATCCTATCGATATCAGGCTTGAAACCGATATCGAGCATGCGATCGGCTTCATCGAGCACGATGCAATTCATGTTGCCGAGGCGTATGGTGCCCTGCTGCACATGATCTAGAAGACGACCCGGGGTCGCGACGATTATGTCATAGCCCCTCCTGAGGAGGGCTTTCTGACCGCCCATACCCTGGCCGCCGTATATCGCGAATATATGCAGGTTCTGGTTCTTGGCTATCGAACGGATCTCGTTCGTTATCTGGACCGCGAGCTCTCTCGTGGGTGCGAGTATGAGCCCCTTCCTTATCTTGTCTTTCGAGATTATCTCGATGAGGCTTATTCCGAACGCGGCTGTTTTACCGGTCCCTGTCTGGCTCCGGACTATGACGTCCTCGCCTTGAAGCATAAGTGGTATGGTTTTTTCCTGTACCTCTGTCGCTTCGATATATCCCATCTCATTGAGCGCAGACATAGTCCTAGCGCTGATGCTCATATCACTGAATTTCATCCTATTTTCACCTGTTGTTAGGAAAAATCGATTTCGATTATCTTCTGATCTCTTTAGGACTTGAGGATAACAAAAACCAGAATTTTTCTTGTTTTATAACTAAATTATGTATAACTGTATTATTAATGGTTTGCTTTTCACTCTTTCGCCTTCTTCCCGCGCCTCAACCGCTGGTAAGTGACCGCGAACCGGTGCGCCTCGTCCCTGCAGCGCTGGAGGAGCTTGAGCGCGGAATCAGAACGTTCCATGCGTACCGTCTCCATCCGGTTAGGGAGATAGATCTCCTCCTCTTTCTTCGCGATCGCGGCCACCGGGATGCGGACGCCGGCTTCCTCCATCGCGTCCATCGCAGCGTGCAACTGGCCCGCCCCTCCATCAATCAGGACGAGATCGGGCAACGACCCCCCTTCTTTCATAAGCCGCTCATAGCGCCTGGAGACGACCTCTTTCATCATAGCGAAATCATCCTGGCCCGAGACGGTCTTGATCTTGAACCTGCGGTAGCCTTCCTTGTCCGGCTTGCCGTTCACGAATTTGACCATCGAACCCACGGACTCCTCCCCGAAAAGCGTGGATATATCGAACGTCTCTATGGTTATGGGGTTGTTGTCGAGATCGAGTTTCTCCCGTAGTCTGAGGACCGAAGCGTCCACTTCCCCCAGGATCAGGGAACGCGCAGCGATTTCCAGCACTTTGGCATTCTCCCGCCCGGGATGCGAGAACGCTTCGGTGCCCAGCGCGATATTGAGCAGCTTGATCGTCTGATCGGATAGGTTCGAATAGATGCGGTCTGGGATCTCGGAGTAATATTGGATGCAGAAGGAGACTTCTGGATCCTCCTGCTCCTTCATGGCCATGGAATGTTTCTCTACCTTACCGATCACGCCATGGCGGCTCCGCAGCACCTGCACGTGCAGATTGGCACCGATCTTCTGGAACCAGAGGTAATCCTCGTCATATCCATGCTTCTTCTCCACTCTCTGCCGGTCATAGAATATCTTGAGCGACTCCATCTGGCCCCGCAGCGACATCGCGCGCTCGTAATCCATCGCTGCCGACGCTTCGGCCATCCGCGTGCGGAGAGATCCGATCAACACGCCGGCCTGGCCCTTACCTTCCAATATCGAGCGTAGCGCTTCGACGTTCTTGAGATATTCGGCCTCGCTTATGTTCCCTACGCATGGAGCGTCGCAGTTCCCGAGATGGAACTGCAGGCACGCTTTTTTCGGCATCTTGGTACCGCATATCCGTATCCTGAAGAGCTTCCTGAGGTATCTGGCCGAGACAGCGCGCTTGGAGCCTTCCACGAAAGGGCCGTAGAACTGCGCCCCTTTGATGCGGAAGGCGCCGGAAGGGTTCTTCCTCGCCAGGAGGAGCCGCGGGAATTTTTCTCCGCTGAGCGCTAGGTATGAGAAGTGCTTCGCGTCCTTCAAGCAGAGGTTGTATTTCGGCTGATAGCTCTTGATGAGGTTCGATTCCAGTATCAGGGCTTCCTTCTCATCCTTCGTGATGACGAAATCTATGGAAGAGATATGGGAGACGAGCGCGCTGGTCTTGATGTCCCTGCCTTTGGAGAAATACTGCGAGAGCCGGTTGCGCAGCGATGACGCCTTCCCGACATATATCACCGTGCCATCGCCGCTTTTCATGAGGTAGACGCCAGGCGCTTCGGGATAGCGGCCGCGCTCGAACATCATTCGTCCACAACCTTCTTCTTGGAGGCCGCGAGGGCCTTCTTGAGGTAAGCACCGGTATATGTGCCGCTGCGCGCGACGGACTCCGGCGTCCCTTCCGCCACGATCCTCCCGCCTTCCTCCCCACCTTCAGGGCCCAGATCGATCACCCAGTCCGCGCTCTTTATCACGTCGAGGTTGTGCTCTATCACCACCACGGTGTTCCCGCGGTTGACCAGCTGCTGCAGCACCTCGAGGAGCTTTTTCACATCATGGAAATGCAGTCCGGTGGTGGGTTCGTCGAGCAGGTACATCGTCTTCCCGGTGGAGCGCCTGGAGAGCTCGTTCGCGAGCTTCACGCGCTGCGCCTCGCCTCCTGAGAGGGTGGTCGCCGGCTGGCCGAGCTTCATGTATCCGAGCCCGACCTCCTTGATAGTCTCGAGCTTCCGGTTGATGGCAGGAATGTTGGCGAAGAACTCTTGCGCCTCGTCCACGCTCATGTCCAGGATGTCAGCGATATTCTTCCCCTTGTACAGTATCTCCAGGGTCTGGGAATCGTAGCGCTTCCCCTTGCAGACTTCGCAGGGCACATAGACGTCCGCGAGGAAATGCATCTCTATCTTGATCAATCCGTCGCCCTCGCAGTTCTCGCACCTTCCGTTGGGGACGTTGAAGGAGAACCGTCCGGGCCCGTACCCGCGCGCCCTCGCTTCCTCGGTCCTGGAGAAAAGGTCCCGTATCGGCGTGAATGCCCCTATGTAAGTTGCCGGATTCGATCTCGGCGTGCGGCCGATCGGGGACTGGTCCACGGCGATTATCTTGTCTAGCTCATACGCGCCATCCACCCCTTTGCTCTTCCCAGCCCTGAGCTTCGACCCGTTCAGGATGTTGGACAGGAGGGGGAAGAGCGTTTCCGCTATGAGGGATGACTTGCCCGAACCGGATACCCCGGTTATGCAGGTGAAGATTCCGAGCGGGAAAACGACGTCCATGCCCTTGAGGTTGTTCTCGGCGACTGCTTTGAGGATGATGCGGCCCTTATGCGTCCTCCGTTTGTCAGGAAGCGCGATGGTGCGCCGGCCTGAGAGGTAATCCCCTGTGACGGATCTTTTGTTGCTGATGATATCTCCCACCGTGCCGGCTGAGACTATCTCCCCGCCGAGCAATCCGGCGCCAGGGCCCATGTCTATCAGATAATCGGATTCGCGCATCGTCTCCTCGTCATGCTCCACGACCACGAGCGTGTTACCGAGGTCGCGGAGCCGTTTCAATGTCGCGAGGAGCTTGGCGTTGTCGCGCTGGTGAAGTCCGATCGACGGTTCGTCAAGGACGTAGATTATCCCTGTCAGATTGGAGCCTATCTGCGTGGCGAGGCGGATGCGCTGGGATTCGCCTCCAGACAATGTCGAGCTTTCCCTGGCAAGGTCCAGATAGTTCAATCCGACGTTCTCGAGGAATTCGAGCCGCGCGCCTATCTCCTTGAGTATGGGGGCCGATATCTTCCTCTCGCTCTCGTTCAATTCGAGAGACGCCAGGAACCTCTTCGCGTCTGATATGGGGAGATGGCAGATGTCCATGATGTTCTTCTCACCAACAAGGACGTTGAGCATCTCCTCCTTGAGGCGCATGCCCTTGCATTTCGGGCAGGATCTCTCGAGCATGAATTTGCCTATCTCCTCTTTCCTGCTCTCGGATTTCGTCTGGCGGAAGAGTCGCTCGAGTTGCGGGATTATGCCTTCGAAATCGCTCTCGTACTCGTATTTCGAGCTCTTGCCCTCGTATGTGAATCTCATCTTGTCTTTCGTGCCATAAAGTATGATGTCGAGTTTTTCCTTCGGTATCTCGGACACCGGGATGTCGAGCTCGATGCCGTTGTTGGTGGCGACCTCGCGTATCTGGTGCATGCGCCAGCCTCCTTCCATGAGGCCCTTGTAGCAGGTTATCGCGCCTCCGATGATGGAACGCGAGCGGTCCGGGATAACCAGATCGGGGTCGAATTCCATCTTGAACCCCAGGCCGTGGCATTCCGGGCAGGCACCGAAGGGCGAATTGAACGAGAAGTCCCTGGGCTGTATCTCTCCGAGCGATATGCCGTGCTCAGGGCATGAGTTGCTCCTCGAATAGAGCGTCTCGCGTTTGCCGCTTTTCGCGATCAACACCCCGTCCCCTTCCTTCAGCGCGGATTCGATCGCTTCGTGGAGTCGCTCTTTGGATGCCGTCTCAACGGCCACTTTGTCTATGATAACAGAAATAATCTGCTTCTTGTTCTTGTCGAGTTTCGGGTTTTTCCTGCTGATGTCCAGGAGGTCGCCGTTCACATAGACCTTGTAGAGACCGGCTTTCCTGAGTTCCGCGAACTCGTTCTCGAACCTGCCTTTCTCCCCCCTCGCCACGGGAGCGAGGAGCTCGATCCTCTGCCCGGAAAAACTTGAGAAGAGGTTCGCGCGGATCTCATCAGGCCCTTGCTTCGATATCAGCTTCTTGCACACCGGGCAATGCGGCTGCCCCACCCTCGCGAAAAGCAGGCGCATGTAATCGAATATCTCGGTGACAGTGCCCACAGTCGAACGTGGATTGCGCGAAGTGGTCTTCTGGTCTATCGATATGGCCGGCGACAGGCCCTCTATCGAATCCACATCCGGCTTGTTCATGATGCCCAGGAACTGGCGGGCGTAAGCTGAAAGCGATTCCACGTAGCGCCTCTGGCCTTCCGCGTAGAGCGTGTCGAACGCGAGGGTGGATTTTCCCGAGCCCGAGAGCCCGGTGACCACGGTTATCTTCCCCCTGGGTATATCTACGTCTATGTTCTTGAGGTTGTGCTCTCTCGCGCCCTTGATGATGATGTTTTTCTCCGAGATGGTTTCACCTGAGGATTTGGATTCCAGATATGCTATTTATGACGAATGAGGTATTTATTGATTGCGATTATGAAGAAAAAAGAATCAGGTCCTCTCTCCGACATCGAAGTCTATCCCGCCTCCGAGGCCGAGGATGATGTTATAGACGATGGCGCTGAGGAATCCCAGGATGAACATTGCTATGGCGCCGACCACCAGCATGACCACGCCTAGCACTAGGCTTGCGCCGAGCCCTATGACCACCTGGACCAGGTCCGCCCCTGACGCGAGACCAACGATGCCAAGTATCAGGCTTACCACGCCCCAGACGACCAGGAAGATCAATCCGAGCACGAACGACCAGATCGCTAGCAGCCTTCCGAGAGAAACTGCCCCGATATGCTTCAAAGTGAATTTCTGCATGATGAGGATATCCCAAGAAAGTAATATATCACTTCCTTAGGAGCCGTATCCTGTCCCTCAGCGCGATCGCCTTCTCGAAATCCAGCCGCTCCGCCGCGGCCATCATCTGCTCCTCGAACATCGCGATGAGCTCCTCCTTCTGCTTCTCGTTCATGCTCTTGGGGATCGCCGCTTCGACATCGCCGTCCTCGGGCGGTATCGGCTTGATTATCGTCTTGGGGGTTATCCCGTGCGCCTTGTTGAACAGGACCTGTTTCTTCCGTCTCCTATCCGTCTCATTGATCGCGTCGCGCATCGCATCGGACATGGTGTCCGAGTACATGATCACCCTGCCATCGACATTCCTTGCAGCGCGCCCTATGGTCTGGATGAGAGATTGCGATGATCGGAGGAATCCGGTCTTGTCGGCATCCAATATGGCGACCAGGGAAACCTCCGGGATGTCGAGGCCTTCCCTCAGGAGATTGATCCCGACCAGGCAGTCGAATTTCCCGGCCCTCAGCGCGCGTATGAGTTTTGTCCTCTCGAGCGTCTCGATCTCCGAATGGAGATATCTGACCCGGGCTCCCTTGTCGTGGAGATAAGATGCGAGGTCCTCGGCCATCCGTTTCGTGAGTGTGGTGACCAGAGTGCGCTCGTTCCGCTCGGCTCTTGCCTTAACCTCTGAAAGCAGATCATCCAGTTGCCCCTTGGTTTTCCGTATCTCGATTTCCGGGTCCACGAGGCCAGTGGGCCGCACGATTCTGCTCGACCACCTGCGATGAATGGGCCAGCTCGTATTGCGCCGGAGTGGCCGAGACGAAGATGACATCCTTCATGTATCTCTCGAACTCCTCGAACTTGAGCGGGCGGTTGTCATATGCGCACGGCAGCCGGAATCCGTTCTCCACGAGGGACCTCTTCCTTGACAAATCCCCCTTGTACATGCCGTGCACCTGCGGCAGGGTGACATGGGATTCGTCTATGAACATGAGGAAGTCCTTGGGGAAATAATCGAGAAGGCAATATGGCTTCTCGCCTACCTTGCGGCCATCGAAATGCCGTGAGTAGTTCTCGATGCCGGAGCAATAGCCGAGCTCCCGGATCATCTCCAGGTCATAGCGCGTCCTCTGCTCCAGCCGCTGCCTCTCGAGCGGCTTCAGGGACGGCGCGTGCTCCTCAAGCTCGGCGGATATCGCGGCGAGCGCATCGTTCTTCGTCTCCTCGGGGACAACGAAATGCTTCGCGGGAAGGAGCATGTAGCTCGGAGCCCGCTTCCTTCGGCCGCTCAGCACATCGAAGGACTCTACCCATTGGAGGACGTCGTCTTCGAACGACACCCTTATCGCGGAGTCCGAGAAAGGGGGGAAGACCTCGAGCATGTCGCCCCGCATGCGGAAGGATCCTTTCTCCAGGACCGCCTCGTTCCTCTCATACTGCATCTTGACGAGCGAATGCATCACTTCTTTCCTGGCCATGCGCAATCCTTTCTTGAGCTCGAGGCCGAGCTCCGAATACGTGCTCGGGTTGCCGAGGCCATAGATGCATGAGACCGAAGCGATGATCACGGTGGGCATCCCTGAGAGCAGATAGGACGTCGCCTGCAGCCGGAACTCCTCAAGCTTCTCGTTCCTTTCGGCCTCTTTCTCGATGTACGTATCCGTCGAAGCGATGTAGCTCTCGGGCTGGTAGTAATCGTAATAGGATATGAAATATCCGACATTGTCTTTCGGGAAGAACTGCTGGAACTCTGCATAGAGCTGCGCTGCGAGCGTCTTGTTATGCGAGATGATGATGGCGCTCTTGCCGCTGCGGGCGATGACGTTCGCCATAGTGAAAGTCTTCCCCGAGCCCGTGACTCCGAGCAGCGTCTGCATTCCGCCGGTTTCCACCCCAGATATGAGTTTGTCGATGGCCTGGGGCTGGTCGCCTGCAGGCTTGTATGGTGATTCTAGGGAAAAACGCATGATGATGATTCTCCAATGTTGGTAATAAGCTTTTTGGAATGGGAATGGGGGGGCAAAAAGAATTAGGTTAAATATCCAATCAAACATATCATCATCATGTCTGAATGCGTTTTCTGCAGCATGATAAGGGGCAAATCCATTGCGACGAAAGTCTACGAGAACGAGCACCTGATAGCCGTGATGGACATCAAACCCATCAACTCGGGTCATGTGCTCATAGTACCCAAGAGGCACGCCGAACTGCTCACCGACCTTGAAGACAACATCGCCGGAGAGATCATGATGGCTGCGAAGAAGATCGCAATCGCGATGAAGAAGTCTAAGCTCCGGGTGAAGGCCATAAACTATTTCATGGCCGATGGCGCAGAAGCCGGGCAGGACGTGTTCCATGCGCACATGCACATCATCCCCAGGTACAGGAGCGACGGCTTCTACCTCCACATGCCTCCGAACTACGACAGGGAGACTAGCAGGAAGGAGCTCGAAGACGCCGCGGCCAAGATACGGGCGCAGCTCTGAATTTTTTCATTTTCGCAAAAAGTATTCGGCTTTCTTCAGCATTTCCTTCGCATTCGGATACGTGAGCCTCGCGTATGCGTCTTCGTAGCCGAGCCACTCGAAACCTATATGCTCACTGGAAAGAGTCACGGTGCTCTGTTTCGTTTTCGCTAGGAAATAGATGACCTCCTTATGGAATGTCTTCCTATCCCGCTTATAGAAGTAACCCATGCTTTCGTGGAAGCCGGGGATTATATCCAATTCGGTCATCCCGGTCTCCTCTTTCGTCTCGCGCCGCGCGGTCTCGAGCTCGGTCTCGCCCTTCTCCACGTGGCCTTTCGGATAGTCCCAATGCCCTTCCTCGTAATGGAGGAGCAGGAACCTGCGACCTGGATCTTCCCGGAAAACCACGATCCCGCAGGATTTCTCTTCATTCATGCAATGACTGCTCCGAGAAGCAATATAATTGTTGCATAATGGCATTGATCCTGTCGTCGAGAGCAGGGCACGGTTTTTAATAGTATGGTATCCAATATCCATAAATCACGCTAATTAAGGTGTTAAGCAAATGGGAAAATTTCCAGAAGGAGACGCAAGACTCGCCAAGGTAATGATCTGCCGCAAGTGCAAGAGCAGAAACAGCAAGAACGTCGATAAATGCAGGAAATGCGGCTCCCCGTACATGAGGCCCAAGAGAAGGGAAATCCGGGCCAAGAAGTAATCGCAGTATCATCACCATAAACAGCGTGAGCCATTATTTTTTCTGCACGGCGCGGAGGGCCTTCAGCATGCTGACCAGGTCGTCGGTGCTGAAAAACGAGAGCTTCTTCTTGGAGGACTTGAGGAACTCCGCTTCACGCTGCATCATGCGGATGATTATCTGCACCGGGACTTTCCTCTTCCTCAGGAGGAGTATGTAACGCATGCGAGACAGCGGGGGGAGCCGGGATAGCACCTTGTCTATATCCTCTCCCCTGCGCAGCAATTCCACCGCCTCTTCCATAACCATTATCTCTTCGCCCAGCTTGATCTCGCTCTTCTCTTTCCTGACGATAGATATCTCGAGCGCGGACCTCACATTCTCCTCGAGCTTCTTCTGCGCCGCGATCTCGCTCTCCTTTAGCGCCACCAGCTTGACCGGAACGACAGACGCGCCGCCGCTGGGCGGAGGCGTCCCATAATCCCGCTCTGAGAGTATCTGCTCGAGCTTCCAGGGCACCACCTCAGTCTTCATGAGCGGGAAACCGATATACCTGTATATCGGATACAATGATTGGGACGCCACGGATTCCTCGATGCTCTTTGTGGTTTCATCCTTGATGCGGATGTCGCTCTTCTCCGAGAGCACCTCGGCCTTATGCGTCTCGGGATTGTAGTATGTTATAGTATAGGTGGTGCTATCGCGGACCTCTTTCCCTTCCGTGGAACGGATATTCTTCGCCTTCTCCCCGGCTTCGGCTGAAGCGATCGCCATGACCCAGGCCTGCTCCTCGCCGCGCTGCATGATGCGCTCATTCATGACCGATTGCTCCTGGAAGGACCGGACGGCGATATCCTGCCGCGCCACCTGCTGCATGAGGAGTATCGGCGCCAGCTCAGTCTCGGAGAACGAGAAACCGGCCATCTTGGTCTTTTGGGGCATATAGGCAGAAACCGGTCAGTATATTTATAAATACTTCTCAGTAAGATTCAATCCCTACTCGATAGTAGTTATCTTACTTAGGTGGATTAATGGCGAACGGAGAATTTGCTGGAAGGAATATGCAAAGGATGCGCAAGAAGCACAAATGGCTCTCCAAACGATGGAAGAGGAGAACACTCAGGTTGAAGGAGAAATTCGACCCGCTCGAAGGCGCTCCACAGGCGAAAGCAATCGTCCTGGAGAAGATAGTCCTCGAGCAGAAGCAGCCCCACTCGGGCCTCATCAAATGCGCTAAGGTCCAGCTGTTGAAAAACGGCAAGGTCGTCAGCGCCCATGCGGTCAGAGACAAGGCGATAAGCTTCATCGATGAGCACGACGAAGTCATCATAGCCGGCCTGGGAGGTTCCCAGAGAGGCCAGATGGGTTCGATACCTGGTGTGCGCTACAAGATAATCGCGGTCAACAACACGGATCTCCAGATGCTGAGAAGAGGCAGGAAGGAGAAACCCAAGAGGTAATCTGATGGACAAGCTTTTCGGAAAATACTCTCTGGAGAACATCCAGATCAAGGATCTGAGCATAGCCCAGACCGTCTCGCTCAAGCCATTGCTCGTGCCGCACACATTCGGGAGGCACGTCAAGAAAGGGCTGGGAAAGACCCAGGTCAACGTGGTCGAACGCCTCGCGAACAAGCTCATGAGGGGCGGAACCGGCGAGAAGACCTCGGGCAAGGTCATCAGGACGCACGGCCGCATGCAGGGCAAGAAGCTCCATGCGCTCCGCGTTGTGGAGGAAGCGTTCGCGATAGTCGAGGCCGAGACCAAGGAGAACCCGGTCCAGGTCCTGATACGAGCGCTCGAGAACGCCGCGCCCCGCGAAGACGTGACCAGGGTGTCGCACGGCGGTGTGAGCTACCAGATAGCGGTCGACATATCCGCTACGAGGAGGCTCGATATGGCACTGCGCAACATGGCCCTCGCGGCCCTGATGGGCGCGTTCAACAAGCCGAAGACGCTCTCCAAGGCCCTCGCGGACGAGATAATGTCCACGGCCAAAGGCGATATGCAGGCATCGTACGCGATAAAGAAACGCGACGAGACCGAACGCATGTCGAGAAGCGCCAGGTAAATTTTTTATTTTATCTTATATTTTATTCCTGATTTTGAGAGCATGAATAAACCGATTCCCCAGATTATCTCCTGATGAAAGCGCCGATGATAATCGCTAGCAGAAGAAAGGACGGGGCGCAGCAGCTTGAGCCTGCCGATGCTTTATCCAAGGTTGAATCGAAGCAGTCCTTGTAGCAACCGCCCAAGTCCCCATCAGGACGATCCCCGTTGCAGAAGTTATCGCTATCCAATGTCCCACCAGCCGACCCGCAGCAGTCCCTCATGCACTGCGTATCCTGGTCTGCCAGCGAGTTGGCTTCTGAAGAGGATTTTCCAGACTGCTCTGCGGCGGTGATGATCGATTGGGAATAGCAATCATCGATGCACGCGCCGCTCGCATCGGCCGAGTCCGAGCAGACGGTGGTCGAAGAATCATAGGTCCCACCGTTGTCTACGCAGCATTGCTCCTTGCATGCATACGCTTCCGCTTTTATGTCGCTTTGAGCGGCGAAGATGACCGAACCCATGAACAGCACCAAGACCAAAACGAGCATCATGCGCATAGACATCCCTCCCTACCCTTCTTCGTGATTACTTGATAAATGTGTCGTTCAGGTTTCCAGAATCAGAATAGCCTCTGCTTTCCCAGTATCCTTGGTAACTGGTGTCGTTCGACAGCTCGATCTCGGTTATCCACTTGATCCATTTGTAGCCCCATTTGCTTTCGGCCACGAGCATGAACGGGAATCCCTGTTCTGGCGGGAGGGTGACGTTGTTCATCTTGTAGGCCATAATGATGTCATTGTCTTCGACATACGATAGCGGGAATGACGTCGTGTAATTGTCAGAGGCCTTGAAGATGACCGTGTTGGCGCTGGGTTCCGGGCCGGCTTCATTGATCAGGTCTTTCACCAGCACGCCTTCCCAGAGTATTGTCGCGTTCCAGCCCTCCACGCAATCTATTTCCACCACTTTCGTGTAATGCTGGTGGCCAAGGACCTGGCTATAGGTGTATGCTTGAGGATGCGCCACCAATCCCGTCATCTTCAGCTGATAAGTGTTCTGGTCGATATACTGGGTCCCTTTGATGGCGTTCTCATAGACGCCATTGATGGGTGAGAGATTGGTGCCATTGTATTCTCGCACCTCGGTGCCATTGAGCTGGATTGGACCTTGCATTCCTACGCAAGCGTATAGACTGAGCAACGAGATGGCGAGCAAAGCGAGCAGCGTGCGCATGCAATCCCTTCAGGTCTCAGCTTTCCGGCAGGATCGGGTCCCTTTCGTCAGTGAGCAGGCTTATATAAACGGTATATTGCGTGCTGTAGACGACGTATTTGAGAAGCCAGTCGTGCAAAGTCCTGTTCCTCTTGCCGAATACTAGGATGTGCAGGAATTGCAGTAACCAAGCTATGCACCAGATGATGCTAAATATTATCGTGACGATCAATACTGGGATGCTCCATAAAAACCGTATAATGAGCTCCAGCCGGCTGGCCTTTTCCGCGTACGGGACATTCATACTGAAAGTTTTCATGCCGCGATTAAGCGGCTTAAATATATAATAGGCGTTCATCTGCCGCCCTGCAGTTTTATATATTGTCCTTGGCTGAATCGGTTTCAAGCCCTCGTAGTCTAGCCTGGATAGGACGCAACCCTCCGATTGCGCCTTTTTCCCGAAAAAAGCCGCGCTCAAAAAAAGGAATTTTGAGATACATGAGCGCATCGGAAAGAAAGGTCGCAGTAGGGAAAGGTTGATGGGCGGGTTCAAATCCCGTCGAGGGCGATACACTTATTGTTGCTCGCCCCCGTATGCGGAGGGCCATAATCCACGACAAATGCGCGTTTTTGCGGCCAAACTTCTGCTTTTTAGGTTCCGTACTCCAGTGTGCATCCAGTATCTTGCATAGCGCAATAAATGGAGGCACACGCCGTGCGTAATCCAAAACTTCATTTCCCCTATACGGATCCCGCGCGCGGTCCGGTGCCACTCCTATCTCCCTCTCGGACAAGACCGGACCCGTGCCAGCCGTCCCTTCAGCCAGCCTCTTTGAGCCGTTCCGCCATGTCGTAGTCGCTCCCAGCAGCATCATTAAAAACATTTTTATCTTTATCATTTGTTGTACTAAACAATACCTGCAGATGGGAAAATGAAGCTGAAACATGACGATGCCAAGCGAAGAATGGACTTGAAGTCGAGCGCGGCAAAGCCGCGTGCATTCGCGCTTGGAGCGGTTCTGGCCTGCGGATTAGTCCTGCTCGGTCCAGCACAGGCAAGTCCTCAGGGCGCATCTGGTTCCGGGAAGCAGGAAGCCACCCAAGCCAAGCTTGACTGCCGTTTTTCATCTGGTCAACGAATTTGCAAAGCAAACAAAACCCCGCTCAAAGCCGGCGATCCGATACTGACAGAAGAGTCTAATGGTTTTGCCATGAAAGTCACAAAGGTTGATGGCAAGGGAATCGAGGTCGGCACCGAAGTCAAGATATCCACGAGCGGACATCTGCTGCGTTCCAAGCCGATTAGAATAAACTTCGGGGAAACAAGAACGTTCGGGGAACCGGATGTTGCATTTTCCATTAAGGCAGAAAAAGGTCCGAAACCAGAAACAGTAATCGTGACTATCAAAAACTCTGATAAAAATCATTGATATGCGGAAACAAGGTTCGTTCTTCCCCGCCTTATTTTTCATACAACAACATCAACATGAAATCCGAACATGCGCTGGTAATGTCATCTTCCAAGGAAGGACGACGCACCATGTACCGGACCAAGGAGCCCGCCTCTGGCCGAACGGGATTCCGGTTCCGCCCAGACAGTAAGCATTTCGATCCGTCTTCTCGGCGCCAAAGCCAATCATCCGCGTCTTTCGGGTCCAACCGGATGGCAGTTATCCCTTCCGTGGAAGGCGATTCATTTCTTGTCGCTCGCTCTATTTTTCCCGGGCCTAGCGCATTATAAATATCGTATCATCAGGCTTATCGGGATTATGATGAAAATATTCCTTTGTCTGATCGTGGGATTATTCGCTAGTATGGCTTTTGCCCAGGGAAGCGATCTGGGAACGTTCTCCTGCCCTTCGGGCCAGGTGGAGGATTCCCAATGCGCCGCGCAGTGCTGCCAAGGTGTGGGGGGGACTTACTCCTATTCGGATCAGACGTGCTCGGTGACGGATAGCTCGGACTGGAATTCCGCGATGAGCTGCGAGCAGCAGCAGGACTGCTGCAAAAGCGCAACCAATCCGTCTTCGGGCTGCTGCGCTTCGGGAGCGCTGATCGGATTCGTTTGCGTCGGTGCCTTCATGAACCGTAATAGGAGTGAGGTTTCGGCAGTCGTCTGTTACGCGGGAGACTGATCCGCCGAAGGCGCTTATTGCACCAGCGCATACACGACCGTGATCGAGCCGCTCATATCCGTTGTCGTCGGGAAGATATCGGTCGGCGGAGCGGCTGGCGCGGCGGTTCCGGAGTTCGCCGATTGATAGGCGTAGACAGGATAGGGGAACGGGTAGCTCGGGTTTACAGATACTATGTTCCCGAGATGCGCGCCAAGGCCGTTGGCGATGCTCTCTGCGGTAGTTTTGGCGTTTGACGCAGCTTCTGCCTGGAGCTCCGAATCCACAGAGATGCTTGCCGCATCGCTGAGCGAGAAATACACATAATCCACGGATGTCCAATTCGAAGCGTTGAGCGCGGCTTCGATATATTTGCCGCCATCCCCGGTCTTCCCGTTCTTTATCATGATGGAATTGGATGTCTCGTATGCGACGATGGAACAGTTATTTACGCAGGGATAGGGCGGGACCATCGATGGGTATCCGGGAGATACGATCACTCCGGAAGAGGCGACTCCGCCTGAGGCTGAACCGGATACGGTCGGCGGAGAAGCGCTGTTTGCAGGGATTTCCACGCCGCCGGAATTGGTTCCATAGGTATAATATGGCTGTGAATAGCATGAAGAGCAGGATTCGTTGTAAACCGGATACGTATTATATGAGACTGTCTGGATCTCTGATTCGTTCACTCCGGAGGCGAGCAACGCCGCTTTGACGCTGGCGGCTTCTACGGCGTTCTTCGACTGCGAAGCGGCGGTATCCGATCCCATTGTGCTTATCGTCAGCCCTACGGTCATCAGATCCGGGGTCACGCTTCTAGACGCCTCTCCGGTGACGGTTATCGTAGGAGGTTGCCCGCTGACGTTCAGCGGCGGAACGGCAAGGGTGCTGACTTTGACGATATAATAGGTCAGGCCAGCCGTGATGAGCACCAATGCGATTATCCCTATGACGAGCATCGAGTTTTCAGTCATGAATGGCATACACAGCGGGTATTTAAATGAAATCCATATTGTTGCGGGCGGGACCTAAAAGGGATTCGACCAGACATATTTCAGCATAAGATGCAGGAACCACCAGTTGCCTATATTTATATTCTTTTCCAACCTCATTCACACCACTACTACTAGAGTCTATAGAATCTAGTCCAGCTTAGGTGTATATATGGCACGAAAGGAATTCGTCGTTGAAGAAGTCCAGAAGATGATGGAGAACATCGAGAATGTCCGCAATGTCGCTATCGTGGCCCACGTAGACCACGGAAAGACGACGCTCACCGACTCGCTGATAGCCAGGGCAGGCCTGATATCCAAGGAGCTCGCAGGAGCGCAGAGATGGACGGATTTCGACCCGCAGGAGCAGGCGAGGGGAATCACCATCAAGTCGGCGGATGTTTCCCTTAGCTTCAACTTCGAAGGGAGGGACCACCTCATCAACCTGATAGACACGCCGGGCCACGTCGACTTCGGTTTCCACGTCGTCCGTGCCATGCGCGCCGTAGATGGCATCTGCCTCGTCGTGGATGCGGTCGAAGGTGTCATGCCCCAGACCGAGACGAACCTGAGGCAGGCGCTCAAAGAGAGGGCTAAGCCGGTCCTGTTCATCAACAAGATAGACCGTCTCATCAACGAACTGAAGCTGGATTCCAACGGCATGCAGCAGAGGTTCCTCAAGATAATCAACCAGGTCAACAAGATAATCGCCGGTAACGCGCCGCCCGAGATGGTGGACGACTGGCTGATCGATGTCAACAAGGGGAATGTCGCATTCGGCACGGCATACAACAAATGGGCGATCTCGATCAAATCGATGAAGAAGTTCAGCATCACGTTCAAGGAGATGTATGATAGGTGCGTCGCCGAAGACCACAAATACCTGGTCGAAAGGAGCCCGCTAGACGATGTGCTCCTCGAGATAATAATCACGCACCTCCCATCGCCGAAGGTCGCGCAGCCATACCGCATCCCGGTCCTTTGGAAGCACGGCGACCTCACGACCGAGTACGGCAAGAGCATGCTGGCCTGCGACCCGAACGGCAAACCGATCGGCGTGTGCTTCGGTGTCGTTTACGACGAGCATGCAGGCGAGGTCGCGGTCATCAGATTCTTCTCCGGAAAGGTGGAGAAAGGAGTCCAGCTCTACATCTCATCCAAGAAGGTCTATGCGAAAGTCCAGTCTGTCGGCATATATATGGGCCCGGACAGGGTCGCTGCCAATTGGATCAGCGCGGGCAACATCGGTGCGGTCGTCGGTCTCAAAGACGTGTATGTCGGAGAGACGATATCGCTCGAGCCTATGGAGCCATTCGAGCAGATAAAGCACTACTCCGAGCCGGTCATCACCAAATCGATCGAGGTCAAGGAGCAGAAGGACCTCCCGAAGCTGATCGAAGCGCTCAGGTCCATCTCGAAGGAAGACCCGACCATCAAGATCTCATTGGCCGAGACGGGAGAGCACCTGATCAGCGGCAACGGTGAGCTGCACCTGGAGATCATCGAGTACAAGATCAGGAACGAGAAGAAGGTGCCGATCATCACGTCGCCTCCGATTGTAGTCTACCGCGAATCATTGCTCGCAGGCTCGCCGGTGGTCGAAGGGAAGTCCCCGAACAAGCACAACAAGATCAAGGTGTTCGTGGAACCATTGGAGCCGGCGATCATCGCGGCTATCCAGGACGGCACAATAAAGGAAGGACGCCCGAAAGGGAGGGAAGTCTGGGAGAAGCTCGTCGAACTCGGGATGGACCGCGAGGATGCCAAAGCCATCTACGATATCCATAACGCGAGCGTCTTCATCAACGCCACGAAAGGTGTCCAATACCTGAACGAGGTCGAGGAACTCATGATACAGGGATTCGAAGAGGCCCTCGACCAGGGCCCGCTCGCGAAAGAGAAGATGAGCGGCGTCAAGGTCAAGATCGTCGATGCGACCCTGCACGAGGACAACATCCACCGCGGACCGGCACAGATGATACCCACGGCGAAGAGGGCCATCTACGCCGCTATGCTGACGGCTGGAGTCAGCCTCCTCGAACCGAAGCAGAAGGTGCTGATAAACACCCTGCAGGAATATGCGGGCGCGGTCATCACCCTCACGAACGGAAGGCGCGGACAGCTCCTGGACATGCAGCAGGAAGGCGAGAACACGGTCATCACGACGCTGCTGCCTGTTGCCGAGATGTTCGGTTTCGCGAACGATCTGCGAGGCGTGACCCAAGGCAGGGCCATCTGGTACCAGGAATACGCAGGATACCACCCGATGCCGAAGGAACTCGTAGGGAAGGTCGTGAGGCAGATCAGGGAGAGGAAAGGCGAGAAGCCGGACCCACCGACTGCGGCGTTCTTCATGGAGTAAAGGGAACCAAGGTTCCCTTTCACCTTCCTTTTTATTAGAACCTACGGTTTCTTTCCAACTTCCCTTTTTTATTTGAACGGTTCTTTTCGAATCTCCCTTTTTTCTATTTTACTTTCCGTTTTTTCTATTCTCCTTTTTGACTGCGATATTGCAGAAGATATAAAAAGATGGTCGCACAATATGGTTTCATGCTTCCCACGAATAGTCCTATAAACATGGCGCTACAGCGCGCCAAGTCCCAAGCCGACTGCTACGCCCTGAAAAGGACGCTCAAATCTATTGACACGCTCAGTCTGAGACTCGCCTCCTTCGAGCCTCTGCTGGACATCTTGCACAAACCGGGGCTGCAGGATGCGGTCGACGGGGTGCGGCGCTCCTACGAGTTCGACATGGCGATGGTGAATTACAAGCTGGCATGCGCTGAACACCTGGCCGAGAAGCTGAACGAGAAGTCGTGGTGGTTCGGCGAGGGGACGTATCCGGACATCATGGTGAGGGTGCTGGGTAACGAAGCCGACGCCATAGTGCGCGATGGGAGGAAAAGGTACATCATCATCCCGGACAGCCCAGAGCCTGGGGACAAGGAGCATCCCAAGTATTCCACCATCAAGAACACGCCTCGGGCGTTGCCTAGGAGGGCTATAGACAATCCGACAGGTATCGGCGCGTTCGTCGCTCTCGCCTCCGGCATCACGCTCTACAACACGATCTACGGAAAGGGAGACTTAAGGATCGGGCTCATCAAGTCGGCCATAGAGGGTGGGACCCTCTTCCTGGCGCTGGGCGCCATGCTCGTAATGGAAAGGAAGGGCATGGGACCGCGGTTTTATCCCGGCCAGTTCTCCGATTCGTGGGACTACTTCAGGGACGTGGAAGAAGCATGGAAAGACATGCAGAACACGCTCTCCATAATCGAGCAGATGTTCCGGTGGGATTCAACCCTTCCCGTGGGACCCCAGAGATAAGCTTTCAATCCGTCCTTTCCGCCGATATTACCTGGATCCCTAATTTGACCCTCGCTTTGCCGAAGCCCAAGCCACCCTCGATCCGGCTCATCAGCACGCCTACGTCGTTGAGGTAGGAATTGTGCAACGGAAGCTTCCCAAGGCTTTCGAGCTCGACACTGTGCTCCACGATTTCCTCGTCATAGACTTTGTACGTCCGGACCGAGAAACCGCTCTCCCTGAGCGCGGAGGTCAGATTATCGGTGAAGAATCCCGTGTGGGGGATCACTTCCCCCCTCGCACCGACGACCTTGAGCATGGCGTCCATCACCGCCAACAAGCGCATATCCTGCCTCGATATCAGCCAGTACATGTCAATCGGGTTGGAGGCATAGGCCGAGAACAAATCCCTAAAGGCTAGCTCCCCGATCTCCCCAGCCACCCGCTCCGCCTCTTCCTGGCTCACCGCAAGGAACCCGGTATGCACCCTCTTCCCGTCCGGGGCGGTCTCGAATGACGGGAACCCGATCCGACCCTCGCAGGCCAGTTTGTGCATCAGCGGGTTCTCGCACGCTATCATGTCCAGGAAATGCATGAATTTTCCTCTTGGGGCCAAGACTCTTCTTGTTTCCTTCACCGCGGTCGGCAAATCCCCGAACGTGTCGAAAGACGAGAATCCTACAACGGCGTCGAACTTTCCGTCTCGGAACGGAAGCGCATGCGCGTCAGCTACGACCATTCTCGAGTCAGGGTGCAGCCACCTGTTCTCCTTCGCCATCGCCGCGCTCTGCTCGCTCTGCACCAGCCTGCCTTCAAGCTCCGGCGCGAGGTCGAGCAGCTCGCCCAATCCGCTCCCGACCTCGAGGATCCTGTCCGATGCCTGCAAATGCTTCCCGAGCGCGCTCCTCACGATTCTCGACGCGCAGCCCCTGAACGGTCCCCGGGTCCTCTCGTAGGCGCGGACGATCTCCGGTTTCGTCCACGACTGCCTGAACAGCAGCGCTTTGGTCGAGTCCGGCCCGCTCATATGCCGCACCACCTCAGCCTCGCGGCGTATATCTGCGGCGAGAGAAGTTCGACTGGATTGCTCGGCGGGTTCTCGATGACGATCTTCACCGGATTGCCTCCGAGCAGCCCCTCTATCCGATTCATGAACCATGCGCCCAGGTCGTAAAGCTCAAGGTAAGACGCCAAATCGAAGAATATTCTGGCCCTTTCGACCAGCGTCAGTTCCTTCGCTCTGTTCTTCCCCCCGTAGCTCGCCCAGACCGCGTTCTCTGCGTAAATCGCGATGCCCTCGCTCAGGGTCTTGTCCATCCTCAGCGCGAATATCATCTCGTAAGGGTTGCTGAGTAGCGCCTGCGCCGCGGCTTGCCCGCCCTTCCCAAAAACTTCCCTCGCTTTTTCCATCCTAGTGAAAATCCGCGAATCGTGCCAAGAGTGGAACAGGTGGGCGAGCTCGTGCGGCACCATGCATGCAACGCCGAGGAGCAGGTCCGTTTCGAGGACCCCCACATCTGCATCGGGTCCGATGCCCTTGCTGAACAGCCTGCCCCCATCTATCAGGACCAGGTTCTCGCGCGGCAGTGCCAGCCCGAACTCGGCTTCCGGCTCCGGATACCCCCTTTTACGGTGCTCATCGAAGTATCCTGGCGTGTCATGGATGTGGATGTCGAAACCGTTCCTGAACCCGATCCCCATCACGCCGCTCACTTTCTCTGCTATGTCCCTGGCTTTCAGTTCCAGCTGCTCTGCCACGGGCTCGACCCGGACCATCTTCCGGTTCGGCGCTTCGATTTCGCTGGCCATAGCCCTGACGCGTATCCCTGGCTGCTCCTTCCGCGATTGCACAGTTCTATTGTGGTTATTTGTATATAAAAAGCTATCAGACGGGCCTTCTCGCACGGGCGACTCCGGGCATGAGGTCTGAGCGAGGGTAAACGAAGAAGGCAGCCTGACGATAATGCTGCTTGATGGTTATTGAGGGATACCCGGGTCCATATAATGGTGGATCTACGATCTTGTCTCCCCTAGCACTCATGCTATTGGTCTTTTTGGGGTTCAACAGGATTCACTATTTCTCGCTCGCTTGATCTTCTTTATCCCGCTCTGCTTTATCTGACCAGTAATAGCTTCGCATACGGGGAGGTATGTCATATTGCGGATTACCTCGTGCAATGTCATTAAGCGCGCCAGAGATCTCCATACGCATCCAAGTCTCCCCCCACTTTCCTATTAAAGCATGAACGACGGGCCCCCAGTCATACTCCGGATACTTCGAAGCGATCCAACCGAGCGACCTAGCGGCATTCCGTTGCGCCCCATTCCAGAAACCATCATCCTCCAATGCTTTCATTAAAGCAGGAACGGCAGTGGGATCTCCTATGCGACCAAGTGCCTCGGCAGCCGTACTTTGCACGCCACTATTCCAATCATCCAGTCTTCCGATCAAAGCCGCAACAACAAGCGGTACATTGTCAGGATTCTTGCTTACGATCTTGGAAAGAGCATTGATGGCATTCATCCGCCTATCATTATTCCACCAGTTCCCCAAGCCGTTTATCAAAGCAGGAACAGCATCCGAGCCATTAGCAACAAGTACATTTTCTGCAGTTGTTTGCTCGATTCGGTAATCGTTACAAGCTCCATAACTTCCTAGCCGGTCCACCTCAGAATTTATGAGGCGTTCGCGTCCGCTCTTGAATGCATAATTGTAGAATGTAGACGTCGCGAGTCCCGCTGTCAAAACCACCGCAGCGACTTTAAGTTTTTGCATTATTATCACCCTCAACCATAATTTACTAAAGTTTGTTTAATAATGGTGCCATTCATCGTTCCAATCGGATGGTGTAAGCAGGTACCAGAAAAGTGCCAGAAAAAATGCCAGAAAAGTACCTGAAAATCATGGAACTGATCATTACCAAGTCAAGCATTTCTCAGAAAGAGATCGCGAGAGGACTCCACGAGCCGCTAGGCACCATCCGATCCAGGCTGCGCACGCTCAAAAAAAGATGGCCAGCTCCGGCATGTCGGGCCGGACAAGGGCTGGCACTGGAAGATTATTAAAAAACTGATGTATATCAATGCCGCTCGGCCAGGAAGTTTTTCTATCTCGTCCTTCCCAGCTTGATCTCAATCCAGTTCCTGACTTCTCCTTCGGCGCATGGCTCGACCAGGGTTCCGCGGACCGGTTTCCCTTTCCTGAAGAATATGTATGTGGGGTAGCGCTCGACATTGTAGACATCCGAGATGCTCTCGTATTCCGTGGCATCCAAGCGGAAGAATTCCACCTTGCCCTCGAATTCCTTTTCCATCGCCTTCTCGTAGTCCTCTGATTTAATGGAATCCCCGCACCAAGGAGCATAGAAAACGACGACGCCCGCTGGCACTGCTTTCAAGGCGGTTTTTGGATCCGCTGTGAGTTCGGTGACCATGTTTTATCATGCTCGCGTAAACTATATAACGCATATCTCCGATTTGATTCCGTATGCTCAGGCTCTACGACACGTTGGATGGGAAGAAACGGACATTCAAGCCGCTTCGGGGCAACACCGTGAGGATGTACACCTGCGGCCCTTCGGTCTATGCCTACTCGCATATAGGCAATTTCAGGACATACCTCTTCGAGGACGTTTTAGTTCGGTATCTCATCTTCAAAGGATACAAAGTGAAGCGAGTCATAAACATCACGGATATCGAAGATAAGGCGATAGAAGCGGCGAGACGGGAAAGGAAATCGCTCGATGCGCTCCAGAAAGACAAGATAAGAGCGTTCTTCGCTGATTGGAAGAGCCTGGGTATGCGGAGGCCGGATGTCGTAGCCAAGGCATCGCGGAATATCCCTTCTATGGAAAGGCTGATCCGCAGGATTTGCGCGAGAGGATTCTGCAAGGAAGAGAGAGATGGCATCTATTTCGATGTGAGGAAGTTCAAGCAGTATGGCGATCTTCGTAAACTAAGGAACCGCAGATACCTGGGGATAGCCAGGAACGACGATTATTCCAAAGAGGGGTTGTGGGATTTCCGGCTATGGAAAAGATGGACGAAAATCGATGGAAATGTCCGCTTTAAGAGCAGTTTCGGGGACGGAAGGCCAGGCTGGCATATCGAATGCAGTGCGATGGCCATGCAATATCTCGGAGAAAGCTTTGATATCCACTGCGGCGGCAGCGACAATATCTACCCCCACCACGAGAACGAGATAGCGCAGAGCGAAGCCGCGAGCGGGAAGAGGATGGCCAACTTCTGGCTGCATGCGAGGCACCTGACGATCAATAAGATGAAGATGTCCAAACGAACCGGTAACGTATTCTATGTCAGCCAGCTCAGAAAAAATGGCGTCCCATCCAGATGCCTCAGGTTCTATCTGCTATCTGAGAAATACCGCAGCCCCCTTGATTTCAATATGCAGGCATTCGAGAATGAGATATGTTACTGCAAGAACGTCCGTGGTTTGCTATCCAGGATACGGGGGATCAGACTGGGAGGAGACGGAATGGCAGGCAAAAAATTCGCCAAAAAGCTGCTAGACGGATTCGAGGACGCTATGGACGACGACCTGAACACGGGATTGGCGTTCCGCAGGATATTCCGGATTTTCCGCGATATCGATAGGGATATGAAAAACGGAAAACTAACCAAAGAGGATACCCGGGCCATATTGCCTGCAATGAAAAAGATAAACCAAGTGCTCAACGTTTTCTAGCCCAAACGGGTTAGCTTTCCTGCTTTCCTCGCCCTCTCGTACATCCAACCATTGGAGAGGTAGGCGGCTGCCAGCCAGAAGGCGGTTGTGGCAACGAGCATCACCGGCTCGGCCTGCCCGATGCCCACCATCGCCTTGAGGAGATCGAAGGCATGGACGCTCGGGAGCAGACGGATGAATGGTATCACCCATGCCGGGTATACAGCGCTTATCGAGCTTTCGACCACGGCCATGCGCGTCCTTACTATCAGCCTCACGAGCTTGGCGGGCAATGGCTTTCCGGCAGCGAAGTGGATGCCGCTGGCGAATGTTTGGTAGTTTTTCAGTTCCGAGGCCACAGCGCCGAGCCTGCTGATATGGCTCATGAAGAAAAAGCTACAGTGGTTTTTGAACGCGGCGAATCCGACGAGATGCTTCCCGCGGTAATCGAAAGTAGGGATACCGTAGCTGATTAGTTCTGTCGCCTCTGGTGATACAGCCTTTATTATCCTGCGCAACCTCTCGAGCGCAACGCGCGAATCTTCAGGTACCGCAGCCAGGTATTCGTCTATATATCTATATCGGGCGTTTCTTTCCATTGTGCGCACCACGCATCTGAGATATAATAATCTATCAGGCTTCCAAGCCACGGTTGTGATATATCATACGGATTTATCCTCAGAAACGCGAGGCCGTATGAATGATGGAAGCGGACGTCCGACGGGCTGGAACTTCAATGATGCCGGTATTATGGATTTACGAGGCATCGCCTTTGGCTGCGGCTTGGATGCAATCAGCCCCTGGAGGCGCGGATGGTATCGGATTCCGACAAAACCGGCGGATTGAAGCCGGTTGGCCACTTCCCTGTCTATGCGCCGTCCTTTCTTCTCCCCGACGCTGCCGACATAATGGAAGATCTTCGCTCCGTATTTGCAGACCCTGAAAAGCTCGCCATAGAACGTACCGGAATAGAGTTCGGGGGCATGCGAAAGGCGTGGCGGGTCGTGTATCACGAAAGAGAACATGGAGTCCCCGAATGTCTTGACCAGTTCGGCAGAGCTCCCCTGGAGAACGGTTATCTTCCCCCCTTTCTCCCAGAGAGCGTCGCTGAAGGGGTTCCAACGGGATAGCGTTATCACCGCGTCGGAGATCTCGCAGCTCACCACCATGGAAACGCCAGTCCGTTTCGCTGCCGCGATCGCGGTGTATCCAAGCCCCATGCAGGTGTCCAGCACGACGGATTCTCCCGGCTGCGCCGGTATGCCGAGCTCTTTGACGACTTCCTCGGAATAATCAAGAGGCGTCTTGAAATCCCTCACAAGGTGCATCCTGAGCCCGTCGACTTCAAGGATCGGCACGCCGTTGACCGGGCGCAGCTTGTAGTAGCGGCCTGCGAACAGGTCCAGCCGCATCCTTGCGCCGTCCTTGTCGGCATAGATGAAATTGCCGTCTGTTAGGTATTGGATGGAGCCGTGCTTGAACAACGGTTCCGGCTCGCGTTTGCCGGGTTTGGGTTTCACAGACTTGAATACGACGGCACGGTTTATAAATATATGGTAGTATAAATAAAAGTATGGGTGATGGAACGAAAAATGAAGATGGCGATCCTACTTCTGCTAAAACGATTGCCACGGAAGCCAATATCCCCAGATATAGCTTCATGGATGACATAAAACGATTCGACCAGAGGTTCTGCGAAGTCACTAAAGGGCTTCCTATAAGGACAGGCAGCATCAGCAGGGTCCCTAGCGAAGTCTATCATAGATGGGGCATAGGGCTCACCCCTGAGAACAGACAAGCCCTGGCAGAGATGTCAGAAGGATTCAGGAGAAAGGATTACGATTACCGGAAGCTTTACGGCCCTACGAACCAGTATGAGGATACGCCATTCACCAGGACCGTGAAAACCAACCTGGCCAGGATGATCGGGATTGTCGTCAAAGAGATAATGAAATCCCTCGATGACGGCACACGGTCATTCAGGATATGCGATATCGCTACCGGGAGGGGAAGGGCGTTGACAGCGATAGCCACTGCCCTGCGGAGCGATAGGATTACGGAGGGCATAATCGAGAGGACGTCCTTCAATCTCGTAGACTTCAACGCCGTGAATCTGCCCAGCGCCACCGCGAACCTCGAACAATTCAGGCCGGGGGAAGTGAGAGCCCACTCGATGAAGGATGAGGATTTCTTGGCTGACCACGCAGACCAGTTCGACATCATCGTATCGCTCTGTCATTTCCATAAAAAGCCGTTTCCGGATATATACGGCAAGGTGTTCTCAGCCTTGAGGGAAGGCGGGGCCCTCGTCTCAGGGGACTGGCATTCATCCTTGTGCAATCACCCTTCCAGCGTATACCAGCTTTTAGAGAAGATGCGCATCGAGAGCAGGAGGCTGGATATGTTCAAGGAACTTATGGGAAACCTGGTTGACCCGGTCACCTGCCCATTTATGTCGATTGAGCAGATAAAAAGCATTCATGACCACCAGACACATTGGGCCGACGTATACCATGCGATCATCACATCGCCAACCCAGGTAACACAACCCAGGATATTCGTGCTGGGGGCTTTCGACACCACTCAGGCCAGAGAGCAGAAATTGAGGGATGCCGGATTCAGTATAGACAATGCGGACATATCGAGAGCATTCCCGAAAGCGAAACTCCCTGTTCTTCCGAAATGGATCGTCCCTGGATCAGATCGGGCATCGGTCATGATGGGCATTAAACCGCATGCGAGGTGAGCCGATGGCACCCGCTCCGCTCAAGGAAACACGATCGGATATTGAAGAGATAGACCGGGAATTCCAGAGAATTTGCTCTGGGCTATCTTATCCGCCTGGAAGCCTATTCAGGATCGCGTCCCAGTACCTCGTGAACTGGGGGATAGATGTCACCCCTGAGAACGCCGCGTTCATAGAAAGGATGGCCAGCGAGAGTTATTTGGAGGAATGGAAACGTGGCACCAAGGCGAGCAATGATGCCATAGAGAAAGCAACATCCAACGCGAGCCTTCAATTCGGGAACGAAGAATTGAATCATGATGTCGGCATCATGGCTGCAGATCTCCTGAGCGCCATGGCGCGCTACAAGGACGAGATACTCATTTGCGACATAGGCGCAGGTGCTGGAGACACAACCGCGGCAGTGCTCACATTCCTGGATATAATTGATGGAGCCGGCGATATATTGAAGAAATGCCATTTCTATCTCCTTGAGCCGTCGCATTCAAGGCTCGCGAATGCTAAGGAGTCCCTGGAGAGCCACAGCGCGAACGCCCACTGCAGCGTGGATTTCACGCTCGTCACATCATGCCAGGAGAAGCATTTACGGATGCTCGCGGATGGCGCTTTCGACATGGTGATATCGAGCGCGGTATTCCATCATATGACGTTCACCAAACACCTCATGGAGATCCGCCAGAAGATGGCTGCGGACGGGGTCATGGTCCTCGGGGACTGGTACACCGCGATATGGAAGCAACCTGCTTTCGTCACAGAACTCTTGGAGCGGCTCGGGATGAGCCCTCACCTGCTCGAGATGTTCATGCATAAATTCGGAGTGAAGAAGGGGGATGTCTCCACGGCTTTGAAAACGCTGGAGCCGTACCACATACAATCCAACAGGATGATGGTGGATTACGGGGTGGCTATAGCGGATGAATTCCGGAAGATAGCCCCTAATTCAAGGCTGTACTTCCTCGAAGGCCATGAGACTCTGGAGGATCGCATGCTGAAGCTCGAGAAGTCCGGTCTTGAGACCGATTTCGAAGAATTGCGCGGCAAGCATAGGGCGTTCGTGACATCGGACGGCAACATAAAGAACCTCTTCCCGCAAAGCGATTTCGCGACCGTGATCGTAGCTGGCAAGATTCCGGGCCATACACCCAAAGCGGCGCCGGAGGAGATTCGCGAAAGGATAAGAAAGGAGATATTAAGGCAGAAGAGATGATCATATCTCTATCGATTCCTGGCCCATGAAGTCCTGCAGGGCCTTCGGCACCAGAATGATTTTCTTGTCCTCTTGGTAGTTCTCGAGAATCGCGACGAGAGTCCTCCCGACCGCGAGACCGCTGCCATTCAATGTATGGACGAAATCCAAACCGCCGCTTTTTGAGTTCCGGAATTTTATATTGGCCCTTCTCGCCTGGAAATCGGTGCAATTGGAACAGGAGGATATCTCGCGATAGCGGTCCTGGCTCGGAAGCCATACCTCGATATCGTACGTCTTCGCGCTCGCGAAGCCCATATCCCCGGTGCACAATTGTATCACCTGGTACGGGAGACCCAGCAGCTGGAGGATGTTCTCCGCATCTCTCGTCATGGCCTCCAATTCCTCGAAGCTGCGCTCCGGGTGGGAGAGCTTCACCAGCTCGACCTTGTCGAACTGATGCTGGCGGATGAGGCCGCGGATGTCCTTGCCATAGGCTCCGGCCTCCCTGCGGAAGCTCGGCGTATATGCGGTCATCTTCACTGGAAGGGATTTCTCTTCGACGACCTCCCCTGCATAGAGATTGGTGAGCGGAACCTCCGCTGTCGGGATCAGCCATAGATCCTCTTGCGTCTTGTATAGCTCTTCGGCGAATTTGGGGAGCTGGCCCGTGCCCGTCATCGTCTTGGTGTTCACCAGATAAGGCGGGGAATATTCCTTGTAGCCTTTGGATACCTGCACGGAAAGCATGAAATTTGTGAGGGCGCGCTCCATCTTGGCCAAAGGGCCGGAAAGCACGGAGAAGCGGTGCTGGGCGAGTTTCACGCCTCGTTCGAAGTCTATCATGCCGCTTTTCTCCCCCAAGGTGTGGTGGTCGAGGACATCGGCCGAGCGTTTCGACGGTTCGCCCCATTTCCTGACCACGGGGTTGCAAGTCTCGTCCTTCCCTATCGGCACGGATGCGTCCGGGATGTTCGGGATCATGAGCGCCTCTATCTTTATCTGGTCCTCGAGGGTGGTGGTCTCTATCGTGATCTGCTTGATCCTCGCTGCGATCTCCCCTGAGCGCGCGATCTCGGCTTCTATCGTCTCGCCTTTCTTCTTCCTCTCGTTGATGATGAGGCTGAGCTTGTTGCGCTCGGAGCGCAGGATTTCCTCCTCCTTCTTGATCGAGCGCCATTGGGTGTCCAATGATTCTATCTTGCTCAATAAGTCGAAAGTGTCTTGCGATGAGTTCCTGTTCTCCAGGGCAGCGCGTATCGTGGCCGGAGAGTCCCTGATGAGCTTGATGTCTAGCATAAGTATCAGTTGTTGAAAAGAGTTTAAGATTATTGCGCCGGTCACGCAAAACTGACCAGACCAAGAAGCTGGGGAAAAACGTTTTTGCAAACATATAAATGCATTTACTACGAATATTTATCGAAACTATGCCACCACTACGGATAATCTATACGCCATATGCCGATAAATTCAGGCTTAATAGCATTTCGAGCATCTTTTCCAAATACAGAGGAGACCCTGAAACGAATGCTATGAGAGAGGCCTATGCGACATTAAGGGAGAGAGTACCGGACCTGCCCGAGATCGTAGGGGTTGCCAGTTTAGATGAAATAATGAAACGATATGAATTTCGTATGCGCAAAGAGATGGAAACAGATGGCATAGTGCCTATGACCACGACTTATTTTCCTCTGGATATATTGGATGCAGCAATAAAGTTGAGGGATGAGGATTCATCGACTCCCCTTGGTGCGGAGTATGTTATTCGTACGCTGATGGTTCTCCTTGCCCATCCCAGCATGATTCCCAGCATGATTGGTAATCAAGACAGGCCCGGATGGGTGACTGAAGCCCTCTTGGTTGGAAGCAGCATCCCACGCATGAACCAATGCGCGCAACTCCTTCAGAATCTCATGGATAGAATGAGGGAAACCGGAGAGGATGATATGTTAGAACTAGAACCCCGATTAAAGGACGACGTGGTTTTTCTGCGTGAAATGGGGGATTGGGGAAAAATCGAGCGGGTGCGTGACTGGTTCTACGAACGGTTCGGAGCCAATCGTGTTTCGCGTGGATTCCCGCTGATTTTCATGAAACCAGCGCTGGAAATGTTGGAATTGGCTTCCGTAAAGCTCGATGACAGGTATGAAGAAAGAACTTGGCCTGAAGGACTCGAAGGGATTCTTAGGAAAGTGGCGTCGACCGAGGATGATGCAGGTAAGTTGCTGGCAGAATTAAAGTGCCCAGCAAAAGATTTCTTCGGCCGGACCGAACGTTTTGTATTGATTGAAGAACTGCTAGGGTCGCTTCCGGAACCTAAGACGCTGATAACGGACCTCTACATCGTAGATCATTTCCCTGATTTGACGAAAATGGGTTTCGAGCCGTTAGAATACATGCCTCCGGGCCTCGTGGCTTCTGAATGGGCTCGGAACGAGCCCTAGGTTCTTCTTGTTGCAGAAGGGCCAGGGCGTGCGCCAGCTATCGGCAACCAACTAGCACTTGCAAGGGACGATTATTTCAGGATCGCCTGGAACTTCGCCATCGCTTCCTCGAGCTTCCCGTTGTGGTTGTAGATGACGACCGCGGGCGCTCCGGTGAATGCCGAATAAGCCGCTAGATATCCCTTGTTCATCTCGTCGTGCAGCGCTATGTCGTCCACGTCCCTTTTCCTGGTCGGGTCGTTCTCCCGCCTGGATTTCAGCTCGTCCACTCCGGCTGTGACATACACCAGGGCCTCGACTTTCCAGAGCCTGAGGAACTCGAATGGCAACCCCGGATAGTAGCCTGAAGGCGTCGCGACCGAGCAATGTGTATCGAGTATGACCTTGCCGTGCATCTTAGCGAGCGCCTCCGCGACGAGCTTCTGCGCCAGCTTCTGCTTCTCTATAGGGAGCTTGCGCATCTCATCCCGCTCCTTGATGCCGAACTCCTTCTTCTCGATCTCGAGCATCAGGTCGCCGTAGTTGACAACCTTGTATTCGCCCTTCAGCCCTTTGAGGACAGTCGTCTTTCCCGCTCCCGGAACTCCCAACGCGATAATCATGCCATGCACCTTCAGGCCAACTCTCCGAATAACGATCCGTGGTTGGCGCTAGTTATCTTTACATTTATAGTATCTCCGATATTGCCTTTAAATCTTTTCACAACCACCTGGCAGTAGTTGATGTCCCTTCCTTTGTAATCCCTATCCTTCTCGGTCATCATCACCCGGATCGTCCTGCCAACGAAAGGCTGGTTCGAATCAGAGCTTATCTTCCTGACCAGTGCGAAGCATTCGGTGCTCCGACGCTTCACGACGGCATTCGTCAGTTGCTCCATCTCGGCCGCCTTCGTTCCTGGCCTGGGACTGAATCTTGATACGTTGGTCACGTCCGGTTTGGTACGCTCCAAGAGCTTCAATGTGGCTTTGTAATCTTCTTCGCTCTCACCCGGGTAGCCGACTATGACATCCGTCATGATGGTGACCTCTGGTATCTCCGTCCTCACGGCGTCCACGATATCGATGAAATCCTTCACGGTGTGGTCGCGGTTCATAGCTTTGCATATCCTCTCGCTTCCGGTCTGGACTGGTATGTGGAGGAATTTGTAGAATTTTTTATTCTTGAGCGCTCTTATAAGGCCGGGGAGCATCCGCTTCGCGTGGTTGGGATTTATCATGCCCAGGCGTATGAAGAACTCGCCGTCCGATTTCGATGAGCTGTCGTCGTTCAAGATCAGATCCAGGAGAGATGCTAGGTCGGTCTTGATGTCCAGCCCATACGCCCCTGAATCCTGGCTTGTCAGCTGGATCTCCTTGGCTCCCTTGCGGACAGCCTCATTCATCCATTTCACCACTGTCTTAGGCGAGAAGCTGCGCAGATAGGGCCTCGCGAGCTTGGTCTGGCAGAAGAAGCAGGAAGAGGTGCATCCTTCGCTTATGGGTATGCGCGCGATAGGCGCAGTGAGGAGTATCGGCAATCCGTCCTTTCCGTCCGGATCCCGATAAACGCTGATGCGGCCGGAAAGCGCGTCATCTATGGCATCGTTGATATGGACGAGCGAGGATGGGGCGACTATCGGCGCTTCCGGCGCGATCCGCCTTACCTTCTTCTCGTTCACGCCGAGACAGCCTGCCACTATGATACGATGGCCTAGGGAACGCAGGGTCTTTATCCTCTGGGTTATCTTATCCTCTGTCGCCCCCTTGACGGTGCAGGTGTTTATTATCACTACGTCGCTGCCATCCTCGCTCTCGGTGAAAGAATGCTTGCCGATCAGCAATGCCCTGATGATGTCGCTGTCCGCCTGGTTGAGGGTGCAGCCGTAGGTTTCCAGATAGATCCGCGCCATTGGTAAATCTCCGCTATCCAGCGCTGAGGGGAAAAAATAGGATTATCCTTCTCCGAAAATCTTGTTGAAGCTCGGATACATCTCGAACGTCTTCATCTGCTCGAGCTGCTCGTACATCCTGTGCAGGATACCCACCGTAAGGAGGATTCCCGTCCCAGTGCCCAGCGCGCCTGTGAGGTCCGCGACGCCCGAGAGGATGCCGACGCAAGCGGAACCCATCACCGTCAGCGGGAATATGTGCTTGTTCAGGATCATCTCCAGCATCCTAGGGTCGCGCCTGAAACCGGGTATCTGTATGCCCGACTCCGAGAGCTGCTTGGCTACGCTCTTCGCATCCATGTTGGATGTCTCGACCCAGAAAAGGCCGAACAATACCGATACGCTGGAAAGGAATATTATGTATATGATCGCATGCATCCATTCGGGGACATGCAGATATGGCGTATCGGTTGTGAGGAACGACCAATGCTCTGTCGTGACTGTAGACAGGCGCATGGGGCTTAATAGATAGAGGATACCATCGTCAAGATATCGCTGCGAACTCACATGCCCTATCAAAGGCAGGATCCCATCCCTGCTCATATTGTAATCATTCGTGTTAGTGAGGTTCAAGTATGCCGGCATGGGCGCATTGGTGGTCCCATTCCAATATTGGCCGATGAGGATGGTGCCTGAGAAAAGCTGCATGTTCGTGATCAGCGCCAAGGCGAATATGACCGGGATGTTAGAGGTGTAGAAGAACTTGAGCGGAAGCTTCGGGGCCATGCCGCGGACGCGCTCGAAGGCTATGGGTATCTCTACCTTGACGGATTCCATGTAGACCACTACGAGGAATACCAGGACTGTGAAGCCGAACGGGAGCAGGGTGATGAGGCCGTCTGGAAGCGCTCCGGCGCCGCCATCCGCGATCGTAGGCACGAAGCCGCCGGAACCGAAGATGAGACCGAAGAGGCCTGTGAATATCGTCAATGCCACGCCTGCAGCGATGAACAGGCTTATGCCGCTCCCTATCCCGTATTTCGTCACCAGCTCATCCAGGTAGAGGACGAACACCGAACCGAGCGTGATCTGGAGGACCACCAGGCCAACCACGAGGCCGTGGCTCATTCCGGGCACCGTCGCGACAGGGACCATGCCGCTGAAAACCACGTATATGAGGGCTTCGATTATCGCGAGCATGATCGCGAGGATCTTCTGCACCTCGAGGAATTTGGCTCTCTGCGTCTTGTCCTTGAGGTCCATGTCGAGGAAGCCGGCCCCCACGAACAGCTGCAGGAATATGCTCGCGAGCACTATGGGGCCGATACCCGTCGTAAGGAGGCTGCCCACCTTGGATGCCGTGATCGTCTGGAGGAAGTCCGTGCCGCCAGTCAGCGGCATGACACCGAATGCTGTCGTCTCCAACATCATGAAATACAATATCAAGGCCAGGCCGGTCCAGATCAGCATGTCCCTGGTGCCGATCGGCTTCTCCGGAGCTTTTATCTCGGGAAGATAGCCGGCTATCGAGTGCAATATGTCGATTAATCCCATGAATATGAACCCCGACCTATTATCATTTCTGATGCGATTGCTTCCTGAAAAGGATTTAAAGATTTATAAATGCTGCTATGCCTTGGCGGTCTCCAATTTCGAGATCTCGCCGCCAGCTTCGCCGACCTTCTTCTCCACGTTCTTGCTCCACGAGTCGGCGCGTATGGACAGCGGGACTGTGACGTTCCCGCTCGCCAGCACCTTCCCTTTGAACTCGAAGTGGAACTTGCCCCCCTTCTTCTCCAGCTTGTTCGTTATCGCCTGCTGGTTTATCTCGAAGAGATGCACGATCGGGACCTTCTTCGACTGGACCGGCCTTTTGAAGCCGAACTTGCCGAAATAATTCGGCGCGTTCACCATGGCCCAGCTCCACTTGTGCTTGTCGATGCCAGCCATGCCGCGGCCTCCGCGGTTCCCGCTGCCTCTCCTGTTCTTGACGTTGCCTCTCCCGTGGGAGCGGTGGCCCAGATACCCTTTTTTCTGCCTCTCTTTCCTTTTTATCATATGAGAATCACCGTTCAAATCATGCGCTTCAGGATCGTATCCATCTCTCCCCTTCTGCCGAGCTCGCCGTTAGGATATGGAGCTTTCTTGTCACCGAATCCTTTGGACGGGGGCGATAGCTTGAAGACCGGGTTCGCGAACTCGGAGGATTTCTTACCCCCGAATATCTCCTTGGCGGCCTTCTTGATCTCTTCGGGCTTGAGCACCGCTTTAAGGTGCGCGCTCCCTTTCATGCCTCTTTTCTCCAGGAGCGAGAGCACCGTCGGCTCGCTGACCGGGCCGAAGGTCGCATAGTCCTTCACCAGCTCGACCATCCCCATGTTCTGCGGGGTGTCCTCCACGAGTATGCAGTTGTTCGGCTTCAAGAGCAGGAGAAGCTCGAATGTCTTCCGTATGTTTGGCTTCACATTCCGGACCCCCCGGATGCGCAATACCGCGATTTTCATCATAATCACCGTGTTTATTCTGCTTTAGCTTTGAGCAGGTTCAGGCTGTCGAGCGCCTTCATCGTGGCTGATGCCATGTTATAGACGTTCTTGCCGCCCTGCATGGAGCTCCAGACGTCTTTCACTCCCGCGATGCCGAGCACTTTCCGCACGACATCGTTGCCTGCGAGTCCGACTCCGCGCGGAGCCGGCTTCAGCGTGATCAGCGTGCTTCCTTCCTTCCCGACGGATTTCAACGGGACTGAATGCTTATTTGAGCATTTGCATTCCCAGCTGCCGCATCCGGTCTTGATCGCGATCATGTGCTTCTTGGCGTTCCGGACAGCGTAGTCCATAGCAGGCTTGAGCTCGTCGCTCTTCCCTACGCCGAGTCCGACATGGCCTTTCCTGTCCCCTACGACTGTGACCACGCGGAATTTCGTCCTCTTGCCCGAGTCGGTGACACGCTGGGTCGTCTTCACCTGCAGGGTCTCCGATTCCATGTCCGGCAGGAGAACGTCGATGATCTCCGGCTCGAGGACTGGCTTCCCCAGGTTGAGCAGGTCTTCGACCGTAGTGATCTCGCCGTTCTTGACCTTGGAGCCCATCAAAGTGCGGGGCTTCCATGATTCCTTGTCTACTGTCCTGACTTTTTCCACCATAAGCATTTCACCCTGCGATTATCTTGCTCTTGACCTCGCTGAACATGGACTTGTATTTGTCCGGCGGGTTGGAGATCTTCTGCTCCGGGACCTTGTCCTTGTCGATCTTGGTTATCAAGCCCGCGTCCGAGGCGCCCTTCTGTGCAGCGAATATCACCGAGCCTTTGGATGGGGTGTACATACCCATGTCGAGCACGAACTCCTTCACGCCTTTCTTGTGTGCGAGCTTCCCCGCCATCAGTCCGGCCAGATACGCCGTCCAGACGTTCCTCCTCGAAGGCCATTTGTATCCTTTCGTGAGGTGGACGCCGCTTATCGTGAGGATGGTCTTATCCCCTTTCGGATCGAAATCCACGAATTGGACCAGGACTCCGGAATTGCTCCGGCGCACGACCATGCGGGTCTTGCCGCTTTTGACCAGAGCGAGCCTTTTGGCGAAATTGGTCTTGCCCTCTCTCCTTCTCCTGAAATGGACCCTGAAACTAGGACCAGTGGCTTCCGTCATTTTCGTTCACCTTTCTTGCTGCTCTCTGGCTTGCGCGCCTGCTCTGCGGGTTTCGCTACCGGTGCTGGAGCCTTGGCTGGGGCGACCGCCTTCTTCTGGACTTTCTGCTTGAACTCTTTCTTGGGGAGCTCGAGATCCTTCGGGACCAGGTTCGCCTCTTTGAGATATATCAGTAGCGCCCTCTTGCTCCTGAGCATGCCGCTCTTTATCTTGCTGTAGACGACCCTTTTCGATTCCTGCTTCAGAGCGCCGGATTCGACGAGCATGTGGTAGACATTCCTCTGCGAGCGTATCTTCTGCATCCAAGCGTCCTTGTGGCTTATCGGAGTGCCGCGCCTGCGGCCGTGGCCAGTTCGGCCGACTCGCTTGGTGCTAGCCCTGCCCTGGGGCGGGAGCTTCTTTATTATCCCCTTGCTTATTAGGCCCCGGACATCGCTCCTCGTGAGCGCGCCTTCCGCTTCCTTGAGCCCGTCCGGGCTTATCTTCACCTTGTTCTCGCCCACGTCCATTATGTCAGCGGCGAGTCTCCGTACAGTTGCAATCGTCATATTGATCACTTCGCTTTGTGAATCTTCTCTGCATTGGCGGCTTTCTTCTGGCCCTCGGTTTTCGGAGCTTTTTGCGCCACGGTTTTAACGTCCTTGGATGGCTCTTTCGCCTTCCACTCTTTCGGAGCGTCCTTGGCAGAAACCATGTTGACTATCCTGAGATGAAGGGCTTTCGCCTTCTCCTCGATGAGCGCGCGCTTCTTGCCACCTACGGAGGATGCGATCCTCACGACCACGTCCTTGAGGTTCTCGATCTCTTTGACATTGTTCACGATTACCTCTTTCATGCCGCTGGGGTGCAGCCCGCGGATCGATGGCGGGTTGCGGTAGCCGATCTTCGGGGAAGCGCCCATGAAGCTCGCTTTCATCCTCTTCTTGTTGTGGGTTCCCCTCGGTTTCCTCCACCGCGCCTTGACGCTCTTGAAGAATCCCAGGTTCGGGACATTGAATTTCGGTTTGTTTTTCCTTTTGACTTCCATAATCATACACCTGTTGAGAGGACTAATCAACCTCGTAAATTCCGTCCTGGAAGATGCGGGAGTCCTTGTCCTTTATCTTCATGGCGGTCCTGAGGTTCGCGATCGTCTGTCCGACCGCCTCTTTGTCCGCACCCGAGACAGTTACGCTCTGGCCCTTGGCTTGGACTTTCGTGTTTCCGATAAGGACCGTCTTCCTGGCCATCTTCTCGCCAAGGAAGTTCTTTATCGTGACATCGCTGCCCTTGACCTCTATCGAGATCGGGAAGTGGGCATAGATGAGCTTGAAGTTCTTCGTATAGTGCGTGACGACTCCTTTTAGCATGCTGTTCACTATGGACTCGGTCGTCCCGGCCAAAGCCTTCGAATGCGATGTGACTTCCACCTGGCTGCCTTTCACCACGACCGATGCTTCCTTGGAGATCGTCTTCGCTATCTCTCCTTGCGGGCCTTTCACGGTCAATTTCTGGCCTTCCACGCGCACGGTAACGCCCTGAGGTATTGCAATCATCAGAATCATCTCAGTATACGTACGCGAGGAGCCTTCCGCCCACGCGCATCTTCTCGGCTTCGGCGTTCGTCATGATGCCGCCTGGAGTGGATACGATGAGGAGCCCGACCCCGAAACCCGGGATGAATTCCTGCTCTTTCGCAGACCAGCCCTGCCTCTTGACAGGGAGCCGCGGCTTTATCACACCGCAGTCGTTTATCCTGCCATCCAGCGAGACCTCGTAGTAGCCCCCCCTCCCATCTTCGACTTTCTTGAAGTCCTTGAGGTACTTGTGCTCTTTCAGTACGAGGAGCACCTTCTCGATGAGCTTGGTGGCCTTCACGCTGCAAACGTTCTGTCCGACCATCTCATGGGTCTTGATCGTGTTCAATGCATCTGCTAGGTAATCAGTCATCTAACCACCGTACTTCCGGAAACCGATGTTTTCGGCCATCTCCCTGAAGCATCTCCTGCACACCAGGAGGCCGTACTTGCGTATCAACGCCCTGGAGTTGCCGCAGTTCCGGCACACGCGTTTTCCTTTTCCCTTGAACCTGTCTTCCGTGGACATTTTCATAAGCATCACTCAATCTTAACGTTGAAGGAACCCTTCATGAACTCCATCGCCTCTTCTTTCGTTATGCGGTGGGCATTTCCGATCTTGGCCGGTCTGAGCCTCCTCACAGAGACCCTGCCGCCGCGCCTCGCGAGCGAGACGCAGACGTCGAATCCGAACATGGCGATGCCCGGGTCGTATTTCGCGCCAGGAAAATCAATGTACTCGTGCACTCCGAATGCGAAGTTGCCTTGCTTGTCGAAGTTCGATAGCTTCAGGACCTTCCTCTTCGCGGTCAGGGCCTTCTCCAGGAACACCTTGGCCTCGTCGCCGCGCAGCGTCACCTTGGTCCCTATGGCCATCCCTTTCCTCAGCTTGAACACGGATCCCGCCTCCTTGCGAGCGTCTCCACGCTCTTGCGCTCATTGGTGAGGCGCTCGAGAAGACCTTTCGCCTGATCCAGCTTGTCACCTGGAGCCCCGACGCCGATGTTCACCGTGACCTTGTTTATGAGTATCTCGCGCATATCCATCTCTTTCACCCTGCCTTGATATCCTTGCCCTTGAAGGAGTCGTCGATGACGAAGAGGTATTTCGCGACCGTGATGAATTCATGGCCGTCCACCTGCACCAGGGCCTCGTTGGGCTTGCCGCCCTTCCTCTCGATTATGTCCTTGAGCTTCACGATGCTGCCGGCGTGCTTCCCTTCCACGACCAGGCAGCGGCTTCCCTTCTCCCTTTTCAGGTGGGTCTTCAGCTTCGAATCCGGTATCGATACGATGACCGTATCGCCCACATGAACGTGATTGTCTCCTAGCATGTTCTTGCCGTCATGGAAAGAGAGGTTGTGCTTCCCGCCGGCGACCGTGTGCTTGCCGACGACTTTCAGGAATTTCTGGGATGCTTCCGAGTTCGCGAGCTTGACCGGCATCAGGCGTCCCTTGTCGTCCACCATTACACGGTAGTGGAGATCCATCTTCGGGAGGGATATGACGTCCATCAGGCCGATCGGGAACTTGTCATCGGTGCGGGGCTTTCCGTCCACGAGCACCATCCTTCCGGAGAGCACCCTCTTGGCTTCTCTCGCGGTCGTCGCCACGCCTATGATGTCCCTGAGGAATACTCCCAATGACAATGCGTGCTTCTTCGGGTGCGGGCCAGGAGCGGTGTTTATCAAAAACTTGCGCTCCTTCCTATCACGGATCGGCACCGCCTTCGGCGACGCCAACCTTTTCATGTGCTTAGTTCCTCCTCTTTTAGCCATACGAATATCACCTTATGACAATGATTTGTTCTGCGCCTTTGGCGCGCTCGTGTGCTCGTGCCCGTGCCTGTTCTCCGTGTGCTCAGGTTTCGCAGGCGCGACTTCCTTGGCTGCTTCTGCAACCTCTTCCTTCTTCGGCTCTTCCTTCTTCGCCTCTTTCTTCTTGAAGGCCGAATCGCTGAAGATCTCCTTCCTTTCCGGAGTGGATTCCAGCGCTATCAGCAGGAGATTGGATGGCTCGAGCGAGACCGGGACCTCTTTGCCGCGGAGATTCTTCACCACGACGCCCTCGACCTGGACTTTCCTCTTGATGACGTTCACGTTCCCGACCTTGGCCTCCTTGCCCTTGCCCGGACCGCGCATCACGCGAACAGTATCCCCCTGGCGCACCAGGATCGCCCTCTTCTTGACCTTGAGCTTGCCGCGCAGGTCCTTCGAGAGGTGGACATGGAGCCTGTTCTTCCTCTTGTGGAGCTTCTCCGTGAAGTATATCTTCCTTTCTGTGTCGGATTTCATCTTTAGACGACCCCCGCTGATATGGCTGCGACCTTGGGGAACCGCTCTGCGACTTCCCTTGCGACCACGCCTTTTATCTCGGTACCGACCGGGAGGAAATCGTCGTTGACAAGCACCGCTGCGTTGTCCTCGAAGAAGATCCTCGTGCCGTTGGCCCTGCGGAACTCTTTCTTCTGTCTGACTATGAGCGCCTTGACGACTTTCTTCACCATGTCCGGCTTCCCTTTCTTGACAGACGCGATGACGATGTCCCCGATGCCGACCTGCGGCGGTCTGCTCCTCGTCCCCTTGTAATGCAGGGCGCTGATCACATACACCATCTTCGCGCCGCTGTTATCGGTGCACGGTATCATGGATGCGGTCGTCAATGTCTTGCAGATCGTACTCGTAAATCCTTTCATGCCTTTTCACCAGCCCCAATGCTCGTTACCGTCCATGCTTTCGTCTTGGACAGCTTCCTAGTCTCCGCAAGCTCCACGATATCGCCGACCTTGGCGTTTATACAAGCCGGGTTGTGCGCCGATATGCGGGATGTCCCTCGGGCCCACTTGCGGTACTTGGAGAAGTACTGCGTGTCCTCTCTTTCCACCACGACGGTGTGGCGGCCTTTGGCGCTCACCACCTTGCCGCTGAGGAATTCTCCCCGCGTCTTAACTCCGCCGTGCTTGAAGCATTTCTTGTCATCGCATTTCTCTGTCATGATACCACCATCTGCTGCATGTTATGCACATGCGAATCCGCTCTGGAATCGGATTGTGAGCGGTCATGGACCAGCAAAGCCGGCCGAATCTTTCTTATTTGAAAGGTGTTCGTCCGCCTCCCCGATGAATCGGGGTGAACATGAAGTCCGAGAACGTATTTAGGTACAAAACTTTATAAATGGATTGCGGGACGTTTCTCGATTTGCCAGGCGGGTTAGCGATTGATGCGCAGTAATAGACCCTGAGGTTGCTCCTGAGCTTCCCGTGTCGGTTTCGCGCCGTGCTCTTCCAGCAGCTTCGCGAATTCGATATTTCGGAACTCGATGGCGCAGTCCCACGAGGTCTGCCCATTGTCATTCACCGCATCTTTATCGGCGCCATTGAAAATCAGGAACCTCGCCATGTTGGCATGGCCCATGATGGCGGCATCCATCAGCGGAGTCCAGTCTTTGATGTCCCTCGTGTCCACATCGGCCTGGTTATCAAGCAGCATCTTCGCTATCCCAGTATTGTCGCGCATGCTCGCTTCGTTTAGCGCCGCGTCCCCGTATCTGTTCTTCATATTCACATCCGCATTCCTGCTGATCAGCAACCCGGTGATTTCGACGTCATTATTCCGGACCGCTTTTATCAGCGCGGTGTTCCTAAGATCATCCAGGGCATTGACTTGCGCTCCGTTATCGAGCGCCCAGCGGACGGTGCTGATATCCCGGTGGTCGACCGCATCGAACAAAACCGAATCCAACCATTTCTGCTTTTCCGGGCTCGGCTTAGCTTTCTTCATGTGGGATTCGAATAGCGGGTGCACTCTTATTCTGAGTATGCTCGCATCCGGTTCCGCATGCGAATTCCCGTTAATCTTCGTTTTCACTGCCACTGTAGCTCACGATGGTATTGTGATAGCAAATGCATTATAAATAGTGATATTTGGGGGCAGAATCTCACACTTTCTTCGGCCGCTCGTGCGGGCGGAACGCGATTTCAGAGATATTTTGTAACGGTGTGCAGAATTGCTCACGCTTTGTAAGTGGTCTCATCCCTTCTCGATATCTTGAAGATGAGTATCATTTTATCCTGCTCAATGACCTGATATTGGATCCGAAATGGCCCGACACGAAAACGGTAGCAATTCAATGTGCCGCTGAGATGTATGGAACCGTATGGCACTGGTTCTTTTTCAAGTTGCATGAGCCGGGATTTGATCGCATCTTTATAATTGTCCGGAAGGTTTTTCAGGAATTTCAGGGGTTTTCGCGCTACCTGGATGTTATACATCAGACATCCCGTAGAGGCGTTGTTTTTCCTGCCTTGTATTCCTTGACCGCCTCGTTCAGATCCCTCAGGTCTTCTTCGCTCATCTCGCGATCCTTCAGGTGATGATGCTTGTAGTCGAGGACCGCGAGACGGATGGCTTCGGTCTTGCTTTTAGCGTAGCCCTTGCTAATCATCTCATCAATCACGTCTTCCACAACGCCGGAGAGCTTTAGGTTGATATTCATACACTCACTGTACACTATTTGTACAGTATTTGTATTTAAATGTTATCTTTCACACTTTCTTCGGCCGCTCGTGCGGTCGGAACGCGATCTCTTTCCCCGGAACATCGACCTTCTCTCCGTTCTCAGTAGTGAAACGAAATGTGGAAGAGACTTTCGGGATCTTCGCTTCCTTCCCGTTCGCCTCTATCACAATTAGATTTTTCGTCTCGTCCGTGATGGTCCCTTTCAATCCTACGAGCGCGCGCTGGCTGCTGTTCACGATCTCGACCTCAAGGCCGATGAATGTGGAAAAAAGGAGATTCTGTCTGGTTATCATGAAACCATATATGGCGTGTCAGGAATTAAAAAATAAGCTTGGTTTAGACCAGTGCTTCTTTCGAGCGCCCGAGTTTCTGATAAGATATACGCCGCACACCATTCGAACCTTTCATTTCACGATTGAGGCCGGACCATATTTATTTCCCAAAGTCTGGTTTGCATCGATAAAGGCTTGGAATGTATTTTGGCCAGCGATATTGTCTAGAATATTCTTGAAATCCTGATCGCCCATGCCCTGACCCGAGTCCCTCCGGGCGTCCATTGCAGTGAAGATTTGCATATAAGAAGCGAAATCGATTCCGTAAAGTTTGCACAGCTCATAATTCAACGGCGCATAGGTATTGGTGGTTTCATCGCACGAGGAATTTATGTCTCTTTTTAGGACATCATTGCCGGAACCCACGCATTGGTCGCTACCCGATACCTCGAAGGACAAGGCTTTGACAAAATTCTCTTGGATCCAATAGGAAACATTCGTATCGGAAAACAACGCATGCCCAAGTTCATGGGTTTCAAGAAGCATGGCCGGAGATGTACATGAGTAATTCATATCAAAAGGGATGCATAGGGGATTTGCCAAACTCCGATCATAGAGGTATGTGCAAATTGTGCCTTTCCCATTAGAGAGAAAGAAGTCCCCTTCATTGTCGGTATGACCGCATACCGTATCGCCCGTGTAGTGGATGTCTATGGGGGTGATTTGATCGACTAATGTCCCTCCGGTTATCTTAGTGAGATTATATAGCGCAAGTCTCTCAATGGTGTCGTATCTGGTTTCAAGTACATTTTCAGGGATAGGGCAAGGCTGTTGGCACACCACCCGTATTTTTGATCCAGAGCGGGTATAGACGTCATATGATGCACCGGAGATCGATTCGGTAGTTATAGTCAAATCTGATGGAGGGGCGCATACCGGACTCATGGAAATGCACGTGTTGTTTATGCACTCATGGCTTTGATCGCAAGAGGGATTAGCGTACAGGCACCCTGATTTTAGAATGCATGAATTGTTCACGCATGAGCGATTTTGGTCGCAAGCGGGATTATTGAAATCGCAGCCAGTTTTGGGGATACAAGAATTATTTACGCATTGATGGGAAATGTCACAAGATGGATTATTATATAAACAACCTACCTCTTGCAGCGATGTATTAGTGCCCATGTTTGTTTGGTTGTTTTCTGTATTGGAGCCAGTAGATATACAGCCGAACATCACAATTGATAAAATCAGGAAGGGAAAAATAAACGAGTAGTTAAATCGCATAAAATGAAGATTATATGTGAATATTTATATTCAGTCCCATATGGGGTTTGCAACATTGGCCCCTTCTCTTCATAAGTTCCCCTTTAATTTCTGAAATCATAGCAATAACAATAAGGGACTACACTTTCTCATCATTGGCAGAATCACCCAGAGTGCGAAGCGCAAACCCGGTTTTGAGAATAATTCCGTATTCCCTCTATAGCATCCGCCAATTCGGTGAAAAGGTCGGCTTTGGCCATGATGGGCCAGCCTGAAGGCATTTAAGAATATTTACGATCGCTCCGATACCTCGATGCTCTCGCCAGGATAACCGAGCGCCTTGAGGACTTCGGAGACGCGGCGCTTGTGATCCCCTTGCAGGATTATCACGCCGCCTTTGGATGTCCCGCCGCATGCGAGCTTGTGCTTCAGTTCCTTCGTGGTCTGCTCTATCTGGGCCTTGTCTATGCCCTCCACGACAGTGACGAGCTTCTTGAATTTTTTCTTGGTCGAATAGACCCTTATCTTCGCTGCTCCCTGTTTGTCGAGGATCTCGCAGACGCAGAGATCCAAGAGCATTCCGCATTTCGGGCATTTATCCAATTGCATTCACCTTGATATATCTTGGAATCATTTCTTCTTAATGTTATTGGCAGGGGGGGTCTTGAGCCTGGCGATCGCTTTCTTCAGCGGCCTGACCTTGTCGAGCCTGCCTTCGCCGCGCAGCTCGAGCATCGCCCGCTCCAGATCGACGATCTTGTTCTTCCTCTCAGCAGGAGTCAATTTCTCCAGCTCTGATTTCTTTATGGCTGCCATTCATGAACACCTCAAACCCTCGGAGGGGCCGGAGCCGGCCTCTCCACATCGGCCGCCGCCTCGATGACTTTCGGTAGCACGACCTCTTTAACCTGCTTGTCCGGGAACACTGTCCCCGGAGGAACGATCCTTACAAGAATGCCGATGACCCCGGAGCGGGTGTTGGCGCTGATGTGCGCGACGCGGATGAGCCTCGCAGGCTCCCCGGCCTTCGGTATGTATCCTGCGACGACGCGGAGGCTTTTCGCACGGGCGCCTTTTGCGCCGATCTTCCCCGAAGCGACGATCTCGGCGCCGAGCGCGCCTGCGCGTATCACTTCGCGGAGCATGTAGTGCAATACTGCACGGACCTTCTTGCCGATCTCGATGTATTTGGCGGCCTTCTTGCCGACCATGCGCGGCTCCAGGAACGGCTCGCGCACTTCCACAACCGAGATCTGCGGGTTCTCGATCTTGAATTCCTGCTTGATCGTTTCCGTGAGCTCGTTGATGAGCCTGCCTTTCTTGCCTATTATGCGGGCTGGGTTGGTGACTTCCAGGGTGATCCTCGTTACCAGCGGCGTCCGCTGGATGTCCACGCTGGCCAATCCTGCGCGGTCGAGCTTCTGCTCGAGGAATTTCATGACCTTGTACTTGCTTATCGGCTCCTCGATGAGTTTGTCTTTGTATAACATCGTGAATCACCTTTTCTGGTATTCTCCGTGCACATGCGGCTTCGCCTCGGTCTCGTCCTTCTTCTCGCTGTCGAGAGACTTCTCAACCTCGTGCTTGTGCTCGCTGTGCGTTTTCGGAGGCTCTGCGCTCGCTTTGCTCTCCTCGGCTTTCGCTTCGGTTTTCTTATCATCAGCCTTCGCTTCGGCCTTCTTCTCTTCGGCCTTCTTCTTCACCGTAACGCTTTTCGGCAATTCGGCGCCTGTGAGCACGATCTCCACGCGGGATGTGACCAGGTAAGACCTCGCGGTCCTGCCTTTCGGGGCCATCCTCGGGAATATCTGCTTCTTGTTGGCTGATATCGCTGTGATCACGAATGGGTCTCCCAAGCCGATGATCTTTCCGTTCGCCATCGCGCTCTTCAGCGCTTTCAGGACGAAGCCTGCGGCCTTCTGCGGGTACCTTCCCTTCCTGCCGCCGAGCTCGTGCCTGTGGCCGAGCTTCGTGTTGTGGCGACGGAAAAGGACGGGGACTTCGCCCTTGGATGCCTTGTCCAGGAATTCGACTGCCCAGTCGGCCTTCTTGTTCCTAAGGACGCCGCAGACCTCCGAGAGGTCCTTGTAGGACGCATTGACGTCCTCCAAGCGCGCTTTCGCGCATCTTTCCGGTATTTCGCAGGAGTATCCTTTCATGTCAATCACTTGAGCGGGACGAACTTGGATCCTCTCGTAGCTCCGACACCAGGGCCTGAATGCAGCACCCTGCCTGTCGGATGGGAGAAGTCTCCTAGCCTCCGTCCGATCTTGTTGAGCGTTATCTCCACCCTCTTGAATTCCTTGCCGTTGTGGATGCCGAACGTCAATCCGAGCCATTCCGGAAGGATGACCGCATCCCTGAGATGGGTCTTTATAACCTTCTTCGGATTCTTCTTCTTGACATCGCGGACTTTTTCAACGAAGCGCTTGAGGCGCGGGTTGGTCTTCATTCTCAGGAGCGTCCTCCTGTTCCTCGAGACGATCCTCTTGAGGAAGTCATCGTATGTGATGTTGTGTATCGTTTCCTCATCATAACCCTTCCACATGTCTTTTTTCATAGGATCAACCCGTCTCCGAATCTGAGGATTCTATCGTCCTCTTGCCTTTGCGGCGTCCGGTCTGCCTCGCGGCGATATGACCGACCTTTCCTCCTGGCGGAGTGCCTCTTGCCACCGTGGTCGGTTTACCGACGTGGTGCTGCTTCCCTCCGTGGGGGTGGTTGTAAGCGGATTGGTGGACACCTCTAGGCACTGGCCATAGCCTGTGCTGGGCTGTCTTCTTGAACCACTGGTTTCCTGCTTTCAGCATCGGCTTCTCGAGCCTGCCTCCTCCGGCAACCACGCCGAGCTGGGCGCGGCACTCGTTGGAGAGTATGACGGTCGCTTTGCTCGGGAGCTTTATGTAGACGATCTTGCCTTCCTTGGCGATTATGTTGGCGTATGAGCCTGCGGCTTTAACCATCGTCCCGCCGTCTCCGGCATTGCGCTCTATATTATAGATATATGCTCCGTCCGGTATGCGGTAGAGCGGGAGGCAGCTTCCGAGCCTGAGCCTTCCCTGCGAGCCGACATCGACCGTGTCTCCCACGGCGATGCCTTCCGGCGCGAGCAGGATGCCCTTCTCGTTGTTCTCGTACCTCACCTGTATGAGCGGAGCGGTCCTGGCAGGATCATCCATTATGGAGATGACTTTCCCGCTGAGGACCCCAGTCTTCTCGATATCATCGTACGGCCTGTACGCCAGGTCTGCCTTGTAGCGGAACCCCGGGGATCTGTATCTCGGGGAACCCCGGCCACGCTTCTGCTGTTTTAATCGTTTACCCATAAGCATCTACCTTCATGCGAGCATCTTGAGCTTCACGGCGACATCGTCGGCCTTGAACTCTTTTTCGAGCTTCACGTAAGCGGTCTTCTTCCCTTTCGGAGTGATCTGGATGCGCACTACGGCGACTTTCACCTTGAAGAGCTTCTCCACCTCTTCGGCGATCTGCTTCTTCGAAGATTCCAGGTCCACTTGGAAAGTGAGAGTGTTCTCGTACTCTATCTTGCCTATCGCTTTTTCCGTCTTTATCGGTGCGAGCAGTATCATACAACAAACCTCTTGGCGAGCTCTGGTATCGCGTTCTCCGAGAAGAGCGTGAGCCTTCCCGGGTGCGTGCCTGGAGCGAGATGCCTCACTTCGAGATCCTTCGCGGTCACGACTTCGATTCCCGGGAGGTTGGCCGCCGCTTTCAGGACGCTTCCCTGGGCGACCACGATCAGCGCGGATTTCACCCCGGTCTTCGCGGACTTGTCGAGCAGTTTCCCGAGGTTCAACGCCTCGAACACCTTCTCGACGTCCTTGGTCTTCGCGAGCTTCTCGAACGCGTTGTCCATGACTATCGGGAGCGACACTCCGATGTCGGAGTGCGACCTCGCGCACACCGCTGCCCGGTCTGCGGAGAACGAGAGCGCGCTCGCGAGAGCGCGGAGATGCTCCTTCTTGTTCATGAACTCGACGATTATCTTCTGCGGCTTCGGCGGGTGCGCCCTGCGGCCTTTCACCGCATGCGGGACCCTCTTCACCTTGCCGAGCTGTCCTTTAGGCAGGACTTCGTGCGGAAGGTGGGGGATGCCCTTGTTCTTCACTGTTCCGAAGTCTTCCTTCCTGCCGCGGTAGCGGGCGCTGGTCTCCAGCCCCGCGAAGCGGTAGTTGCCTTTCGGCTGATATAGCTTGCTCTCCTCGCTGAGCACCGCGCGCTTAACCAAGTCGTCGCGGTGCGGCGATTCGAAGACGTGCGGCAGTTCGATCTGCCTCAGCGCTTTCCCGTCTATAGAGTATACAGTGGCTTTCATGTGTGATCACCTGGGGGCTAGGGATATGTAGCTTGCCTGCGGTTCCTTGACCGCCCCTCCGGGCGCGCGCACTGCGAGCCTGAGCTTCACGAGCCTCCTAACTGGACCCGCTACAGAGCCTTTCACTACAACGAAATCGTTCTTCACGAATCCGTAGCTCGGGAATCCGCTGGTGGGATTGACTTCCTCCGGCTTGTTCCCTATTTTGAGTATCATCTTGTTCATCTCGGTCCTCTTGTGGTATCCAGTCTGGCCAGCCATAGGTACCGTGTAGAGTACATACGCCGGGTGCCATTGCCCCAAGGTACCGACATGCCTTCTCTTCCCCGTGGCTTTCCTTCTCTGGATGGCCACACCGAAACGCTTGACAGCGCCCTGCCAGCCTTTCCCTTTGGAGATTGAGACCACATCGACGAATTCGCCGTTCTTGAAGACCTCGGAGATGCGCAGCTCTTTTCCGAGTATGCTCTTGCAGTATTCGAGTTTCTCCTTGACATCCTTGCCGCCGCATCCGAGCTCCATCCTCTCGATGTGCTTCTTGCTCATGCCGCTGGTCTTGTCAGGGGATGCGAACACGAGGAGGCGGACGTTGTCGACTTTCGACTCGTCGAATTTGCCCGGCTCGGTTTTCTTCGCGAAACCCGCTGCCTTGAGCACCTTCTCATCGGATGAGAGGGTGTCTCCGAGCGAATTGCCGGAAGAATAGCAGCGCATGCCGTAGACCGTCATGGGCGGGACCTCGATTATCGTGGCCGCGCTCACGACTTCCTGGCCTTTGGTCGGGGATTCGCTGTTGTCGACGTATGCGACGTGGGTCATCCCGACCTTGTAGCCTGCGAATCCTAAGACGCGCTTGTCCGTTGCCTCTTGCCAGTAAACGAGGGCGTTCTGCGAGCCTGAGCGTTTCCTGGGTCTGTGTGCCATTGACCCCCTTCGGGGTTTGCGTATGTCTGTCAATCTAAACACCTTTTGCCGCGTAGCCCGAAAGTTTTCAGGGACGAACCCCTACTGAAATCGGGACCCTGTGTCGTCAACACAGAGCGTTTTTCCCTCGTTGTCGAGAGATTGAAACCGCGCAGATATAATTTGACTACGTTGAGTATGAGAAGAAATATTTATAAAGGTGGATGACAGGGCGGTCATTCGACTTTCCGTGGAATGGCCTTAGCCGAATCCGGGAGGAGTTTATGCAACTGGTTCGCTAGGACAGGGAACTCTTTCAAGCGGTCCGCCACTTTTTTTATTACAGGTATGCCAGCCGGATCTCCGATCTGCCCTAAGGCCTTCGCCGCATAGAACTGCTGGATCAAAACGTCGTGCTCGGCCATTTCGATCAAAGCTGGCACGGCCTTATTGTCCCCGATCGCGCCCAAAGCATCCGCAGCCATGCACCTCAGGGAAAAAAATTTGGAGGAATCCGAAATCGCATCTGAGATGGCCGCGCTCTTTTCCTTTAATGCATCCATCAAAGCGGGCACCGCCCGGACATCGCGGGTATCTTTCAGGCTGTTCAGGGCGGAGATCCTCACATTGACGCTGGGGTCTTTGAGGGCGCCTATTATGGTGGGGATAACCTCGCTGCTCCCGTACTTGGCGAGCCGGGCGATGGCAGAAACCCGGGTCAGCTCATCCGGGTTTTTCGAGAATTTCATCAGTTCCTGCACTTCGGTCGTTTTCACCAGATTCTTTTCAGCCAGAGCCATGGGAAGTTCTATCACTTTGACTTTAAAAATTTGAGTTGTTATAAAAGAATTTAAATAATCCACATGCCATACTGTTTTTGAGATACCATATGAAGACGTATCAAAGACGCGGCACCCGTATTAGTTTAATCCTATTATGCCTTTTATTCATAGGCAATGTATATCTCCTTTATACTTTATGGTCTGCGTCCATAAACGCATTTGACTTCCTTTTTACTTTATTATCGATCTGCATTTGGATAGCGGCTATTAAACGGTTTTTTATAGACGATATCGCCGGTATCGATATTACGGATCATGGCATTATTCTTCATCACCTGTATGGTGATTCCAACCCAATAGCAGGCATAACCAGGATGAGTTTGGTGTTAACGACAAGGCGGTGGGGTAAAGGCGGGCCGATGAAGTACCTCAATTTAAAGCTTGAATATGAAAAAGGCGCATTAATTATCCCGGAAATTAACCACTTTGAAAATTTTGATGCGATGCTTCAAGATATGCAAGAAGCGACCGGGGTATCTGTTGATAATCTCTACAAGACCTGAATGCGGGGCTTATGATTCATCGTAATTCTCGTACACCAGGTCGTTGAACGCGTATGCGACCGGATCGTCAGAGAACGTCTTCATCGCATCCTCCCCCACGAGCACAGAGCCGCTCTCGGTGACGAAAAGGTACTGCGTGCCGCCATGGGAGAATTTCACGAACGTCTTGCCCTTCCCGCTCACCAAAACCTTCGCGTCCTCTGATTCGAAAGAGCGCAATAATGCCGCGAGCAGGATGGACTTGTCCATAGCTGTCCCGAATTTCAGGGAATCGATCTCCTTGAAGTCCATCCAGAAGGTGAAGGAGAACTCGCAGGTGCGGATGGAACTGATGTACGCCATCGCCTTCTGTGCGGCGATGAAGAATTGCGTCTTGGGAACGTACGGGACCATGTCGGCCAGCATGGAGTCTCGCATCTTGCGCACGAAATCGTTGTATGGAGAGACACGCTGGCGGATCTAGGAAATCGAACGGGACTCCTTCTCGTTTATCAGGTCCTTGTATCTGGCCAGGACCAGCTTGTATATCTCCAGCTTGGTCGTAGCGTCCATCTCGCTCATTGTATGATAGAGAAGCCAACAAAGATATATAACGCTTCCCAAACTAACTCAGTAACGATGGCTTTCGAGATTTTCTACGCCCTAGTTACTGTGTTGGCTCTCGTCTATGCAGGCATCTCCAGATACGTCCAGAATAAGCTCATCGACAAGAAGGAGATGGAAGCCATACAGAAGGAGTCACGGGAACTCACAGTAGAGATGGACAAGGCGCAGAAGGCGAAGGACAAGAAGAAGGTGGACGAGCTCCTCCAGAAGCAGATGGAGTTCCTCCCGCGCATGAACAAGATGATGATGGGCCAGTTCAGGCCTATGTTCATCATCCTAGCGGTCTTCCTGCTCCTGACCGCGGCAGTCAGCCAGCTCGACCCGACCGTGAAGGACGATATCCGGCTCAATCTGACAGACAACGGCAAAGGATGCGACAGGGTCGCTGGTGACGGCATCTATTCCGCATGTTACCAACTGGACCCCTCCAACACGAATTATGGCAAATGGACCGTCCTCACGACCATGTATGACAGCGGTGCTGCGCTAGGCCACAATGAATCCTATTTCCTCTACAACCCGAACTCGACGAATGCGGACACGTATGTGGAGCAAGGCGTCGGGGATGGCATAGCAGTCTCGACAGACAAGACGGATTATATGCCTAATGATACCGTTGCGATATACGCGACGCCAGCCAACATGACCCAAGGGTTCACTTTCCTTTTCATACCGATCACCCCGCCGGCTCCATTGCAAGTGGACCAGGTCCAAGCGGTTTTGTCGAACGGGACTTATTTCAGGGTGGACCTGCCAGTGACCATACCGCTCGTCAATGTCAACAGGATATACCAGGCATATACGTGGTTCATACTAGTCGCATTGGTCACGAATATCACCCTTTCGATCTTGATAAGCCAGTATCAGAAAAGGAAGAAATCCGAAGAGGATAAAAATACCAAAAAGGGGAAGCAATGAAAATCGCTATCTGCGGACTGACCGGAAGCGGAAAGAACACCCTCGGGGAGCTTCTCGCGAAAAAGCTCGGGTACAAACTGGTCTGTCCGACCTTCAAGGATCTCGCCGCCAAGGAAGGCGTGAGTTTGATGGAATTCCAGGAGAAGGCGCGCAAGGACCCTAACATAGATAAAAAATTCGATGCCATCCTCAAGGAGCAGGCCACAGGCGATTGCGTTGTGACCACCTGGCTCGGCCCGTGGATCGTCGATGCGGATGTACGCCTCAAAGTCATCTGCCCTCTCGAGACCCGGGCGCAGAGGACAGCCAAACGGGACGGCATGACCATAAAGGAAGCCCTGAAGCACGTGAAAGAGCGGGATGAACAGAATCGCAAGAGGTATATGAAAGTCTATTCCATCGAGATAGATGACGAATCGAATTTCGATGCATGCCTCAGCAGCGGCATCTACAAACCAGAAGAATTGCTCGTCCTCGTGCTCGCCATAATAAACCTCAAGAAAGGGAGAACGGGAAATTAGCTCCGCTCGCGTTTTTTCGCGTGATTGATCAGCGCCCTAATGGGAGCTAGTATGTCTTCGCTAATCACTCCGTCCAGTCTCGCCAGCGACCCGGCAGCTTTTTGAGCCAGCACTTCTTCTTCCACGGGTGTTTCTATGCCATCTGGAGATGAAGCATTAAGTTCAAGCAGCGTCCTGGACGCTTCACCGATCCGCGAATACATGCTCTCGCTGGGGCATGACGTTCTGCCGGCTTCGGTCAGTTCATACATCCCCTCAGACGATTGTCGGACAATGCCTGCCGCTTCAAATGCCTTGATCTGCCTGTAGATATTTGATTGCGCCATGGGGCTGATGAATCTCTCGCCTACCAGATGATTTACGATATCCACGCGGGTCTTAGGCCCCTGCATGATGGCTCCGAGGATCAACTGCCCTCTTGGTGAAGGTTTGGCTCCCTCCAGCACCCTGATCGCTTCGGAAATCCTCTCAAACAAGCTTCCATCCGGGCATGCATGTCTGCCGGCTTCGGTTAGCTCGTATTTTTTCTTGCCAGCCGCCTGAATCAAGCCGGCTTGCTTGAGTAATCTGATATCCCGATAAACGCCCGAGTTCCCCATCGCGCTGATGCAGCCTCTTTCTTCCAATTGCCGTACGACATCTGCGCGGGTCTTGGGCACGGATACGCAACCGAGGCATAACAGCCACCGGGGGCTCAACCTAGACGCTATCGGGCTTTCATCCTGTCCGCCTTCTTTTGCGATTGCACCGAATGCTGCAGCCGGGTGATCTTCAGCTGTAGTATTATCTGGTCTGGCGCGCTTGCCCTTCAGGTTCATAGATGCATATTTAAGGCAATATAATTAAAAATGCATGTTTTACCACTTAATAACCTATATAATCCGAATGCTATAATGGGGTTTACATGGTTTCAGACCAGCTCATCGATAGCGCTGTCATCATAATCGACAAACCCCCAGGCCTGACCAGCCATGAAGTCACGACTTTGGTGAAAAAAATCACCGGCTCGAGAAGGGCGGGCCATGCCGGGACCCTGGATCCGGAAGTGTCAGGGGTGCTTCCGGTGGCGATCGGAAGGGCCACCAAGCTCCTCCGCTACATAGCCGCGAAAGACAAGACATACGTAGGCATAATAAAATTCAAGAATATCCTAGGGCGGGAAGAGATCGAATCGCTTTTCAAGAGATTCACCGGAGAGCTCACCCAGACTCCGCCGAAAATCAGCGCTGTCCGGAAAGTCCCGAGGAAAAGGACGGTCCATTACCTCAAGCTCCTCGGGATCAGCGAAGAGAACCCACGCCTCGCGCTCTTCGAGACGAAAGTGGACGCGGGGACGTATATCAGGACGCTCTGCGAAGACATGGGGAAGACGTGCGGCGGGGCGCGGATGGAGGAGCTCCGGAGGACCGCGGTCGGCAGGATCAAGGAGGACGGAGCGCACACTATGCAGGAGCTGACGGACGCGGTCTGGTTCAATGCGCGCGGCAAGAACGACCTGCTTTCTTCTATGCTCAAACCACCGGAGATGTTCATCGACCTCCCGAAGGCATGGATAAAGGAGAGCGCGCTCGCATCGGTGCTGAGCGGGGCGCAGATAATGACTCCCGGAGTGGAGAGCATGGATGAGAGCGTTTCAGAGAACGGAAAAGTGGCCATATACTGCAAGGAGAAGTTCGTCGGCATAGGCATCGCCATGACAACTAAGGAGAAGTTGAGGGATGCCAGAGGCGTGGCGATAAGACTGGAAAGGGTGCAAGGGTAATAGCGTTGAATCAGACGATGAGATTCGTCCATAGGCTGCCCCCCAGGATGGACATACTGCTCAGGCAACGTATCTTGGTCGAAGAGCAGGCATCCATGGAGGGGGAATTCTCCGGCAAGATCAGGAAGGCCGCGATATCCAAATTGGATCCCCACGAGCCGCCCGTATCGGATCAACAGGTCACGTGCGCTGCAGCGATCATTTATTTTCATTACCGGCTCGGAGACGCTCTGGACCAGTGCGGAGACGGGGAGACTTTCCAGGTCGCGAACGAAAGCTTCAAGCTCGCTCTCTGCGAATACGCGGACCACTTGAAGGCGATATTCGGCATGGATATCCTCAGGCAGCTCGCGCCTTCTTTCGAAAAGTTCATGGCTGCTGCCGAAAGCCGGGAATGGAATGACGCCAGTCTCCTCGAGCTCTACGATTATTACGCATTGCTGGGAGTCGTCATGGATGAGATGCAGAAACCGCGGCGCTGAACCAGTTTTTGCTCCTTCAGATTCGCGACCAGGCGGTGTCATTTCTTTATCTCGCATTCATCGAAAATCGCGTCAAACGACCTCTCAGCGCTTCGACCCGCGACTGCGGCCATGGCACCGAGGTTGCTCTGCCGCACCGGAGCGATCATTAATGCAGCGGTCATCCATAGGTCGGCCTTAGATTTCCAGGTTCCGCATTCCATTATCGAACTATAGAGATCCAGTGTAGCCCAATATGAGAACTTCCCCGCCTCTCCGGATTCATTGGCTGAGGAATCCAGATGAACAAACAGGTCTGAGTCGACTTGCGAGGACATGATATCGATACAACCGCGTATTTTTTGGCAGCCGACCAAACTCTTGACTCCTTTATTGAATTTCTCTGCACCTGCCTTGCAGATGACCTGTTCAAGCCTTTTTTCCGCTCGTGAGCTCGCCATGCAATCCATATCCATTCGATCGGACGAGGTTGCGAAATAGATGTTGTCTTTCAACCGGGCGAATTCCTCCAGGCCAGCCCGTCCTCGAATATTGCTGACACCGCTCGGTCCAACTAACAACGATGCCGCTGCTATCGCAGCAAAGTTCTTAGCGGCCTGCTTCAGTTTCATGTCAGATACCAAAAAGAGAGTTGGATGGTAGGGATTATATGCATGTACTCTTTCGACAACAAATTGAATAGATTCACAGGTCTATAGTCTCCGCCTGCTCCAGCGTTTTTTCCACGATATCCTCTATGCCGATCTCGCGCTCCAGTTCGCGCGCGGTATCCAGAGGCACGCTTGTTGACGGGCTCCTGCTCGCGACCAGGGAGCAGCAGTCCTTGTATGGTTCCACAGACAAATCGTATGTGCCGATTCGCCTCGCGATGTCTATCGTCTCCTGCTTGTTGTACGTGACCAGGGGGCGGAACACCGGCATTCCCGCGGCCTCGTCAGTCGCGAAGATGTTCTCCACCGTCTGCGATGCCACCTGCGCGATGCTATCTCCCATGACTATCCCCAATGCGCCGTTCTTCTTCGCCAACGCGGATGACAATCTGAGGAGGAACCTGCGGAAGACGACCACTTCGTACCTATGATCCATCGCCATGGCCCTCGTGTAGAATTCAGTGTAAGGGGCGATCGTGAGCGACAACTTCTTTGGAGAGTACGCGCTTATCCTCTCGGCGAGGCGCATCATCTTGGACGCATGGACGTCTTCATTCTTAGGTGAAGAATGCACATGGAGAAGATCCACCGTGCAGCCTCGCTTCATCATGAGCCATGAGGATACGGGCGAGTCTATCCCGCCTGAGAGGAGGGATAGGACCTTTCCGCTGGAGCCGACCGGCATGCCTCCGGGACCCTTGACCTTGCCGGTGGATACAAGAGCTGCATCTCCCAGTATATCGATGAATATCGTGCTTTCCGGATGCGTGAGGTCCACGGTGCAGCCTGCTTCCACGAACTTGGCCCCTATCAGCCTGCTGACCTCCTGGGACGTTATAGGGAACCTCTTGTCCGAGCGCTTCGTCTCCACGCGGATCGACCGGCCGGAGAGGGAAGCGAACAGGGGTACGACCGCGGTTTCTATCTGCTCCATCTGGGGCCCTACCATGGATGCGATGAGGACGTTGTCCACCCCGAATACCCGCGAAAGCGCGGTTTTGGCTCCCTCCAGATCGGAGCCTCCCTTGTCTATGGCGAGGATCCTGCCGCCGCGTTCCTTCAGGTCGAACTTCCCGAACGGTGCGAGCGCATGGCGCATGTTCCTCATGAGAAGGGCTTCGAAATGCGGCCGGTTCCTCCCTTTTAGCGAGATCTCTGAGCATGATGCGCTGAGTACCTGTTGCATAAGACTAGGATATGAAAGGAAAAAGATATATTCAGCCGCATATCTGCGTTTCCGTTTCATTGTACACCGTCACGTTGGTGCATTCGGTCTGCATGCGGGTCTCGCCATGGCAGTCATCGACTATAGGCGCGCTGACCAGGAACACGTCGCATGTCGCCGAGTTTGGCGACGGGCCGAGGGTGTACATCTGCTGGAAATCGAATTCGGACGACTGGTTCGGTGCGAGCGACTTGGAGACAGGATTGTTGATGAATCCGCCGCCGCTCACCGTGAAATTCGCTCCGACGACCCATGTGCCGGATTCGTTCGCATCATCGTTGGTTATTATCAACCCGCAGCGGGTCATGGCACGCGAGCAAGCAGTGCATTGAGAGAGCGGCAGGCCCGTGCATGAACCATCGCTTACGCACAGATCGATCCGGGTGACATTGACCATGTGGTACTGGAGCGCTCGCGTACCGCACACCTGGGTCGTAACCGAGAGGTTCGTGCAATTGGATTCCTGATAAGGGACCTGGGTGCTGACATTAGTGCAATTCGACGCATTGGATGCGGATGGCTGACCTGACGGGGATGATACGCAACCGGCCACGAGCAGGATCGCGATGGATAATATCAGCAGATTTCTCAAAAGATTCACCCTTTATAATCGCCACTATAAAGTTTGCTAAGTTTATATATCATTAGGTGAAACGCTTGAGATTGCTCGCAGCCATGCTCCTGATCATCGCCCTCTCTTCCGCGCAATTCGAGCAAGCCGATCAGCAGCTCGTTTCGTGCGAGAGATCCTGCTGCACGGGCGCCGGGGGTTCCTGGGGCGGCAGCTGCAACGTGGCGAGCCTGAATTACACTTCCTGCAGAGATGCTTGCCTTGCGCAGGAGCAGCGTACCGTCCAGGGGATGTCTTTGGGTACGGACTGCTGCGGACCTGGGTTCCTGCTATCCGGAGTCGTTTTGGGAATGTTCGTGACGCGTTCCTGGAAAATCCAACCGCTTTAAAAACAGTTTGTGATAATATGGTTGTTATGAGTGGTCAAGCACGTGACATGTTCCGTATCCCTGCGCCAAAGCAACCGATCCATGCGAAGATACTGGCGGGCGCAAGGAACGCGTTAGGCTTGAACGGCAAACCGAAAGTTGATGGCTTGCCTTCTGGACCGGATCCAGAGACCGTACGCAAATGCGATGAGGCGCTCCGCAGCATAAGGCAGATTTCAAGGGAAGAAGCGGTCCGGAAGATAAGCGGAGTGACGAGCGACTGGAATGACCTCACGGCGAGACTGCTCAGAATGCCACCCACGCTCTACATAATGGAACAGACTTCAGGCATATCGCTATCTCCGGATAGGCATTTCGACGTAACCGGTGTGGAGGATTATCTGGTCGAGTCATGGAACCCGGATCTCCAATTCCCCAAGCTTCCGGCGTATGGGATAGGGTTGAGCGGAAGCGGCTCCACATATATCACGTTAGTCGACATGTCGAGGAGTATAGTCGTCAGAGAAAGAGCGTTCTCGGAGCATGAGCCCGGTGAAAGCAGATGGACCAAGTTCTCCAACGCTATAAAGGCCGCAGCGACTCGGGCTGAGGGGATGCACGCCAAGGAGAATGGGATGGTAGTAGTATACAACGACGGATTTTACGAGACGCGCCAGCTCTGATATCGCTGTTTTTTGATAGGCATTTATAGCTCAGCGCCCGGGTTTCGGATCTCTCACGGTTTTGCTGCTTTGGCAGCAGGAGACTGCTCTGCCTTCTTCGTCGCCACGGAAGATGGATTTAGTTCATCTTTGGCAAGGCGGGCGATACCTTCTTTCGCGATGTTCAGTATCGTATTCCACATTTCGTTCAGGTTCGCCTTATCCCCGAAGAAACCCCGGAGGGAATCAAATGCGCTTATGGCGTTCTCTGGCACGAATCTGCTCCTCCCATCCTCGAAATCTATCGGGCGGGCAGCCGATCCGTTGAACGGCATCCTTGGATCGAGGATCTGCCCGTTCTGCCTGAGATCGGCCAGTTCCTGGTCGCTGAGATTCTTATCGAATCCTATGGCGTTGCCCCGGTTATCAGTGAATAGCTTCTTCATCCCGGCCACATAAGACGGGTCCGATCCGTTCGTGCGGTACCATTCGCTCACGCCCTCGATGAAATGATGTCTTGCCCCTTCGAGATCCTTGTGCGCTTCCAGGCTGAGCGTTTCCGGAGTCAGTTCACCCGGGCTTGTGGATCTTTGCGTTACGTTCCTCGTGAAGATCCTCGCGATGTCATGCCTGGCCAGACGCGGGAACATATGCAAGAAAGTGAATGATCCGGTCCCATCGCGTATGGCGCCATAGCTTCCGGACCAGTCAGTGTCTATCCTTCCGAATATGAATAGCTTCGACCTGCCACCGTCAGGCTCCACATGATAGCCGTTCCTATTGAGGAACGCCCCATCTTCTTTGGAAACATGGACGAACATTGCGTATGTGTTCAGCTCATGAGCGTCATAGATGCCTGATTGCATCCATCCCGCCTGAGCCCTTCCGAGTTCGCGGTAGTAGATGTCCGGGTGGGATACCAGCAGGTTGTTGGATGAGCTCCCGGTGGCAGTGACGACTTGCTTCATATTGAACGCTTCGACGGTCTCCTGCACCGCGATTTCCCTTCCGGCGATTTTGAGCGTCCCGGTGAAATTCTGTATCGAAGGCATGAACCAGTAGAGGCCAGGCTTTCCGGTCGTATGATCCTTCAAAACCCTCACGGCGCTCACCTGGGGGGCCGGATGCCCCGCCTCCATGGAAGAGTTTGCTCCGAGCCGAGCTGAACGCGAATCGCCGCGTTTTGCATAGAATGAGAGCATGCTGTCGTCGGGCATCCGGAGCGTCACCTCGAATGTCCCCCGCAGCCCGCCATGGTATTTCAGGCCCGTGATCATGGCTCCCTCCTGCACCTGCCCAGGATAGCTACTGCGCAGGTTGCCGATTATATCTTCGGATAGAAGCAGGGAAATCAACGAAGGATTCGCTCCGACGAGATTCTCCGCCCTCGAAATCGAGCCTATCGGAGATCGCCTCACATTCAATCCGAAATCGATTCTACCGGTGGATTCTATATAGCAGAGCAGCGACGCCCTGGCAGATAATAGGCTCGTTTCAGCGGAATAGACGCTCTCGAGCTTCTCGGGGAGCATGCCGTATTCTTTCGCGAGATTCCTCAATGCGGCGAACTCGCTCAGCTGCGTGGCGCTATCAGGGGACACGGTGCGCAGAGCGGCCAGCACACCCGCCTGCCTGTCAGCATCCAGCTTGGAGAAATCCGAGAAGAACCGGGGCTGATCATTATTGATGGCGCTTAGCAGCACCTTGCCATGGTTCAACTGCTCGGAGTTGACCGGCTCGGTTGGCTGTGCCGGAAGAACGGAACGCGAGATTGATTCGTCCACTGCGGTGGTCTCCAGAACCGTTTCTTTGACCCCCTCCGATGCCCAGTTGCTGTTGGTCTTGGTCGGGCTTTCGAGCGCCGCTGTCTTGGCTTGGTTCGCTGATTTTGAAGCGGATGCATCGGTCTTCGCCTGGCTCGCGGACACCTCGGTCGGAGAGGAGTTCCTTCCGGAGAGGTTGCTCGGTTGCGCACTGCGAGCTATTGTATCAGGAATCGTGACTGAAGCAGATTCCGGATGCGCTTCCACGAGCTTGCCATCTTGTGAGAACTCCAGCCTGAGCCTTTCCATGCTCGAACTCGCTGCCGCCTGCTCGCTCCAGTCCCGTTCCATCAGCGCCTCGAATCTCCTGCCCGCGAACGCGCGGACCTTGTTGGCCGCGACCGGGCGCACGGTCGCGTACGCGAGCGGCACGAAAAGCATGGCTGCCTCGAACGAGACGTCTTTGAGGCTCTTGCCCGACGCGAGCTGGTCGTAGATGCTTTTCGCTCCAACACCGCTCAGCGTGATCCCGATCCCGATCTCAGCGCCGCGCAGCGCCTTCCCTGCAACGGTAGCTTCTATCCCTTCGAGCGCGCCTTTGAGCATGCTCGCATGCCTTAGCGCGAGCGCGGATGCGACCAGCATGAGGCCGGTCGACCACTGCATATCCCCGGACATGCGATACTCCTTGGAAAGATTCTTTATCGTGACCGCCACCAGTGCCGCAGGATGCACGAAGCTCACACCGAACTCCACGACTTGGCTGATCTTCCTGCTGCGCTCGACGGTCTTGTTGAGCTGCGCCGTCTCCGCTTCCAGGGATCTCTCTAATACGACCGCATCTGTAGCAGGAATCGCGGATTTCGCTCCTCCGAGCATATTCGTGTAATTGATTATGAGCTTCTGGGCATCGGAGACCGCCTTCCTCTGTATCTCGCCCGCGCCGCGGGCGAAAAGCGAATCCTGGATATCGCGAGGACGTTCTCGAGCCGGAATATGGCCTCGGAAAGCTTCGCGCGGGATTCGAAATCCGACTTCTTTACCGAAGCGTCGAAAAGGGGCGTTGAGGGCCCGGGAATAGAACGCGAACTGCTTCGTGGGTTCGTATCTGTTGTCCACTTACAACACTGAACGAAAGGCACAGGGCGGCAGGGCAATGTATTGCTGGCGCAGTGGTGCGCTGCCGGGAGCAAACAAGTTGACGGCTTCAAGATGTTGCTCGTCAATCACGCGACGGATCTCCAGGAGTGCGACGCGCGTCTGCATCTTGGCGCGCAATAGAACCCGCTCGTCGTTCTTCAGACCCGGGAAGCCGGCTTGTTCCCAACGCTGGGCGAAGGTCCGGCCCTCCGCTCCGGTTTGGAAGAAAAGTTGCCAGGCCGTGAACGCATGTGCGGCGTGGGCCCATTGAGACCTCACTGCATCGCGGAACGCCCGCTCCAGCGCCGGGCGGTCCGGGCTTTCCTCGAACATTCGTGCGAGGGTCTTCCGGTCCAGTTCGTCTTCGATCTCCAGGAGCTGGCCATAGTTGGCCGGGGACAACGGATTATGTTCACAGTCGTCCGGGCACGAATGGCGGCTGCCCCGGCTGTCACCGCAATCCGCCGATGTGATTTCCCGTCCGATTGCCGGACACATCCGTCGTTTGGCAGCTTTGCCCATGATGAATTGCCCTTCACGATGCCAGATGCCCGGCAGGCAAAACCAGCTTTTTCCGGGTGTCCCATCGCATCACAGCAGGTATCGAGACAAGATGTTTAATCTTTTTCGATCTCCTACACATGCGGTGTTTTGAATGGAGGAGGAGCAAAATGGGAAAATGGCTGAAGCAGCAGCATCTGACATTGTGAGCTCTTGCATTTAATGCATCGCGCAGTCCTCGGGTTTTTTATGCAGTTAATTAGTGTTTGATTTTCTCGTTGGCAAGTAAAGGGAAGGGATTGCTGCATCTGCATTTCCACGGATGCAGTTACACACACACACACGTGCAGTTTGGCTGCAATTCCCATACTGGTAAAAAAGCTGTCAATTAGTGGGCAAGGAAAATCGATTATGTTGACAGAGGGCTTTGCTTTCACATTCCTCTTGTGCGAGCTTTGAAATGGTTGGAATATTTTCTCTAAAACCCCACTTTAATCAGCACCTCCTCTCCTCCGTGTTCCCCCATCAAGTCCTCCTCCATCTCCTCCTCGACATTTGACGAAGATACCAACCTTGCCACCGCCAAAGTCACCATAGTCTTCGTCCTCCTTCCTTCCTTCCGTCAAGTAAAAAATGAAATTAGGATCCCGCCATTTGACATCGCCCTTTTGGCGCCTCACTTTGCAGCAGCAGCGGCAGCAATAAAGTTTAGTGACGGCGATTC